>NZ_QAIK01000040.1:85045-103374 GCF_003061005.1 Pseudomonas sp. HMWF021 | reverse complement strand
CCGCCTCAAAAGAGGCGGTTTTTTTATGCCTGAAGCTTTTATGTGACTGATGAAACCCTAGCCCATCATGTCCTTGATCATGCGTTCCTGCTCCATCAGCTCGCGCTGGCGCGCATCGATCCGCGAGGACAGCGGGAAGTTGCTGCCCGCCTTGCGCTTGGCGAAGTCGAGCTGCTGGATCGCCTGGCGATAGTCGCCCACCAGCGCGAAGTATTCGGCCCGAGCCTGATGCAGGCCGATGATATTGCCGGACAGGCCGCGGGTTTCGGCAACCTGATACCAAACGTCCGGATCGTTCGGGCGGGACTTGAGCAAACCTTCGAGCGCTTTCTCCGCATCGGCGGTGCGATTCTGCTTCAACAATAGATCGACGCGAATCTGATTCAGCGGGTAATTGCCCGGATATTGCGTGAGCATCCGGTCAACCCGTGTCTGCGCATCCGGCAGGCGATTGTTGGTGATGTCCAGATCGATCTGCGCGAGGTTGTAGATGATCTCGTTGGGGGATTTGGCCAGCAGTTGCTTGAGGTTCTCTCGCGCCTCATTGAGCTGACCACCCTTGATCTGGGCGATTGCCAGACCGTAGCGCGCCACATCGTTTTTCGGATTCTCGTCAAGTTGCGCGCGGAAACGCTTGGCGCCCAGTCCCGGAGTTTCTTCGTAGATCAACTGAACGCGGGCGCGGATCAGCTGATAGCGCATGCTGTCTTCGATGCCGCCCGCCGGCGCTTGTTCTGCGCGGTTGCGGGTGTCGGCGATACGCGATTCGGTCACCGGGTGAGTCAGCAGAAATTCCGGCGGCTTGGCGTCGAAGCGGTATTGACGCATCAGGCGTTCAAACATGGTCGGCATCGAGCGTGGATCGTATCCGGCCTTTTCCAGATTAAGGATGCCGATACGGTCGGCTTCCTGTTCGTTCTGGCGCGAGAAGGTACGCTGCGATTGAATGGCTGCGGCCTGACTACCGGCGATGGTCGCGATCCCGGCATCCCCGCCACCGGCGGCGGCAATCACGATGCCGGCCAGCAGCGCCGCCATCATTGGCACCTGCATCCGCTGCGAGGCTTCGACGCCGCGAGCAAAGTGACGTTGCGACAAGTGAGCCAATTCGTGGGCCAGTACCGAGGCATATTCGCCCTCGGTCTGCGCGTTGAGAAAGAGACCGCCGTTAACCCCGACGACCCCGCCCGGTGCCGCGAAGGCGTTGAGTTGCGGGCTGTTGATCAGGATGAATTCCAGGCGTCGGTCGGTGACCTGGCTGGTTTCCACCAGCTTATAGACGCTGGACTCGACGTAATCCTTGAGCTGCGGGTCGTTGAGCTGTGCAACCTGGCTGCGCAACATTGCCAGCCAGGCGCGGCCGAGCTGGTATTCCTGTTGCGGTGAGACAATGGCAGAACTGGCGTCGCCAAGTGACGGCAGATCGTCGGCAAAGCCCGGTGAGGCGAGCAGGCAAGCGAGCGTCAGCAGGGTAGGGCGCAGAAATGTCATGCACAAAGCCTTAGAAGACAAAGACCTTACTGTAGCCGGACACCGGGCCTGCGACCAGATATTCTAGGCGCCTCAACCACCTGAACCGGAGTGACGCAATGACTGACGCTGTAGCCCATGACTGTGAACTGGACGCCAGTGGCCTGAATTGCCCGTTGCCGTTGCTCAAGGCCAAAATGGAGCTGAACAAGCTGCCCAGCGGCGCGGTGCTCAAGGTGATCGCCACGGATGCGGGGTCGCAGCGCGACTTCCGCACCTTTGCCCGTTTGGCCGGTCATACGCTGCTGCGCGAGGAAGACGAAGCGGGCGTCTACCGTTACTGGTTGAAAAAAGCCTGAAACCGACAGCGTAAAAGACCTAAGGATTATTGATGTTCAAAGTGTTACGCGACTGGATTCAGCGCTATTTTTCCGATGAAGAGGCGGTGGTGCTGGCAGTGCTGCTGTTTCTCGCCTTCACCGCAGTGCTCACCCTCGGCGGCATGCTCGCACCGGTATTGGCCGGGATGGTGCTGGCGTATCTGATGCAGGGGCTGGTGGTGGCCCTTGAACGCATGCGTGTGCCGGGGGCGGCGGCGGTAGGGCTGGTGTTTGCGCTGTTCATGGGCGTATTGCTGGTGTTCATCGTGGTGGTGGTGCCGCTGCTCTGGCATCAGTTGATCACACTGTTCAACGAGCTGCCGGGGATGCTCGCCAAATGGCAGTCTCTGCTGCTGTTGCTGCCTGAGCGTTACCCGCATCTGGTCTCCGATGAGCAGGTGCTGCAGGCCATCGAAGCGGCGCGTGGCGAAATCGGCAAATTCGGACAGTGGGCGCTGACGTTTTCCCTGTCGAGTCTGCCGCTGCTGGTCAACATCATGATCTATCTGGTGCTGGTGCCGATCCTGGTGTTCTTCTTCCTCAAGGATCGGGCCATGATCGGCGAATGGGTGCGCGGTTATCTGCCTCGTGAGCGGGCGCTGATCACCCGCGTGGCGCAGGAAATGAACCGGCAGATTGCCAACTACATTCGCGGCAAGGTCATCGAGATCGTGATCTGTGGCGGCGTGACCTACATCGCCTTCGTCGCTCTCGGGCTCAACTATGCGGCGCTGTTGGCGTTGCTGGTCGGGGTGTCGGTGGTGGTGCCGTACGTCGGCGCGGTGGTGGTCACCGTGCCGGTGTTGCTGATTGCGCTGTTCCAGTGGGGCTGGAGTGACCAGTTCATTTATCTGATGGCGGTCTACGGAATCATTCAGACGCTGGATGGCAACGTGCTGGTGCCGTTGCTGTTTTCCGAAGCGGTCAATCTGCACCCGGTGGCGATCATCTGCGCAGTGCTGCTGTTCGGCGGGTTGTGGGGGTTCTGGGGAGTGTTTTTTGCGATTCCGCTGGCGACGCTGTTCAAGGCCGTGCTGGATGCGTGGCCGCGCAAGGAGCCGGTTGTGGCTCCGTTGCTATAAAAGCAAAAAGATCGCAGCCAGCACCGCATCCACATGCCCCGGCACTTTCACGCCGCGCCATTCCTGACGCAGTACACCGTTCCTGTCGATCAGGAACGTGCTGCGATCAACGCCCAGGTATTCCTTGCCATACAGTTTCTTCAACTTGATCACGTCGAACAGTGCGCAGACAGTTTCGTCCTTGTCGCTGATCAGCTCGAACGGAAACTCCTGCTTGCACTTGAAGTTCTCGTGGGACTTCAGGCTGTCGCGGGAAATGCCGAAAATTTCCGTGTTGGCAGCCTGGAACGCCGCGTATTGATCGCGAAAGCCCTGGCCTTCGGTGGTGCAACCCGGGGTGCTGTCCTTCGGGTAGAAATAGATCACCACTTGCTTGCCCTTCAGGGCAGACAGGCTGACGGTCTGCCCGCTGGTGGCAGGTGCTTCGAAATCCGCAACCGGTTGGTCGATGACAACGGCCATGAAAGCTTCCTTACATTGGGTTTTGTGGGCGCCAAGGCTCGATCAGGGCATCCAGGTTCATGGCGTCGGCGAAATCCAGGAACTGGTCGCGCAGCCAGCTGATCTGGGTGCCGGCCGGCAACGTCACGGTGAACGTGGCGTTGAGCATGGTGCCGCCGGTCTGCGGGGCCTGATAGGTGTCGCAGGTCAGGTTTTCCAGCTCGACGTTGTGATCCATGAAGAACTGGCACAGTTCATTGATGATGTCCGGGCGATACGCCGAGCTGACATAAGCCACATAGGGCAGGGCCTGCGGGCGGTTTTCCAGTGCCGCGCTGCGCACCACGTTGACGGTGAAGGCGTGGCGCTTGGCCAGGGTCGGCAGGCTGCCTTCGAGGCGAGCCAGGGCGTCCCAGCTGCCGGAGATTTCCAGCACCAGGGCGCTGCACTCGCCGTGGCGGGTCAGGCGGGAGGTGACGACGGCGCAGCGATTTTCATGGCTGGCGCGGCACAGGACGTTAGTCAGCTCCATGGGGTTGGCGCCAAGGGCACTGATGACAAGGAATTGTTCGCGAACTGTGGGGGTGGACATGCAGCATTCCTAAAGCGATGAGCGGTCGGTAGGTCGATGGGCGTTGGCCGTCGGGGGAGCATCCGCGCGTGCCGATTCAGAAAGCCCCGGGCCACGGCTCGCAATTCGCTCCAATAATGGTGGAGCGTGCAGCAGCGACGCTGGAACGGGACCTGGGAGGCCGAAAAGGGAGGCTGGAACCCGGCGTACAAGCTGATCTGTACCGATCAAAGTCTGAAGGGTAGCGAAAACCGACGCCAAGGGGAATGGCGGCGCAGTACTTCGCTTGTGCAAGCATCTTGGCGCCAGTACCATTACCGCTCTCTTTTTCCGGCAGGAGCGTTTTCATGATTCGGGGCAGTATGGTGGCACTGGTCACACCCATGGATGCACAAGGGCGTCTTGACTGGGACAGCCTCCGAAAACTCGTGGACTTCCACCTTGAAAACGGTACCCACGCCATTGTCGCGGTCGGTACTACCGGCGAGTCGGCGACCCTTGATGTAGAAGAGCACATCGCCGTCATCAAAGCCGTGGTCAAACAGGTTGCTGGCCGCATCCCGGTGATCGCCGGTACTGGCGCCAACTCGACCCGCGAAGCCGTCGAGCTGACCCGCAACGCCAAGGAAGCCGGCGCCGACGCCTGCCTGCTGGTGGTGCCGTACTACAACAAGCCGACTCAGGAAGGCCTGTACCAGCACTTCAAGCACATTGCCGAAGCGGTCGACATTCCACAGATTCTGTACAACGTTCCCGGCCGCACCTCCTGCGACATGCAGGCCGAGACCGTGATTCGCCTGTCCACCGTGCCGAACATCATCGGCATCAAGGAAGCCACCGGCGACCTGAAACGCGCCAAAGCCATCATCGACGGCGTGAGCAAGGACTTCATCGTGCTGTCCGGCGATGATCCGACCGCGGTCGAGCTGATCCTGCTGGGTGGCAAAGGCAACATCTCCGTAACCGCCAACGTCGCCCCGCGCGAAATGGCCGACCTGTGCGAGGCTGCGCTGAACGGCGACGCCGAGACCGCACGGGCGATCAACGAAAAACTGATGCCGCTGCACAAGGACCTGTTCATCGAAGCCAACCCGATTCCGGTGAAGTGGGCTTTGGTTGAAATGGGCCTGATGCACGAAGGCATCCGCCTGCCGCTGACCTGGCTGAGCGCTCCTTGTCATGAAACGCTTCGCACGGCCCTGCGCCAGTGCAGCGTCCTGGTTTAATTGAGGAAGTACAACGCATGAAGCGAATGGCCGGACTTTCCGCACTTGCCTTGATTATCTCCAGCACCAGTGGCTGCGGATGGGTCTGGGGCCCGGAAGGTTATTTCCGTGACCGTGGTAGCGATTACCTGGAAGCGCAACAGACTGCACCGATGCAACTGCCACCGAATGTCAGCACCTCCAAGCGTCTGGATCCGCTGTTGCCGATCCCGCGCAACGTGGCCGATGACACCGCCAAGGGCGAATACGTGGTGCCGCGCCCGCAACCGCTGACAGCGGTTGCCGATGCGACCGACTACTCGCTGCAGAAGAGCGGTGACTCGCGTTGGGTCGTGGCCCAGCACCCGCCGGCCGAAGTCTGGCCAGTGGCGGTGCAGTTCTTCCAGGACAACGGTTTCCGTCTGGATGAACAGCGCCCGCAAACCGGTGAATTCACCACCACCTGGCAGCATTCCGACGAATTGTCCGCCGCTGTGGCCAAGCGCCTGAGCGCCGCCGGTGTCGGTTCCGACAGCGAAACCCGCGTGCGGGTGCGTATCGAGCCAGGCGTGCAGCGCAACACCAGTGAAATCTACGTGGTCAGCGCCGAGCGTCCTGCCGGCAGCACCGCCGACGTCGATTTCACCAACCGTTCGGTCAATACTGGCCTGGACGCTGCGCTGGTCGACGACATGCTCGCGAGCATGAGCCGGATCTCCGAGAAGGGCGGTTCGGTGTCGATGCTGGCTTCGCGTGATTTCGATACCCCAAGCCGTGTCAGCCTCAGCGAAGACGGCAGCGGTAACCCGGTACTGAACGTCGGTCCGGACCTGGATCGTGCCTGGTCGAGCGTCGGTCGTGCGCTGGAACAAGGTCAGTGGCGCGTTGAAGACATCAACCGCAGCCTGGGCCTGTACTACATCAACCTGGCCGAAAAAGCCGAGAAGAAGGACGACAAGCCTGGTTTCTTCAGCAGCCTGTTCGGCAGTGCGCCGACCAAGGAAGAAGTTGAAGCCCGCGCCGAGCGTTATCAGGTTCGCCTGAGCAAGGTCGGTGAAAACGTTCAGGTCACCGTGGAGAAGAACATCAACACCGTGGCGCCGGCCGATGTGGCGCGCAAAGTGTTGAGCGTGATTCAGGACAATCTGGGCTGATCACATGCGCTTTGCCGTTCTCGGCAGCGGTAGCCAAGGGAACGGCACGCTGATCGCCAGTGCTGATACGTATGTGCTGGTGGATTGTGGTTTTTCCCTGCGGGAAACCGAAAAACGCCTGTTGCGCCTGGGTGTGAACCCGGCGCAACTGAGCGCGATACTCGTAACCCACGAACATGCCGATCACGTGCATGGCGTGGGTTTGCTGTCTCGGCGCTACAATCTGCCGGTCTACCTCAGTCGCGGCACACTGCGCGGGATGCGCAAACCGATCGAACCGGCAGGTTTTCTGGCCGGTGGCGAGCAACTGCAGATCGGTGCACTGAACATCGGGGTCATTGCCGTGGCTCATGATGCGCAGGAGCCGACCCAGTATGTATTCAGCGATAACGAGCAGCGGCGCTTCGGCCTGCTGACCGACCTGGGTTCCTACTGCGAGCGGGTGCTGGACGGCTATCGGGATCTCGATGCGTTGATGATCGAGTCCAACCACTGCCGCGACATGCTGGCCCGTGGTCATTACCCGTACTTTCTCAAGCAGCGGGTGGGCGGCGAGCTGGGACATTTGAACAACCACCAGGCGGCATTCCTGGTGGCCGAGTTGGGGTGGCAGGGCTTGCAGCATCTGGTTCTCGCCCACCTGAGCAGCAAGAACAACCTGCCGCAGCTGGCCCGGCAATGTTTCGTCGACACCCTCGGGTGCGACCCGGACTGGCTGCAACTGGCCGATCAAGATTCAGGGCTCGACTGGCGCCATATCGCCTAGCCCATCTACTTAGCAAGCGGAGCCCATCATGGAAAAACGTGAAGAACTCTACCGCGGCAAAGCCAAATCGGTTTACAAGACCGACGACGCTGACCGCTTGATCCTGCTGTTTCGCAACGACACCTCGGCGTTCGACGGCAAGCGCATCGAGCAGCTCGACCGCAAAGGCATGGTGAACAACAAGTTCAACGCCTTCATCATGCAGAAACTCGAAGCGGCCGGCATTCCGACCCAGTTCGACAAACTGCTGGGCGACAACGAATGCCTGGTGAAGAAACTGGACATGATCCCGGTTGAATGCGTCGTGCGTAACTACGCCGCCGGCAGCCTGGTAAAGCGTCTGGGCGTCGAAGAGGGCATGAAGCTCAATCCGTACACCTTCGAACTGTTCCTGAAGGACGACGCCAAGGGTGACCCGTTCATCAACGAATCCCACGTCGTGGCATTCGGCTGGGGCACCGCCGAGCAACTGGCGCGCATGAAAGAACTGTCGCTCAAGGTCAACGAAGTCCTGAGCAAACTGTTCGACGACGCAGGCCTGCTGCTGGTGGACTTCAAGCTGGAGTTCGGCGTGTTCAGCGACGGCTCCATCGTCCTGGGCGACGAGTTCAGCCCGGACGGCTGCCGTCTGTGGGACAAGGACACCAGGAAGAAGATGGACAAGGACCGCTTCCGCCAAGGCCTCGGTGACGTCATCGAAGCCTACGAAGAAGTCGCCAATCGTCTGGGTGTACCGCTTTAATCGACGCAAGCATCTGATAGCACGAAGAAATTTTCGAAAGAGGGTTTGCTTTCGGCAGAAGTGTTGTTATGATGCGCGCCGTTGGAGAGATGCCAGAGTGGCCGAATGGGACGGATTCGAAATCCGTTGTACCTTCACCGGTACCTAGGGTTCGAATCCCTATCTCTCCGCCATACATGAAAAAGCCCCGCAGCTGAGAAGCTGCGGGGCTTTTTTGCTTTTCGCCCCAAGCCCTACAGTCAAGGCCACGCAGATGTTCATCTGCGCGGCCTTGATTGCTTCAGCGGGCCAGTCGGGCCGTCATATTTCCTTGACTGGCGTCTCACCCTGCACAGCCTTGATCAGTTCGATCACATGCAGGCAGTCCGCCTTGTTCACGTACGACTCGCCGCTGGCGATGGTCTCGTGGTTTCCCGCTCTGAGTCTCCAGCGCCATTGTCCTTTGCCGGTGCTTGGGGTGCCTCTGGATTGGCGGTATATCTCGAAATACATTCAGTTCGCTCCATGCGATGGGTGACTGCGACAGCCTTTGTGACGCATTGTCGCAAGCCTAGCGGAGCAGGACTTTTTGGCTATCGGGGATTTGTTTCCAATCGTTGGCAAATGTTTCCCGAGAGTGCGGCCTAGAGCGTGCGGTTTGGCATCCGGATTGGCCAAAATGTCACTGTTTCGCCCTTGCATCGCTATCGTCGCTACTGCTTAATACGGGACGGCTCATGGCGTCGAATAGTGTTCGGCGACCGAAAACCACTATAAAAAGAGCACTCCCTTGACTCAGCACGGAACGCAGCAGGCTGCACCGGTGAAGTTGTCGCTGGTTGTCCCTGTTTTCAACGAAGAAGACAGCCTTGACGGCTTTCTTCTGCGCATCGATGAAGTCTTTCGGCAACAGGCGTCCATCGACCTGGAACTGGTGTTCGTCAACGACGGCAGTACGGATGCCACGTTGCAACGCCTGCTTGATCGTCAGTTGCAGGACTCACGGCTGCGCATCGTCGACCTGAGCCGCAACTTTGGCAAGGAGGCAGCATTGTCTGCCGGGCTGCAGACGGCTACCGGCCAGATCATCGTTCCCATCGACGCCGATCTGCAGGACCCCCCTGAAGTCATCCTGCAAATGATCGAGCGCTGGCGCGATGGCTACGAAGTCGTGCTCGGCCATCGCGTCAGCCGCCACAGCGACACCTGGGCGAAGCAGACCTCAGCTCACTGGTTCTACCGTCTGCACAACAGGATTGCCGAGCAACCCCTGCCGGAAAACGTCGGCGACTTCCGTCTGATGGACCGCTGCGTGGTGGATGCGCTGCTGACCCTGCCCGAATCCCGGCGTTTCATGAAAGGCCTGTTCGCCTGGGTCGGGTTTCGCACCACGCATGTCGATTACGAGCGTCCTGAGCGCGTGGCGGGGCAGAGCAAATTCAATGGCTGGCGGTTGTGGAATTTCGCGCTGGAAGGTATCACCAGTTTCAGCACCGAGCCTCTGCGGATCTGGACGTACATCGGTGCCATGGTTTCACTGGTGTCTTTCGCGTTCGCCATTTTCATTGTGGTGCGCACGCTGATCCATGGCGTCGATATGCCCGGTTATGCCTCGCTCATGGTGGCTGTGACGTTTCTCGGTGGCCTGCAACTGATCGGCATCGGCGTGCTCGGTGAGTACCTGGGCCGCACTTATATCGAATCCAAACGCCGGCCGGTTTTTCTGGTGCGCCGTATCTACGACCCGAAGGACTGACAGATGGATCTCAAGGAAACCGATATCCTCGGCGACAGCATCGGTGAGCATTGGTATTACAGCTCAAAAGCGGCAGCAACCCGTCGTCTGCTGGGTGACAGCCCCGTCAGACGCATCCTCGACGTAGGCGCCGGTTCAGGCTTTTTCTCCCATGACCTGCTGACCCGTACCTCTGCGCAGGAAGCATGGTGCGTCGATATCAGCTATCCATCCGATTCCGATGCGACCATCGCTGGTAAAGCGCTGCATTACCGGCGTGATATCGAGGCCATCGACGCCGATCTGGTGCTGCTGATGGATGTGCTGGAGCATGTGGACGATGACCTTGGCCTGCTCAGATCCTACGTCGACAAAGTGCCGTCCGGCAGCCGCTTTCTGATGACCGTGCCAGCGTTCCAGTTCCTGTGGAGCGCCCACGACGACTTTCTTGAGCACAAGCGTCGCTACACCCTGGCGCAGTTTGAAACCCTGTCCCGTGACGCCGGATTGACCGTGCAGCGCGGCGCCTATTATTTCGGCGCGGTGTTCCCGATTGCAGCGGCGTTGCGTTTGCTGCCAAGCGGTTCCCGGGCGCAAGCGCCGCGTTCTCAGCTCAAGCGCCATCATCCGGCAGTCAACCGTGTGCTCAAGACGCTTTGCCATCTCGAGTTGCCACTGCTGGGGCGTAATCGTCTGGCGGGATTGAGCGTGTTCGTCCTGGCGCACAAACCGTGACCCAAAGCGACAGAACACAATTGATCCAGCGCGGCTTGCGCTTTGCCGTGACCGGTTTGTTCGTCACCGCTTTGCACGCACTGGTCGCCGTGCTGTTGATCAACTTCATCAATGCGCAACCACCCCTGGCCAATGGCGCAGCTTTCGTGGTGGCGACAGTGGTGTCGTACGTGATCAACACCACCTGGAGTTTTTCCGCCCGATTGCATGGCAAAACCCTGCGGCGTTTTCTGCTGGTCTCCGCCGGAGGTTTTCTGCTGGCGATGCTGGTTGCGTGGGCTGCGCAAATGGCCGGGTTGAATTATCTGTTGGGCATCGTCGCCGTGGCGTTGACGATTCCGGCATTCACGTTTGTCTTGCACAACTTCTGGACTTATCGATGAAGCTTTTTGCGACACGTCGGCTGACGTCGCTGCTGCCCGTACTCCTGGGAATCCTGGCGTTTTTCATCGTGGTCGGCCCGCGTGCCCTGAACCCGATGAACATTGCCTGGCTGGGTGAGGGCGATCCTGCCACGCATTATCAGGGCTGGGTTTTCTTCCGCCATGCTCCCTGGACATTTCCGCTGGGGCTCAATCCGACCTATGGGCTGGAGCTGGGCAACGGGGTGATTTTTTCGGATTCCAATCCGCTGCTGGCCTTTATTTTCAAGCCGTTCTCGGCGCTGCTCCCTGAGCCTTTTCAGTATTTCGGCCTGTGGCTGTTGACGTGTTTCGTATTGCAGAGCTGGTTTGCCTGGAAGCTGATCGGGCTGTTCAGTCGTGAAGTCGCGCTGCGCCTGATCGGTGCCGGGCTGTTTTTGTTTGTCCCGGCGATGATTATCCGAATGGGCGTGCATTTGTCCCTGGGCGGGCATTTTCTGGTGTTGGCGGCGCTTTATCTGGCCCTGCGCCCCTTTACGCCAAAGCGCTGTCTGGCGTGGGGCGCGTTGCTGGCGGCGGCTGCTTTGGTGCATGCGTATTTTCTGGCGATGATCGCGCTGATCTGGCTCGCCGACCTTGCAACCAAGGCGCTGCAACGACGGCTGACCCCGGGCAAGGTGTTGATCGAAGGCGTCGGCCTGTTCCTGTTGGTCAGTTTCTGTTGCTGGCAAGCGGGGTATTTCAGTGTTGGCGACAGCGGTCTGGCATTGATGGGCTACGGATTGTTTCGGGCCAACGTGCTGACCTTTTTCGATGCGGGTGTCTGGTCCTACTCCCTGCAGGACATGCCGGGCGTCCTGGGCGATGGCGATGGATTCGCCTTTCTGGGGCTCGGGACTCTTTTTCTGCTGGCCTGTGCGATGGCGCCAGTGCTGCAGGGGACGCTCGATTCTGGGGCCAAGGTGCGCCGCTATCCTCTGTTCTTTCTCGCGCTGATAGCCCTGGCGGTATTCGCTTTCTCCAACAACATCGGCGTAGGGCCTTTTGAATTGCAGATTCCGCTGCCCGATGCCGTCGTCGCTGTGGCCACCGTTTTCCGTGGTTCGGGGCGAATGATCTGGCCGATCATGTACATGACCATTTTCGTGATCCTGTATGCGGTGATACGTGGTCACTCTTCGCGTACCGCTGTGCTGCTGTTGAGTATCGCTCTGGTGATTCAGGTAGCCGATACGCGAGCCGGCTGGGCGGTGTCGCGCAGCTTTTTCATGACCCCGCCGGCGGCCAAATGGAAGACGCCACTGGTTGATCCGTTCTGGGAACAGGCAGCCGGGCACTACAAGGCCGTGCGCTGGCTGCGCCCGCAGAACTATTCGGAACAGTGGATGACGCTGGCCAACTACGCGGGCACCCACCACCTGGCAACAAACGCGGTGTACCTCGGACGCGTCAGCACAGTGGCCACCGAGGCGGCGCAGGCCCAGGCGGAGCGGATGGTGAGCAGCGGAAGTTATGCCCCCGACACCCTTTATGTGCTGGATAACCGCACTGTGTTGCAGGCCGCGCTGACGTTGAATCGCGATACCGATGTGCTGGCCCGGATCGACGGTCTGAACGTATTGGCCCCGGGCTGGAAGCGCTGTGCGGACTGCCCGGCCATTTCGGCGCCGGATCCTGTGACCCTGATTGCGCAGCTGCAGCAGGGCCAGCGGGTGGAGTTCAATGCCACCAGTCTGGCGTCGGTTTACCTGGGCAAAGGCTGGTCGCTCAGCGAGCCATGGGGGACCTGGTCCGACGGCGGCGAGTCGCAGATTATTCTGCGGCCGATGTCCCGGGTGCACTCCCTGTTGCTGGAAACCACGGCGCTGCTCGCGCCGACGCACACCGGGCAATCGCTGGAAATTCTCGTCAACGATGCACCTGTGCTGTCTACCCGGCTGGTCAAGCCTGACGACAATCGTCTGAACATCCAATTGCCCGCCGAAGTGCAGCAGAGTGTGGAGCGCCAGGGCGTGCTGAATATACGTTTGCGATACGCCAACGCCATCAGCCCGGGGGAGCTTGGCCTCAGCAAGGACCCGCGCAAACTGGCCATCGGGATCCAGGCGCTGACGCTGAATTGAAGAAATCCGGATCTGCTCCGGTGCCGGCCCGTAGACGTCGTCCATGGGCCTTTCTACACTGCCTCCAGACTGGGGACGGGGGCTGTGAATGAATCGCAATGAACTACGCAAGGCCGACATCAACCTGATGGTGGTGTTCGAGACGCTGATGCTCGAACGCAACGTGACCCGAGCGGCGGAGAAATTGTTTCTCGGCCAGCCGACCATCAGTTCCGCGCTTAATCGCTTGCGCACCATGCTCAACGATCCCCTGTTCATCCGCGTCGGCCATCGCATGGAACCGACCGCTCGTGCAGAAGACATCTTTCGCCATCTCAAGCCTGCGCTGGATTCGCTGTCGGTGGCCCTGAGCCTGACTCGCGATTTCGACCCGGCGGTGAGTACCATGACCTTTCGTATCGGCCTGTCCGACGACGTCGAATTCGGCCTGTTGCCGCCGTTGCTGCGAGCGCTTCGCCAGGAGGCGCCGAACGTGGTGTTCGTGGTGCAGCATGTCGATTACTGGCGGATTCCCGATCTGCTGGCGGCTGGGGACATCACGGTCGGCATCAGCCAGACCCGTGGCCTGCCGGCCAATGCCAAGCGAAAATTATTGCGGCACATTCAGCCCAGCATCCTGCGCGCCGATGCCTCGGACACGCCGTTGACCCTCGATGAGTATTGCGCCCGTCCCCACGTGCTGGTTTCCCACACGGCCAATGTCAGCGGATTCGCCGACGAGTGGCTGGCAGAACTGGGACGCACCCGTCAGGTTGTGTTGTCGGTGCCGCAATACAGCGCTTTGCCGGCGTTGCTCGCCGGCACCGATCTGATCGCCAGCCTGCCGGACTACACCGCCGCCGCCATGGCGGCTTCCGGTTTGCTGTTCAAGGAACCCTTTCCGTTCAAGACCCCGACGCTCGACCTGTCGATGGTCTGGCTCAGCCATGTCGACAGCGATCCGGCCGAACGCTGGTTACGCTCGCGGCTGGAACAGTTCATGAGCGAGCGACCGCTGACAGCGCCCTGAGCCAAATCAGCCGGTGTGAGATACAACCGCAGACGACGTCAGAAAATCCCGCAGGAGCGTCGGCCATTGCTGTGGTATACGTACGACTTTTCTGCTGATCGTCCGGAGCGCCGCCCATGCCACATCTGCACATGGAATACACCGCCAACTTGCCGCAACTCAATGCCGACGTGGCTTTGATTCGGTTGAACAACACTCTGGTGGGATCCGGTCAGTTCGCGGCGGAGTTCGATATCAAGAGCCGGGCGGTGAAGGTCGAGACGTTCAAGGTCGGAACCGGCATGGGCGAGCGCGCCTTTGTCCACGTGAAGCTGGCGCTGCTCAGCGGGCGTTCGCCGCAGATCAAGAAGCAGCTCTCGGAGAGCCTGCTGGCGGTGTTGCAGGATCTGTGCGAGTGGCCGGCCGGGGTTGAAGTGCAGTTGTGCGTGGAGTTGCTGGATATCGATCGCGATTCCTACACCAAGACTGCCATCGGCGTGTAGGACTCAGGCCGCTTCCAGCTCACTGCACACCTTGATCACCTGTTCGCGCAGCCAGACGTTGGCGCTGTCCTGATCGGCGTTCTGGCTCCACTGCATGTCGAGCGTGAACCCCGGCAGACCGTTCGGCGCCTCGCAGTGGTTGAACACCGTCTCTTTGGTCAGCAGGCGCTGGATGCGCCGGGGCAGGGTGAGGATGAAGTCGGTGCCGGTGATCATCTTCAAGGCTGCGCTGTAGCTGTTGGAGCGCGCAACGATCTGCCGTTTCTGCGCCTGACGCGCCAGCCAGCCGTCGACCATGTTGGTGGTCGATGTCCAGGGTGTCGGAAACACGTGTCGGCGTTCGGTGAACGCCTGCAGGCTCAGGCGCGGTTCCAGTGGCGTGGCGCGCTTGTCGAAGACGCAGACCAGATCATCCTCCAGCAGCATGCGCGATTTCAGATCGGTGTGATTGCGATGGAAGTTGGGGCCGAAACAGATCACCAGGTCGAGGCTGCCGTCGCGCAGTTCATCGGCAGGCACGTCGGTCTCGAACTTGTGCATGTTGACCACTACCGGCAGATCATCGAAGTCGAAACGCTTCAACAGGCGTGGCAGCACCAGTTGCTCGAAGTATTCCGGGGCGCAGATATTGAAAGTCACCGCTTGCCGGGTCGGATCGAAGGCCGGGGCGCCGGCGTGGCACAGGTTGATGCTTTCGAGGATTTTCTGCACATGGCCGTACATGGCGCCGGCCTTGTACGTGGGGCGCATGCCCGTACGGGTGTTGATGAACAGATCGTCTTCGAAACTGGTGCGCAGTTTTTTCAGGCAGTAACTGACGGTGGACTGACTGACGCACAGCGTCTCCGAGACGTCCGTGACGCTGCTTTGCTCATACACGGCGACAAACACCATGAGGTCCTGCATGTCGAGCTTTCTAAGCAAGTTACTGTTCAGCATCCGTTCTGTCTCGCTGTGCTCCTTGCGCCGTTACCGCGCAAACGTGTGCGAACGATCCTAACGGAACGATGGTGCTAGGAGAAAGCCCTGTAGGACTTTTCAATGTCGGTTGTGGGACAGAAAGTTTTAGCAACACGACGCGGCCGGATAAACCTGTGAAAGATGGCAAGAAGCCTCTAGCCCGGCACCTTCATTTCGGTTCAACGGATGTGCCGGGCGTACTGCGATGGGTTGAAGCGCAGCACCATCAGCAACATCACGACCATCACCGCCGTCAGCGACCACCACGCCCATTCAAAGCTGCCCAGCCGGTCGCGAATGATCCCGGCCAGCAGCGGCGAAAGCCCGGCGATCAAGTAGCCGATGCCTTGTACGAATGCGGTCAGGCTGCCCGCGCGTTGAGGGTTGTCGAGGTGATCGAGCGAGACGATCAGGCTCATCGGGAACAACCCGCCAATGCCCAGCCCCAGCAGACAAGGCCACAGCAGGCTCAGGTATTGCGGGCTGAGGATAAGGCCGCAGAAGCCGGCAATGATCAGCAGCAGCAACGCCGTCAGGACTGAACGCCGATCACGGCTGCGGTTGGCGATGGCCGGTATCAGCAGCCCGGAAATCACTTCCATCGCCGTCAGAAAACCCAGCAGCAGCCCGGCGCGTTGTTCGCTCCAGCCTTGTTCCACGTAGTACGGCGCCAGCCACGCGAGTACGCAGGTGTAGGACGCTGTGCCAAGGCCAAAGAAGATTGCCAGCAGCCAGGCGCGGGGATTACCCGCGAAGGACTCTTTTCTTACAGGCGTGCTCTGGCTGGAAGACGCAGGCGATTGCGTCCACCAGACCAGCAGCGCCAACAACGTCAGCACGGTCCAGAATGCCAGCCCGATGCGCCAGCTGCCGGTCTGCACCATCACCAACGGGCCAAACGAGGCGGCCAACGCTGCGCCGCCCATGATCGCGGTGACGTATAACCCCATGCACAGCGCCACATGGTCGGGGAAGCGTGACTTGATCAGTGCCGGCATCAACGCCTGAATCAGGGCAATGCCAATTCCGGCCAGCACTGCGCTGCCAATCAACTGCGCCGCCGAGTCGAGCCACAGCCGCGACAGCGTCGCCAGCCCGATAATCAGCAGCGACACGATCACCGTGCGCTGCTCGCCCAGACGTCGGCTGATGCCGATGCCGAAAAACATCGCCAGCCCCATCGCCATCACCGGCAGCATGGTCAGCAGCGAGGCCATGCTGAAACTCAGCGCAATGTCGCCGCGTATGGCCGACAGCAAGGGGCCGACGGCCGCCATGGACGGGCGCAGATTGAGCGCGACGAGGATGATGCCGAGCATCAGCCAGACAGCGGGGCGGGAAGTGGCGCGGACGTTTTCCATCGGCAGACTCTGATAGCGGAGGCTGTCGATTAGGCGGCGCGGCGCACGTATCGGCAAATCAGATTTTCCGACCATTATTTAAAAACTAAATATCACTCTTCCCCTGTAGGAGCTGCCGAAGGCTGCGATCTTTTGATTTTGTTTTTCAAGACCAAAATCAAGATCAAAAGATCGCAGCCTTCGGCAGCTCCTACACGGGGCGGATTTATCTTGCCAATCACGCTGTAAGACTATTCTTTCTCTCTGGCAGGACATTTCGTTACAGCTCTGACCCAGCGCAGGCGCGTAAACCGCCGGCGGCGATATATACTGCGCGCCATTCTTCAAGGGAGAGCCGTGTGGCCATCGATATTCACTGGATTCGCGACAACGAAAGCCTCGCGCAGTTTTGCGCCGAGTGGCAGCAGCTGCCGTTCGTTGCCCTCGACACCGAATTCATGCGGGTCGACACCTTCTACCCGATTGCCGGCCTGTTGCAGGTTGGCGACGGCAAACGCGCCTACCTGATCGATCCGCTGACCATCGACGCCTGGCAACCGCTGGCCGCGTTGCTGGAAAACCCGGCGGTGCTCAAAGTCCTGCACGCCTGCAGCGAAGACCTCGAAGTCTTGCTGCGCCTGACTGGCAGCCTGCCGGCGCCGCTGTTCGACACGCAATTGGCGGCGGCCTACCTGAACCTCGGATTCTCGATGGGCTATTCGCGGCTGGTGCAGGACGTGCTGGGTATCGAACTGCCGAAGGGCGAAACCCGCTCCGACTGGCTGCAACGCCCGCTGTCCGACACGCAGGTCAGCTACGCGGCCGAAGACGCGGTGCATCTGGCGGAGGTTTTCGTACAGCTGCGGCCGAAACTGTCTGACGACAAATTCGCCTGGGTGCTGGAGGACGGCGCCGAGCTGGTGGCCAACCTGCGCCGCGAGACCGACCCTTACGAGGTCTATCGCGAAGCCAAACTGGCGTGGAAGCTGTCCCGTGCGCAACTGGCAGTGCTGCGTGAGCTGTGCGCCTGGCGTGAAAAAGAGGCCCGCGCCCGTAACCTGCCGCGCAACCGCATCGTCCGTGAGCACTCGCTGTGGCCGCTGGCCCGCACGCAACCGGACAACCTCACCGCGCTGGGCAAGATCGAAGACATGCACCCGCGTACCGTGCGTCAGGACGGTCAATTTCTGCTTGATCTGATCAAGCGCTCTGGCAGTGTGGGGCCTGATCAATGGCCGCCAGCCGTACCGGAGCCATTGCCGGTCGAGGCCGCTGCACTGATCAAGCAACTGCGCGCCCTCGGCCAGGTCGAGGCCGAGCGTCTGGGCATCGCCCCGGAACTGATGCTGCGCAAGAAAACCCTCGAAGCGCTGGTCAAAAGCGGCTTCCCCGAGGGCCCATATCAATTGCCTGAATCGCTGCGTGGCTGGCGCCGCGAACTCATGGGCCAGAAGCTGCTCGACAGCCTGGCTACTGCTGGAGAACAGCCTTGAAACGTATTTGCTCCATTTACCAAAGTTCGAAGAAACCCGGAATGTATCTCTACGTGCTCAAGAGCGATGCTCTGGAGCGCGTACCCGAGGCACTGATGGCGGCTTTCGGCAAGGCGAAGCATTCCTTCGATCTGGTGCTGACGCCCGAGCGTAAGCTGGCGCGTGAGGACATCACCGTGGTCCTGGAAAACCTCGACAAGCAGGGCTACCACCTGCAAATGCCGCCGGCCGAGGACGAGTACATCGAACACCTGCCCGAAGAGTTGCTGCGACGCAACGACCCGGTCTGATCTGCGAGGC
>NZ_QAIK01000040.1:79507-85026 GCF_003061005.1 Pseudomonas sp. HMWF021 | reverse complement strand
CCGCCACGAAGGAGCGCGACTCCTTCGGCGGTTGCCTGCACGGTTTGCGAAAGGTTTGAAGATGCGCGTTCTGATTGCTGAACACGACCACGCGATATACGCCCGGCTGCTGCGTCAGGCGGCCCCCGAGCTTGAAGTGCTGACCAGCGGCGATTCTGCCGAACTGGCCCATCAGGCTGTCGATTGCCCGGTGTGGCTGGGGCAGCCGGATCTGCTGGCGACTCTGCTGCGGCAGGGCCACCAGCCGCAATGGCTGCAATCGACCTGGGCCGGCATAACGCCGTTGCTCGCCGATGGCCTGCGCCGCGATTACCGTTTGACGCGTGCGGTGGGAATTTTCGGTCAGGTGATGGCCGAATACGTGCTGACCTACATGCTCGGTCACGAACGTGAAGTGCTGGCGCGCCTGGTTAGCCAGGTCGAGCGCAAATGGGACAACCGCACCGGCCAGAGTCTGGTCGGGCGCAAGGTGCTGATCGTCGGCACCGGCGATATCGGCGAGAGCGTGGCGCAGTTCCTGTTGCCGTTTGGCGTCGAGCTGTACGGCATCGCCAGCAGTGCGCGCGAGCAGGCGCCGTTCGTCGAAGTCGGTTCGATGGCGGATCTGCCGCGACTGGTGGGCGAGGTCGATTACGTGGTCAACCTGCTGCCGAACACCGCGCACACCCACGATATCTACGACGCGGCGCTGTTCAGGCAGTTCAAGCCGACCGGCTTGTTCATCAACGTTGGGCGCGGCGTAGCGGTGGTGGACGCCGATCTGGTGGACGCGCTGAAGGAAGGGCACCTGGCGGGCGCGGTGATCGACGTCTGCCGTCAGGAGCCGTTGCCACAACGCCATCCGTTCTGGACTGCCTGGGGCTTGCTGCTGACCGGGCACAGCTCAGCACCGACGTCGCCGGCGTTGATGGTGCAGTTGTTCGTCGAAAACCTGAAGGCGTATCAGGCGGGAGAGGCGTTGCGCGGGGAAGTGGATTTCAACCGCGGATATTGAATCCACCGCGATATCTGTAGGAGTGAGCCTGCTCGCGATGAGGGTGTGTCAGTCGAGATTGATGTTGTCTGACACTACGCCATCGCGAGCAGGCTCACTCCTACAGTGGTTTTTGCGTTGTGGCTTAGAGGGTGAAGTTGCCTTCTGCAGCCAGCTCGCTCAGCGGACGACGCGGGCTCGGCTCTTCCCGGGCCTGCAGGTACTCGGCCAGGGTCGCCTTGTCACCCAGCTTGCCGACGGCGACCGCCGCGTGCAGTGCATAACCTTCAGGAATGTTCAGCTCCTTGCGGGTCAGCGCCTGATCGAAACCGGCCATGCCGTGGGTGTGCCAGCCACTGATGCTCGCTTGCAGCGCCAGGTGGCCCCAGGCCGAACCAGTGTCGAAGGTGTGCCACAGCGCCGGGGTTTCTTCGCTGGCGCCCGGCACGGCAAACGTGGTTTTCGAAATCACGATCACCAGCGCCGACGCGTGCTGCGCCCAGCTGCGGTTGAATTCATTGAGCAGACCCAGGAAGCGCTCCCAGTTCGGCGTATCACGACGTGCATAGAGAAAGCGCCACGGCTGCGAGTTGTAGGCTGAAGGTGCCCAGCGAGCGGCTTCGAAAAAACTCAGCAGGGTTTCTTCCGGGATCGCTTCGCCGGTGAAGGCGCGGGGCGACCAGCGATCGGTGAACTGCGGGTGAATGGCGTAATCGGCAACGCGAGGGTTGGCACTCATCGAAAGATTCCTTGCTGTGTTTGCGTCATGAATTCGTGGCAAAACCCTACTGGGCGGCGATTCGGCTGACAAGCGCGATTTACCGACAGTCGCCAGCGCTTGGCCCGCAAGGCCTTGGGCACTAGACTGGCGGCCTTTTCACCACCTGATGTTGATGCTTGAGCCATGGCCGCCAAAGTCGAACCGTTCTGGAAACGCAAAACCCTCGAGCAACTGGAACACGAGGAATGGGAATCGCTGTGCGACGGCTGCGGTCTGTGCTGCCTGCAGAAACTCGAAGATGAAGAAGACAACAGCGTCTATTACACGCGCATCGCCTGCAAACTGCTGGACTTGAAGACCTGCCAGTGCAGCGACTACCCGAACCGCATCAAGTTTGTCCCGGACTGCATCCAGCTCACCCCGGGCCAGGCCGAAGCATTCAAATGGCTGCCGCCGACCTGCGGTTACCGACTGGTCAGCGAAGGCAAGGATCTGCCGTTGTGGCACCACCTGGTGTGCGGCGATCGTGACGCCGTGCATCACGAACGGATTTCCCAGTCCGGGCGCATGCTCGCCGAAGGCAGCGTGCCGGAGGATGACTGGGAAGATCACCTGATTTTCCGCGCCGGGTAAGTACCCAGGGTTTCCAGGATTCAACAAGGAGTGTGTATGGCTGGGGGATTGCTGCGGGCATCGCTGATCGGCCTGCTGGCGCTAAGCGCGCCGGTGTGGGCGGCAAAGAAAGTCGATCTGGATTACCACGTGCGTCTGTTGCCGCAAAGCGATCAGGCCGAAGTGCGCCTGACCCTGGCCAAAGGCGAAGCGGTGCGCAGTCTCGATTTCGACCTTGGCGACGGCAGCCACTACAGCGACTTCAAGGCCGATGGCCAATGGCTGCTGAGCCCGGGCAAGCAGGCCCGTGGCGTGTGGCGACCTGCGAGCGAAAAGGCCAGCCTGACTTACCGCGTACGCATCAGCCACGGCCGCAAGAACGGCACGTTCGACACGCGCATGACCCCGAGTTGGGCGGTGATGCGCGGCGACGAACTGGTGCCCCCTGCAAAACTCGATCAACAGGACGGCACCGAATTGGTCGCGCGCTTGCAATTCGAATTGCCCGAAGGCTGGAAAAGCGTCGAAACCGCCTGGCCGCGCATCGGCAAGAACAAATTCCGCATCGACAACCCGTCACGCCTGTTCGACCGCCCGACCGGCTGGATGCTCGCCGGTCACCTCGGCAGCCGTCGCACGCGTCTGGGCGAAACCGAAGTCACCGTGGCTTCGCCGCAAGGGCAGAGCATGCGGCGCATGGATGTGCTGACGCTGCTGACATTCGTCTGGCCTCAGGTGCAAGCGGTCTATCCCCGGCATCCGAAAAAACTGCTGATCGTCGGCGCCAACGACCCGATGTGGCGCGGCAGTCTCGGTGCGCACGAATCGATCTACATCAACACGCGGTTGCCGCTGGTCAGCGAAAGTGGCAGCAGTGCACTGGTGCGCGAGCTGGCGCAGGTGTTCGGGCGGATCAATGACGAGCAGCGCAGCGACTGGATCAGCGAAGGCTTTGCCGAGTATTACGCGATCGAACTGCTGCGCCGTGCCGGCGGCATGAGCGATGAGCGTTATCAGGCGTTGCAGGCGAAGTTGACCAAGGACAGTCAGAAGGTGACGACGTTACGCGGCGAGCAGATCAGCCCGGCGCAGGTTTCAAAAGCGGTGATTGTCTTGCAGGAACTGGATCGCGAGATTCGCTTGAAGACCCGCAACAAACGTTCGCTGGATGATGTGTTGCGCGGGGCGATGCATCTGGGGACGGTGAGTACTAAAGAGTTTGTGCAACTGGCTGAGAGCGTGCTCGGCGAGACCTCTAGAGTCCTTGATACCGCGTTGTTGCGGTAAAGATCAAAAGATCGCAGCCTGCGGCAGCTCCTACACCAATCTCTGTAGGAGCTGCCGCAGGCTGCGATCTTTTGCTTTTAAACCCCGGCTTTCGGCGATTTCACCGAATCATTGCCGGTCACGGTGGCAGTGCTGGTCGCCGCCTCGGCATTGGCCTTGAGCTGGCTCAGTTCTTCACCGGCGCGCTCGATCTTCGCCCGCACGTTGTTCATGTCCTGACGGCTTTTCTCCAGCAGGCTTTTCACCGAGCTGTGGCCGGTGATGCCGCGAGCCATCGCCACGCCGCCAATCGCCACTTGAATCAGGCCGAACACGCCGCCACGACGCAGGCCCTTGCCGACCATGATCACGCCACCGGCCAGGGAACCGATGCGCTCCCAGCCTTCGACGTTCTGCTCGGAGCGGCTCTGGAACGGGGTGGATTCGATACGTTGGACACGTTTGAGTTCGGTCATGATCTGTCTCCCAGGCAATGTGCAATAGATAGATAAGCTGACTGCCGCAGCGGCCGGCTCGTTCCATCGGATGTGCGACGTTTCAGCGGAATTTCGGCCCGGAGCGGGTGTTCAGGCCCTTGGCCATGCGGTCGTAGAGCACGACGTTGACCGTCGCCGCCAGATTCATGCAACCGGTGGTCGGGATGTACACGACGTCTTCACACCAGTCGCGGATCTCTTTGTCCAGCGAGCCGTCTTCCGGGCCGAAAATGTACAGCGCGCGATCCGGGTGGGTGTACTCGGGCAGCGGGCGGGCACCCTCGACCAGTTCCACGGCGACCGGGACGCAGTTGAGCGGGAGGATCTTCTTCAGGTCGTCGATGCCGATCAGCGGGATGTCGTAGTGCACACGCTTGGTGTCGGTGACGAAATCGGCGGCGCGTTCATAACGCTTGCCGGTGTAGAACACCGACGCCACGCCGTAACAGCCTGCGGCGCGCATCACCGAACCGACGTTCTCCGGTGATTTGGGGTTGTACAAACCAATGCAGCTGTAACGTTTGTCTGCCACGAGCGGGGTGCCTTCGGGAAAAAGAGGGCGATTATACGGGGATAAGATCAAAAGATCGCAGCCTTCGGCAGCTCCTGCAGTTGAATGGCGTGCACCCTGTAGGAGCTGCCGAAGGCTGCGATCTTTTGCTTTTAATCTTCTTTTTTCATCAAACCGGCGAGGGCGGCAAACGGGTTGTGCGTGGCCTTGGCGATTTTCGGCGTGCTCAGCGAGCCGTCGCCGAAGTATTGCTGGTCGGTGTAGCGCGAGTGTTCGTTGTCGTGGCAGTACAGGCACAACAGCTCCCAGTTCGAGCCGTCCTGCGGGTTGTTGTCGTGGTTGTGGTCGCGGTGGTGCACGGTCAGCTCGCTCAGGCGCTTGCCGGAAAATTCACGGGCGCAGCGGCCGCACACGTGCGGATACATTTTCAGGGCCTTGTCGCGGTAGCCCATTTCCTTGTCGCGCTGGTTGTCGGCAAGGATGCGATCGAGCTTCGACGTGTTGGTCGGGGTGGACGAACTCATGGGTTCACCTTTGTAAAAAAGACTGATGACGGTTATGTGCAGAGTTTAGCTCAGCCCTTGAGCTTCTCGGCAATCCAGATCGTGTGGCGGGTGCCCTTGTTGCCGTGGGCGAAGACCTGGACTTCTTCGGCCTTGAAACCGGCCTTCTTCAATTTGTCGGAAAACTGCCGGTCGGCGCTGGCCGACCATACCGCCAGCACGCCCTTGGGCCGCAGGGCCTTGGCGCAGGCATTCAGGCCAGCGGCGGAGTACAGCCAGCTGTTGGCCTTCTGGGTCAGGCCTTCGGGGCCGTTGTCGACGTCGAGCATGATTGCGTCGAAGCCGTTCAGCTCGCTTTGCAGCACCTTGGCCACGTCGTCCTGACGGATCACCGTGCGCGGATCGAGCAGCGGTCGCCCGGACTTTTCACCGAGCG
>NZ_QAIK01000040.1:56749-79497 GCF_003061005.1 Pseudomonas sp. HMWF021 | reverse complement strand
GCCCGCGATTCCACTCGACCACGCCGGGCACCAGTTCGGCGACCACCACTTCGGCGCTCTTGCCCAGATGCTTGAGCGCCGAGGCGAGGGTGAAGCCCATGCCCAGACCGCCGATCAGCACCCGTGAATCCGGCCGTCCGGCGACTTTGCGGCAAGGGATCTCGGCCAGTGCATCTTCCGAACCGTGCATGCGCGTGTTCATCAGTTGCCCGCCGTCGCCGCCCTGGATCTTGATGACGAAATCCTCGCCATACTCGAACAGGCACAGGGCGCCGCCGTTGTCAGGGATCGGCGTGGTGTCGAGCAGAACGAAACGTTTCATGGAAATCTCTACAAGGGGGGAAGGCAAGCAGGCCCGTTGGGAGTAGCCTGAGCGCAGACTAAAGGCCAAACGGAGCCCTTGATGAAGCGCACCATTCTAACGGTCATTGCCCTGGCCGCGCTCTCGATTACTGCAGTGCAGGCGCAGCAGACCATTCCGGTCAGCCCGACGCCGCAACCCGGCTCGCCGGGAACCGCCACGCCGACGCCGTATCCGCAAATCACTCCCATCAGCGCACCGAAGGCCGGTGCCGGCAGTGGCAGCCCACCACTGGTGCCGATCGAAATGCCCAGCCCGCCGAGCAAGGATCAACCGGTGCCAGGCATCGAACCGGGCGGCAGCAAGGCCAAATCCCCCGGCGGTTAAACCTGTTGCGCCGCCAGTTGGCCGTCGGCCATGCGCAGGCGTTTGGAGAGAGAGACGGCGAGGGCGCGGATGATCTTCGCAGCGATTTTCGGCGCGTCGTTGAGCATCTTTTCCAGCGAGTCCTTGCCCAGGTTGAGCAGTTGGCAGTTGCTCGCCGCGATGCAGGTGGCTGAGCGTCGTTCGCCGTCGAGCACGGCCATTTCCCCGAACGCCCGACCGCTGCGCAGGGTGGCCATGGTGATGATCTGGCCGTCGGGGCCAGTCTTCTGCACCGCGACCTGACCGGTGTGGAGGATGCACATGAAACTGCCGGCATCGCCCTCACGGAAAATCGCCTCGCCTTCAGCCACGGTGCTGATGCTGAAGTAGCCCGAGGCCGCAGCGAAGTCCGCCAGTTGCAATTGATCGAACAGGCCACAGTCCATCAGCCAGTCGCGAATTTCGTTGTTCAGCAGGGTGGGTTCTGACATGTCATTGCGGTCTTTTTGTTTTCACTGATTCCAGGCTTACACCGTCCACTGTAGGAGCTGCCGAAGGCTGCGATCTTTTGATCTTGTCTTTCAAAAAATCAAGATCAAAAGATCGCAGCCTTCGGCAGCTCCTACAGGGATCTGTGGTGTATCGGCCTCTTGGGTCTGGAATTAAGACCCAAGTGACCGACAGAGTTCCTCAGGCCAGGCCCAAAACCTTGAACACAAATGCATATTCGAGCGCTACGTCACGTAATCCCTGATAGCGCCCGCTCATTCCGCCGTGCCCGGCACCGAGTTCGGTCTTGAGCAGCAGCAGGTTGTCGTCGGTTTTGGTCGCGCGCAGTTTCGCCACCCACTTGGCCGCTTCCCAGTACTGCACGCGGCTGTCGTTGTAGCCGGCGATCACCAGGGTTGCCGGATAATTCTGCGCGGTGACGTTTTCGTACGGCGCGTAAGCCTTGATTCGCTCATAGACGTCCGGTTCTTCGGGGTTGCCCCACTCGTCGTACTCGGTGACGGTCAACGGCAAGTCCGGGTCGAGCATGGTGTTGAGTACGTCGACAAACGGCACTTCGGCAATCGCCACGCCGAACAGGTCCGGGCGCTGATTGAGCACCGCGCCGATCAACAAGCCGCCAGCGCTGCCGCCGCTGATCGCCAGTTTCTCGGCGGTGGTGATGCCGTTGAGGATCAGGAGTTCGGCGCAGGCAATGAAATCGCTGAAGGTGTTGTGCTTGTGGTCCTGCTTGCCGGCGCGATACCACGCTTCGCCCAGCTCACCGCCGCCACGCACGTGGGCGATGGCGAAGGCCATGCCGCGATCCAGCAGGCTCAAACGCGCGTGGGAGAACCACGGATCAAGGCTGGAGCCGTAGGCGCCATAACCGTACAGATACAGCGGCACCGGTTTGCCGACCATCTCGCGTTTCATCACCAGGCTGATCGGCACTTGCGTACCGTCCGGCGCCGTGGCCCACAGGCGTTGGCTGACGTAGGCGTCGGCATCGAACGGGCCGAGCACCGGGGTTTCTTTCAGGACGGTTTGCTCGCCGCTCGCGAGGATCAACTGGCGTACCTGAGCAGGACGGTTCAACGCCTCGTAACGCAGACGGATGCGGTCGCTCTCGAACTCCAGACTGTTTTGCACATAAAGGCTGTAGGTCGCATCCGGCAGTTGCACGCGATACGGCGTCTGGCCCTGTGGGTGAACTTCGATGACCGGCAAGCCGCCTTCGCGCAGGCTCAGGGTCATGGCCTCGGCGTTCAGCGTCACGCCGTCGAGCATCACCGTGTCGCTGTGCGGGACCAGTTGCTGCCAGTCGGCTTCGCTGGGCACGACACCGGTGTCCGCAGCCTGATACAGGGCGAAGTTGATGCCGTCGCGATTGGTGCGGATAAACCAGGTCCACACGCCATCCAGCGCGCCGTGGTCAACATCGTATTCGTGATCCTCGACCCGTGGCGCCATGCAAGTGAAGGGCAGGTGCGGCTGATGGGCGTCCAGTGCCCAGACTTCGCTGGTGGTCTTGCTGCCCAGGGTCAGCAGCAATTGCTGCTCGGAACTGGAACGGTAGCAATGCAGGAAGAAACGCCCGTCCGGTTCGTGGAACACCTCTTCGGCAGCGGTGCCGTCGAGGCGATAGCGAAACAGTTTGTGTGGGCGATGGGTGTCGTCGAGCACGCCGAAGAACAGGGTCAGGCTGTCGTTGGCCCAGGTCATGCTGCCGTCGCAGTCCTGGAATTCCAGTTCACTGACCTTGTCATTGGCCAGTTCCTTGACGAACAGCGTGTAGATCTCGTCGCCAGACGCATCGACGCTATAGGCCAGACGCTGGTGATCCGGGCTGATGCTGAACGCGCCGAGGGAGAAGAAGCCGCCGTTGGCCAGCACGTTGGGGTCGAGAAGCAGTTGCTCGCGGCTTTCATCGAGGGTCAGGCTGTCGTCGGCCGGACGCGGGCAGCGGTAATGCCGAGCGTATTCGTCGCCAGCGGTGGTGCGCGTGTAATACAGGTACGGCCCCCATGGTGAGGGCAGGGACAGGTCGGTTTCGAGGATCCGGCCCTTGATCTCTTCGAACAGGCTTTCGCGCAGGGCGGCCTGATCGGCGGTCTGTGCTTCCTGATAGGCGTTTTCAGCCTTGAGGTAGTCGAGCACCGCGTCGGTGTCGCGTTCCTGCAGCCAGGCATACGGGTCGGCACCGGCAGCCTTGTGGGCGATCGGGGCGCGGGTGACGTGGGCGGATTCGGGCATGGAAGGCTCTCGGACAATGTACGGGAATAGAGTGGTCGCAAGTCTTGAGACTGCCGCTTTCCCTGTAGGAGTGAGCCTGCTCGCGATGACGGATTACCAGACAACCTCAATGTTGAATGGGCTGACGCCATCGCGAGCAGGCTCACTCCTACAGGTCGTGTGTCTATTGGGACAAGCCTGACAGGCGAAAAGTCGTTACTATAAGCGCCTCTTTGCCTGCCTTGCCATGGACACCATGACCGAGAACGACTATCTGATCGCCTGGGGCCTCTACGCCTTTGCCGCTGTGGGCTGCCTGTTGGTATGGATGCGCCTGACCCGCTGGATGTGGCGCTGGCTGCGCGAGCCGCTGCGGGTGCTGATGGCGGTGTTGCTGTTCAGCCCGACCATCATTGACCCGGTGAAAGCCAAGGTCGCACCGTCGATCGCCATTACCGCGCTGGACCTGGCCTTCAAGGTCGGCAACAACGCCTGGCGGGCGATTTCCGACCTGTTCATGTACGGCATGATTGCGTTCGGCATCTACCTGATCTTCGTCTTGATCCGCTTCCCGATCGAACGCGCCTCCCGCGCCCGTCGCGAGCAGGCCGAAGCCGCCAAGGCTGCGGCGCGTGCCGATGATCGCGACGACGATCAGCCGTTCGGCGCTGCCGGTGATGACCGTTACGGTCGCCCGCCGGTGCCGAACAATCCGCAGCGCATGCGCGTCGAGCCGCGTCTGTAATCACGAGAGTCAGCACATGTGTGAACTACTGGGCATGAGTGCCAACGTGCCGACCGATATCGTGTTCAGCTTCACCGGCCTGATGCAGCGCGGCGGGCGAACCGGCCCGCACCGCGACGGCTGGGGCATCGCCTTCTATGAAGGTCGTGGCTTGCGCCTGTTTCAGGACCCGGCCGCCAGCAGCGAATCGGAAGTCGCCAACCTGGTGCAGCGCTATCCGATCAAGAGCGAAGTGGTCATCGGCCACATCCGCCAGGCCAACGTCGGCAAGGTCTGCCTTTCCAACACCCACCCGTTCGTCCGCGAACTGTGGGGGCGCAACTGGTGTTTCGCGCACAACGGCCAGCTCACCGATTTCACCCCGATCAAGAGTTTCTACCGCCCGGTGGGCGACACCGACAGCGAAGCGGCGTTTTGCGATCTGCTCAACCGCGTGCGTGCAGCCTTCCCGGAACCGGTCGATATAGAAGTGCTGCTGCCGGACCTGGTCGCCGCGTGTGCCGAATACCGCAGCAAAGGTGTGTTCAACTGCCTGCTCAGCGACGGCGACTGGCTGTTCTGCTATTGCTCGACCAAACTGGCACAAATCACCCGGCGCGCACCGTTCGGCCCGGCGCGGCTCAAGGATGTCGATGTGATCGTCGATTTCCAGGCGGAAACCACGCCCAACGACGTGGTCACGGTGATCGCCACCGAGCCTTTGACCGAAAACGAAACCTGGACCCGTTACCAACCGGGCCAATGGAGCCTGTGGCGACGCGGCGAATGCGTCAGCCAGGGCACGACCGAATAAAGGATCTCTCCTCGATGTTGCTCAGTTATCTACGGCTGGTGTTGTTTGCGGCGGGCCTGTTGATCGGTGTCCAGGTGCCGGGGTTCATCAACGATTACGCCAAACGCGTCGAAGCCCATCTGATCGAAGCGCAGACCGGTCTGCGCGGTTTTCAGGGCACCGCCGAGCAGTTCTTCAAGGGCGACTTGCAGGCGCTGGTCGCGCATTACCGCGCCAGTGACGACCCGGTATTCCGCAGCGATGCCGACAGCCTGAGCACCTTGCTCAACCGCCAGATAGCCCTGGATAAACAGTTCCAGGCGATGCAGGGCCCGTGGTACATCCGCTTTCTGCAAGTGGTGCTGGCCGCCGACCCGGACATCCGCAAGGAAACCTGGAACGGCTACAGCTACCAGATCCTGCTGACCCCGGAAGCGATGATCTGGGGCATGAGTGGCGCGTTGCTGCTGTCGTTCGGCATCGAGTGTCTGATTCGTCTGATTGACTGGGTGGTGCTCGGCGGCCGGCGGTTGCGCCAGAGCCGGCCGATAGAAGACCGCGACGTGCGCGGGTTGTAAAAGGTCAAGAGCAAAAGATCGCAGCCTGCGGCAGCTCCTACAGGGAAACGCATATTCCTGTGCAGGAGCTGCCGAAGGCTGCGATCTTTTGCTTTTCAGCTACTCAAGACAATGTACTTTTCACCGACCTTGCGCGCATACCCCTCCAGCACCTGCTGACACAACGTCACCATCTCCTCGACCCACTCAACGCCCACCCGCCACGACACCACCACCTGCAAATCCGGCGGTCGCTGATCGATATCGAGCAAGGTCAGCTCACCCCGCGCCAGCTCTTCAGCCACCAGCACCGGCGGCAGCACGCCAATACCGAATCCATCACGCAACAGCCGGGTAATCGCCGACACCGAATTCACGCAGTTCAGGCGCGGCGCCAACACACCGTTGGCCTGCATCAATGCGAGCAGGTCCTGATGCGGTCGGGAGTTTTTCGAGTAGGTGATGATCCGTTCCTGCGCCAGTTCGCCGAGGTCGGCGTAGTCGCGGTTGTAGATCGAATTGCTCGCAACGATCCAGCCCAGCGGATGGCTGGCCAGTGCCAGGCTGCGCACGCTTTCGTGGCGCACCAGATCAGTTTGCAGAACGATGTCGAGAAAGCCTTTTTGCAGCTGATCGCAGAGGTTCAGCGAGGTATCCGCCACCAGCTCGATTTCCACCCGTGGATACAGATCGGTCATCTGCGCCACCAACGGGCTGAGCCAGGTGTGGATCACCGTGTCCATCACGCCGATTCGCACCCGGCCGACCTTGCTTGAACGGGTCTCGATCGATTGCTTCAACGCCGACATCGTATCGAGCATCTGCTCGGCGTAATCCAGCACTTTCAGGCCTTCGGGCGTCAGGCTGACGCCGCGTGAATCGCGCAGAAACAGCTTCACCCCCAGCTCGCCTTCGAGCACCGCGATGCGGCTGGAAATCGACGCCTGGGTGGTGAACAGCTTGTCGGCGGTCAGGCGAAAACTCTTCAGCCGGGCGACCCAGACAAAGGTCTCGAGAAACTTCAGGTTCATGGCAACGGCTCGGGTGACAAATTTTTCTTATGCCTAAGGCGGGTTTTTATTCGTTGGACGCAGCAGGGCCGGGCGACGAAAAATCGGCGCATCCGGTTCCCACGATAGGCGTCGTCGGAACTTCGAACAAGACCAATAAAAGCCTGCGGAGACTTGCCATGCGTGCGCCCGACACCCTCGACCTCCCCAAGAGCACGGCCCGCCCCGGCCCGTTCGACTGGTATCGCAACATCAATCAGCAAGAGCGTCGTACCTTCTGGAGCTGCAAGATCGGCTATGGCCTGGACGGCATGGACACGCAGATGCTCAGCTTCGTGGTGCCGACCCTGATCGCCATGTGGGGCATCACCACCGGGCAGGCCGGGCTGATTCACACCAGCACCCTGATCGCCTCGGCCATCGGCGGCTGGGTCGCGGGGATTCTTTCCGACCGCATCGGCCGCGTGCGCACCCTGCAACTGACGGTGCTGTGGTTCGCCTTCTTCACCTTCCTCTGCGGTTTCGCTCAGAACTATGAACAGCTGCTGATCGCCCGCACCCTGATGGGCTTCGGATTCGGCGGCGAGTGGACCGCCGGCGCGGTGCTGATCGGTGAAGTGATCCGCGCCAAGGATCGCGGCAAAGCGGTAGGCATGGTGCAGAGCGGTTGGGCCTTGGGCTGGGGGCTGACGGCGATTCTGTATGCACTTTTGTTCTCGGTGCTGCCGCCGGAAGATGCGTGGCGTGCGCTGTTCATTCTCGGCATCGTCCCGGCGATTTTCGTGATCTTCGTGCGGCGTCTGGTGAAAGACCCGGAGATCTATCGCGAAGCCAAGGCGGCGCAAACTCCGCAGAATCCAGCGAAGTTCTACGAGATCTTCGCCCCCGGCATGCTGTTCACCACGTTTCGTGCGTCGCTATTGACTACCGGTGCGCTCGGCGGTTACTACGCGATCACTTCGTGGCTGCCGACCTTCCTCAAGAACGAACGCGGTTTGAGCGTGCTCGGCACCGGCGGGTATCTGGCGATGGTGATCGTCGGCTCCTACGTCGGCTATGTGATCAGCGCTTATCTCACTGATCTGCTCGGACGTAAAAAGAACTTCATCCTGTTTGCGGTCGGCTCGTTCACCATCGTTCTGCTGTACACGCAGATGCCGGTGAGCAACGGCGTGATGCTGTGGCTGGGCTTTCCGCTGGGCTTTTTCGCCTCGGGGATTTTCAGCGGCATGGGTGCGTTTCTCACCGAGCTGTTTCCAACGCGGATTCGTGGTTCGGGGCAGGGCTTCTGCTACAACATCGGCCGGGCGCTGGCGGCTCTGTTTCCGCTGCTGATCGGCCTGCTCAGCCAGAAGGTGCCATTGAGCGTCGGGATCGGCGCGTTTGCTGCGGTGTCCTACGGTGTGGTGATTCTTGCGGCGTTGAGCCTGCCGGAGACCCGTGGCAAGCAACTGGATGCGCAGTAACTGATAACCTGCCGGGCAAGCGTCCTACAGATAAAAAGACCAGAAGCTACAGGAGTGTTCACCGTGAGCCGCCTGCTATTGAATTGCGACATCGGCGAGAGTTTCGGCAGCTGGACCATGGGTCTGGACGCCGAGGTCATGCCCTTCATCGATTGCGCCAACATTGCCTGCGGGTTCCACGCCGGCGACCCAGGCATCATGCGCAAAACCGTCAGCCTGGCCCTGAGCCACGGCGTACAGATCGGTGCGCATCCTGCGTATCAGGATCTGGTAGGTTTCGGCCGGCGTTCCATGGCGTATTCCGCGCAAGAACTGCAAGACATCCTGCATTACCAGATTGGCGCCCTCGACGGCATCTGCAAGGCGCAGGGCGGGCGGGTCAGCTACGTCAAACCCCATGGCGCGATGTACAACGACATGATGGCCAACCCGGCACAGTTGCGGACGGTGATTCAGGCCGTGGCGGCTTACGATCGCAGCTTGCCGCTGATGCTCATGGCCACCCGCGACAACTCGGCGGCGCAACAGCTCGGTGACGAATATGGCGTGACCCTGTGGTTCGAAGCCTTCGCCGACCGCGCCTACGACAGCGCAGGTCGACTAGTCTCGCGGCAATTGCCAGGCGCGGTGCATCACGAGCCAGAAAAAATCATCGAACAAGCCCTGACCATCGCCCGTGGCGGCGACCTCGTCGCCAGCGACGGCAGCGCATTGCAATTGCAGGCCAACACCTTGTGCGTGCATGGCGACAACGCCAGTTCGGTGGCCGCCGTGCAGCGCATCCGTGAGGCCCTGAGTCAGCAGAGCGCGCCATGAACCCACGGATTGAAGTGGTGGCCCTGGACTGCCTGATGCTGCGTCTGTTCGATGAAATCGCCGAAACCAACATGCCGTGGATGCTCGCCGCCAGTGAGCGTTTGCGCGCGGTGTTCGGTGCACAGTTGATCGATCTGGTGCCGTCCTACACCACGTTGATGGTGCATTACGACCTGACATTATTGAATCCGGGCCAGGCGCGTGAATTGATCGCTGAAGCGTTGATCGACCTGTCGCCCAATGTGCGCACCGGCGGCCAGTGCCATGTGCTGCCGGTCTGGTACGACCTGAGTGTCGGCCCCGAACTGAGCTTGTTGGCGCAGCGCAGCGGGTTGGCGGTGGAGGAGGTGATCCGCCGCCACAGTGCTCGCGAATACCAGGTGTTTGCCCTCGGCTTTGCGCCGGGGTTCGCCTTCATGGGGCTGGTGGAGGACGTGCTGGCAGCGCCCCGTCTGGACACCCCACGCAAGAAAGTCGCGGCCGGCAGCGTCGGGATCGCCGAACGGCAGACCGCCGCCTATCCGGTGGTATCCCCCGGAGGTTGGAACCTGATCGGTCGCACCCCGGCGAAACTGTTCGACCGTCATCGCGACGGCTATAGCCTGATGCAGCCCGGCGACACCGTGCGCTTCGAAGCGGTGAGCCACGCCGAGTTCATCAACCTGGGCGGCGATGACACGCCACTGGAGGCGCTGACATGAGCCGACTGACGATTGAAGCCAGCACGCCGCTGTGCCTGTTGCAGGACGCCGGGCGCTTCGGCGTGCGCCATTTGGGCGTGACCCAGGGCGGTGCCGCGGACTGGAGTTCGATGAGTTGGAGCAATTGGTTGCTCGGCAATGCGCTGGATCTGCCGGTGATCGAAATCACCCTCGGCGGGTTTGCCGTGGTGGCGCAGGAAGATTGCACGCTGGGGCTGGCCGGGGCGGATCTCGGTGCGCAGATCGATGGTCAGCCGCTGGCGCCGTGGCGCAGTTTCAAACTGGGCAAGGGGCAAACATTGCAGTTCACCCAACCGTTGCTCGGCGCCCGGGCTTATCTGGCGGCCCCCGGTGGTTTCGACGCGCCGCAGGTGCTGGGCAGCAGTGCCACGGTGGTGCGCGAAGAGCTCGGCGGGCTGGATGGCATGGGGTTGCCGCTGACCAAGGGCGCGACGTTGAGTTATCGCGGTGCGGTTCTGCAGGTGCGTGAAGTGCCGCTGGCGCATCGACCTGATTTACGGCTGGATACGCCGCTGGATCTGGTGCTCGGCGCACAGGTCGGCCAGTTCAGCGGGCAGAGTCTGTTTGATGTATTCAACAGCCCTTGGACGCTCGACAGTCGCGCAGATCGCATGGGCATTCGGTTGTTGGGCAAGGCGTTGCAATATCAGGGGCAGCCGATGATTTCCGAAGGAATACCGCTTGGAGCGGTGCAGGTGCCGCCGGACGGGCAGCCGATCGTGTTGCTCAATGATCGACAGACCATTGGCGGGTATCCACGGTTGGGAGCGTTGACGCCATTGGCGCTGGCGCGGCTGGCGCAGTGCCTGCCGGGGGCGCAGGTGCGGTTGCGGCCGGTGGTGCAGGAAGTGGCGCACCGCGAGCATGTCGAGTATTTGCAGCGCTTTGGTTGAAGATCAAAAGATCGCAGCCTGCGGCAGCTCCTACAGGGAAACGCGAATTCCCCTGTAGGAGCTGCCGCAGGCTGCGATCTTTTGCTTTTATTTGGACAGGAAGCGCATCCCTTCTTCCAACCCGCGCAGGGTCAGCGGATACATCTGATCCTCGATCAAATCGCGCACGATATTGGTCGACGAGGTATAGCCCCACGTGTCCTTCGGATACGGATTGATCCAGATGAGCTTCTTGTACTTCTCCATGAACCGCTGCATCCACAGGTAACCCGGCTCTTCGTTCCAGTGCTCGACGCTGCCGCCGGCCTGGGTGATTTCGTAGGGCGCCATGGCGGCGTCACCGATGAAGATCACTTTGTAGTCGGCGCCGTACTTGTGCAGCAAATCCTGGGTCGAGAAACGCTCGGACGTGCGGCGCAGGTTGTTCTTCCACACCGACTCATAAATGAAGTTGTGGAAATAGAAATATTCCAGATGCTTGAACTCGGTCTTGCAGGCCGAGAACAGCTCCTCGCAGATCTTCACGTGCGCATCCATCGAGCCGCCGATGTCGAACAGCAGCAACAGCTTGACCGTGTTGCGCCGCTCCGGACGCATCTGGATGTTCAGCAGGCCGGCGTCCTTGGCGGTGTGGTCAATGGTGCCGTCGATGTCCAGCTCTTCCGCCGCACCTTGCCGGGCGAATTTGCGCAGACGCCGCAGGGCGACCTTGATGTTGCGCGTGCCCAGCTCCACCGAATCGTCGAGGTTCTTGTACTCGCGCTGATCCCAGACCTTGACCGCTTTGCCCTGACGCTTGCCGGCATCGCCGACCCGAATGCCTTCCGGGTTGAAGCCGCCGGAGCCGAACGGACTGGTACCGCCGGTGCCGATCCATTTGTTGCCGCCAGCGTGGCGCTCCTTCTGTTCTTCCAGACGCTTCTTGAACTCTTCGATCAGCTTGTCGAGACCGCCGAGGGACTGAATCTGCGCGCGTTCCTCATCGGTCAGCGAACGCTCGAACTCCTTGCGCAGCCAGTCTTCGGGAATCAGCGCCTGCAAGTGATCGTCGAGTTTTTCCAGGCCATTGAAGTAGGCGCCGAACGCACGGTCGAATTTGTCGAAATGCCGTTCGTCCTTGACCAGAATCGCCCGCGACAAGTAATAGAACTCGTCCATGTCGGCGAAGGTAACGCGTTGTTTCAGCGCGTTGATCAGGTCGAGCAGCTCGCGCACCGAGACCGGCACCTTGGCTGCACGCATTTCATTGAACAGGTTGAGCAACATGGCATCAGCCTCTTAGCGAGAACCGCGACGGCTCATGAACGCCAGGCGCTCAAGCAACTGCACGTCCTGCTCGTTCTTTACCAACGCACCGGCCAATGGCGGAATGGCCTTGGTCGGATCGCGCTCGCGCAGCACCGCTTCGCCGATGTTGTCGGCCATCAGCAGCTTCAGCCAGTCCACCAGTTCCGAGGTCGACGGCTTCTTCTTCAGGCCCGGCACCTTGCGCACGTCGAAGAACACGTCCAGCGCTTCGCTGACCAGGTCTTTCTTGATGTCCGGGTAGTGCACGTCGACGATTTTCTGCAGGGTGATGCGGTCGGGGAAAGCGATGTAATGGAAGAAGCAGCGGCGCAGGAAGGCGTCCGGCAGCTCTTTCTCGTTGTTGGAGGTAATGATGATGATCGGGCGTTTTTTGGCCTTGATGGTCTCGTCGATCTCGTAAACGTAGAACTCCATCTTGTCGAGTTCTTGCAGCAGGTCGTTGGGGAACTCGATGTCAGCCTTGTCGATTTCGTCGATCAGCAGAATGACGCGTTCTTCGGACTCGAACGCCTCCCACAACTTGCCCTTCTTCAAGTAGTTGCGCACGTCGTGGACTTTTTCGTTGCCCAGTTGCGAGTCGCGCAGACGGCTGACCGCATCGTACTCGTACAGACCCTGATGGGCCTTGGTGGTGGACTTGATGTGCCAGGTGATCAGCTTGGCGCCGAACGATTCGGCCAGTTGCTCGGCGAGCATGGTCTTGCCGGTGCCCGGTTCGCCCTTGACCAGCAGCGGCCGCTCCAGGGTGATGGCGGCATTGACCGCCAGCTTCAGGTCATCGGTGGCGACGTAGGCCTGGGTGCCTTCGAACTTCATCTGCTAATCCTCGAACGGTAACGCCGACCTGCAAGGGCAGGGCCGGGGGCAAAAAATCGGATGCCCCGACTATAACGCGCAGCCCGGTCGACTGTGAACGCAGACGGCTTATTCAGTCTCTGAATGGGGCGTCACATGTTGACTCAGTTTCGGCTGATGGCCAGCATTCAGGCCTTGCCCATTTAAGATAGCCTCCAGGATGCCCACTAAATCTGTGGCGAGGGAGCTTGCTCCCGCTGGGCTGCGAAGCAGCCCCATCATCTGATGGAGGACTTGCGCTGATGTTACGGATGAAACGCCCCCGCCTGTCGGCGGTTCGTGTCTGGTCTGATTTTTGTCTGGAACTGACCTTTATCGATGATCAGCGATGGGTGGTCGATTTGAGTCAAGATCTTCAAGACGCTCCAACGCTCCAGCCGTTGCTGGATCCTGAGATATTCGCCTCTGTAATCCTGGGCGATCACGGCTGGAGTGTGGAATGGCCTGAACCGGATATTCAGATCGGCGCTGATACACTCTATTTGGAAATGCTGGCGCAGCGCTCTAGCCCGCATCCGGCTTAGGTCTTTCATACCGCGCATTAAAGGCCTGAATGAAGCCATTGCGCAAAATCTGCAAAAAGGCTTCGAACGCGCTGATGTTTTGCTGATGCACGTTGCCACTGAGCTCGACCTTGGTGGCGAACTGGTTTTTCGCCTGATTCTTCAGCACGGTTTCCGTGCCGCCGACGATGGCCTCCCAGACTGAGCGGAAGATGCTCTTGTCCTTGTTCTCCACGTCCTGCTGCCAGTTGAACACTTCGACATCGCGCAACAGTGGCTTGATGTATCCCGTGACCTGGGCTTTTTTCGCCTGGGCCTCGATGACCACGTCGCCGTGGCCGGCGTTGAAGTCGAACTTGCCGTAGGCCGAGGCGAAGTCGTTCATGCTCTTGAGTTCGATGTCGCGGGCGCGCAGGCGGAACTGGAAGTCCTCGAAGTTGCTCAGCGGATCGAAAGTGGCCGTGGTTTCCAGCGGTGCGTGGCCGAGCAGTCTGGCCTTGCCTTCGAAACGGGCGTCGCGTTTGCCCTGTTTATCGACCACGTTGGTCAGGTTGTAGATGCTGGCTTCGACGTTGGTGGCGTTCATGTTGACCGGCGGCTTGGAGTTGAAATTGCGGAAACTGATCTTGCCGTCGTGAATCTGCACTTCGTCCAGGGTGATCGGCAGCAACTTGCCCAGTTGCGCCCGCCAGTCGGTGCCTTTACCGGTCTGGGAATTCTGCTTGTTGGCCCCGCCATCGACAAAGTTGATCTCGGGATTGAAGAACTGCACCTGTGCCACCACGGCATGGTCGTACCACAGCGAGTGCCAACTGACCGCCAGATCGATCACGGGCGCGTTGACGAACGGCACCGGCACCTTGCCGTCGACCTTGACGATTTTCAGCCCGTTGATCTTGTAGGCGCCGCGCCACAAGGCCAGATCGACGTCGGTGATCTGGCCCCGGTAATCGCCCATGTCCGCCAGTTTGCCGTTCAGATAGTCGCGCACCATGTAGGGCAGGGCGATGTGCAGGGCGATCAGCAATACAACGACGATGGCGAAGATCCCTAGTGGCCAACTGTAGCGACGCTTCATGGTGTCAATTCCCGAACGATGTAAGCGATTGACTGTTACGCGGCGCAGACGTTCGACCCGACTGGACTGCGCCAGGCAACAGGCATACCTTGGAACGCTGAATTCAATGCTGCATAAGGACCCAGCCATGAGCCGTATTTTCGCTGACAACGCCCATTCCATCGGCAACACGCCGCTGGTGCAGATCAACCGCATCGCGCCACGCGGTGTGACCATCCTGGCCAAGATCGAGGGGCGCAACCCTGGTTATTCGGTCAAGTGCCGGATCGGCGCGAACATGATCTGGGACGCCGAAAGCAGCGGCAAACTCAAACCGGGCATGACCATCGTCGAGCCGACCTCCGGCAATACCGGCATTGGTCTGGCTTTCGTTGCGGCGGCCCGTGGTTACAAATTGATGCTGACCATGCCGGCTTCGATGAGCATCGAACGGCGCAAAGTCTTGAAAGCACTGGGCGCGGAACTGGTTCTGACCGAACCGGCCAAGGGCATGAAAGGCGCGATCGAGAAGGCCGACGAAATTGTTGCCAGCGACGCCGACAAATACTTCATGCCGTCGCAGTTCGACAATCCTGCCAACCCGGCGATTCATGAAAAAACCACCGGTCCGGAAATCTGGAACGATACCGATGGTGCGGTGGATGTGCTGGTGGCCGGCGTCGGGACGGGTGGCACCATCACCGGCGTGTCGCGCTATATCAAGAACACCCAGGGCAAACCGATCCTGTCGGTGGCGGTGGAACCGGTGTCTTCGCCGGTGATCAGTCAGGCGCTGGCGGGAGAGGAGATCAAGCCAAGTCCGCACAAGATTCAGGGGATTGGCGCCGGTTTCGTGCCAAAGAACCTCGATTTGTCGATGGTCGATCGGGTGGAACAGGTCACCGATGACGAATCCAAGGCCATGGCGTTGCGCCTGATGCAGGAAGAAGGGATCTTGTGCGGTATCTCGTGCGGCGCGGCCATGGCCGTAGCGGTGCGCTTGGCAGAGACTCCGGAGATGCAGGGCAAGACCATTGTGGTGATTTTGCCGGACTCCGGTGAACGCTATCTGTCGAGCATGTTGTTCAGTGATCTGTTCACCGAACAGGAGAATCAGCAGTAAGCCCATTGATTCAGATCAGCCAGGGTTCAGGATCGTTATGCTAATAAATGCTTTGTTGCGCAATTCTTAACACTGAATCTTGGATCGGGCGGGTTTTTCCCGAGGCCGGTAGTGTTTATCATGGCCGGCTGCCATGCCGAGTAAAGGGCCTTGCGCAGCGTTGTCTTTATTCAAGGAGTCGTTGATGACCTTTTCGTTAGCCGCCAAGGTGTTGGTGTTGCTGCTGTTTGTGGGCAGCATCCTCTATGTGCATTTGCGCGGCAAGGCGCGTCTGCCGGTCCTGCGTCAGTTCGTCAACCACTCGGCGCTGTTCGCTCCGTACAACGCGCTGATGTACCTGTTCTCCGGCGTGCCGTCCAAACCGTATCTGGATCGCAGCAAGTTTCCCGAGCTGGATGTGCTGCTCGATAACTGGGAAACCATTCGCGACGAGGCCATGCACCTGTTCGACGAGGGCTACATCCGCGCCGCCGAAAAGAACAATGACGCCGGTTTCGGCTCGTTCTTCAAGAAGGGCTGGAAGCGTTTCTACCTCAAGTGGTACGACAAACCGTTGCCGTCGGCCGAAACCCTGTGCCCGAAAACCGTGGCACTGGTCAGTGCGATCCCTAACGTCAAGGGCGCGATGTTCGCGCTGTTGCCGGGTGGCAGCCACTTGAACCCGCACCGTGACCCGTTTGCCGGCTCGCTGCGTTATCACCTGGGCCTGTCGACGCCGAACTCCGACGACTGCCGGATCTTCGTCGACGGCCAGGTCTACGCCTGGCGCGACGGTGAGGACGTGATGTTCGACGAGACCTACGTGCACTGGGTCAAGAACGAAACCGAACAGACCCGCGTCATCCTGTTCTGCGACGTCGAACGCCCATTGAGCAACCGCCTGATGACCCGCATCAACCGCGCCATCAGCGCCTGGCTGGGACGCGCCACCGCGCCGCAGAACCTTGATGACGAACGTGTCGGCGGCATCAACCAGGCGTACGCCTGGAGCAAGAACTTCAGCGACCGGTTCAGCGGCGTGGTCAAACAGTGGAAACGCCGCAATCCCAAGGCCTACCGCGTCCTGCGCCCGGTGCTGGCGGTGGTGGTGCTGACATTGCTGGGGTATTGGCTGTTTGGTTGAGGCTGGATGTTGAAATAAAAAAACCGCTCTTTGTGAGCGGTTTTTTATTGTCTGAGTCAGCGGCGTCCAGCGAGAACGTTGGGTTCGTCTTCTATGCCTGTAATCAGTAGTTGCAGAAAACGCTGCTGATTGGCAGATAGATTGGAGGAGACAATCGTTCCTTCCGTTTTGGTTGATCTTTTCCTGGTGGGGGATTTCTTGACTGATTTGCGCATGTTCCCTCCCTCATTGATCATTACTTGAGCTGTTTTCACCATACGTTACTCTCCACTGCGAGGACAAGACGACCTTCCAAATCAAATTTGAAGCCGAGCTTTGTATAGACAGGAATTGCTCCTTGCATCGGCTCCTGGACTTCTATGAAGTTGCTACCGATTATTTGGGCGAACTCATCGATAACCATCATCGCCAAGGTCCCGATACGATTTTTCAGCGGGTGAGAATCCCCGGGTCGCCCTTCCAATCGGACGATTCGAATACGTTGGCGGCTTTTGTTCGGATTGACGAAACACAGTCCGCAAAGCTGTTCTTCAAACCAGATCGCGATATCCAGAGACAGGGGTTCTCGTGACTTCCATGCGGCAACCTCTCGCCAGCAAAAAAGTGGATTCTCCCAAAGCTCGAACGCGCTCAGTGCTATGGCATCAATGGGTTCGAAGCGTACTTTCGACAAGTCTTGCCCTGCTGGAAGCTGTAATAGAGCTTTAGCGATGCTTGCCTGTTTCCTGGCCTGCGACTTGTACAACTGATACCGCAAATTCGTCCGTTCCCTTGGCATGTGATCCCGAGCATTCCCTGTCTCCCCATCAATGGGCGTGGCCGTTGCTCATCAGCCTATGCGCCCGGCATCGCGCTGTCCCTGCTGGCCCTTTGTCCAAATCATTGCAATCCATGTCCCGCGCTGGTTATAGTCGGCGCTCGTGAATCAGCTGATTCACGTTTCAAACCCTTCAAAAAAGATCAGTCCCAATGCCTGCATTCCTCATCAACGCGGTAGTCGATTCAGCGGTCAACGCTGGCGTCGTGCCGTGCGGGAATCAGCAGCCCGGGCAGATCAGTCATTACCCTCCACCTGTCAGTAGCACGCCGGTGTGCGCAGTCGTATCACCGCCGGGCGTTGGCGTTTCGGGCTGATCGGCATTCTCTGCTGACCCCCGCGCCCGCCAGATCAACTACTGAATTTCAGCTACGGCTGAGTTGGCTATTTGCCTGACTACAGGTGGTATTCATGTTTGTCCTTTCGAAAAAGTCCGCGCTCGCGGCGACGTCCACGAGCCTGTTCGTTCTGCTGTGGAGCAGCGGGGCGATTTTCTCCAAATGGGGGCTGGCCCACGCGTCGCCCTTTGCCTTTCTGCTGATTCGTTTTGTGATCGCGCTGTTTGGGTTGCTGCTGTTGGCGCCGCTGCTCAAGTTGAAGTTGCCCAAGGGTGGCAGGCCGATGTTGTTTGCGATTGCCACCGGAGTGGTTTTGTTGGGGGCTTATCAGATTTTCTATCTGCTGGCGCTCAACACCAAAGTCACGCCGGGGGTAATGGCGACCATCATGGGCGTGCAGCCGATCCTCACCGTGGTGTTGATGGAGCGCCAGCGCTCGGCGAGTCGGATGTTCGGCCTGGCGCTGGGGCTGGCCGGGCTGATCATGGTGGTTTACCAGGGGATCGGCTTGGCCGGGATGTCCTGGGCGGGCATGCTGTTCGGCCTGCTCGCGCTGGCGAGCATGACCCTGGGTTCGATCATGCAGAAACGCATCACCGACAATCCCCTGGGCACGCTGCCGGTGCAGTACCTGGCCGGGCTGCTGTTGTGCGCGACGTTCGTGCCGTTTCAGCCGTTCCACTTTGAACACAGCGCAGGTTTCATCGTGCCGGTGTTGTGGATGGGGCTGGTGGTGTCGGTGCTGGCGACGCTGTTGCTGTATCGCTTGATCGCCCGGGGCAATCTGGTCAACGTCACCAGTCTGTTCTATCTGGTGCCGGCGGTGACGGCAGTGATGGATTATCTGATTTTCGGCAATCGTCTGGCGGCGTTGAGCGTGCTGGGGATGCTGTTGATCATTGTGGGGCTGGTGTTTGTGTTCCGTAAATTTGCTTGAAAACCCACCAGGCTGACCCAGGCATTTATGGTGTCTGGGGCGGCCTCTTCGCGAGCAAGCCCGCTCCCACAGGAGGAACTCATTCCAAAGGTGGGAGCGGGCTTGCTCGCGAAGACTGACTTGTTAACGCCGCAAAATCAGCGGACTGTTGCTGCAGCAGGTTTCACCACCGCAGGCTTCAACACCAGCCACAACGCCAGCGCAATCAACACCCCGCCATACAGGTGCGCCATCGACAACGGCTCATCCAGCAGCACCGCGCCCCACAACACGCCGAACGCCGGAATCATGAAGGTCACGGTCATCGATTTGACCGGGCCGATGGAGCTGAGCAGGCGGAAATAGATGATGTAGGCGAATGCCGTGCAACCCAGGCCCAGGCCCAGCAGCGACAGCCAGACATTCCAGCCGCCCCAGCTTGCCGGTGGCGCGGTGATCACGCTGTAGCCGAACAACGGCAAGAGAAACAGTGAGGCACCGAGCATGCTGCCCACCGCCGAAAGGCGACTGTCGAGCCCACCGCTGTGATCCAGCCAGCGACGGGTGAGAAATCCGGCGAAACCATAGCAGGTGGTGGCGAGCAGGCAGGCGAGGGCGCCCAGCAGCAGTTCCAGATCGAAGGCCACCGGCCCTGCACGCGTCAACACGCCGACACCGAACAGGCCCAGAAACACACCCGTCAGCTTCGCGACAGTGAGTTTTTCACTGAAAAACAACCCGCCGATCAACACGCCCATCAGCGGCGTGGTGGCGTTGAAGATCGCCGAGTAACCCGCCGGCAACACCTGCGCCGCCACCGAATACAGCGTCGCCGGGATCCCCGAGTTGATCACGCCCAGCAGCATCACGGTTTTCAGTTTGCCCTTGAAATCCCAACTGATACGCATCAGCCCGAGAATCACCAGCAAGCCCACGGCTGCAATCGACACCCGAAAGAACGCGGTCGGAATCGTACCGATCACCGGCGCAATGATGCGCATGAACAGAAAACTCGCGCCCCAGATGGCTGCCAGCGACAACATGCGGAAAATATCGACAGCGCTCACGATGGCACTCCTTCCTTGATCGGGACGAGAGTGTTGCCGAGCGCCCTGAGGATGGCAACCGCTAATCGGGCATTTAATTGCACACGCCGCTGTGTCCGGCAAAAAACAACGAAGGACGGCTGCGCTCGGCTTTTGGCAGAAATTGCACTTTTCCTGCACGGGCATCAGTGGCTAAGCTCAGGCACAGATTTCCACTTGCACGCCGAGGTCTCATCTATGCCGCAGCAATGGCCAGCCACCGACATCGCCCGCATGATCCTCGATGGTTTTGACGATTACCGCGAGCATTTCCGGCGGATCACCGACGGTGCGCGCGAGCGCTTCGAGCAGGCGCGCTGGCAGGAGACGCAGACCGCGTCGGCGGCGCGGATCAACCTCTACGAGGAAAAGGTCGGCGAGACCATCACCCGTCTGCGCGAATATTTCGACGATGAGACGCTGATGAATGTCAGTTGCTGGCCGTTGGTGAAAAGCGCCTACATCAGCGTGATCGACCTGCGCTTCGACGATGAGTTGTCCGAGACCTGGTACAACTCGATCTTCTGCGGGCTGTTCAGCCACGACCTGATCAGCGACGGCTGCATGTTCATCCACACCACCCGGCCGAGCCTGCGCCGCGCCCGTGCTGCGCAAACCCGCACCTACAAGCCCCAGGGGCAGTTGTCATCGATGCTCGCGAGCATCTTTGCCGACTACCGCTTCAGCGAGGATTACGCCGATCTGCCCGGCGACCTGCAGCGCCTCGAAGCGCAACTGCGCGAGAACCTGCCGGACTGGGTGTGCAAGGACCCGGAGCTGAGCGTCGAGCTGTTTTCTTCGGTGTTGTACCGCAACAAGGGCGCCTATCTGGTCGGGCGCATCTACACCCGCGACGAGCAGTGGCCGTTGGTGATTCCATTGCTGCACCGCGAAGGCCGCGGAATTCAGATCGACGCGCTGATCACCGACGAGGCCGACGTGTCGATCATTTTCTCTTTCACCCGTTCGTATTTCATGGTCGATGTGCCGGTGCCGGCGGAGTTCATCGGCTTCCTGCGGCGCATCCTGCCGGGCAAGCACATCGCCGAGCTGTACACCTCGATCGGTTTCTACAAGCACGGCAAATCCGAGTTCTACCGTGCGCTGATCAATCACCTGGCCAACACCGACGACCAGTTCATCATGGCCCCCGGCGTGCGCGGCATGGTCATGAGCGTGTTTACCCTGCCGGGCTTCAATACCGTGTTCAAGATCATCAAGGACCGTTTCTCGCCGTCGAAAAACGTCGACCGCGCGACGGTGATCGAAAAATACCGTCTGGTGAAAAGTGTCGACCGGGTCGGACGCATGGCCGATACCCAGGAGTTCGCCGATTTCCGCTTTCCCCTGAGCAAGTTCGATCCGGCGTGTCTTGAAGAGTTGCTGGAAGTCGCGCCGTCCACGGTCTCGGTCGAAGGCGACACGGTGCTGATCCGCCACTGCTGGACCGAGCGCCGCATGACCCCGCTCAACCTTTATCTGGACAACGCCAACGAAGCCCAGGTGCGCGAAGCGCTGGAGGATTACGGCCTGGCGATCAAGCAACTGGCGGCGGCCAACATCTTCCCCGGCGACATGCTGTTGAAGAACTTCGGCGTCACCCGGCACGGGCGGGTGGTGTTCTACGACTACGACGAGATCTGCTTCCTGACCGAAGCCAACTTCCGCCACATCCCCGCGCCGCGTACGCCCGAGGACGAAATGGCCTCCGAGCCGTGGTACTCGATCGGGCCGCTGGATGTGTTCCCCGAAGAGTTTCCGCCGTTCCTGTTCGCCGATGCCGGGCAGCGCAAACTGTTCGATCAACTGCATGGCGAGCTGTACAACGCCGATTACTGGAAGGGCCTGCAGGAGGCGATCCGCGCCGGCAAAGTCATCGACGTCTTCCCCTACCGCCGCAAAGGCCTCGACAACGAATAACTCCCCCCTGTAGGAGCTGCCGAAGGCTGCGATCTTTTGACTTTGCTTTTCAAAAAACAACATCAAAAGATCGCAGCCTGCGGCAGCTCCTACAGGGGAAGCAGGTCAATCGAGGGCAAATCTGCGACAATCGGCCCCCTGCATAAACAGACGACCGAATTGCGTACCCGATGACCGACGAATCGCCCTCCATCGACAAACTGCTGAAAAACCTCGATCACGCCATGCTCGCCGACCGTCACCGGCTGCGGCGGCAGTTGCTTGAGCTGCGCAAGAAGCCCGACGAGGCCAAACTGGCCCAGTGGGTGGCGCGCATGCAGGCGTCCTGCGATCAGGTGCTGGCGCGCCGTGCCAGCCTGCCGGTGATTCGTTACGACGACAGCCTGCCGATTGCCGCCAAGCGCGATGAAATCAAGGCAGCGCTGGAGAAACATCAGGTGCTGATCATCGCCGGCGAAACCGGCTCGGGTAAAACCACCCAGTTGCCGAAAATCTGCCTGGAAATCGGTCGCGGCCAGCATGGCTTGATCGGCCACACTCAGCCGCGCCGGATCGCTGCGCGTAGCGTTGCCAGCCGGGTCGCCGAAGAACTCGGTACACCGCTGGGCTCTCTGGTCGGCTACCAGGTGCGTTTCGAAGACCAGAGTGATGCCAACACCCTGATCAAACTGATGACCGACGGTATTTTGCTGGCGGAAACCCAGAACGACCGTTATCTGGAACGCTACGACACGATCATCGTCGACGAAGCGCACGAACGCAGCCTGAACATCGATTTTCTGCTCGGTTACCTGAAAACCCTGCTGCCGCGTCGCCCGGATCTGAAAGTCATCATCACCTCGGCGACCATCGATCTGGAGCGTTTCTCCAAACATTTCGACGATGCGCCGATTGTCGAGGTGTCCGGCCGTACCTTCCCGGTGGACATCTGGTATCGCCCGCTGACGCTGGAGCAGGACGAAGAGGGCAACCGCGTCGAGGACGATCTGACCGTTGACCAGGCGATCCTCGCCACCCTCGACGAAATCGCCGCCTATGAGCGCAGCGAACGCCGCAGTCCGGGCGATGTGCTGGTGTTCCTGCCCGGCGAGCGCGAGATTCGCGATGCTGCCGACATGCTGCGCAAGGCCCAGCTCAAACACACCGAAATCCTGCCGCTGTACGCGCGCCTGTCGCCGGCCGAGCAGCAGCGGATTTTCCAGTCGCACCCTGGGCGGCGCGTGGTGCTGGCGACCAACGTTGCCGAAACCTCGCTGACCGTGCCGGGCATCCGTTACGTGATCGACAGCGGCACCGCGCGCATCAGTCGCTACAGCTACCGGGCCAAGGTT
>NZ_QAIK01000040.1:24217-56739 GCF_003061005.1 Pseudomonas sp. HMWF021 | reverse complement strand
ATCGAAGCGATTTCCCAGGCCAGCGCCAATCAGCGTAAGGGTCGTTGCGGCCGGGTCGAGCCGGGGATTTGCGTGCGCCTGTACAGCGAGGAAGATTTCCTCGGTCGCCCGGAATTCACCGATCCGGAAATTCTGCGCACCAACCTTGCCGCCGTGATCTTGCAGATGCTGCATCTGCGCCTCGGCGAAATCACCGCGTTCCCGTTTATCGAGCCGCCGGACGGCAAGGCGATCAGCGACGGTTTCAACCTGCTGCAAGAGCTCTCGGCGGTGGATCGCAACAGCCAGTTGACCCCGCTGGGGCGCCAGTTGGCACGCCTGCCGGTGGACCCGCGCATGGGCCGCATGTTGCTCGAAGCGGCCAGGCTCGGCAGCTTGCAGGAAGTGCTGATCGTCGCCAGCGCCATGTCGATTCAAGACCCGCGCGAGCGTCCGCCGGAGCGTCAGCAAGCGGCCGATCAGGCCCACGCGCAATGGAAAGACACCGATTCGGACTTCGCCGGGCTGGTCAATCTGTGGCGCGGTTTTGAAGAACAGCGCCAGGCGCTGACCGCCAGCCCGCTGCGTAACTGGTGCCGGAAGAATTTCCTCAATTATCTGCGTCTGCGCGAGTGGCGTGATTCCCATCGCCAGTTGAGCCTGATCTGCCGCGACATGCAGCTGAGCCTCAACAAGGAACCGGCGGATTACCCGAAACTGCACAAAGCGGTGCTGGTCGGCCTGCTCAGTCAGATTGGCCAGAAAACCGAGGACGGCGATTACCTTGGCGCCCGTCAGCGGCGTTTCTGGATTCACCCGTCGTCGGGCATCGGCAAGAAACGTCCGCAGTGGCTGATGACCGCCGAACTGGTGGAAACCACCAAGCTCTACGCGCGCATGGTCGCCAAGATCGATGCCGACTGGATCGAGCCGCTGGCCGGGCACCTGATCAAGAAAAACCATTTCGAACCGCATTGGGAGAAAAAGCGCGGTCAGGTTGTGGCCTACGAGCAGATCACTCTGTTCGGGCTGATCGTGGTCGGTCGCCGTCCGGTGCATTACGGCCCGGTGGATCCGGTGGTTTCGCGGGAGCTGTTTATCCGCGAAGGTCTGGTGCGGGGCGAGATTCAGTCGAAAGCCAAGTGCCTGACCGCTAACAAGCAGTTGCTCGAGCAGCTCGACGAACTGGAGGCCAAGGCCCGTCGCCGTGACATTCTCGCCGACGAAGAAACCCTGTACGCGTTCTACGATGCGCGCTTGCCGGCGGAGATTCACCAGACCGCGACCTTCGACAGCTGGTATCGGGTCAACAGTCAGAAAAACCCGCAACTGCTGATCATGCGCGAAGAAGACGTGCTGGCCCGCGAGGCCAGTGAAGTCACCGCCCGGGATTACCCGGACACGCTGCACATCGGCGATCTGGAACTGGCCCTCAGCTACCACTTCGAACCCAATCACCCGCGCGACGGCGTGACCCTGCGCGTGCCGGCACCGCTGCTGCCGATGCTGCCGCCGGAGCGCCTGGAATGGCTAGTGCCGGGGCTGATCGAGGCCAAGTGCATTGCGCTGGTGCGCAATCTGCCGAAAGCCTTGCGCAAGAACTTCGTGCCGGTGCCGGACTTCATCAAGGCGGCGTTGCAGCGCATGACCTTCGCCGAGGGTTCGTTGCCGCAAGCACTCGGTCGCGAGCTGCTGCGCATGACCGGTGTGCGCGTCAGCGATGAAGCATGGGCGGAAGCGGCGCAGCAGGTTGAAAGCCATCTGCGGATGAACCTGGAAATTGTCGACGGCCAGGGCAAGTTCCTCGGCGAGGGCCGCGATCTGGCCGAGCTGACCGCGCGTTTTGCCGAAGCCAGTCAAGCCGCTTTGGCGGTGCCACAGAGTGCGAAAAGTCAGCAGCCGGTGGAGGCCAAGGTATTCGCCCCGGTGGCGGAAAAGACCCAGCAGAAGATTGCCGGATTGTCGATGACGGTCTATCCGGCGCTGGTGGAAGAGGGCGGCACGGTCAAGGAAGGGCGGTTCTCGACCCCGGCTGAAGCCGAGTTCCAGCATCGCCGCGCCTTGCAGCGCCTGCTGCTGCAGCAACTGGCTGAGCCGGCGAAGTTCCTGCGCAGCAAACTGCCGGGCATCACCGAGTTGGGCCTGCTCTATCGCGAGCTGGGCCGAGTGGATGCGCTGGTCGAAGACATTCTGCTGGCCAGCCTCGACAGCTGCATCCTTGAAGGTGAAGACCCGTTGCCCCGGGACGGCGCCGGGCTTGCCGCATTGGCCGAACGCAAACGCGGCAGCTGGACCGAACACGCCGAACGCGTGGCGCGGCTGACGCTGGAGATCCTCAAGCTGTGGCACGGCCTGCAAAAACGCTTCAAGGGCAAGATCGATCTGGCCCAGGCTGTGGCGCTTAACGACATCAAGCAACAAATCAGCAATCTGGTGTATCCGGGGTTTGTCCGGGAAACGCCGATGCAATGGCTCAAGGAACTGCCGCGCTATCTGAAGGCGGTCGAGCAGCGTTTCGAGAAACTCGGCGCGCAGGTACAGAAGGACCGGGTCTGGAGCGGTGAACTGGCCGGCCTCTGGGCGCAATACCAGACCCGCGCCGCCAAGCATGCCCAGGAAGGCAAACGCGATCCGCAACTTGAGTTGTACCGCTGGTGGCTGGAAGAGTACCGGGTATCGCTGTTCGCCCAGCAGTTGGGGACAAAAGTGCCGATCTCGGATAAACGGCTGAGCAAGCAGTGGAGTCTGGTCGAGGCCTGATCCCAAACCCTGCATCGCCCCTGTAGGAACTGCCGCAGGCTGCGATCTTTTGATCTTGATCTTTTAAAAAGCAAAATCAAAAGATCGCAGCCTGCGGCAGCTCCTACAGGGAGTGCGTTTTGCGGGAGAAGGCGCCAAAAGCCAAGGTTTATGGCAAACTTCGCGACCATAAATGCCGGTTTCGCGACCCAGAGCCTTCGGCGAAGTCACGTGCGGCAAGAAAAGATGCCAGGTCAGCGTCCCCCGGACGGGAATAGACCCTTTGTGTGTTGGTACGTCGGTGCCAGCGCTTTCTGCCTGAACAGATTAGAGAAACGACCATGCATAACGTCGTCATCAGCGGCACCGGCCTGTACACCCCGGCCAACAGCATCTCCAACGAAGAGCTGGTGCAGTCTTTCAATACCTATGTTGCGCAGTTCAACGCCGACAACGCCGATGCCATCGCCAGCGGTGAAGTCCAGGCGCTGACCGAATCCAGCGCCGCCTTCATCGAGAAGGCCTCGGGCATCAAGAGCCGCTTTGTCATGGACAAGGACGGCATTCTCGATCCTGCGCGCATGGCCCCGCGTCTGCCGGAGCGATCCAACGACGAATGGTCGGTGCTGTGCCAGATGGCCATCGGCGCCGCTGAACAGGCGCTGCAACGCGCCGGCAAGACCGCCGCCGACATCGACGGCGTGATCGTTGCCTGCTCCAATCTGCAGCGCGCCTACCCGGCCATTGCCATCGAAGTCCAGGAAGCGCTGGGCATTCAGGGTTTCGGTTTCGACATGAACGTCGCCTGCTCCTCGGCGACCTTCGGCATTCAGGCCGCCGCCAACAGCGTGCAACTGGGCCAGGCCCGGGCGATCCTGATGGTCAACCCGGAAGTCTGCACCGGGCACCTGAACTTCCGTGACCGCGACAGTCACTTCATCTTCGGCGACGCTGCCACTGCGGTGATCATCGAGCGTGCTGACACAGCCACTTCCCAACACCAGTTCGATGTGGTCAGCACCAAACTGCTGACCAAGTTCTCCAACAATATCCGCAACAACTTCGGCTTCCTCAACCGTGCTGCGGAAGAGGGCATCGGTGCTCGCGACAAGCTGTTCGTGCAGGAAGGCCGCAAGGTGTTCAAGGACGTCTGTCCGATGGTCGCCGAGCTGATCGGTGAGCACCTGGAGGAAAACAAACTCAACGTTGGCGACGTCAAGCGCTTCTGGCTGCACCAGGCCAACCTGAGCATGAACCACTTGATCGTGCGCAAACTGCTGGGGCGTGAAGCCACCGAAGAAGAAGCGCCGGTGATTCTCGACACCTACGCCAACACCAGCTCCGCCGGCTCGGTGATTGCCTTCCACAAATATCAGGACGATCTGGCCAGCGGTTCGCTGGCGGTACTGAGTTCGTTCGGCGCCGGTTACTCGATCGGCAGCGTGATCCTGCGCAAGCGCTGAGTTCGCCTGAAAAGATCGCAGCCTGCGGCAGCTCCTACACTGATTTCTGTAGGAGCTGCCGCAGGCTGCGATCTTTTGCTTTTGACCTTATGAGAAAAGAGGCGCCAATGGCCGTAATGGACGACACCCAATTGCTCGAACGCCTGTTGGCCGGTGAGCAAAAAGCTTTCAAGGAACTGGTCAGCACTTACCAGAGTGCCATGCGCGCCGTGGCTTACGCGATTGTCGGCCAGCGCCATGTCGAAGAAGTGGTGCAGGACGCCTGGCTGTCGGTGGTACGCCACATCGGTAGCTTCGAGGGACGTTCCAGTCTCAAGACCTGGTTGTTGACCATCACCGCCAATTCGGCCAAGAGTCGCTACAAGCTCAATCGCCGCGAGGTGTTGATGGATGACCTGCCATCGCCCCACGGCACCATCGACGATGACCGCTTTTCTTCCGGCGATGGACATTGGCTGGTCGCGCCGTTCGCGTGGCACCAGGACACCCCCGAGGCGCTGCTGACCGAAAGTGAGCTGCGCGAATGCCTGGAGCGCACACTGCTGAGTCTGTCGGAGCTGCAAAGCAGTGTTTTGCTGTTGCGCGAGCGTCAGGGGCTGGAGTTGGAGGAAATCTGTAATCTTCTGGAGATCTCGCTCTCCAATGTCCGCGTGCTGCTGCATCGGGCGCGGCTAAAAGTCTTCGCCACGGTGGAGCATTTTGAGGAGACCGGCGAATGCTGACCTGCAAGGAACAAGTGGCACGCTCCAGCGATTATCTCGATGGCCAGTTGAGCTTTCGCGAGAAACTGATGGTGCGCCATCACCTGATGTTCTGCCCCAATTGCCGGCGTTTCATTCGCCAGATGCGATTGATGCAGGCCACGCTGAAGGTGATGCCGGAGAAACCGCAAGAGGGTGTGGATGCGCTGGCCGAGCGTCTGGCCGAGCAACGCCGCAAGGATAATCTCCTGTAGGAGCTGCCGAAGGCTGCGATCTTTTGATCTTGTTTTTGAAGATCAAAAGATCGCAGCCTGCGGCAGCTCCTACAGGTTTTTTTTTGCATCCTGCAGAAATAGCCCGGCGCGGACGAAACGAACGGATGATGGGGATCGTCCCGCCCGCGTCAGGCTATAGGGTGACGCCTTTTAGAACTTCGCTTCCGCATCCAGTTGCAGGGTGTTGGTGTCTGCGTCGCGCTGGGTGCGGCTGGAGAAGTCGGCCTTGGTCAGGAAGTACGTGGCGCCGATGGCGAAGTTCTTGTCGATGTCGTAACCGACCTTGAACTTGTGACCACGGGAACCGGTGGTGCCGTTGGCGAAGTCGGAGTCGGTAAACGCACCGACCACGGCGTCACGCTGTACGTCGCGATAGTTGTAGTCCAGGTTCAGACCGAAGACTTTCGACTTGGCACCGACCAGCCACGCGGTATCGGCGTCGGTCACGGCGTCGTTGTTCTTCACATACTGGCCGTAGAACGACAGCGGCATTGGCAGACCGCCAATATCGATCTGGCTGAAACCTTCGTACAAGCGGAACTCGTTGTTCGCCGAGTTGCCGTTGACCGACAGTGCGCACGGTGTGGAAGTCCCGGTGCAACGGCTGTCTTCGTCGTTCTGGTAGGCGTAGACGCTGCCGCCCAGGGTCAGTTTCAGGTTGTCGGTGATCGCCAAACGGCTGCCCAACTGACCGGCAGTCAGACGCAGGTCGTGACGGAACTGCACGCCTTCGCCGTCGACGTTGTCCTTGAGGGTGTAGTTACCCAGGCTGCCGAACAGTTCGGCGCTGCTGCCCAGTGGATATTTGTAGGTGACGGCCAGACCTTCCGGGTTGATGTCGCTGTCCCAGATCACGTCGCCCATGCTCACCCATGGCTGCAACATTTTGCCGCCGATCACGTGCAGGTTCTTGATCGCATCCGGGTGGTAGTCGATGTAGCCCAGGTCGAGCCAGATCTGCTTCTTGTCGAAGTAGTTGTCCATGTCCTGGTTGGTCGAACGGGCATCGTCACCGCCGCCGGTAGCGATACGGATACCGGTGTCGACTTGCGGGTTGATCTCGGTGTAGGCGCCGAGGCGGGCACGGATGCGTTGGCGATCCTTGTCGCGGCCGCCGTTGTTGGACTCGCCGTCGATCTTGACGGTCTCCTGCCGAATACGCACGTCACCCTTGAACTGGGTCTTGGCGGCCCAGGCGAGTTTCTGGTCGAAGGAGCTCAGCTCATTGGTTTTCTTCGCGGTTGCCGCGATTTGCTCGTTGGTCTCTTGCTGCGCCTGCTGCGCGATTTGCTGAGCCTTCTGATCCTTGGCCAGTTCGGTTTGCAGTTCGATGTACTGCGCCTGGGAAATGGAACCGTTAGCCTTGAGCATGTCGAGCAGTTTGGCGTCGACTGCAGCACTGGCCGGAACACTTATGGCCAGTAACAGGCCACCGCACAGGGCCGCCGCAGTTTTCGTGGAAGCAAGACGCATAGCAATCTCCGAAGATGAGAGGGGATGGCTGAACCATCCTGGGCACACCGACGCGTACGTCGGAAAACAGTGTCCGGGTAGAACCCGGCGCTCTAAAAACAGGAGCGAGTATCGCGATGGTTTATGACAGAGCAGTGGCTAAGTGATGTCATGTCGATGACGATACAAAGTTGGCGTGAACTATTGAGTTAGAGCGCTGTCGCCCGATTGAGCGTGTGCAATGGATGCCGATCAGCGATACTCGCTGGGCTTTGACGCCAAGATGTGGAGAGCCAGTTGATGCCGTTGCAACGTCTGCAAAACCTGTCGGAAATCGCTCCGGCGACATGGGATGCGTTGGTGCCCGAGAACCAGCCGTTTCTGCGGCACGCCTTTCTCTCGGCCCTTGAAGACAGCGGCAGCGTTGGCCCGCACACGGGGTGGCAAGCCGAGCATCTGCTGCACGTCGAAGGCGATCGGCTGATCGCGGCGCTGCCCAGTTATCGCAAGTGGCATTCCTACGGCGAGTACGTGTTCGATCACGGCTGGGCCGATGCCTGCGCCCGGGCCGGTATCGATTACTACCCCAAACTGCTGACGGCGGTGCCGTTCAGTCCGGTCAGCGGCCCGCGACTATTGGCGGCGAATGTCGAGGACGGTTTCGAACTGCTGAAGAGCCTGCCGGGTTACCTGGAAATAGAAGGGCTTTCCAGTGCACACATCAATTTCACTGACTCGTTCACCGACGCCGCGATGGTCGAGCAGCCGGGCTGGCTGCAGCGAATTGGCTGTCAGTATCACTGGCAGAATCGCGGCTATCGCGACTTTCAGGATTTTCTCGACGTGCTCAGTTCGCGCAAGCGCAAGCAGATGCGCAAAGAGCGCGAGCAAGTGGCGGGGCAGGGCTTCGAGTTCGAATGGCGGCAGGGGCGCGAGCTGGACGAGTCGCAATGGGATTTTGTCTACGCCTGCTATGCCAACACTTACGCGGTGCGGCGTCAGGCGCCATACCTGACACGCGAGTTCTTCAGCCTGCTGGCCGAGCGGATGCCGGAGGCGATTCGGGTAGTGTTCGCCAAACAAGGATCACGGCCAGTGGCGATGGCCTTCAGCCTGGTGGGAGGCGACAGCTTCTACGGGCGCTATTGGGGCTGCCTGGCCGAGTTTGACCGGCTGCATTTCGAGACCTGTTTTTATCAGGGCATGGACTATGCGATTGCCCAGGGGTATCAGCGCTTTGATGCGGGTGCTCAGGGGGAACATAAACTGATTCGCGGTTTTGAACCGGTGATCACCCACTCATGGCACTACCTGCGTCATCCGGGCCTGAAGGCCGCCGTCAAAGACTTCCTGCAACAGGAACGCGCCGGCGTTCTTGCGTACGCCGAGGAAGCCAAAACAGCCTTGCCCTACCGCCAAACCTAGATCCCTGTAGGAGCTGCCGCAGGCTGCGATCTTTTGATGTGGTTTTTAAGATCAAAAGATCGCAGCCTGCGGCAGCTCCTACAGGGAGGCGGTGGTTTCAGGATTCCTCTTTACCCAGCCAGCGATAGATCGTTGCGCCCACTACCGCGCCCAGCAGCGGCGCGACCCAGAACATCCACAACTGCGCAATCGCCCAGCCGCCGACCATCAGCGCCGGCCCGGTGCTGCGTGCCGGGTTGACCGAGGTGTTTGTGACCGGGATCGAGATCAGGTGAATCAGCGTCAGGCCCAGGCCGATGGCAATCGGTGCGAGGCCCGCCGGGGCGCGTCTGTCGGTGGCGCCAAGGATGATGATCACGAACATCCCGGTCATCACCAGCTCGGTGACAAAGCCTGCTGCCATCGAATATTTGCCCGGTGAGTGTTCGCCGTAACCGTTGGAGGCCAGGCCGGCGGCGATATCGAAACCTTCCTTGCCACTGGCGATGTAGTAGAGCAGGGCAGCGGCAAGTATCCCGCCCAGCACCTGGGCGATGACATAGGCCGGCAACTCCCTGGCCGGAAACCGCCCGCCAACTACCAAACCGACTGACACCGCGGGATTGAGGTGACAGCCGCTGACATGACCAATGGCGAACGCCATGGTCAGCACCGTCAGACCAAACGCCAGGGCCACCCCCAGCACCCCGATGCCCAGCGGCGAAGACGCCGCAAGCACCGCACTGCCACAACCACCCAAAACCAGCCAGAACGTACCCAACAACTCAGTGACTGAACGTTTGAACAGAGACATGAGAGAGTCCTTGATAGGCGTGCTATCGAGACTGTGATGCGTTGTGCTTCCTTGCCGATTTACGACAGGTTCCGCGCTGGAACCTTGGCTGAGTACAGCAGGGATTTTGTGGATTTCCAGCGACCCCAAAAAGCAAAGATCGCAGCCTTCGGCAGCTCCTACAGGTGAGTAGAAATACACTGTAGGAGCTGCCGAAGGCTGCGATCTTTTGATCTTGCGTGATCAATCGATGCCGACAAATCCCCCGGTCTGGTGCGCCCACAACCGCGCATACAACCCGCGATGGGCCAGCAGTTCGGCGTGGGTGCCGCTCTCGGCGATCTTGCCGTTTTCCAGCACCACCAGCCGGTCCATGCGGGCGATGGTTGAGAGGCGGTGGGCGATGGCGATCACGGTTTTGCCCTGCATCAGGGTTTCCAGGCTTTCCTGAATCGCCGCTTCGACTTCCGAATCCAGTGCCGAGGTTGCTTCGTCCATGATCAGGATCGGCGCGTCCTTGAGCAGCACCCGGGCGATCGCGATGCGCTGGCGCTGACCGCCGGACAATTTGACCCCGCGCTCGCCGACGTGTGCGTCGAAACCGGTGCGACCTTCAGCGTCCGACAGCAGCGGAATGAACTCGTCGGCGCGGGCCTTGTGCACCGCATCCCAGAGTTCGGCATCGGTGGCGTCAGGCTTGCCGTACAGCAGGTTGTCGCGGATCGAACGGTGCAGCAACGACGTGTCCTGAGTGATCATGCCGATCCGCGCGCGCAGGCTTTCCTGACCGACTTCGGCGATGTTCTGCCCATCGATCAGAATGCGTCCGCCCTCGACGTCGTAGAGGCGCAGCAGCAGGTTGACCAAGGTCGATTTGCCGGCACCGGACGGGCCGATCAAGCCGATTTTCTCACCCGGTTTGATGGTCAGGTTGAGGTCGCCGATGATGCCTTTCTTCCTGCCGTAGTGAAAATCCACATGCTCGAAACGCACTTCGCCACGGGCCACGGCCAGCGGTTTGGCCTGTTCGTGGTCGGTGACGCTGACCGGTTGCGAGATGGTCTGCAGACCGTCCTGGACCATGCCGATGTTTTCGAAGATGCCGGTGACCACCCACATGATCCAGCCGGACATGTTGACGATGCGGATCACCAGACCGGTCGCCAGGGCAATCGCGCCGACGGTGATCAGCGACTGGGTCCACAACCACAGCGCCAGTGCGGTGGTGCCGACGATCAGCAGGCCGTTCATGGTGGTGATCGCCACGTCCATGCTGGTCACCACGCGGCCGGCCATCTGCGCCTTGACCGTCTGCTCTTCGATGGCTTCCTTGGCGTAGTGCTGTTCGAAATTGGTGTGGGCGAACAGCTTGAGGGTGGCGATGTTGGTGTAACCGTCGACGATTCGCCCCATCAGTTTCGAGCGCGCGTCGGAGGCTTCCACCGAGCGATTTTTCACCCGTGGCACGAAGTAGTACAGCGCGCCGATGTAGGCGGCGATCCACGTCAGCAGCGGGATCATCAGGCGCCAGTCGGCCTCGGCGAACAGCACCAGCGAACTGATCGCGTAGATCAGCACGTGCCACAGTGCGTCCACGGCCTGCACCGCCGAATCACGCAGCGAGTTGCCGGTCTGCATGATGCGTTGGGCGATGCGCCCGGCGAAATCGTTCTGGAAGAAATTCAGGCTCTGCTTGAGCACGTAGCTGTGGTTCTGCCAGCGGATCATGCTGGTCATGCCGGGGCTTAGAGTCTGATGCACCAGCAGGTCGTGCAGGCCGAAGAAGATCGGCCGCAGCACCAGCGCCACCACCACCATCCAGGTCAGTTCGAGGGCGTGGTCGCTGAAGAAATTCGGGTTGGGCGTGCCCTGGGCCAGGTCGATGATGCGGCTCAGGTAACTGAACAGCGCCACTTCGATCAGTGCGGCGAACAGGCCGACGACGAGCAGGGCGGCAAAACTCGGCCAGACCTGCTTGAGGTAATAGGTATAGAAGGGCCAGACACGATCCGGTGGGGACGCGGTCGGAGCGTCGCGGAATATGTCGATCAGTTGTTCGAAACGGCGATAGAGCATCAGATAACCGCCCGGAAGCCGGGCTCTCCTTTTATCGGTGTGAGCGGCGTGGCGTCAGGCCCGCGCCGCTCGATACGCCCTGTACAGCTTAGTCGATGACTTTGGCCGACTTGATGATCACAGGGTCGGAAGGCACATTCTGCATGCCTTGTTTGGTGGTGGTCTGCGAGTTGACGATGATGTCGACCACGTCCATGCCCTTGACCACTTTGGCGAACACCGCGTAACCGGCATCACGGCCCGGATCGAGGAAGGCGTTGTCGGCCACGTTGATGAAGAACTGGCTGGTGGCCGAATCAGGGTTGGAAGTACGTGCCATCGACAGGGTGCCACGAACGTTATGCAGGCCATTGCTGGCTTCGTTCTTGATCGGTGCCTTGGTTTCTTTCTGCTGCATCTGTGGGGTGAAACCACCGCCCTGAGCCATGAAGCCCGGGATCACACGGTGAAAAATGGTGTTGGTGTAAAAGCCGCTGTTGACGTAATCCAGAAAGTTTTTGGTACTGATCGGCGCCTTGACCGGATCCAGTTCGATTTCGATCTGGCCGTTGGTGGTGTCCAGCAGCACGTGCGGTGCTTTTGCTGGCGTGGCCGCCATCAGGTTGGCGGCGAACAGCACAGTACCAGCGGCGAGGGCGAGTTTTTTCAGCATGGGTCAGTGATCCTGAGATTGAATATCGGCTGCGGCGAGAAACTCCAGCAGCGTTTGGTTGAAGCGTTCGGGTTGATCGAGCGGGGTGGCGTGGCGCGAGTCGGCGATCACCACCAGCCGCGCATCCGGCAGCAGTTTTACATAGGTTTCTTTCAGTGCCACCGGTGTGTAGTCACGGTCGGCGCTGACGATGAGGGTTGGACAGGTCACCCGGGAAAGTCGTTCCTGAACGCCCCAGCCAACAATCGCATCGAAGCTGGCGAGATAAGCACGTTTGTCGTTTTTTGCCCAGCGTTCGGCCATTTTCCGCCGTAGATCGGCCTGTTCCGGTTTTGGAAAAAGTTTGCTGCCCAGTGCCTTGCCGATGGTAGCCAGGCTGAGCACGCGCATCAGGCTCCAGCGCTTGAACCATTGCCAGTAATCGTCGCGGCTGCGGACTTTGACTTCGGGGGCGCTGTTGACGATGGTCAGGCTCTTGAGCCTGTGCGGATGATCGACGGCAAACTGAAAACCGATCATCCCGCCCATCGAAAGCCCCACGTAATGCACCGGGCCGAGGTTCAGATGCTTGATCAGGGCAAGCACGTCGGCGCTGAAACCGGCGATGCTGTAGCGCTCGCGGGGTTTGTCCGAGCGACCGTGGCCGCGTATGTCCGGGACGATCACTCGATAGTGCGCCGACAGCGCCGGGATCTGCATTTCCCAGTCCAGCGTGCTCGAACCGAGCCCGTGAACCAGCAGCAACGGCGTACCGTGGCCATATTCCTCGTAGTGCAGGTTGCAACCTTCGTGCTCGAAATAGGCCATCGGTGAACTCCGTGTCAGGCTTGTTCGGGGGCGGCGAACGGTGCGTCCAGCGGTAAGGTGTCGAAGGTGCGCAACAGTTCGATGAGAATTTGTGTCGCCGGGCCCAGTGGTTTGTCCTTGTTCGAATACAGGTAGAAGCTCGGGTTGCGGCTGCCGCCCTGATCCAACGGTAGCAGCTTGAGCGAACATTCCCTCAATTCCCGTTCGATCATGTGCCGTGGCAGCCAGGCAAAGCCCAGACCGCTGCTGACGAACGTCGCGGCGGTGGCCAGGCTGCCCACGGTCCAGCGCTGTTCGGCGCCGAGCCAGCCGACGTCCCGTGGTTGCTGGCGACCGGAGTCGCGGATCACCACCTGCATCTGGGTTTCCAGATCCTGGAAGCTCAGTTCGCGATTGAGTCGATGCAGAGCGTGATCGGGGTGGGCGACGGCGACAAATTCGACGTCGCTCAGTTCTGTACCGAGGTAGCCCGGGATGCTCAGGCCGGTGATCGCCAGATCGGCCACGCCTTCGAGCAAGACCTCTTCCACCCCCGACAACACCTCTTCGCGCAGACGCACGCGGCAGCCGCGACTCTGCGGCATGAACGCGGTCAGCACGCGGACGATGCGTGCGCTCGGGTAGGCGGCATCGACCACCAGCCGCACTTCGGCCTCCCAGCCTTGTTCCATGTGGTGGGCGAGGTCTTCCAGTTGGCTGGCCTGTTTCACCAGTTGCCGCGAGCGCCGCAGCAGCACGCCGCCGGCTTCGGTGAGCACCGCTTTGCGCCCGTCGATGCGCAGCAACGGCACGCCGAGCTGGTCCTGCATGCGGGCAACGGTGTAACTCACCGACGATTGCGAGCGGTGCAGCGCCTCGGCGGCCTGGGCGAAACCGCCGTGGTCGACCACGGCCTGCAATGTTCGCCATTGATCAAGGGTCACGCGGGGCGCTTTCATCAATAGCTCCTCTTGTCCTAAGCTGGCCGTCCCTCATGGAGACTGGCGAATGAAAAAATTCTGTTGTGTGTTGCTGGCGCTGCTGCCGCTGACGGCGTTTGCTTACCCGATCGACGTGCAGAAAAACCTCAATGGCCTGAAGATCGACTACGAAACCTACGACACCGACAAAGACATCGGCTCGATTCGTGTCGCCAACTACGGCGATGTCGATGCGCTGTGCAAAGCCGTGTTCAGCAATGGCCCGGAAGCACCGCGTACGCGCAACATCGAAGTGCCGGCCGGCAAACACAAGAACGCCACGGCCAAGTTCTCCCGCGAGATCATCAAGCTGCGCATCGAACTGAGCTGCACCCCGAAATAACGGCAATCCCCTGTAGGAGTGAGCCTGCTCGCGATAGCGGTGTGTCAGTAAATCCTGATGTATCTGACACACCGCTATCGCGAGCAGGCTCACTCCTACAAGGGTACAAACTGCATCTAAACGAATTATTCGATGCTTTGCAGTAATTATTTGCGCTTTTTCATCGATTCATCCCTGTTTAACCTTCACTCCATCGACCTACAACATTCCCGGATGGAGGCTACACACCATGTCCCGCGTTCTGATCATCGAAAGCAGCGCCCGCCAGCAAGACTCGGTTTCCCGTCAACTGACCCAGACCTTCATCAGCCAGTGGAAAGCCGCGCACCCCGACGATCAGATTACCGTGCGTGACCTGGCGGTGAATCCCGTCCCACACCTGGACATCAACCTGCTGGGTGGCTGGATGAAATCCGCCGAGCAGCGCAACGACAGCGAGCAGGCTTCGCTGGATCGCTCCAACGCATTGACCGACGAGTTACTGGCTGCTGACGTGCTGGTAATGGCCGCGCCGATGTACAACTTCGCGATCCCGAGCACCCTCAAGGCCTGGCTCGACCACGTGCTGCGTGCCGGCGTGACCTTCAAATACACCGAAACCGGCCCGCAAGGCCTGCTCAGCGGCAAGCGTGCCTACGTGCTCACCGCTCGTGGCGGCATCTACGCCGGCGGCCCGGCTGACCATCAGGAACCGTACCTGCGTCAGGTCATGGGCTTCATCGGCATCCACGACGTGACCTTCATTCACGCTGAAGGCATGAACCTGGGTGGCGACTTCCAGGAGAAGGGCCTGAATCAGGCCAATGCCAAACTGTCTCAGGTCGCTTGATATGTTAATCGCCAGATAATCGCCGATTGTTCTAGTGACCCGGCGCAACCCCTTCAAGGCTCTACGCGCATCGAACCTCCCTTTGCACTTGTTGCTCCTGAGTGCTGTAGCCCGATTGAACGCTTTAGCGAGATCGGGCTTTTTTTTGCCCGGGATTTCTCTGATTCACTGCTCTCCCTGTAGGAGCTGCCGCAGGCTGCGATCTTTTGATTTTAAAAAAACAAGATCAAAAGATCGTCCGAACCAGGCCCGAGCCTGCGGCAGCTCCTACAGGGGATTTGTGTTGGTTGCAGGATGTAAAAACCGCTATCGTCGCCGCCATTCGAAACAGAGGCGACCATGGGCTATCTACTTTTTGTCACGCTGATCCAGGCGTTTTCCTTCAGTCTGATCGGCGAATACCTCGCCGGGCATGTCGACAGCTACTTCGCAGTGCTGGTGCGCGTGGTGCTGGCCGGGCTGGTGTTCATTCCGCTGACCCGCTGGCGATCGGTGGAGCCCGCATTCATGCGCGGCATGCTGCTGATCGGCGCGTTGCAGTTCGGCATCACCTACGTCTGCCTGTACCTGAGCTTCCGGGTGCTGACGGTGCCGGAGGTGCTGCTGTTCACCATCCTCACGCCGTTGCACGTGACGCTAATCGAAGATGCGCTGAACCGACGGTTCAACCCGTGGGCGCTGGTGGCTGCACTGGTGGCGGTGGGTGGTGCGGCGGTGATTCGTTTTGACCGGATCAACCCGGATTTCTTCATGGGCTTTTTGCTGCTGCAACTGGCCAACTTCACCTACGCCGCAGGCCAGGTGATGTACAAACACCTGGTGGCAAAACACCCGAGCGATCTGCCGCACTACCGACGTTTTGGCTTCTTCTACCTCGGGGCACTGGCGGTGGTGTTGCCGGCGTTTCTGCTGTTCGGCAAAGCCAATTTCCTGCCCGAAGCGCCGCTGCAATGGGGCGTGTTGCTGTTCCTCGGCCTGGTCTCCACTGCGCTGGGGATGTACTGGTGGAACAAAGGCGCGTGCATGGTCAACGGCGGCACGCTGGCGGTGATGAACAACCTGCATGTACCGGTGGGTTTGCTGCTGAATCTGCTGATCTGGAATCAGCATGAAGAGCTCGGGCGATTGTTGCTCGGCGGCAGCGTAATTCTGGCGGCGGTGTGGATCAGCCGGTTGGGGATTCGCAAATCGCAGGCCATTGGCTGAATCTCTAATCAATACTTTATTTCCACCGCGATAACTATATACCGCACCTGATTACCGCTTGATCGACACGCTGTGCCCTACAGACAAGGAGTGACTGTATGGCACAGAACAATTTCAACGATGGAACGTCGGGAAGCGTCGTCATCCGAACCGGACCGCCCGCTTCGGGTGGCGGGTCGGGTGGTGGTTTTGGTGGCGGTGGCGGGGTATCGGGCGGCTTCGGCAAGGTCAGCAAGAGCAAGCAAAAGGCTCGGGCCCGGGCCAAAGCGGCGCACCGGCAAAAACAACAGCAAGAGCAAGCTGAAGCGGCGGCTCAGGCACAAGCCCAAGCGGCACAGGCACAAGCCGCCGCCGCACAGGTTCAGGAACAGGCGCGTCATCAAGCGCTGATGCAGTTCCTGGCGGGTTTGGCGCAGCGACATGACGCCATCAGGGCCGAGATCGATCGTCGCTTTGCCGAAAAGGCCGGTCAACTCTCGACCTCCCTGGAGCAAGAAGTCCTCGCTTCGCGCAGGCCACCGAACAGCGATGACAGTGAGCGTTGGCAGCTTTACCTGATTACGAAGGAAAAAGGCGAAATCGACGGGCTGCTCGCCCGCAAATCTGCGGAACTCGATGCAAAGAATGCGGCAGCCCGTTCCTTCGATGGACACGACCCGCTGACGCGCCTGTCCCATGACTATCTGACTCGGCTCGGCCAGTTTGGCCAAGCGCTCGATGACGGCCACCGGATCTGGGAAAGCGCATACACCGCTGCCCATGAAGCGCGCTTGTTGACCTCGCAGATCCAAACCCTGCGGGAAAGGTCTGCTGCGCTGGCCAGGCATCATGCCGAGCAGACCGTGGTCTGGCGTGCCAGGGAGGCAGTTTGGGAGGCTCAGCGCCAATACGCTGCACAGCGCGAGGCACGGGTTCGATTCAAGCAAAAGGCTGATGAAGATGCGCGGGTCAGTCGAACCCGACAGGCCAATACGCTGACCGTCCCGATGTCGTCGATGACGCACGGCGCGATGGTGTTGACGCGTTCCGGGGCACTCGTTGCCCAGCAAGCGGGGGCACTCATCGAGGCCGGTGTACGGCAAGCGATCAAACACCTTCCCCTCGCCATGCTGGTTCCCCATCCGTCCACGGTATTGATCGGCGGGTTGGTGTACTCGCCAACGCTGGGCGATGGAGAACTGACGCCGGAGCAGCGACGACGATTGTTTCAGTCTGTCGCCGTGCCTGCCCAGACGCTGGGGCTTCCTGATGAGCAAGCGCTTCGCTCGATCGCCGATTCCGGCGGGTCGGTGGAGATGCCTTATCGGCTCAAGCCTGAGGCCGTAGCGCAAGGCACCGCCGTCATTGCGGTCACCACCGGCAATGAGATCAGCGCCAGTGTGCCGGTCATCAATGCGGTGCTTGATCCGCTGACGGGCAACTACACCGCAGAAGTCCCTGGCTCACCACCCCGACACCTGCAGTTCACGCCCGATGCGAGCATCACCAAAGAGGTTCCGAGCCAGGGCCGGATAGCGCTGCTGCCACCGGTTGTTCAGGACTTGCCGAAGGGCGTCGACCTGCGCATTCAGGACTGCATCATCTGCGTGCCGGGCACGGCGCCGATGTACCTGTCCTTCAACCTGCCACCGTTGGGTGCGGGCGTCGTCACCGGCAACGGTCAACCCGCGACGGCTGACTGGTGGAACACGGTCAGCCGCAGCACCGGTGCAGCCATTCCCAGTCAGATCGGCGACCAGTTGCGTGGGCGGGAAATCCAATCGTTCGGCGCGTTTGACCAAGTGTTGTGGCAAACACTCGGTGAGCAACCCGCGTTGACCAGCCAGTTCGATGAGGTCAACAAAAAACGCGTCGAGCAAGGCTTCGCTCCCTATGCGCCGAAAAGCACCTGGGTGGGTGAGCGCCGGGAGTTCGAACTGCGCTTTGAGGACGATGCATCCGTTGGAGCGAATCCGTTCAATCTTGACCGGGTCAGCATTGTCGCGCCGCAAAGTGTCCACGGAAGACGTGGCGTTCTTCCCGCCGTCCAGCCTTGGCCGATTCCCCCGGTTGGCATTGGAACCTGGACCCCTCTGGTGCCACCGGGCAGCGAACACCTCGGGCCGACCACCACACCGATTTCCCCTTCGACACCCACGGCTTATCCCGGCAACCCGCTCATCCCGATCCTACCGGCAAACGAGACGTTTCCGGCTGTTGATGAAGGGCAGGCAGGTGCGAGTATTCCGGGGTTCCCGGGGGATATGGAGCTGCCTTCGCCGGATCTGGTGTTTGCCGGGCCGCCAGTTGAGCCGCTGGAGGTTGGGCCGTATAACGAACTCAGTGGGCGGAGCAGGGGGGATGGGTTGGATATTGACCATATTCCTTCAAGGAAGGCGTTGGAGTTGTATCTGCGGAATAATTTTCCCCATATGTCTCCGCGTGAGCGTCGAAATTTTCTTCAACGGGCTCCTAGCATTGCCATACCGTTTAATGTGCATCGAAAATTTAGTGAAACCTACGGAGGGCGTAATACCTCTTCAAAACAAGGGCAAGATGCGATCAATATCGAGAGTTCAGTCGATCAGAATTTTGATGCGATAAAAACTGGATTGTTGGAAGCAGGGTTTGCTGAGGCGGAAGTTGAAGCTGGGCGTAAAAAACTACATGTTCTTCACAAAGAGCAGGGGTGGTATTGATGAAATCTTTGAAGATTAGTGAGCTTATTGCAGGTGTAGGGCTTCGTTTTGGCGCTCTCGTCACACAGGGGTTACTTGATGAACAGCCTCTGGTGGAGCTATATCCGGGGTGTGACTTGCAAGATCTTGAGATTGAAAACGGGCTGGAGCTGACATTTCTCGCCGAGTCCAAGAAGCTGGAGAGCGTATTTATCACCTTGGTCAAGACGATGCCTATGACTGTCATTTACGAAGGTGATCTTCCAGCGCCCTTCAAGTCGGTTATGACACAAACCGATGTTCATGCAATTTTTGGAGCGGCTATGGAGACCCGGGGGCCGATAAAGATGCCCAAGCCAATGGGTCAAACTGGAGGTTGGGAATCCTATCTACTCGATCAAAATACCTATCCAGGTAAAAAGGTGGTGTTTCAATACACCGCTGACATGCAAGTCAAGACATTGGTTTTTACCATGGTGGAAAAGTAGCAAAAAACTAATTGTCTGAATGGTGTTCGCCGGAGATATGTTGTGATTTTTAAAGACAATCTTGAAGACTACACCGAGGTAGAGTTTTTAGAGTTTCTGCGCGCTCTTTATGAGGAAAGAGATGATATGTCTGCTGACGATTACGACGCTTTCATAATCAAGGGAGTAGAGCACTTCGAGCGGGTGACGCAGCATCCTGATCGCTCGGATGTGATTTTTTACCCGAAAGATGGGCAAGAGAGTACGCCTGAAGGTGTTCTGCGAGTCGTGAAAGATTGGCTCGCGCTCAGCGATAAACGGGGATTTAAGTCTGAATGATTTTTAAAGAGAAGTTTGAGCACTACACCGAAGCCGAGTTTTTATCTTTTCTACAAGGATTCGTGCACTTCCCCAGCGGGTTGGAGGGGGCGGCGTTAGAGGCCCATCTGGACAAATTGCTCGATCATTTCGAGCTAATTACCGAACACCCCGACCGCTCAGACGTGATCTTCTACCCCAAGGAGGGACGTGAAGACAGCCCCGAAGGCATCCTGAAAGAAGTGAAAGAGTGGCGCGCACTCAATAACAAACCGGGATTCAAACCTGAGTAACTTTATAGCAAGTGACTATGGAAGGAGGGCATTCACTTGAGTGCCCTTTGGCGTCATGCGGACATACAAGGAAGTAAAAACCATGAAACTCAAATCAACCCTCAGCGATTACACCGAGCCGGAGTTCCAGGCGCTGGTTGACCGGATCTGGGCCGTCGATATGCCCAAAGCGGATCATGACCGATTGATCAATCATTTCGACCAGATAGCGGGTCATCCCCAAGGTGCCGACCTGCTGTTTTATCCGCCACGGGATGAGTTCGACAACGTTTATCAGGCCGATACGGTGGTGTATTTCGTCAAGGACTGGCACCAGCAACAGGGCCGCGCCGCGTTCAAAGGACAAGCGATGCCTGCTGCCAACCTGTCTCACGCTCGCCCGAATGTCCCGTTCGATTGGACACGGATCACACAGCAGCGCATCGCGCAAAACCTTGCGGACATCAAGACGTTTTCCACTGATATGTCCATTGCGGAACAACAAGTACAAGCAGCCCTTGCGGTGCTGGAGCAACGCTTCAAGCATTTGCTTGAACAACAAGGTTCTCAATCTGGCGTAGATGAAAGTGCAGCGTCTATCCGGGCGCTGGAGGCGGCCGAGTTCGGTGCGAGGTCTGCCGTTCGCCGCTTTGTTACCCTGCAACTACGCATCAAGTTTGCAAGGGATGGCGCCCGCAATGATGTGGTGCATGCTCAAACCCTGCATGCGCAATGGCAAGGTATCGCCCAGCAACTCTCGACGATCTACGACAGTTCCATCGCGAAGGTGAACGTCTTCAATCAGCATCTTGCAAACGTGCAGAGCGAATTATTGTTGGCAACGGCCCAGAGTCGACTTGTCGATTTGCGTCGTCAGACGGGTGGTGACCCTGCGCGGCTCTTTGCGCCGCTTGCTTTCGTCGACGCGCGCCCGGCGATCCTTGTCGAGGATGCACTTTCGCCGTCATTGGAAAACCATCGTGTCGATCTGCAAAAAGCCATTCGTTCGGCGGTGGCTGAGTTCACCTGGCAAGTCACCTCGGGCGACGCAGTCCATCAAGGTCAATATGCCGCGATACTGGAGTTCGACTTTTTCAGCCGTGCCGAATCGGGGTTCTATGGGATTTGCCTTCCAGTGTCCGAATTTATTCCGGTTGAAGGCGTGGATTGGCAATACCTGTCTGCGACTCGGGCAGAGAAAGACCTGCCATTTCGAATGAGCAGCGGAACCTGTTCGGTACCGACCCGAAGATTGTCGCGAAGTCTGCGAGAAATCAAAACGCTGCAGCAGGCGTTCATTACACCGACAAATGGCTCCGCGATATCGCCGGGTGTCAGGGTGCGATCTGCTGCCTGGAATGAGGACTCGCAGACTTACGATTTCACCTCAGATGGTGCTTCAGCGGTTTCGGTGAGCTGGAGTACTCCCACCCCTTTGGACACCGCAATATCGTTTGCTCCTGATGTTGAAAACCGGTTGGAATTCGTTCAATCCAGCGCCGTGCCTTCGCTCGAAAACTTCCAGGATCTCTCAACGGTCAGCTTTGACGACTACGTTGTGGTTTTTCCCGAGGGATCTGGGCTCGCACCGCTGTACTTGATGTTCAGGGATCCGCGTGATGCAGCCGGGCAGTCGCTCATACCTGAGGCGCCAATTGCCCTACCAGAAACTCGATAAACGTCCGGGTGCGGCGACTGCGGCGTGCCCGCACGTTCCTACCCCGTGCCCGCTGCTCGGCCTCGTCCAGTGCCGCAATCACTTCCCGCGCCGCTTTCTTCCTGGCTCTGGAAGCCTTGGCTGAAGGTTACGAGATGTACTTCGGCACGACGCGTCCGGCATGGGCGTCGATTACGCCTGCACCATGGTGCATAAGGCGCCGCAGCGGCAGGCCTGATAAGTCGGCGGGACAAAAAAAAGACGCAACCTGGGTTGCGTCTTTTTTGTTGCGCTGAATAAAGCTCTACATCAAATGTTTTTCGGCTTCTGGAATGTGGCTTGCACCCAGCACCGCCGGCAACAACCCCGAACGCAAATCCCCGCCACTCGGCTGCTGATACAGACTCAAACCGAACTCCGGCAGCACCGCCAGCAGGTAATCGAAAATATCCCCCTGAATCCGCTCGTAATCGGCCCACACCGTGGTGGTCGTGAAGCAGTAGATTTCCAGCGGGATGCCCTGCGCGGTGGTCTGCATCTGGCGAACCATGCAGGTCATGTTCGGCTGCACCTCCGGGTGGCTCTTCAGGTAGGCCAGCGCATAGGCGCGGAAGGTGCCGATGTTGGTCATGCGCCGACGGTTGGCCGACATCGCCGCCACATTGCCCTGCGCCTCGTTCCACGCCTTGAGTTCGGCTTTCTTGCGTCCCATGTACGCGGTCAGAAGATGCACCTGGGAGAGTTTTTCCTCTTCATCGTCGCGGATGAAACGCACACCGCTGGCGTCGATGAACAGGCTGCGCTTGATCCGCCGCCCGCCCGACTGCTGCATGCCGCGCCAGTTGCGGAACGATTCGGACATCAGGCGCCAGGTCGGGATCGAGACGATGGTCTTGTCGAAGTTCTGCACCTTGACCGTGTGCAAGGTAATGTCGACCACGTCGCCATCGGCGCCCACTTGCGGCATTTCGATCCAGTCGCCGACCCGCAGCATGTCGTTGCTGGTCAGCTGTACGCTGGCGACGAACGACAGCAGAGTGTCCTTGTAGACCAACAGGATCACCGCCGACATCGCACCCAGACCGGACAGCAGCAACAACGGTGAACGGTCGATCAGGGTGGCAACGATGATGATCGCGCCAAACACGTACAGAACCATTTTCGCCAGTTGCACATAGCCCTTGATCGAGCGGGTGCGCGCGTGTTCGGTGCGGGCGTAGATGTCCAGCAACGCATTGAGCAGGGCGCTGACCGACAGCAGCAGGAACAGGATGGTGAACGACAGCGCCACGTTGCCAAGGAAGGTCATCGCGGTTTTGCTCAGTTCCGGCACCAGGTGCAGACCGAACTGGATCACCAGCGACGGCGTCATCTGCGCCAGACGTTGAAACACCTTGTTGTGGCGAAAGTCGTTGATCCAGTGCAGCGCCGGCTGGCGCCCGAGCATGCGGCTGGCGTGCAGGATCAGATAGCGCGCCACTCGTCCGAGGACCAGCGCGATCACCAACAGCAGCATCAGCGCCAGGCCGGATTGCAGGAACGGGTGCTGTTCGAGGGCACCCCAGAGGTCTTGGGCGTTGAGCCAGAGCTGTTTGAAATCCATGTGAGCAACGATTCTTCTGTAAGACGCGATGGGCGATTAGAGCATTTAAGACGCTGTGTATTACCGTTGGAGACAAATCGAGCAACAAAAAAGCCACTGATTACGCCCGTTTGTATAAAGAAACTCGGCCTGAGCGCTCGAAACCGGTAACCTATGCAGCTGTTTTTTTGCATATCTTCGAGGTAGCACCCGTGTTTTCCCAATTCGCCCTGCACGAACGCCTGCTCAAAGCCGTGGCCGAGCTGAAATTTGTCGAGCCAACGCCTGTGCAAGCAGCGGCCATTCCGCTGGCGCTCCAGGGGCGTGACCTGCGGGTGACGGCGCAAACCGGTAGCGGCAAGACCGCCGCTTTTGTCCTGCCGATCCTCAACCGCCTGATCGGCCCGGCGAAGATCCGCGTCAGCATCAAGACCCTGATCCTGCTGCCGACCCGCGAACTGGCCCAGCAGACCCTGAAGGAAGTCGAGCGCTTTTCGCAGTTCACTTTCATCAAGTCCGGCCTGATCACCGGCGGCGAAGACTTCAAAGTGCAGGCGGCCATGCTGCGCAAGGTGCCGGACATCCTGATCGGCACCCCGGGCCGGATGATCGAGCAACTCAACGCCGGCAACCTCGACCTCAAAGAAGTCGAAGTGCTGGTGCTCGACGAAGCCGACCGCATGCTCGACATGGGTTTCGCCGAAGATGTGCAACGTCTGGTCGACGAATGCCCGAACCGTCAGCAAACCATGCTGTTCTCCGCCACCACCGGCGGTTCCGGCCTGCGCGAGATGATCGCCAAGGTGCTGAACAACCCTGAGCACCTGCAGCTCAACGCAGTCAGCCAGCTGAACTCGACCACCCGTCAGCAGATCATCACTGCCGACCACAACCAGCACAAAGAACAGATCGTCAACTGGCTGCTGGCCAATGAGACCTACCAGAAGGCCATCGTCTTCACCAACACCCGCGCCATGGCCGACCGCATCTACGGCCGCCTCGTGGCTCAGGAATACAAGGCGTTCGTGCTGCACGGCGAAAAAGACCAGAAGGATCGCAAACTGGCGATCGATCGCCTGAAGCAGGGCGGCGTGAAGATTCTGGTAGCCACCGACGTCGCGGCCCGTGGTCTGGACGTTGATGGCCTGGATCTGGTAATCAACTTCGATATGCCGCGTAGTGGTGACGAATACGTGCACCGCATCGGTCGTACCGGCCGCGCTGGTAACGATGGTCTGGCGATCTCGCTGATCTGCCACGGCGACTGGAACCTGATGTCGAGCATCGAGCGCTACCTGAAGCAGAGCTTCGAGCGCCGCACCATCAAGGAAGTCAAAGGCACCTACGGCGGGCCGAAGAAGGTCAAGGCCTCGGGCAAAGCCGTCGGCGTGAAGAAGAAAAAGACCGACGCCAAGGGCGACAAGAAGAAAACCGCCGCCAAGACCCCGACCAAGCGCAAGAGCGCCAACCGGCCGAAGCCGGATTCTCTGGTCAGCAGCGACGGCATGGCCCCGCTCAAGCGCCGCAAGCCGGCAGAGCCTGCGGCTGAATAAGTCGTTTCAAGCGGCCAATAAAAAACCCGGACAGTGTCCGGGTTTTTTTATGCGCGGGATTTGTCAGCTCCCCAATTGTCCGCTGGTGTCGGCGTCAAAGCGCTGTTTGGCACGGTCCGCCGGCGGTTTGAGCAGCGCGAGCAGCTCGGCTTCGCTGTACAGCCGCGAATCCCCCAGCGCTTTCGGCGTTGGCTCGATCGGGATCAACACATCTTCGCCGTCAGCATGCAGCCAGATCGCCACGACGTGCAGCGCCGAGACAAACAGCACCCGCAGTTCAACGGTCTTGCCCTGCAGTTGTGGCGCCAGTTCCGCCAGTTTCAACGCGCCCACCGTGTCGGCGGCCCGGCTGCCGTGGTTCAGCGATGAGAACTCGACGTGCCCGCGAACTTCGGCCAGTTGCGCATCGGCAATGGTCACGCCATCGGCAAATACCAGGTAATGCCAGTCACCGATTCGCGCGTCCTTCAGGCCTTTGCCCTGACTCAGGTCGTCCAGCGTCAGCGAGTAGCTGCGATAAGCTTCGCTGAGGCTGACTTTGGCCGGTGTCGCATGGGCGAACTGGCGGTTGATGCCGAAGCCTTGGGTTTGCAGCGCCGCTTGCAGCACTGGTCGCAGGGTTTGAACGCCGTTGGACGGCGCCTTTGGATAAGTCAGTTGCATGATGTCGCCCTCCTAGTTTTTTACGGTGAAGTAAGTGTGAGTCCAGTTGCCGCCGCCGTTGTACGAACCCGGGAAGGAGTTCAGGGCACGGGTCGAGTAACCGTAGATCGAGTCAGCAATCAGCACGTAGTTGCCGTTGGTGCCATAGATCGTCAGGAAGTGCGCGCCGCCGCCGTACCAGGCACAGCGCAGGCTGACCGGGCGGCCCATGCTGATCTGGTTCTGGATAGCCGACATCTGCAGCGAACCCTGATTCATGCCGTTGTAGCTGCGGGTGGTTTGCAGGGCCGAATCCAGATAGCCGTAGACGTTGCATGGCCCCGGCTGGCTGCAGCAATTGCGGTCCAGTTGGGTGCTGGCGACACCGCATTGAGTCCAGTTTCCAGTGCCGTAATAGTTGCCGACCGAGGCGGACACGGCGGCCCAGCACCAGTTGGTCTGGGTCTGTTTCTGTACCGTGAAGTTGAGGCTGGCAGCGGCCGGTGCAGCGATTTGCAGCGCGGCTTCAACCTCGACCAATTGTGGATCGAGCAGATGGCCGACAAGGCATCTTGGCAGGCTTTCGCCAGTGAATGATGTTGCTTGAGTGGTTAACATTTTTCAGTCCTCCATGAATGAAAACAAGCGTCCAGCTTGTGATTGTGTTGCGGTATTGCCGAGCGATCGGTGGTTAACAGTTTTCATCTGCGATGAACGGTGCCGATCTCCTTGCTCGAGGTAAACCTTAGTTCGTATATGCATTTGTGCAAGAAAATAAATGCATTAATGCATTTTCAAGAGTAAAAGATCGCAGCCTGCGGCAGCTCCTACAGGGTTCGGTGTAGGAGCTGCCGCAGGCTGCGATCTTTTGATCTTGCTTTTTAGCCTTCGGTTTTCTTCTCGGCCGAATCCAGCTCTTTCAAGCGCTGATCAATCAACTGGCACTTGTCCGGCAAATCGGCACTGGTCGTGCCCAAATCCATTTTCTGCAACTCGGCGTTGATCTCCTTGGCCTTGGTCGGGTTCTGTTCGGTGAGTTTCGCTACTTCCTTGGCCAGTTGCTCACGTTTGGCGGTGGCTTCCTCGGGTGTGCAGGCCCAGACGGGCAGCGCGCAGGCGAGGGTGGCAGCGAGGGTGAGATTGATCAGGGTTTTCATGGGTGGGCCTCAGTTCCGGTTAAGGCGGGTTAATCGGTTGAGGGCTGGAGGGCGGAAAAAGTTCAGAGTTGTGGGGGCCAGCAAGGCTTGCCCCCACAGGTGTCAACTGTCATGACAGCAACTGGATTTTGTTTCTCCTTCATATCGGTCGTGGTGTCGCACCCATTCCATGATCTCCTCCTCATTGCGACCCTTGGGTGTGAGGTCGAGGTAGTTGTAGGCACCGACCAGCATGTCCAGACCTCGGGCGTAGGTTGAATAGGTGTGGAAAATCTCCCCGGCCTCATTGCGATAAAACACACTCAGCCCCGGCATCTCTTCCTCGGCGCTGTCAGTCTTTTCGTAGTTGTAGGTAGCTTCTCCTGCTTCCGCGTCTTTGGCGCGGGCGCAAACACCAAAGTCGTAGTTGAAATCAGAACCTTCTGACGACACCCAGTCGAATTTCCAGTTCATACGACGCTTGAAGGCCTGAAACTGTTCGAACGGTGCGTGGGAGACCGCCACCACCGCAATATCGTGATGCGCCAGATGCTGGTTCGCGCCGTCGATGTGGTCGGACAGGAACGAGCAGCCCTGGCACCCTTCTTTCCAGTCCTTGGCGAACATGAAGTGGTAAACGATCAATTGACTGTGCTGGCCGAACAGGTCGCCCAGTTTCAGCTCGCCGTGCGGGCCGTTGAAGCGGTAGTCCTTGTCGACTTTGACCCAGGGCAATGCGCGGCGTTTGGCGCTCAAGCGGTCGCGCTCGCGGGTGAAGGCCTTTTCGTCGGCCAGATGCTGTTTGCGCGCAGCGAGCCATTCTTCGCGCGACACCACCGGATGATTCTCAACGTTCATGATGATTTCTCCTGCGGGGGTTGAAACCGTCTCTGTCAGACTAGTCGTTTAACCCTCGATCAATTCGACAGACCGCCGGTCGGTCGCCGCGAAAAATGCGGCTGAACGGCTGCGGCACGCTCGGGTCACAACCTATGACAGCGCCCTAAATCACGCGCACCGGAGGTTGAATCAGGATGACGACTTATAACTGGGATTTGATTGAACGCTTGCTGCATGAAGTGCAGAACAGTGCTGGCGAAAGTTTCGCTCCGCGAAAATATGCCGAGGATTATGCCGCGGCGAAAGCCAGCGCCGGTGAGCCGATCGAGAATCTGGATCACTTGAAGACGGTGGCCTGCGAATACGAAGGCTTGTTGCTTGATCGTGGATTTATCGAACCGCGCCCGGATCATATGGGCAGTACTGGCAACAATTTCATTCTGACCCCGCGTGGTTCCAGCCTGTTGAGCCTGATCGACAGCAGCATTCCCGGCAATGATCATCCGCGGCAGGTGCTGGATGAGCAGGAAGATGCACTGGATGAAGCGACATTTGATGAAGTGGCTTCAAAGGCGCAGATTGCCTGAAAGTAAAAGATCGCAGCCTCCGGCAGCTCCTGCACATACCCTGTAGGAGCTGCCGAAGGCTGCGATCTTTTGATCTTCTATTCCTGCTTTACTGCCTTCAGACACTTCAAATCATTGAAGTCCTTACGCACACCCTCGATCTTCTTCAACAACCGCTGACGCTGCTGCGGCGTACTCTCGGCCATCAAATCAACCGCCAGTGAGCGCGCCTGTGCTTCGGTGTTGGCGTAGGCTTTCTGATAATCCGCTGTCCATAAACGTTCACGATTGACCAGAAGCGTCTCGATTCGCTGTGGGAATTCGGGACTTTTGCGCTGGGCGACGGCATTGCTGAACTGTTGCTGCCAATGCGCGCGGTTGGCGATCCATTGGGTATTCTGATCGCCCAGTGCGGTTGACCAGGCCATCACCCGTTGTTCCTGAGTGGCGCTCAACGGGCCAAGCCAGTCGGTCAGGCGCTTGTCCATGCGTGCGCCACGTTCGGCGATCTGCTGCGCCAGCGGCGGTTTGACGTATTCTTTTTCCCGTTTGCGCAGGTCCTTGGCGAACGCGTCGTTCATCTCGGCGACTTGCTTGTCGTCCAGCCCTTGCAGCAATTCGATGGCCGACGGTGTGATCTGGCGGGCGGTTTCGGCGATGGCTTTTTTCGCTTCTACGGTTCGCGCTTGCAGTGCCGCGTCCGTCACCTGATTGGTTTCGACCATCGCCTGCAAGCGATCCAGCCAGTCGAGGTAGCCCGGCAATTGCGTGGTGCAGTGCCAGTTCAGGTGTTCCTTGAGCCGTTCGTTGAACCAGTCCTTTTGTTCACCGTTCATGTCCAGGTAGTCGCCGAGCGTCCACGGAATGATCACGTCGAGATTGCGATAGGCCAGCCCGACGCGGCTGCAGGCGCCGAGGGCGAGGGTGAAGATCAGCAGGGTGGCGAGGTATTTGAACCAGCGAGACATGAGCGAATCCTTGCGAGAGCCTGACGTCTGATTCTTATGTGAACGCAGGAAGCTCCTGGCAGTTCAGCCGATCAATAGAACGCGCGCTCGGCCTTCAGCGTGACCAGCCCGTCGCACTCGCTGTTTTGTCCGGAGTAAGCAGAGCAATCGCTGCCGCTGAGGCTGGAGTTGCTGTAGATCAGGTCGAGGTCGACGCCCATGAACGGGCGGGAAAATTTCACCGACCAATCGGTAAAACTGCTGACATAACCACCGTCCACCGACACGGGCGTGTTCAATTGGTGGGTGGTGTACTTCATGCTGATCCCGATGCCGAACGGCTGATTGCCGCCAAGGTCGGCGAACAGCGTGTTGTTCTGTTTGTCCGGGTCGTTGCTGAAGGCCACGCCGAAACGGCTGCCGAGCAGGGTCAGGCCGCCGAACAGTTCCTGGCTGTCGAGGGTGTCCACTTTGGGGTAGCTGTAGTGGATCATCCCGACTTCGTAGCCGAGCGACTGATCGAAAGGTTGTTTGAAGCCGACGTAGGAATCGATTTCCAGATTCTTGCCCGGGGTAAGGCCCATGCTTGGAGCATACTGGCCGACATACAGGCCGCTGTCGTGGCTCAAATCAAGGCCGCCGTGGAAGGAACCGACCGCCGCCGGCTTGACCAGCCCCTGAGCCATGCTGCGGCTGGGCGTGGTGCCGAGCTTGAGATCGAAGTCACCGAGTTCGCGCTGGAAAATCTGCGCGTGCGTGGTTGAGCAGGCCAGCAGGCCTACCAGTAATAAACAGGAATTTGATTTGAGCATGCGTCACTCCATGAACAGCGAGGGCAGGCTTTAGCCTGCTGAAACGCTTGATCCAGACGCGTGCAAGGATACCGGCGAATATTCGGCAATGATGGCCGTTCGTCGATTTTCAAAAGATTTGATTAAACAGAAGGAGGGGTAACGCGGGTGCCAGTCCAGACGCTTCGAAGCTCAAAGCGTCTCAGGACGGGTGTATTGCCGGTTGTTACTTCTTGCCCAGGCTGATCTGCTTGGACGGACCGAACGTCTGGCCGCTGACGCCTTTGGCAATTTGCTGGATTTCACCGCCGGACTTGAGGAACGCTGCGATTTGATCGTTGATCGATTCGCTGGTTTCAACGGCTGGAGCTGGCTTTGCTTTGCTGGTGGATGCTTTTACACGCATGGCGGCCATTAACCTGTAGAAAAGTAACTCGGCCAGGCATCGTACAGGAATAACTTGACAATTGCTTGATAAATATCCCCCGGAATAACTGAGCGCGTGGGTGGAGTATTCTCGATTAATTAATCGAAATACTCCCCTAAGCCACTGTTTTGAATAAGAACATTTATTTGTAATCAGTGAAAATATCCCGAGTGAAATGAAGCGTCAGGCCCCGCGTTGGCCTGACGAGTGGCAATCGGGTGGCGTCAGACCGAGGAAAATCAAGGCGACCCGCAGATTTTCTCGAACGGGTGCTCCACCAGCGAACGGCAGAGGCAAAACCGGGTAGAATGCCGCCCACGCAATGAGGGTTCTGGAAAATGGCTTTAGTCGGGCGTTACAACAGTTTGCAAGTGGTTAAACACACTAACTTCGGTTTATATCTGGACGGTGGTGCCGACGGCGAAATTCTTTTGCCTAACCGTTATATCCCTAAAGATATTCCCAGCGAAGATGAAGACTGGCTCAACGTTTTTATTTATCTGGACAGCGAAGACAAACTTCTCGCTACCACTGAAAAACCAAAAGTTCAGGTTGGTGAATTTGCCAGCCTGAAAGTAGTTGAAGTCAACAGTATCGGTGTGTTCCTCGATTGGGGGCTGCCGAAGGATCTGTTGCTGCCGTATTCCGAAGAAAAGCGCCAGATGACCGCTGGCGAGTACTGCGTGGTGCACGTCTATCTCGACAAACATACGCGCCGCATCACCGCTACTGCGCGACTGGATCGCTACCTCGATAAGACGCCGGCCAACTACAGCGCCGGGCAGGAAGTCGATTTGCTGGTTGCCGAAGCCACCGACATGGGTTTCAAGGCGATCATCAACAACAAGCACTGGGGCTTGATTCACAAGAATGAGATCTTCAAGTTCATGCGTTCGGGCATGCGCGAGAAGGGTTTCATCAAGGAAGTGCGCGCCGACGGCAAGATCAGCCTCAGCCTGCAACCGGTGGGGCAGGAAGCAGCCAGCAGCCTGAGTTCGAAGATCCTCAGCAAGTTGCGCGAAAGCAACGGCACGCTGGCCATCAGTGACAAGAGCGATCCGGCGCTGATCAGCAGCATGTTCGGGGTCAGCAAGGGCAACTTCAAGAAGGCCATCGGTTCGCTGTACAAGGAAGGCAAGATCGTCATTCACGCCGATCGCATTGAACTAACCTGAGCCACCGCCGGCCCCATGTAGGAGCTGCCGCAGGCTGCGATCTTTGCCTTTGAAGATCAAAAGATCGCAGCCTGCGGCAGCTCCTACATGAGGGTTTGCAGATGAAGAAAGCGTTGATTGCCTATGGCGCCACACTGCTGGCGTTTCTGTTGCTCGACGGTATCTGGCTCGGTGTATTGATGGCGCCGACCTACCGCGAGCTACTTGGTTCGCTGATGCTCGAAAAACCGCTGCTGGTTCCGGCAGCGGTTTTTTATTGCCTGTACGTTTTTGGTTGCGTGCAGTTTGTGGTGTTGCCGGCGCTGAGCTGGCAACGGGCGGCACGCATGGGCGCGTTGTTGGGGCTGGTGGCGTATGGCACGTATGACCTGACCAATTGGGCGACATTGCGTGGGTGGTCGGTGCAGGTGAGTTTGCTGGATTGGGCATGGGGGACGTTTGCCACTGCTGTGGCTTGCTCGGTCGGATTTTTGGTGACGAAACGACTACTGAGTTCACCTCCCTGATCTGCGTTGTTCAAACTGACGTCATCGCTGGCAAGCCAGACTCCCACAGAGTTTTGTGTCCAACAAAGAATCAGTGAGCAAACCGGTCATTGTGGGAGCTGGCTTGCCAGCGAATGGCGGCGCACCCGACGGCCATTCACCGCTGACGTTCCTGACGCAGACAAAGTCTTTTTCAGACGGCTTTTTTTACCCGAGTGATTGATAATCCCTGACACAGATTTTTTGACCAGTGGATGGCTGCCATGTTGTGTGTGTTCGAGGTGTTGCGGTGAGTGTCGAGCGGCGCAATGCCGATGGGTTTGCCTTGCAGGTGATGATCGGCCTGTGCCTGATCTGGGGCGTGCAGCAAGTGATGATCAAGTGGGCCGCGCCGGACATCGCGCCGGTGATGCAGGCCGCCGGGCGCTCGGGGATTTCCGCGTTGCTGGTGGGCCTGCTGCTGTGCTGGAAGGGTGGCTGGGATCAAGTCGGCAACACCTGGCGCGGCGGCTTGCTGGCCGGTGCGTTGTTCGGTCTGGAGTTCTTCTTCATCGCCGAAGGCCTGCAACTGACCACCGCCGCGCACATGTCGGTGTTCCTTTACACCGCGCCGATTTTCACCGCGCTGGGCGTGCATTTCCTTCTGGCGAGCGAGCGCCTGCGCCCGCTGCAATGGCTGGGAATTCTGCTCGCGTTCGTCGGCATCGCGATAGCCTTCGCCGGCGGTGTGTCGTGGGACAACCTCGACCGGCGGATGCTGCTGGGCGATGCATTTGGTGTCATCGCCGGCGCTTGCTGGGGCGCGACTACCGTGGTGGTGCGCGCTTCGCGGCTGTCGGAAGCGCCGGTAACCTTGACCCTGTTCTATCAGTTGATCGTCGGCTTCGTCGGGCTGCTGTTGATCGCGTTGTTCAGCGGTCAGATCAGCCACGTCAGCCTGACCACCGTGGCGGTGGCCAGCGTGTTGTTCCAGGGGCTGGTGGTGTCGTTCTTCAGTTACCTGACCTGGTTCTGGCTGCTGCGGCGCTATCTGGCGGCCAATCTGGCGGTGTTTTCGTTCATGACACCGCTGTTCGGCGTCACCTTCGGCGTGGTGCTGCTGGGTGAAGAACTGACGGTGAACTTCGTCATCGGCGCGGTGCTGGTGTTGCTGGGCATCACCTTTGTCAGCGCTGAGCAGTGGGTGCGTCGGCGTTTGCGCAAAGCCCTCGGCCAGCGCTGACCGATTGCAGCGCCAGCCCGCCGGCAATCAGCAGGCCGCTGCCGGCAATGATCAGCGCCGGTTGCAGACCACCGCTGAAATGGCTGCTCAACGCCGCCAGCAGCGGC
>NZ_QAIK01000040.1:0-24207 GCF_003061005.1 Pseudomonas sp. HMWF021 | reverse complement strand
TGGCGAAGCACGCGGTCAGCAGCCCGGCGTTGCGCTGGGTGCTGTGCGGCGCCAGTTCTCGCGAACGTTGCATCACCAGTTGCATGCAGGCCAGGAACGGCATGCCGCACAACACCACCCCCAGCGCCAGGCCATAACCGCTGCCCAACAAGCACGCAAAGACTCCCAGCGCCTGCAGCCACAGCGTTGCGGTGAGCCAGTGTCGCGTGGTGTTCGGATCGTGACGACGCAGACTCACCAGCAGCACGCCAATCGCTGCGCCGAGGCCGAAGCACGGCCAGAACAGATCGGCCTGCCATTGCCCGTGAAACTGCGCGTTGGCCATTTGCGAAAGAAACGTGGCGGGGATGATGTAACCCACGCCATACAACGCATACACCGCCGCCAGACGCGGGATGCCGCGATTCGAATGGCTGACATTGAGCGTGGCGACCGGCGTGTGCACACCCGGTTGCGGCAGGATTCGCACGATGGCGAGCAACATCACCAGCGCCACGGCGGCATAGATCAGCCACAGCGTGGCGGAAGTCTGGTTCAGCAGATGTGAGAACAGTGCCAGCAACCCGGTCAGAAAAATCCCCAGCCCCGGACCGGCGAATACCAGCGCCCCCAAGCGTGGCCGACCCGCTGCCGCTGCCAGTGGCTGACTCAGCGCGGTAATCATCACCAGCACCCAGGCACTCGCCACGCCGGTGCCGAAGCGCAACAGCAAATGCGCCCAGAAACCGTTGGCCCAGAACGACGCCAGGGTCAGCAGCACGCATAGCCACAAACCACCATACAACCGGCGCTGCACTTGCGGTGGACGATGGGCGAACATCGCATCCACCGCGCCCAGCAGGTAGCCGAGGTAGTTGGCTGCGGCAATCAGACCGGCGGCGGTCAGGCCAATCTGGCCCTCGCTGAGCAGGTGCGGCATTTGCGGGGTGAGGGCGAAACGCCCGATGCCCATGGCCATCATCAGGGCGACGAAGCAGGCGGATAAGCGAATCAGTGGCGACATGGTCGGGATTCCTTTGAAGGAGCAATGACCGTCAGGCTAGAACCGTTTGACTTTCTTTAAAATTGAATAATAGTGAGCAACTTGTTCTGTTATGGAGAAGGCTCGTGGAGTTCAGCCAATTGCGGATCTTTCAGGCAGTCGCCGAGGAGGGTTCGATCACCCGCGCTGCAGAACGCCTGCACCGGGTGCCGTCCAACCTGTCGACCCGGCTCAAGCAGCTGGAAGAGCAATTGGGTGTCGAACTTTTCGTTCGTGAGCGTCAGCGTTTGCAGTTATCGCCTGCGGGAAAAGTCCTGCTGGACTACACCGGCAAGCTATTCGCCCTGCGTGATCAGGCCAGTGCGGCAGTGATGGGCGGGCAACCGGCGGGGGATTTTGTGCTCGGTACGTTGTACAGCACCGCGGCAATCCATTTGCCGGCCTTGCTCGCGCGCTATCACAAGCAATACCCGGCGGTGAATCTGCAGGTGCAGTCCGGGCCCAGCGGCGAGTTGCTCGAAGGTCTGGTCTCCGGGCGCCTCGATGCGGCGCTGGTGGACGGCCCGCCGCAACTGGCGGGCATTGACGGGGTGCCGCTGTGCGACGAGCGTCTGGTGCTGATCAGCGAAGCCGATCACCCACCGATCCGCAGCGCCAAGGAGGTCGAGGGCAGGGCGGTGTTTACCTTCCGTCATGGCTGCGCCTATCGCGCACGGCTGGAGGCGTGGTTCGTCCACTATCAGGCGGCGATGGGCCGGGCGATGGAGATCGAGTCCTATCAGGGCATGCTGGCTTGTGTGATTGCCGGCAGCGGTGTGGCATTGATGTCGGAGTCGATGCTGGCCAGTCTGCCGGGGCGCGAAAGCGTTGCAGTGCACCCGCTGGCCGAGCCGTTCGCCAGTGCGACAACGTGGCTCATGTGGCGCAAGGGCATGGTCGGGGCCAACCTCAATGCCTGGATTGAACAGCAGCAAGCGCTCTATCCCGTGGCTGCGAACGAAACCCGGCAAACGGCGTGAACCAACCGATCCGAATTCTGTTCAATTCAGTAACAGATCATTGCGGATTTGGCCGAGCATTGCGTAGGACTTCGGACTATTATCAGTGCGAAGCGGCCTCAGAATTCCGGTCGCTCAGCACTACCCTGAAGGGGGCATGACGATGAAAGAGAAAATTCAGAACTGGCTGCACGATTTGGGTGTTGCCCTCGGCTTGATCGAACCGCCTCTGCAACCCGTACCGATCCGCACCGATGACGAACAGCGCCGGCGTCAGCCTCGCCGGCGGTAGTGCCTGATTAACGATCAAAAGATCGCAGCCTGCGGCAGCTCCTACAGAGAAAAGTGTAGGAGCTGCCACAGGCTGCGATCTTTTGCTTTCAGTGTCGCCCGATCTCCAGCAGAAACCGGCTCAAGTCATTCGCAGTCTTCGCGGTCTTGAGCATGTGATCCTCTTCGGCAGTGAATGCCGTCAGTCCGAATTCATCTTCCAGATGGAAGATCAGATCTTCGATATCCGCTTTCTCCAGCCCCAGTTGCACCAGACTGGTGTTGTCGTTGAAGTCGCGATTTTCCAGCAGGCGCTTGATAAACCGGTGCACGGCGGCACGCACGGCAGCTCTTCTCATGGCAGACAGTTTCGTTGTTGTTTTGACTGATTACAGCAGGCCTCAAGCGTGTCGGCGCAGCCATTCGTCAATCATCGAACGCAAATGCGCGCCGGAGAAACTGCCGAAATGCCCGCCATGCACGGTGCGGATCGGCAACGCCTGCAAGCGCCGCAAACTGGTGGCGTAATCCTCCAGATTGGAGTGGTAGGCGTCTTCGATCAACGGCCCGTCGTAGATGATGTCACCGCTGAACAGGGTTTCGGTGGCCGCCTCATACAGGCTGATCCCGCCCGGCGAATGCCCCGGCGTGTGCAGCACCTGCAAAGTCCGATTGCCCAGATCCAGCATGTCGCCATCCTCGACAAACCCGGTGGCCGGCGCTGCCTTGACCCGATATTCGGCGTAGCACAGCGGGCAGTCCGGGTGCGCCTCGAACATGTCGTCGCCGACGAAGGCCCGGCTCAGGTCGTTCTCACCGTCCGGCGCGGCGAGGATGTCGGCCTCGGCGCGATGCACCAGGCGTTCGGCGAATTCGTGATGTCCGGCGATGTGGTCAAAGTGGCAGTGGCTGGCGACCGCCACCAGCGGCCGTTCGGTAATCCACGGCAACTGCTCGCGCAGGCTGACCAGCCCCGAACCGCTGTCGAGCAGCAGATCCTTGTCGCGGCCCTGGATGTGCCAGAGGTTGCAGCGGTAGAACGGGCGGATGTACGGCTCGTGGATCAACCGAATGCCATCGCTCAGATTCTGAACTTCAAACCACTGATCGCGAGATACGATCTTCATATTCACTTTTCTCCAGACGAAAAAAACGGGTGTGGCAACCGACGCCACACCCGTCGAAGAAAGCATCAAGTCGTTACATCAGAGCTTAGATCGCGCTCGCCACCGTTGCCGGGCGAGGGGAGACCAGGCTGACCACCACAAAACTCACCAGACCTACCGCGAGGCTGTAGTAGATCGGGGTGTTGGCGTCCAGACCGTCCTTGAACATGAACAGCAGGGCGGTGGCGAAACCCAGGCCCATGCTGGCGATGGCGCCGGCGGTGGTCGCGCGTTTCCAGAAGATCGCGCCGATCAGCGGAATCAGCATGCCGCCCACCAACAGGTTGTAGGCCAGGGTCAGGGCGCTGATCACGTCATTCACCACCAGCGCGATGCCCAGTACCACGACACCGGTGAGCAGGGTGAACAGGCGGTTGATCGCCAGGCTCGACTGTTTGCCGCCGCGCAGTTTCGGCAGCAGGTCTTCAGTCAGGGTGGTGGCCGCTGCCAGCAGGCCGGCGCTGGCGGTGGACATCATCGCCGCCAGTGCCGCAGCGATCACCAGACCACGGATGCCGTCCGGCAGCGACAGTTTGACGATGGCGGCGAAGGCGTTGTTGACGTTGTCCAGATCCGGGATCAGCACGTGAGCGGCCATGCCGATCAGCGCGCAGGCCAGACCGTAGAGAATGCAGTAGATTCCGGCGATGCTGCCGGCGTACTGGGCGACTTTGGCGGTCTTGACGGTGAACACCCGTTGCCAGATGTCCTGACCGATCAGGATGCCGAAGAAGTAGATCATGAAGTAGGTGATGATTGTGTCCCAGCCGATGGTGGTGAAGTTGAACGCCGCTGCCGGCAGCTTCAGCACCAGTTCGTCCCAGCCGCCGACGCGGTACAGGCAGATCGGCAACAGGATGAACATCAGGCCCACGGTCTTGATGATGAACTGCACGATGTCGGTCAGGGTCAGCGACCACATGCCACCGATCGCCGAGTAGATCACCACCACGCCACCGCCGAGCAATACCGAGATCCAGAACGGCAGACCGAACAGCACTTGCAGCACGGTGCCGATCGCCAGGATCGAGGTCACGCCGATCATCAGCGCATAGGCCAGCATGATCGCCGCGCTCGCCGAGCGGGCCATCGGGTTGTAGCGTTTCTCCAGCACCTGGGTAACGGTGTAGATCTTCAGTTTCAGCAGCGGTTTGGCGAGGAACAGGTTCAGCGCGACGATGCCGCAACCCAGTGCCGCGCATAACCAGAAGCCGGAGATGCCATGCACGTAACCCAGACGCACGGTGCCGACAGTGGACGCGCCACCGAGTACGGTCGCGGCCATGGTGCCCATGTACAGGCTCGGGCCCAGGTTACGCCCGGCGACCAGAAAGTCCTCGTTGGTCTTGGCCTTGCGCATGCCGTAGTAGCCGAGCAAAAGCATGCCGGCGGCGTAGATGAGGACGACGAATAAATCCAAAGCCATGATGGCGTGTCTCCGATTGTCTTTTTTATGGTGAAACAAATTTGGTTCGGTGTACTGCCCTTTGTGGGAGCGGGCTTGCTCGCGAATGCTTTGGGTCAGTCACATCAATGTTGGATGTGCCGCCGTCTTCGCGAGCAAGCCCGCTCCCACAGGGTGTAACTGCGTCAGGCGGCCTGACGCAGTTCAGGTTTTACTGCCGCTTCACGCCGGGCATCCTTTGGCCCAAACACCTCCCGCGGTTCCGGGAACAGGCTCAGCAGTGTCAGGTACACCACCGACGCCAGGCCCAGGGTCACCGGCAGGCTGATATCGATGCCGCCGGCCATCTCGCCCAGCGGGCCGACGAACTGCCCCGGCAGGTTGACGAAGCACAGGCCGACCGCCGCGCTCGGGATCCATGCGCCCAGGCCGCGCCAGTTCCAGCCGTGATTGAACCAGTAGCGTCCGCCTTGCTCGCCGCGAGTGAACACTTGCAGATCATCCGGGCAGTAGAAGCCGCGACGCACCAGCAGGCCGATGATCATGATCACCATCCATGGGGTGGTGCAGGTGATGATCAGCACGGCGAAGGTCGACACGCTCTGCACCAGGTTCGCCGCAAAGCGCCCGATGAAGATGAAGGCAATCGACAGCACGCCGATCAGCAACGTGGCTTTCACACGTGACAGCACCCGTGGGAACACGCTGGACATGTCCAGCCCGGTGCCATACAGCGAGGTGGTGCCGGTGGACATGCCGCCGATCACCGCGATCAGGCACACCGGCAGGAAGAACCAGCTCGGCGATACCGCCAGCAGACCGCCCACATAGTTGTTCGCCGCGATGTAGTCCGGCGCCTTGATCGCGACGATGGTCGCGGTGGTCAGGCCGAACAGGAACGGGATGAACGTGGCGATCTGCGACAGCACCACAGCGGCCATGATCCGCTGCTTGGAGGTGTCACGTGGGATGTAGCGCGACCAGTCGCCGAGGAACGCACCGAAGGAAATCGGGTTGCTCATCGCCACCAGCGCCGCGCCGATGAACGCCGCCCAGAAGCCCGGTTGCCCGAGGTTCACCGTGCCGGCGTAGTTCACATCGAAAGGACCGGCGAAGGCGAAGATGCCCAGCAGGAACAACAGGCTGGCGCTCCACACCGCGATCTTGTTCACCCACAGCAGAAAGCGGAAGCCGTAGATGCACACGGTCAGCACCAGAATCGCGAACAGACCGTAGGCCAGGCCCAGGGTCAGGTCGGTTTCCGGCAGACCGATCAGGCGTTTCGCCCCACCGATCAACGCATCCCCCGAACTCCACACCGAGAGCGAGAAAAACGCGATGGCGGTCAACAGCGACAGAAACGAGCCGACGATCCGCCCGTGCACACCGAAGTGGGCACCCGAGGACACGGCATTGTTGGTGCCGTTGAGCGGGCCGAACAGGCCCATCGGCGCGAGGATCAGCGAGCCGAGCAGCACGCCCAGCACAATTGCCCAGACGCCGGCCTGAAACGACAGGCCGAACAGCACCGGGAAACTGCCGAGCACGGCGGTGGCAAAGGTATTTGAACCACCGAAGATCATCCGGAACAAGTCCGTCGGGCCTGCGGTGCGTTCGTGGTCCGGGATCTGTTCGACCCCGTGGGTTTCAATTTGCGTAAGGCTTTGGTCGTTATCTTTGTTGTTGTTATTCATGATCTGCTCCGATCATAAAGGCGCGCTCATCGTGCGTGAGCGTCACCTGTCTTGGCTAAGGGGATGGCAGCCCTTCCGGCATTGCGGATAAATGTTCGTGGCAGGCCAGCCAATGGCCTTGTTGTTCTAGGCTCGACGCTTGTTTGCGGAAAACAATCGTCTCGCGCTCCTGGCTGAAATGTTGCTCCCCTTGCATGCGCAGCTCGGTGGCCACGTCATGGATAAACACCGCCACGTCACCCTGCAGGCTGACGAAGGCGTTGCTCGAAGTGCACGACAGCACTTCAAAGCCATCCTCGGCGCGCCAGCTGTCCCACAAGGCCTGATAGGCATCGCGCGACAGCAACGGCTGTTCGAGGGTGTAAAACACGAAACTCGCATCGGCGCTGAACGCGCCGAAATAAGCTTCGCGATCATTGCGAGCGAAGGCGGACACCAGATCGGCAGCCGCTTTCAACACCTGATCACGTTCGTTCATGGCCGAACCCTCAGCGGTGGACCACGCCCGGCAGTACGCAGAGCATTTCGTACAGCAGGTTCGCGGCCAGCAGCGAGGTGTTGCCGGTGGTGTCATAAGCGGGCGAGACTTCTACCAGATCGCAGCCGATCAGGTCGAGGCCCTGGCAGCCGCGAACGATTTCAATCGCCTGAATGGTCGTCAGACCACCGATTTCCGGGGTGCCGGTGCCCGGCGCCCAGGCCGGGTCGATACCGTCGATGTCGAAACTCAGGTACACCGGGCCGCCACCGACTTTCTCACGCACTTCAGCCATCAGCGGCGCCAGCGACTTGTGCCAGCACTCTTCGGCCTGCACCACACGGAAACCCTGATCGCGGCTCCAGTTGAAGTCGTCAGCGGTGTAACCCTGCGCGCGCAGACCAATTTGCACCACGCGGTCGCAGTCCAGAAGACCTTCTTCGACGGCGCGACGGAAGGTCGTGCCGTGGGCGATCTTCTCGCCGAACATGTGATCGTTGACGTCAGCGTGGGCATCGATGTGCACCAGACCGACCTTGCCGTGCTTTTTATGGATGGCACGCAGGATCGGCAGGGTGATGGTGTGGTCGCCACCCAGGGTCATCGGGATCACGTTGTGCTCGAGGATGTTGTCGTAGGCTTCCTCGATGATGCGCACGGCGTCGAGCAGGTTGAAGGTGTTGATCGCCACGTCACCGATGTCGGCGACCGACAGCGAGTCGAACGGCGCGGCGCCGGTGGCCATGTTGTACGGGCGGATCATCACCGATTCGGTGCGGATGTCGCGCGGCCCGAAACGGGTGCCCGGGCGCAGCGAAGTACCGATGTCCAGGGGCACGCCAACGAAGGCAGCGTCCAGGCCGGCAGCGGTCGGTACATGGGGGAGTCGGAGCATGGTGGCGATGCCGCCGAAGCGCGGCATTTCGTTGCCGCCCAGTGGTTGGTGAAGAATCTTGTCCACGGGTAGGGCCTCATCGTCTTTGTTTTATTTATGTCGGCGCACCGTTCAGCACAGGTTCGGACGCCGCTGTGGGGCCGATTCTGCGAAATGTAGTGCGTCGGAAGAATCGCTACGGGCAAAAACTTAGTTCAGATTTTTCTAAACTAATGCCGAGGGCCGGGATAGACTTCTTGCGAAGTGAAACACCCCTGTAGGAGCTGCCGAAGGCTGCGATCTTTTGATTTTCGGCGCCTTCAAGGCTGCCAGAAATCAAGATCAAAAGATCGCAGCCTGCGGCAGCTCCTACAGGGATCGGCGAGTTCAAATGGTTTGTGGAGTACCTGATGGCCAACGCTTTACCCGACCTGAAACTATTGCGCATCTTCGTCAGCGTGGTCCGCCATCAGGGCTTCGCCAACGCGCAACAGGAACTCAACCTGTCGACCTCGGCGATCAGCACTTACATGAGCCAGCTCGAAGCCGCGCTCGGCCTGGTGCTGTGCCATCGCGGGCGGGGCGGGTTCAGTCTGACCAGCAAGGGTGAGCTGTTCCATCAGGAAACCCTGCGCCTGCTCGCCGAACTCGAAGGTTTCGAGCAATACGCCGCGGCGCTCAAGGGCGAACTGCGCGGCACGCTCAACCTCGGGGTGATCGACTCCACGGTCAGCGACAAGGCCTTGCCGTTCGCCGAAGCCATCGGCGCCTACAGCCAGGAACACCCGGCGGTGCATTTGCATCTGTCGGTGATGAGCCCCTACGAACTGCAACTCGGTGTGCAGGACAACCGTCTCGACTTGGCGATCGGCGCGTTTTCCACGCGCATGAGCGGTCTGGTGTACATGCCGCTGTACCGCGAGCAGCACTGGCTGTATTGCAGCAGCCGGCACCCGCTGTTCAACGAGCGGCGGATCCCCGAGCAGGTCATCACCCAGCAACGCATGGTCGGCCGTGGTTACTGGAGCCAGGCAGAGCTGGCGCGCCATGGTTTCAAGCACAGCGCGGCGACTGTGGAAAGTATGGAGGCGCAACTGATTCTGGTGCTGTCCGGCGCCTACATCGGTTACCTGCCGGAGCACTACGCCCAGGCCTGGGCCGACAAGGGCGACTTGCGCGTGTTGCTGCCGGCGACCTTCGGTTATCAGGCGCCGTTTTCGATGATCATGCGTCGTGGCCGCAGCCGCGAGCCGCTGATCCAGACTTTCCGTGATTTGCTCAAAGCACAGCTCAATCAGGCATAAGAACCATGTCCAGACCGCAATGCCCGCGCTGCCTGCGCCCACAAACCCACTGCCTGTGCCCGCTGATCCCCAGCCTCGACAGCCGCACCCGCGTTCTGCTGTTGCAGCATCCGAGCGAGGTCAATCACGCGCTCAACACCGCGCGACTGGCGGCGCTGGGTTTGACCAATGCCGAGCTGATTGTGGGGGAGGTGTTCGAGGATTTGCCGGCGTTGTTGAACCGACCCGGTTATCAGGCGCGGTTGCTGTTTCCCGCTGACGATGCGCAGCCGATGCAGGCTTACCGCGAATCCGATGAGCCGCTGCTGTTGGTGGTGCCGGATGGCACCTGGCGCAAGGCGCGCAAGATGCTCCATCTCAATCCGTTGTTGGCGGCATTGCCGCGGGTGACGCTGGCCGCGGGCGGGGTGTCGCGCTATCGGTTGCGCAAGGCGCCGGGGCCGGGGGCGTTGTCGACGATTGAGGCGATTGTGCAGGCGCTGGAAACCCTCGAAGCGCCGACGACGTTTGCGCCGTTGTTGAAGCCGTTCGAGGCGTTGATCGAGGGGCAGATTGCAGCGATGGGGGCGGAGGTTTTTCAGCGTAATCATGGCGACAGATAAGTGTTGGCAGTACTGGCCTCATCGCTGGCAAGCCAGCTCCCACAGGTTCTGAGGTGTTCGCAGATTTTGTGTGCGACACGGACACTGTGGGAGCTGGCTTGCCAGCGATGAGGCCAGCCAATTCACCACAAAATCCAGACATTTCTACCGCTCCCGCATCGCCTCAGTCCGCGCTTTCAGCACCGGTTTAAGCAGATAATCCAGCACACTTTTCTCCCCGGTAATGATGTCCACCGTCGCCACCATCCCCGGGATGATCAGCAGCGGTTTCACATCGCCGCCCAAGTGGTTTTTATCGGTGCGCACCTGAATCAGGTAGAAGCTGTTGCCCTTGTCATCGGTGATGGTGTCGGCGCCGATCAGCTCCAGTTTTGCGCTCAGTCCGCCGTAGATCGTGTAGTCGTAGGCGCTGAACTTGACCATGGCCTTCTGGCCCGGATGGAGGAACGCGACGTCTTGCGGACGGACCTTGGCTTCGATCAGCAGGTTGTCTTCCAGCGGCACGATTTCCACCATGTCGCTGCCCGGCTGCACCACGCCGCCGATGGTGTTGACCTTGAGTTGCTTGATCACCCCGTGCACCGGTGAGGTCACGGTGGTGCGGCTGACGCGGTCGTCGATGGCGATGCTCGACGCGGTGATTTTCGACAGGTCGGTGCGTTTCTGATTGAGGTCCTTGGCGGCGTCGGAACGGAAGGTCTGTTCCGATTCGTCGATCTTGCTCTTGATCTCGTTGATCGCCGATTCCGCTCTTGGGATCGCCAGGGTCGTTGCATTCAGCGAACCGCGAATCTCCACCGCGCTGCGCTTGAGCCGCAGGATCTCCACTGGCGATACCGCGCCAGTACCGACCAGTGGCGCCGACATGTTCATCTCTTGTTGCAGCAGCGCCAGGCTGGAGCTGTACTGGCCTTGCTTGGAGCGGAACTCCGCCAGCTCCTGAGTCTTCTGCCGCAGCTGTTCAGTGAGGGTGCGTTGTTCGCTGGCCAGTCGCCGTTGGCGCTGGTCGTACAGGGCGCGTTCGTCTTCGGCGACCTGTGGCGCCTTGGCGATCACCTCGTCAGACAGTTTGAACGGACGGCCCTCGGCTTCGGCGGAAAGGCGTTCGACTTGCGCGGTCAGGGCGTAACGATCGGCCTCACTCTCACCCTTGTTCGACAGAAACCGCGTGTCATCCAGGCGCAGCAGTTTGTCGCCCTTGTTCACCATTTGCCCTTCACGCACGAAGATCTCGGTGACGATCCCGCCCTCAAGGTTCTGGATCACCTGGACCTTGCTCGAGGGAATCGCCTTGCCTTCGCCCATGGTCACTTCTTCGAGCACGGCGAACTTGGCCCAGACCAGCGCACTGATCAACAGCGCTGCCGCCAGCCACACGGTGATCCGCGACCAGCGCGGCGAATCCTGCAATGCCGCGCCGGCGGTTTCCGGCATGAACTCGGCTTCGGCGCTTTTGCCGAAACTGTCGAAGTAGCCGCGTGATTTGCTATCTGAAGATGCAGACATGGGGCGATACCCCTCAGTTAAGAAACATCAAACCGCACAACCCATGCGTCGCCCGGAACACATACTTGTGGTGAGGGGATTTATCCCCGATAGGGTGCGAAGCGCCCTCAGTGTCTTTGGGGCTGCTGCGCAGCCCATCGGGGATAAATCCCCTCGCCACAGGTTTTGTGAGTGCCATAAGTTATGTGCACGCATCTAAACCGCCGCCGAGCCGACCCGGCCCTTGCGCAGTGCATCGATGACCGCTTCTTTCGGGCCGTCGGCGACGACCCGGCCGTTGTCCAGTACCAGCAACCGGTCCACCAGACTCAGCATCGAGGTGCGGTGGGTGACCAGCAGCAGCGTCTTGCCTTGCACCCAGCCGTGCAGCTTCTGGCGCAGCAGGTCTTCGCTGCTGTTGTCCATGGCGCTGGTGGGTTCGTCGAGCAGCATGATCGGTGGGTCGAGCAGCAATGCCCGGGCCAGCAACACCGCTTGGCGCTGGCCGCCAGAAAGTAATTGGCCGCGCTCGCCCACTGGCCGGTCGAACCCTTGCGGATGCTGCCGCGCCAGCTCGGTGACGCCCGTCAGCTCGGCGACTTCGAGCATGCGCGAATCGCTGATGTAGCGGGCGCCCAGGGTCAGGTTGTCGCGCAGGCTGCCGGCCAAAAGCGGCAGGTCGTGGGCGACGTAACCGATCTGCTGGCGCAGGTCGGCGACATCCAGTTGTCGCAGGTCGAGGCCGTCGAGCAGCAACTGGCCCTCCTCGGGTTCATAGAAGCCCATCACCAGCCGCGCCAAGGTGCTTTTGCCCGAACCGCTGCGGCCGATGATGCCGATCCGCTCGCCGGGTTTCATGCTGAAGCTGATGTTGCTCAGCGCTGGCGCGTTCTGGCCGTTGTAGTGGAAGGTCACGCCACTGACGTCCAGCGCACCTTGCAGTTGCGTGCGTTCCAGTGGCCGCTGCTTGCCGTCGCGCTCCTGGGGCAGGCCCATCAGCGCGTCGGTGCTTTTCATGGTCAGTTGCGCTTGCTGGTAGCGGGTGATCAGCCCGGCAATCTGTCCCAATGGCGCGAGCACCCGGCTGCCGAGCATGTAGCTGGCGACCAGCGCACCGACGCTGAGGTTGCCGGCGATGATGCTGTAGACCCCGGCGACAATCGTCGCCATCCCGGAGAACTGCTGGATGAACAGCGTGCCGTTGGTCGCCAGCGCCGAGAGGTTGCGCGCGTGGCTGTCGAGGCGGGTGAGGGCGCCGTGGGTGCTTTCCCATCTGTGCTGGCGCTCGCTTTCGGCGCTGCAGGCCTTGAGGGTTTCCAGGCCGCCGAGGGTTTCGATCAGCAGCGCCTGGCGTTCGGCACCCAGGCTCAGGCTCTTCTGCACGGTGTCGCGCAGGCGCACCTGAATCGCCAGGGCAAAAATGATCGTGATCGGAAACGCCAGCAGCGGAATCACCACCAGCCAGCCGCCGAGCAGGCCGATCACCACCAGCATCAACACCACAAAGGGAAGGTCGATCAGGCTGGTCAGGGTAACGGCAGTGAGGAATTCGCGCAGGCCCTGAAAGTCATGAATGCTCTGGGCGAAACCGCCGATGGTTGCCGGCCGCGCTTTCATCGACATGCCGGTGATGCGTTCAAATAAAGTCGCGGAAAGGATCACATCGGTTTTCTTGCCGGCGGTGTCCAGCAGGTGCGCGCGCACCACCCGCAGCACCAGTTCGAAACCGGTGCCGATCAGCAGGCCGATCGCCAACACCCACAGGGTCGAGGTGGCCTGATTCGGCACCACGCGGTCGTAGGTCTGCATGACGAACAGCGGCACCATCAGGCCCAGCAGGTTGATCAGGAAACTGGCAAGAATTGCATCGCTGTACAGCCATTTCGACAGCTTCAGCGTGTCGCGAAACCAGGCGTGGACTCGTGGCACCAGCGGTGAACGCAGGTCTTCGAGTTCGTGGCGCGGACGGGCAAACAAGGCCTGGCCGCTGTAGTGTTCGGCGAGTTCTTCGCGCTCGACCCACTGCTCGCCGCCATCGGCTTCGCTGGGCAGTATCAGCGCCTTGCCGTCATCGGCGAACCGTCGCAGCACGGCGGTACGACCGTCCTTGAGCAGCAACAGGATCGGCAGGTTCAGCGGTGAGATGTCTTTCAGTTCACGCCGTAACAGACGCGCCTGCAAACCGGCCCGGGCTGCAGCGCGGGGCAGCAGGTCCAGGCTCAGGCGTTGCTTGTTCAAGGGCAGCCCGGCACTCAGGCTGGCGCGGCTGACCGTCGCGCCGTGGAGTTTGCAGAGGATCAACAGACCGTCGAGCAACGGGTCATCGAAGCTCAGCCGCGGATCGATCCCGGTGTGTCCGCCTTCGGCCATGCTGGTCATATTGATCGCTCCCGTGAAACGGTGGCACGAGGTATGAGGCATCCCCCCTGTAGGAGCTGCCGAAGGCTGCGATCTTTTGATTTTGCTTTTGCAGATCAAGATCAAAAGATCGCAGCCTTCGGCAGCTCCTACAGGGGTTACTTCATTTCAGCTCGGGCAGGCGTGCTTCGTTTTTGACTTCGGTCGCGGCGATTGCATCGGCCGGCAGCACCACCCGTTGCTTGCTCAGCAACTGGCCCATGTTCGCCAGCACGCGGTACATCGAATATTCCTCGGTGTAGCGGATTTCGGTGTAGCGGCGGTTGGCGTTGTAGAGCTCGTTTTCACTGTCGAGCAAGTCGAGCAGGGTGCGTTGGCCAAGACCGAACTGATCCTGATACGCCGCGCGCACACGCTTGGTGGTCTCGGCGTATTCGCGGGCGGTCGGGGTCTGCTTGTTCGCGTTGACCATGGCGTTCCAGGCCAGGTGAATGTTCTCGTTCAACTGGCGCAGGGCGTTGTTGCGGATGTCCATCGCCTGGTTGATCTGGTGCGCATCGGACGCCAGACGGGCCTTGTCGCTGCCGCCACGGAACAGGTTGTAGTTCATGATCACGCCCACGCGCCATTCGTTGTCGTGGCCTTCATCGCCTTGCACGTTGTTGTTTGCACCCACCGCCGCTTCGGCGTCGAAACGCGGGTAGAACGGCGACTTGGCGACTTCGTACTGGCTCTCGGCCGACTGCACGTCCGCTTGTGCGGATTTCAGGTACGGGTTGTTCTCGACCATGCTCTGCTGGGCTTCCGGCAGGCTGGTGGGGATTTCGCCGCGAGTCGACGGTGGTGCTTCCAGTTCATCGGGCATGCGCCCGACCACGGAATAGAAGTTCGATTCGGCGTCGGCCAGATCGACCTCGGCGGTGTCGAGGTTGTTTTGCGCCAGCGCCTTACGGGCCACCGATTGATCGGAGTCGGCGGTGCTGCCGATGCCGCGCTGGGTGCGCAGGCCGATCTGGTCATTCACGCGCAAGTGCGCTTGCAGGTTGTTCCTGGCCAAAGTCACCAGTTCACGGCGCTTGAGCACTTCGAGGTAAACCTCGATGGTACGCAGGGCCAGATCCTGAGCGGTGCCCTGTGCGTAGTAGGCGCGCGAGTTGGACACGCCCTTGGTGCGTTCGACCTCGTTGGCGGTGTTGAAGCCGTCGAAGATCATCTGCCGCAGGCGCAGCTCCGACTGGGTGTAATTGAGGATTTCGGTGTGGTGATTACCGAAAGCCCGGGTATTGGTGTTGTCGCTGTAGCCGCGCCCGTAGGCGGCATTCAAATCGACGGACGGATAGAAGCCACCCTTGGCCACTTTCACCTGCTCATCGGCGGACAGTTTGGCGTCCACGCGCGAAGCGAGGTCCGGGTGGGTGGCGATGGTGCTTTGAATCGCTTCGGTCAGGTTCATGGCCTGGGCTTGGGAAGTGCAAGCCATGGCCAGCAAAACCGCGCTGCAGAGGGGGGTTAAAACGCGCATGGGGTGCATCTCCCTGGTCCTGATGGTGCGTTACTGTCGCCAAATATTTGACGATAATTTGAGGTGTAAGCGTTTCACTCTTGTAACAACAGAGCTAAGAACATCCTGAAGCGTAGCTAAGAAAAAATTTTCATAAGGCTTATGCCGAAAAAAACTTATGCGCTTGGCGAAAACCGGCACATTGTTCAGAGCGAAAGCCTTTGTTTCATGCGCTTTAGGGAGCACAAAAAGGCTTGAGGAAAGTTCCACTCACTTTGCGACATACGGCGAAGTACTGCTGAAGGGGAGGGACGCGTAGCGGCAAACGAGCGACAGATTTTTGTCACTCAGGTGATTCACCACCGTTACGTAGCGTTAGTGGGTTTGCTGCATTGATCAGGATCCTGAAGTGCTTGAAAGCACTGAAGTTTCCTTGTTTGCGCAACCTGCGAAACGAACTGTCGAGGTGCGAGCGTCACCCCGGCAACCCGCTTGAGCCATGGGCTGCTTCGCGAACCAGTGCCGACGGTGGTCGGCAGCGGAGGAATTTCACATGGCAACGCTCATCGGGATCGTCACTAAAGTCATTGGTCAGGTTTTTGCGCAGGGCACCGACGGCACGCGCCGCGCCCTGGTCGAGGGCGACCGCTTGTTTGCCGGCGATCAAGTGATCACCGGGGCAGAAGGTGCCGTCGCCATTCATCTGCAAAATGGTCACGAGTTGACACTGGGCCGCGACAGCAGCATGACCCTGTCCGGGCAACTGCTGGCCAATCAGGCCGTACATGTCGATTCCCCTGAAGCACTGACGCCCAGCGAAGCACAACTGACTGACGTCGAGCAGATTCAGAAAGCCATCGCTGCCGGCGAAGACCCGACCAAAGCGGCAGAAGCCACCGCCGCCGGCCCTAACGCACCGGGCGGCGCGCCAGGTGAACTGGGCGGCGGCCACAGTTTTGTACTGCTGACTGAAGTCGGTGGGCGAGTGGATCCGGTGATCGGCTTCCCGACTGCCGGTTTCAACGGTATTCCCGAGTTTCCCGAAGAGCGGCATAACGCAGTCATCGACAATGGCGACAACACGCCGATCGTGCCACCGCCAATCAACAATCCAGTGACGCTCAGTGGCCTCGCGGTGCCGGGGGGCGAATTGACCCTCAACGAAGCCAACCTGCCTGCCGGCTCCTCGGCCAACCCCGACGCGCTGACTCAAAGCGGCAGCTTCACGGTGTCGGCACCGGACGGTCTGAGCAGCCTGAACATCGGCGGTATCAACGTGATCAGCGGTGGTGTGGCGGCCGGTTTCCCGCAGTCGATCACCACACAACTGGGCAACACCCTGACCATCACCGGCTACAACGCCGCGACCGGGGTCGTCAGCTATAGCTACACCCTCAACGGCAACGACGCCCATCCGGCCGGTGACGGCGCCAACAGCCTCAGCGAACATTTCACGGTGACTGCAGGCGACAGCAATGGCGACAGCGCCACCGGCTCGCTCGACGTCAACATCATCGACGACGTGCCCAAAGCAGCGAATGACAGCAACACCAACACCGCTTCGGAAACCCTGCTGACCCTCACCGGCAATGTCCTGACCAACGACGTGCAAGGCGCCGACCGTGTACCCACCGGGCCCGTCACTGCCGGTACTTTCACCGGAACTTTCGGCACGTTGGTGTTGAATGCCGATGGCACGTACACCTACACCCTGAACACCAGCGACGCAGACTTCAAAGCGCTGCACGGTGGCGGCAATGGCACCGAGACGTTTACCTACACCATTACCGATTCGGACGGCGATACCAGCACTGCGAATCTGGTTTTGCAGATCCACAACAACGACGATCCGGTGCTGATCAATGGTTTGAACGTCGAGGGTGGCGAGCTGACGGTTTACGAGAAAAACCTCGGCACTGGCAGCGAGCCTGACTCAACCGCGTTGACCCAGAGCGGCACGTTCACCATTACCGCGCTGGACGGCGTTACCACGCTGACCGTCGGCGGTATTGCCGTGGTCACCAACGGTGTCGCCGCAGGCTTCCCGCAATCGGTGACTACACCGTTGGGCAGCACGCTGACCATCACCGGTTTCAACGCAGCAACCGGCGTGGTGAGCTACAGCTACACCCTCGATCACAATGACGCGCATCCGGCTGGCAATGGGGCCAATACCTTGCCTGAGCAATTTGCCGTAACGGTGGTGGACGACAACGGCACGACTGCCAATGCGACCCTCGACGTCAATGTGGTCGATGACCTGCCCAAGACAGTCGATGACAACAACACCGGCACCGCGTCAGAAACCAACCTCACGCTGACTGGCAACGTCCTGACCAACGACGTACAAGGCGCCGACCGCGTAACCACCGGCCCGGTCACCGCCGGTACTTTCACCGGCACCTACGGCACGCTGGAACTGCACACTGACGGCACTTACACCTACACGCTCAACCCGAACGACGCAGACTTCAAAAACCTGCACGGCGGCGGTAATGGCACCGAGACGTTTACCTACACCATCACTGATTCGGACGGTGATACCAGCACCGCCAACCTCGTTTTGCAGATCCACAACAACGACGATCCGGTGGTCATCAGCGGCCTGGACGTCAACGGCGGCGAACTCACCGTTTACGAGAAAAACCTCAGCACCGGCAGCGCTCCTGATGCCAACGCACTGACCCAAAGCGGCACCTTCACCATCACCGCGCTGGACGGCGTTACCACGCTGACCGTCGGCGGCATTGCCGTGGTCACCAACGGTGTGGCCGCAGGCTTCCCGCAGTCGGTGACTACACCGCTGGGCAGCACGCTCACCATCACCGGTTTCAACGCAGCAACCGGCGTGGTGAGCTACAGCTACACCCTCGATCACAACGATGCGCATCCGACTGCCAATGGCGCCAACAACCTGCCCGAGCAGTTCGCCGTCACCGTAGTCGATGACAACGGCACTACCGCCAACGCCACCCTCGACGTCAACATCATCGACGACCTGCCAAAAGCGGTGAACGACAGCAACGCCAGCACCGCGTCGGAAACCAATCTGACTCTGACCGGCAACGTCCTGACCAACGACGTACAAGGCGCCGACCGCGTACCGACCGGCCCGGTTACCGCCGGTACGTTCAACGGTACTTACGGCACCCTGGAACTGCACACCGACGGCACCTACACCTACACGCTCAACCCGACCGACGCAGACTTCAAAAACCTGCACGGCGGCGGTAACGGCACCGAGAATTTCACTTACACCATCACCGATTCCGACGGCGATACCAGCACCGCGAATCTCGTTTTGCAGATCCACAACAACGACGATCCGGTAGTCATCAGCGGCCTGGATGTGAACGGCGGCGAACTCACTGTCTACGAGAAAAACCTCAGCGACGGCAGCGCCCCGGACTCTACCGCGCTGACCCAAAGCGGCACCTTCATCATCACCGCTTTGGACGGCGTCACCACGCTGACCGTCGGCGGCATTGCCGTAGTCACCAACGGTGTCGCCGCAGGCTTCCCGCAATCGGTCACCACACCGCTGGGCAGCACGCTGACCATCACCGGGTTCAACGCGACCACCGGTGTCGTCAGCTACAGCTACACCCTGGTCGACAACGAGGCCCACCCAACCGCCAACGGCGCCAACAACCTGCCCGAGCAGTTCGCCGTCACCGTAGTGGACGACAACGGCACCACTGCCAACGCCACCCTCGACGTCAACATCATCGACGACCTGCCAAAAGCGCTGAACGACAGCAACGCCACCACCGCGTCGGAAAGCCAGTTGACCCTGACCGGCAATGTCCTGACCAACGACGTACAAGGCGCCGACCGCGTACCGACCGGCCCGGTTACCGCCGGTACGTTCAACGGTACTTACGGCACCCTGGAACTGCACACTGACGGCACTTACACCTACACGCTCAATACCAACGACGCCGACTTCAAAAACCTGCACGGCGGCGGCAATGGCACCGAGAATTTCACCTACACCATCACCGATTCGGACGGCGATACCAGCACCGCCAACCTCGTTCTGCAGATCCACAACAACGACGATCCGGTGACCCTCAACGGTCTCGACGTGAATGGTGGCGAACTCACCGTCTACGAGAAAAACCTCAGCGACGGCACCAGTCCCGATGCATCGGCGCTGACCCAGAGCGGCACCTTCACGGTAACGGCCCTCGACGGCTTGCAAACCCTGACCGTGGGCGGCATCAACGTCGTCACCGGTGGTGTCGCCGCAGGCTTCCCGCAATCGGTCGTCACGCCGTTGGGCAGCACGCTGACGATCACCGGCTACAACCCGGCGACCGGTGTGGTCAGCTACAGCTACACCCTGGTCGACAACGAAACCCATCCGAACGGCAACGGCGCCAACAGCATCACCGAGAACTTCAATGTGGTGGCAACTGACACCGATGGCAGCACCGCCAGCGGCCAGATCAACGTCAACATCATCGATGACCTGCCCAGTGCCCATCCTGATGCGGCATCGGTGGCGGAGGGCGGTACCGTCAGCGGCAACGTGCTCGACAATGACATCGGCGGCGCCGACGGCCCGGCCGTGACTGGCGCGGTGGTCGGTGTGCGAGCCGGCTCCGACACCTCGACCTCGGCCATCGGCGGCCTCAACAGCAACATCAATGGCACTTACGGTTACCTGACGCTGGACGCCAATGGCAACGCGGTCTATCACAGCAACCCCAATGCCGTGAACGGCCCCGGTGCGGTGGATGTGTTCACCTACACCGTGCGCGATTCCGATGGCGATGAAAGCACCACCACCATCACCATCGATGTCGCCAACAGCAAGTTGTATGCGACCAGCGATACCGACGTCACTGTCTACGAAAAAGCCCTCGACCTGACCAAGGACGGCGCCGATCTGGCCCCGGGTACGGTCATCGGCAGCGATCCGACCAGCACCGGCGAAACCGCGTCCGGCACGCTGGTCGGTTCGGTCACCGGTGCGGTCGGCGCCATCAGCTATGCGCTGGTCGGCAGTGCCACCGGCAACTACGGGCAGATCGTCCTCAACCCCAACGGCACTTACACCTACACCCTGACCTCGCCCGCGACCACCACGCCGCATGCCGACGATGGTGCCAACACCCTGACTGAAACCTTCACCTATCAGGCCACCGATTCGCTGGGCAATGTGGTCACCAGCACCATCGTCGTCAGCATCGTCGATGACGTGCCCAAAGCGATGAACGACAGTAACGCCACCAGCGCCTCGGAAACCCAGCTGACCCTGACCGGCAACGTGCTGAGCAACGACGTGCAGGGCGCGGACGTGGTCGCCACCGGACCGAACGCCGGGCCGATCACCGCCGGTACGTTCACCGGGACTTACGGCACGCTGGTGCTCAACGCCAACGGCACTTACACCTACACGCTCAACCCGGCTGACGCCGATTTCAAGGCACTGCATGGCGGTGGAAACGGCACCGAGACATTCACCTACACGCTCACCGATGCCGATGGTGATACCAGCACCGCCAACCTGGTGCTGAACATCCACAACAATGACGATCCGGTGGTGCTCAACGGCCTCGACGTCAATGGCGGCGAACTCACCGTCTACGAGAAAAATCTCAGTGACGGCACCAGCCCTGGTACCCCGGCGCTGACCCAGAGCGGTACGTTCACCGTCACGGCCCTGGATGGCCTGCAAACCCTCACTGTCGGTGGCATTGCCGTTGTGACCAACGGGGTCGCCGCAGGCTTCCCGCAATCCGTCGTGTCGCCGCTGGGCAGCACGTTCACCGTCACCGGCTACAACCCGGCGACCGGCGTGGTCAGCTACAGCTACACCCTGGTGGACAACGAAAACCACCCGACTGGTAACGGCGCCAACAGCCTCACCGAAAACTTCAATGTGGTCGCGACGGACACCGATGGCAGCACCGCCAGTGGCCAGATCAACGTCAACATCATCGATGACCTGCCGACCGCCAAGGCCGACACCGGCTCGGTGGCGGAGGGCGGCACGGTCAATATCAGCGTGCTCGGCAACGACGTCACCGGCGCCGATGGCGCAGCAGCGGGCGGCGCAGTGGTCGGCGTGCGTGCCGGCAGCAATACCGCGACTTCAGCCATCGGCGGTCTCAACAGCAACATCAATGGCACCTACGGCTACCTGACCCTCGACGCGGCGGGCAACGCCATTTACCACAGCAACCCGAACTCGGTGAGCCCGCCGGGCGCCACCGACACCTTCACCTACACCATCCGCGACGGTGACGGCGACGAAAGCACCACCACCATCACCATCAATGTCGCCGACAGCAAACTGGTGGCGTCGGTGGATCAGGACGTGACGGTCTACGAAAAAGCCCTCGACCTGACCAAGGACGGCCAGGACCTGGCCCCTGGCACGGTCACCGGTAGCGACCCGACCAACACCGGCGAAACCGCCACCGGTACGCTGGTCGGCGCGGTCACCGGCGGCAGCGGGGCGATCACCTACACCCTGGTCGGCAGCGCCACCGGCACTTACGGGCAGATTCAGCTCAACGCCGACGGCACCTACACTTACACCCTGACCTCGGCGCCGAAAACCACGCCGAACGCCAACGACGGCGCCAACACCCTGAGCGAAAGCTTCACCTACAAAGCCACCGATGCACTGGGTAACAGCACCACCAGCACGATCGTGGTCAACATCGTCGATGATGTGCCCAAAGCCGTGGCGTCGGATCGCTCGGTGGCGGCGGTGGAGATCGACTCCAACCTGCTGATCGTCCTCGATATCTCCGGCAGTATGGCCGACGCCTCCGGTGTGCCAGGGCTGTCGCGGCTGGCGCTGGCCAAGCAGGCCATCAGTGCCTTGCTCGACAAGTACGATGACCTCGGCGATGTGAAGGTGCAGCTCGTCACCTTCAGCAGTAATGCCACTGACCGGACTTCGGTGTGGGTGGATGTGGCAACGGCCAAGTCCATACTCGCCGGCCTCACCGCGGGTGGCGGTACCAACTACGACGCTGCCGTGGCGGTGATGCAGACCGCTTTCAATACCTCGGGCAAGCTCACCGGGGCGCAGAACGTCGGCTACTTCTTCTCCGACGGCAAGCCCAACGAAGGCGACATCAACGCCGCTGACGAAGCCGCGCTGAAGAACTTCCTCGATGCCAACAACATCAAGAACTACGCGATCGGTCTGGGCAGCGGCGTGAGCAACGCCAACCTCGATCCGCTGGCCTATGACGGCATCAGCCACACCAACACCAACGCAGTGGTGGTCACCGACCTCAATCAGCTCAACTCGGTGCTCTCGGGTACCGTCGAAGGTGCGCCGGTCACCGGCTCGCTGCTGGGCGAGGGCGGCACGTTCGGTGCCGATGGCGGTTTCATCAAATCCATCGTGGTCGACGGCACCACCTACACCTATGACCCGCGCGCCAACAGCGGCCAGGGTTCGTTGACCGCATCCGGCGGCACCAACCACGGCACGTTCAACACCGTGAACAACACGATCAGCATCGCCACCAACAACAGCGGCACGCTGGTGATCAACCTCGACACCGGCGACTACAGCTACACCTCGCAGAAAACCACGACCACGGTGATCACCGAAAACATCGGTTTCACCCTCAGCGACAATGACGGCGACCTCGCCAGCTCGACGCTGACCGTGAAAGTGATCCCCAACTCGCCACCGGTGGCGACGGACGACCACGTCATTACCAACGTGCTGTCGAGCAACATCACCGTGCCGGGCGAACTGTTGCTGGCCAACGACACCGATCCGGACGGCGACACGCTCAACGCTTCGCCGACCAGCTTCAACACCGGTTGGGTGGCCAAGGGCGCGGATTTCACCGGTACCGGCGCGATCAACTTCGCCGGCACCGGCAACACCGCCGCCAACCAGAACCTGGCCGACGTGCGCAACGCGTTCGCCGCCAACACCGCCGCGATGACCGCCGTGCTGGTGGTCAGCGGTTACCTCGGCGCGGTGACCAACGCCAATGCCAACGATGAAGACCTGATCACCGTCAAACTGAAACAGGGCGAGACGCTGAACCTGGATCACAACCTCGCGGCCGGGCACGTCACGATGGAGTACTCGGTCAATGGCGGCGCGTTCGTCAGCATCGCCGATGGCGGCACCATCACCGCCGGCGCCGATGGCACGTACCAGATCCACGTGACCAACATCAGCAACACCAGCGGCAGCAATCCGACGGCAGCGGAAAACTATCAACTGACCATGACGGTCAACTACGCTGGTGCCCATGACGTGACGCCGGACTTCAACGGCACTTACACCGCCAATGACAACCATGGCGGCAGCGACACCGCCAACGTCAGCATCACCTATCAGGATGGCCACACCCTCACCGGCACTGCCGGGGATGACATTCTGGTGGCGGGCACCGGCAACAACATCCTCAATGGCGGCGACGGCAATGACGTACTGACCGCCGGTTCCGGCAACAACGAGATGCACGGCGGTGCGGGCAACGACTTGCTCTACAGCGGCCCGGGCAACGACATTCTCGACGGCGGCACCGGCATCGACACGGTCAGCTATGCCCACGCCACCGCCGGGGTTACGGTCAACCTGGGCCTGCTCGGTGCGCAGAACACCATTGGCGCTGGCACCGACACGATCAGCAATATCGAGAACCTGGTCGGCTCGAACTTCAACGACACCCTGACCGGCGACAACAATAACAACGTGATCAACGGCGGCCTGGGCAACGACATCCTCAACGGTGGCGGTGGCGATGACCTGCTGATCGGCGGCATGGGCAACAACACCCTGACTGGCGGGCCGGGTGCCGATACCTTCCAGTATCTGAAGGGCAACAGCGGCCACGACACCATCACCGATTTCACTCCCGGCACCGACAAGCTCGATCTGTCGCAACTGCTGCAAGGTGAAAACGGCACCACCGCGTCGCTGGACGACTACCTGCACTTCACCGTCACCGGCAGCGGCGCTTCTGTCCTTACCAGCATCGATGTCAGCGCACTGGCCGGCGCCACGCCGAACCAGACCATCGACCTGGCCGGCGTCAACCTCGCCAGCCACTACGGCGTGACACCGGGGGCGGGCGGCGTGGTTGCGGG
>NZ_QAIK01000187.1 GCF_003061005.1 Pseudomonas sp. HMWF021 | reverse complement strand
CGCCCGCCTCGCCCCTGGTTCGGCGGGCCGCTGGTGCCGCTGACCTTCCAGTTCATCTCGCTGATGATCGCTGCGTGGTACGGCGCCAAGCTGCTCAGTCGGCCCATCCAGCGCCTGAGCGACGCCGCCGAACGCCTCAGCGAGAACCTCGACAGCCCGCCATTGGACGAGTCCGGCCCGCGTGAAGCCCGGCAAGCGGCGTACACCTTCAACTTGATGCAACAACGCATTCGCGAACAGGTGCAGCAACGGGCACGCATGCTCGGCGCCGTCTCCCATGACCTGCGCACCCCGCTGTCGCGGTTGAAACTGCGCCTGGAACAGATCGACGACGACAAACTGCAGGGCCAGATGCGTCAGGACCTCAACGACATGATCGGCATGCTCGACGCCACCCTTACCTACCTGCACGAACAACGCACCAGCGAAGCCCTGCAGTTGATGGACGTGCAGGCCTTGGTCGAATCCCTCTGCGAAAACGCCCAGGACCAAGGCGCGGACGTTGAAGTCAGCGGCCATTGCGCGCCGCTGCAGGTACAACCGATGGCATTGCGCTCGTGCATCAACAACCTGATGGACAACGCCCTGCGCTACGCCGGACAAGCGCGCATCGAACTGCAGGATCAGCGTGAGCAACTGCTGATCCGCGTGATCGACCACGGCCCGGGCATTGCCGAAGACAAACGCGAGGCCGTGTTCGAGCCGTTCTATCGCCTGGAAGGCTCACGCAACCGCAATTCCGGCGGTGTCGGCCTGGGCATGACCATTGCTCGCGAGGCCGCTCAGCGTCTGGGCGGGCAGTTGAACCTGGAAGAAACTTCGGGTGGCGGCCTGACCGCCGTCATCCGCCTGCCGCGCACCTGAGTAACATCAAAGCCATTTGCAGGAGCTGTCGAGTGCAACGAGGCTGCGATCATTTGATTCTGCTGGGTGCTGGATAGGGCAACGGCAAAAGATCGCAGCCTTCGGCAGCTCCTACAGGGGGATCGGGGCGTCTGTGTACCACCCGGTACAAAGCCAAAATACCCAGGACAACTTGCCCCTTGAGTCTGCACAAGCCGGTACACCCACCGGTTTTACAGTCCAAGGAGTGAGCCCATGATCGGTAGCGTCAGCAACTACACGAGCTATACCAGCACCAGCAGCACCTCCACCCAAAACGCCCGCAGCCAGCAGCTGCAAAAGCAGCTGTTCGCCAAACTCGACAGCAATGGCGATGGCGCGGTGGATCAGGACGAACTGAACAGCGCCCTGTCGCAGAAATCCAGCGACGGCCTGCTGGTCAACCTCAGCAAGCAATTCGGTGATCTGGACAGCGACGCCAGCGGCAGCCTCAGCGCCGAAGAAATGAGCGCCATGGCGCCCCCACCGCCACCAAAGGATCAAGCCCCCAACACCGATCTGGCCGACGCCCTGATCAGTGCCCTCGACACCGATGGCGATGGCGCGATCAGCAGCGACGAACTGAGCAGTGGCCTGACCAGCGCCGGCAGCAGCGCCGACAGCAATCAGATCTTTTCGGCTCTGGACAAGAACAAGGACGGCACCGTCAGTCAGGACGAACTC
>NZ_QAIK01000039.1:11208-22275 GCF_003061005.1 Pseudomonas sp. HMWF021 | reverse complement strand
GAAGTCGCCATTGGCCTGGGCATCCCTCGCGAGCCGATCCGCCTGGTCGGCGACCCGGACGCGCCCGAAGCCATCGGCAGCGTAAACCCGCACATCAACGTCACCGATGCGCTGGCGGCCTACGGACAAAAGATGGCGGGCGACCTCACGGACCTGTGCGGCTACATCTTCATGCAGCAATCGCCGTCGTGCGGGCTGGAGCGGGTCAAGGTCTATCACGCCAACGGCGCACCGGTGAATGGCGGCGGCCGAGGAATCTATGCCCAGGCGTTCTGCGCGCAGCATCCCGATCTGCCGGTGGAAGAAGCCGGGCGCCTCAATGACCCGGTACTGCGCGAGAATTTCATCACCCGCGTGCTCGCCTTCAGCGCCTGGCAGCAGGTGCTCGAACAAGGCCTGAGCCGCCGCGCGCTGACCGAATTCCACTCGCGCTACAAATACCTGCTGATGGCGCACAACCCTGAGCAATACAAGGCTTTGGGCAAGCTGCTGGGTGACATGGGGCAGACCGATCCGGTCGAACTCGGCCCGCGTTACTTCAGCCAATTGATGAGCGCGTTGAAGAAGTGCGCCACCCGGCGTACCCACAGCAACGTTCTGCAGCACATCAGCGGCTATCTGAAACAGGCGATCAGCCCTGAAGACAAGCAGGAAATGCAGCATGTCATCGGCCAGTACCGCCACGGCATCGTGCCGCTGGTGGTGCCGTTGACCCTGCTCAAGCACCACTTTCGTCAACACCCGGATCCGTACATTGCGCAACAGGTTTATCTGCAGCCGCATCCGGAAAACCTCAGCCTGCGAAATGCCATTTGATGAACGACACACCTGACACCAGCGCCCGCGAAGACCTCGGCGCCGACTTCAAGAAAGCGCTCGACGAAGGCTGGCTGCCGATCCGCGAGGTGGCGCGCCAGACCGGCGTCAACGCGATTACCCTGCGCGCGTGGGAGCGCCGCTACGGGTTGGTCGTGCCCCAGCGCACGCCCAAGGGGCACCGCTTGTACTCCACCGAACAGGTGCAGCGGATTCACACGATCCTCACCTGGCTCAACCGTGGCGTCGCGGTCAGCCAGGTCAAGCCGTTGCTCGATACGCCGCAAGCCTTTGCCGAACCGGTGGAGAACGATTGGCAACGGCTGCACCAGACATTGCTCGCCGCCGTCACCCGGCTTGACGAGCGCACACTCGACGACAGCATCAACCAGGCCATGGCCCTGTACCCGCCGCGCACCCTGTGCGAGCAATTGCTGCTGCCGCTATTGGCCGAACTCGAACAGCGCTGGCAGGGGCAGTTCGGTGCGCAAATGGAGCGCGTGTTCTTTTATTCGTGGTTACGCAGCAAATTCGGCGCGCGCATCTACCATAACAATCGACAGCTGCATTCTGCGCCGCTGCTGTTGATCAATCATTCCGACCTGCCACTGGAACCCCACCTGTGGCTATGCGCGTGGCTGATCAGCAGCGCCGATTGCCCGGTGCAAGTGTTCGACTGGCCGCTACCGGCCGGAGAACTGGCGCTGGCGGTCGATCATCTGCAGGCACGTGGCGTACTGCTGTATTCCAGCAAAGCCATGAACCTGGCGCTGCTGCCGAAACTGCTGAATGGAGTCGGCACGGTAAAAATGCTGGTCGGACCAACGGTATGCATCCACCAGACCGAGTTGTCCGTAAGAACTTCCGAAATCGCTGATTTGTTCCTCGCCGAAGACCTGCTCTCGGCGCATCAGGGACTTGTTCAGCGTGGGCTCATTTAATGACAGGTTTGATTTCATGCAATTGATCTGGCTGCGCAGCGACTTGCGCCAACATGACAACACCGCCCTGGCGGCCGCTGCAGCACGTGGCCCGACGGCGGCGGTGTACCTGTTGAGCCCGCAGCAGTGGCTGGAACATGATGACGCCCCGTGCAAAGTCGACTTCTGGCTGCGCAACCTGCGTGAATTGAGCGCCAGCCTCGGCGCGCTGAACATCCCCTTGCTGCTGCGTACGGCCAACCATTGGGATCAGGCCCCGTCGGTGCTGCTCAAGCTTTGCCGGCAACTGAACGTCGAGGCCGTGCACGTCAACGAAGAATATGGCGTACACGAAAGCCGTCGCGATGCGGCGGTGACCGAGGCCCTGAACGCCCATGGCATCGGTTTTCACAGCTACCTCGACCAACTGCTGTTCAAACCCGGCACGGTTCTGACCAGAACCGAGACCTACTTTCAGGTGTTCAGCCAGTTTCGCAAGGTCTGCTATGAGCGCCTGCATCGCTCGATGCCAGCGTTGGTAAAAACCCCCGGCAAACAGGCGAAGCTGGATATCGACAGCGATCCGGTACCCGAGTCCGTCAAAGGTTTTGCCACCCCGAGCGAGTCCTTGCGCGCGCTCTGGCCTGCCGGCGAACAGCACGCCCGCCAACGCCTCGAGCGCTTTACCGACGCGCAGATCGACTACTACCAGAGCGAACGTGATTTCCCGGCCAAGCCCGGCACCAGTCAACTGTCGGCGTATCTGGCCGCCGGTGTGATTTCGCCTCGCCAATGCCTGCACGCAGCGCTGCAAAGCAATCAGGGCGAGTTCGAAAGCGGCAAAATCGGCGCCGTCACCTGGATCAACGAACTGCTCTGGCGCGAGTTTTATAAACACATTCTGGTGGGTTACCCGCGGGTCTCGCGTCATCGCGCGTTTCGCCCGGAAACCGAAGCACTGGCCTGGCGTGATGCCCCGGACGATCTTGCCGCGTGGCAAGAGGCCCGCACCGGCCTGCCGATCATCGACGCCGCCATGCGCCAATTGCTGGAAACCGGCTGGATGCACAATCGCCTGCGCATGGTCGTGGCGATGTTCCTGACCAAAAACCTGTTGATCGACTGGCGCGAAGGCGAGCGCTTTTTCATGCGGCACCTGATCGATGGCGATCTGGCGGCGAACAACGGCGGCTGGCAATGGAGCGCCTCGACCGGCACCGATTCGGCGCCGTACTTCCGCATTTTCAACCCGATCAGCCAATCGGAAAAATTCGACAGTGAAGGCCTGTTCATCAAGCACTGGTTGCCGGAACTGACGCATCTGAACAAAAAGCAAGTGCACAACCCGGCCAGTGCCGGTGACCTGTTCGGCGTCGCCGACTATCCGTCGCCCATCGTCAATCTCGGGACTTCGCGCGAACGGGCGCTGGCGGCCTTCAAGAACCTGCCGTCGCGCTCGTCTATGGGAGAGGTCCATGAGTGAATTCCTGCGCCGCTTCGCCCGCCAGTTTGCCGAGTTGGACATAGACAACCTGCAACGCCTGGGCGAGCTGTACAGCGATGACATTCATTTCACCGATCCGCTGCATGAAGTACAGGGACTGGCGCCATTACGCGCCTACTTCAGCGAGCTGTACGCCAACGTCAGCGAGTTGCGTTTCGATTTTCACGGCTTCGACCAGATCGGCGACGGTGAGGGGTATCTGCGCTGGGTCATGAGTTATCGCCACCCGCGCCTTGCCGGTGGCCGCCTGATCCGGGTTGCCGGCTGCTCGCATCTGCTCTGGCGCGACAAGGTTTATCGCCACCGGGACTACTTCGACGCCGGGGCACTGCTGTATGAACATTTACCCGTATTGGGCCGGGTGATTACCTGGTTAAAAAGGAGAATGGGATGAGTCGTACGCCTCCACGTCGTTATTGGCTGACCGGTGCCAGCAGTGGCATCGGTGCAGCGCTGGCTGAAGAGATTCTAAAGACCGGCGCTCACCTGGCGGTCAGTTCGCGTCAGGTCGCCCCGTTGAAAGTGCTTTCTCAACGTTATCCGGGACAAGTGCTGGTGGTGCCGGGCGACTTGACCAACAGCCAGACCGTGCGCGAGATCGGTCAGCAGATCAGTGAGGATTGGGGCTCGCTGGATTCGGTGATTCTCAATGCAGGCACCTGCGAATATGTCGATGCCCGGCAATTCGACGCCTCGATCATCGAGCACGTGGTGCGCACCAATCTGCTCGCCACCAGTTACTGCATCGAAGCGGCCCTGCCGCTGTTGCGCAACGGCATCGCTCCCCATCTGATCGGGGTCGCCAGTTCGGTGACCTATCTGCCCTTGCCCAGGGCCGAAGCCTACGGCGCGTCGAAGGCCGGTTTGCGTTACCTGTTCGAATCGTTGCGCATCGATCTGGCGGATGAAGGCATCGAGGTCACCGTGGTCAGCCCCGGATTCGTCGATACGCCGCTGACCGCGAAAAACGACTTCCCCATGCCCCTGAGCTGGCCTGTGGGCAAGGCCGCGCGGCACATCTTCGCCAGACTCAACGAACGGCCACTGGAAATCGCCTTCCCGGCACTGTTCATGGCGGCCTTGTGGCCACTGTCGAAACTGCCGTCGCGGCTGCAACTGGCGATCGGCAAGCGCATGGTGCGCAAACCGCCACCGCTGAGGGATCCGGCGTGAAAATCGCGATCGTCGGCAGCGGGATTGCGGGGCTGACCTGTGCCTACCTGCTCAACCGCCGACATGACGTGACGGTGTTCGAGGCCAGCGACTGGGTCGGCGGCCACACGCACACCGTGCAGGTGACCGTCGACGGTCGCCCGTATGCGATCGACACCGGATTCATCGTGTTCAACGACTGGACGTATCCCAACTTCATTCGTCTGCTCGGGCAACTGGGCGTGGCCTTCAAGCCCACCGAAATGAGTTTCTCGGTAACCGACCCGGACACCGGTCTGGAATACAACGGCAACAACCTCAACAGCCTGTTCGCCCAGCGCAGCAATCTGTTGTCGCCGGGGTTCTGGGGCATGCTGCGCGACATTCTGCGCTTCAACAAAGAAGCCCGGCGCGATCTCGACGAGCAGCGCATCGCCGCCGACATGACCCTCGATGACTACCTGAAGGCCGGCGGTTACGGCGAGCGATTCATCCTGCATTACATCGTGCCGATGGGCTCGGCGATCTGGTCGATGCCGATGGCCGAGATGCTCAATTTTCCGCTGCAGTTCTTCGTGCGGTTTTTCAAGAATCATGGACTGTTATCCGTCGGTGATCGCCCGCAATGGCAGGTGATCGAAGGCGGCTCCAGTGCTTATGTCGCACCCTTGAGCGCAGGGTTCAGCGACAGGATCCGCCTCAATTGCCCGGTCACTCGTATCGATCGCGACGAACACGGCGTGGTTATCCACAGCCCGGCCGGCATCGAGCGTTTCGACAAAGTGGTGCTCGCCTGCCACAGCGATCAGGCCCTGCAACTGCTCGGTGCACCGAGTCAGGCGGAGCGGTCGATCCTCGGTGCCCTGCCCTATGCCGATAACGAAGTGGTGCTGCATACCGATACCCGTCTGCTGCCGACCCGCAAACTGGCCTGGGCGAGCTGGAACTATCGCCTCAACGGCGCCGGTCACACGCACGCGGCCGTGACGTACGACATGAACATCCTGCAGGGCATCCAGAGCGACACCACGTTCTGCGTCAGCCTCAACCAGAGCGCCGGCATCAGTCCATTCAAGGTGCTTGCCCGATACACCTACGCCCACCCGCAATTCAGCCTCGCGGCGGTGGCGGCACAAAATCGCTGGGGTGAAGTGGATGGTCAGCAACACACCCATTATTGCGGCGCCTATTGGGCCAACGGTTTTCATGAAGATGGCGTGGTCAGCGCCTTGCGCGTGGCCGCAGCCTTTGGGGAAAGCCTGTGAACAGCGCCCTGTACAGCGGCTGGATCGGTCACCGGCGTTTTGCACCCAGACGCCACGAATTCCGTTACCGGATCGGGTTGCTGTATCTCGATCTGTCGGAGCAGGACGCCGTGCTGGGGCTATCGCCGTTCGCCAGTCGCAGCCGGTTTGCGCCGTTTTCGTTTCGTGAAACCGACTACCTGAAAACCTTCACCGGCAGCGGCATGCGCCTGATCGATGCGGTGCGCCAGCAAGTCAGCGTTGCCCTCGGACATGAGCCGCAAGGATCGGTCTGCCTGCTGACCCAACCGCGCAGTTGGGGTCTGGCGTTCAATCCGGTGAGCTTCTTTTATTGCCATGAGGCCGACGGCCAACTGGCGGCGATTCTTTGTGAAGTCACCAACACGCCGTGGCGCGAGCGTTATCACTACGTGTTGCCGGCCCGTGCGCCGACCGATCTGCAGGATTTCCACCAGCACTTTGCGGTAGCCAAAGCCTTTCATGTATCGCCGTTCCTGCCGCGTGATCTTGAGTACCGCATGAGTTTCAGCCCCGCCGCGCAAACCCTCGGCGTGCACATGGCCGACTGGCAGGGCAAACACAAACTGTTCGACGCCACGCTCAATCTGCAGCGCGAAAACCTCGATCGCCACAGCCTGCATCGCTATTTGCGCAGGTTCCCGTGGATGACCGCGAAAACCGCCCTGGCGATTTACTGGCAGGCCGTGCGACTGCTGTTCAAACGCGCGCCGATCTTTGCTCATCAGTCTGCCGACGGCAGCTTTCAGATTGCCACTGTGCCTCCCAAGGAGCGCCGCCATGAAATCCTCTAGTCTGTCGGTCAGTCGCTTCAGCACCAACGGTTTGACCGGTTCGCTGTTGCGTCGCGGCGTTTTGCGGCAACTCAGTCAGCTCAAACACGGGCAATTGCTGGTGGTCGAGGATGGCGAACGTCTGATGTTCGGTACGCCGGGCAGCCACCTGCTCGGTGAAATTCATGTGCAGGACGCGGCGGTCTGGGGCATGGTCGCCGGCAACGGATCGATCGGCGCCGGCGAAGCGTTTATCCACGGTTACTGGAGTTCGCCGGATCTGACCGCCGTGGTGCGCGTGTTCGTCAGCAACCTCGACGTGCTCGACGCCATGGAGCGCGGTCTGGCCCGCCTCGGCCGGCCGCTGGTGCAAGGCCTGCACTGGCTCAACCGCAATACGCGCAAGGGCTCGCAGAAAAACATCGCCGCGCACTATGACCTGGGCAATGATCTGTTCGAACAGTTTCTCGACCCGACCATGATGTATTCCGCCGCGCAGTTCCTTACCCCAGAAGACAGCCTGGAACAGGCGCAACTGAACAAGCTGGAACGGATCTGCCAGAAACTCGCGCTCAAACCCGAAGACCATTTGCTGGAGATCGGCACCGGTTGGGGCAGCATGGCGCTCTATGCGGCGCAGCATTACGGTTGCCGCGTCACCACCACGACCCTGTCGAAAGAGCAGTACGCGTTTACCGCAAAGCGTATTGCAGCCCTGGGGTTGCAGGATCGGGTGACGCTGCTGCTCAAGGACTACCGCGACCTCAGCGGCGAATACGACAAACTGGTGTCGATCGAGATGATCGAAGCGGTCGGCCATCGCTTCCTGCCCACCTATTTCAAGCAATGCGCGCATCTGCTCAAGAGCAACGGCCTGATGCTGTTGCAGGCGATCACTATCCGTGAACAACGTTACGAGCAGGCCAAGCGCGGCGTCGACTTCATCCAGCGCTATATTTTCCCCGGCGGTGCCCTGCCCTGTGTGCAGAAGATGTTGGAGATCGTCAGCCGCGACACCGACATGAACCTGCTGCACATGGAGGACTTCGGCCTGCACTACGCCCGCACCCTGCGCCTGTGGCATGAGAACTTTCGCCGCGCCCACGGGCGGTTGAGCGAACTGGGTTACGACGATTATTTCCTCAGGCTGTGGGAGTTTTACCTGTGCTACTGCGAAGGCGGGTTTCTTGAGCGCACCATCGGCACCGCGCAATTGCTGCTGGCCAAACCGGCGGCCATGCCGGCACCGCTCCTGGGACGTTTCGATGCTTGAACGGTTGATCAATGCCGCCCTGTTCCAGGTCGGCTGGCTGGCCTGTGTGCTGGGTGGCAACAGTTTGTGGCTGCTGTTGGCGCTGGCGGTGCTGGTGATCCATCTGGGCTGGATCAGCAGTTGGGCGGCGGAAGGCCGGCTGATACTGTGCGTGGTGATTGTCGGCACGGCGGTGGACAGCGTGCTGCGCGCGGCGGGGGTGTTCGATTTTCAGGATCCGGCGCCGCTGATTCCGTTGTGGCTGATGCTGCTCTGGGCCTTGCTCGCCACCACCTTGCGCCACTGCCTGCAATGGAGCGCCCGGCCCTGGTGGCTGGCCGGCGTGCTCGGCGCGGTGGGTGGCGCCGCGTCCTATTACGCCGGTGGGCGTCTGGCCGGGGTGCAATTTCCCTACGGCGAACTGCCGACCCTGATCGGCATCGGGCTGCTGTGGGCGCTGCTGCTTCCGTTGCTGCATACGATGGCGCGGCGTCTGAGCCACTGAGCGTCTGTCAGACCTTTCACACGGTCACCGGCCACTGCCTTACACTGCGGCCATGAAAACCATTCCCCATCGGCAAATAGCCGAACCTGCGGTCACCTGCTCGACTTGCGCCGCCTGTTGCTGCCAGCTCGAGGTGATGCTGATTACCGACACCGGCGTGCCTGAACGCTTTATCGATACCGATGAGTGGGGCGGTGAAGTGATGCTGCGTCTGGACGACGGCTGGTGCGCGGCGCTGGATCGCGACAGCATGATGTGCACGATCTACGAGAAACGTCCGCTGATCTGTCGCGAATTCGAGATGGGGGCACCGGAGTGCATTGAAGAGCGTAAAGGGATTGCCACGGCTTACCGCTGATTAGAAGCAAAAAGATCGCAGCCTGCGGCAGCTCCTACAGGGGATTGGGTTTCCTGTAGGAGCTGCCGCAGGCTGCGATCTTTTGATCTTGCTTACAGCGGCATCGTGTAATGCAGCGCGTAACTTTCTACACCATCGTTGCTGCTGGCCAGGCCGGCATTGGAGTAGTGCGTCGCACGGATCCCGACTTCATGCCCGCCATTGAAACGCAGGCCGAAACCGATACGGTCCTCGAACTGGAAAGAGCCGCCGATGTTGTTGCTTTCATATTTGGTGTTGGAGAACGCTGCCACACCAATGCCCGCCTCAACATACGGTTTGACCGACTGCCCGGCGAACTCGTAAACGAATACCGGGGAGAACGACAGGCTGTTGTTGCTGGAAGTCTTGTCACCCTCCCAATAGGTGTAGGCGCCGCTCCAGTAACCGGTCACGCGACCGACATCACTTTGCAGCCAACTCTGGTCCCAGTCGAAATTCATGCCCAGGCGATAAGTCATGGTCGAATCGCTGGTCGCACCCACTGCAAACTCAACGCCTGCGGCTTGTGCGGTAAAACTTTGCCCCATCAGTGCGGCCGCAATCGCGGCCAAGCAGAATAGTCGCTTCACGTTGAAACTTCCTTTTCCGGAACGATCGTTTGGTTTTCTAGATAACTCATCGCTATAGAAGCTAGCGCGTGATTAGAAGTTCAGCTGTTTTTTTAGTTATTTCACATTTTTTTTACAAGCTGAATTTTTCGACGTCGCCGGCAATCTGGCCCAGCAGAGGCAGGGTCTTGCGGAAGAACGTGGGGTCGGCACTGGTCCAGAATCTGACCGGGCGGTTCTGACCTTCGGCGAGCAGATCACGTTCGGCCAGCAACCGTTGCAGTTGCCGCGCTACCGCCGCACCGGTGTCGATCAGGCTGATACTGTCGGGGATCATCGTCCTGAGCAGCGGCTTGAGAAACGGATAGTGCGTACAGCCGAGAATGATCGTGTCGCAGCCGTTGGCCAGCAACGGATCGACATAATGCTGTAGCAGGCTGCGCAACTCGGCACTGTGCAGATCACCGCTTTCAATCAGTTCCACCAGACCGGGGCACGGCTGGGTGATGACGCGAACGTCGGTGGCAAAACGATCGAGCAACGCGGCGAACTTGGCGCTCTGCAAGGTGCCGGTGGTGGCGAGTACGCCGACCACGCCACTGCGGGTGGCGGCAGCAGCCGGTTTGACCGCTGGCTCCATGCCGACAATCGGCCACTCCGGAAAGTCCCGACGCAGGTCGGCAACAGCGGCCACCGTCGCGGTGTTGCAGGCGATCACCAGCGCCTTGGCGCCCTGCTCGCGAAAAAAACCGGCCATCACATTGCAGCGCTGGCGGATGAACTCCGGGGTTTTCTCGCCGTAGGGAATGTGCCCGCAATCGGCGAAGTACAGCAATGATTCATGGGGCAGCAACTGCTGGATCTCGGCCAGTACCGACAAGCCACCGACACCGGAGTCGAACACCGCGATCGGTGCCTCACGCATGCTGCGATCCACAGACGCTGCAACCAGGATCGCGCTTGACCCGCAATTCACGAAAGCGCGAACCCAAGGCATCGATCAGCAGCAAGCGGCCCACCAGCGGTTCGCCAAAGCCCACCAGCACCTTCAAGGCTTCAAGCGCCTGCAGGCTGCCGACCAGCCCCACGAGCGGCCCGACCACACCAGCCTCGCTGCAGGTCAGTTCGGCTTCGCTGCCATGCCCGTACAGGCAGTGGTAACACGGACTTTCCGGGCGGCGTGGATCGAACACCGACAACTGCCCTTCCAGACGAATCGCCGCGCCGCTGACCAATGGCTTGCGCGCGGCCACACACGCGGCATTGACCGCCTCGCGGGTGGAGAAGTTATCGGAGCAGTCGAGCACCAGATCCACCGCAGACACGGCAGCGGCCAGGGAATCCTCGTCCAGTGCCTGACGATGGGCCACCAGTTGAATCTCGGGATTGATCGCGCTCAGGCGCTTGAGTGCCGAGTCGACCTTGCTCATGCCGACGCTGTCGGTGTCATGGATGATCTGGCGCTGCAGGTTGGTCAGGTCAACGGTATCGAAATCCGCCAGATGCAATTCGCCGACACCGGCCGCCGCCAGATACAGCGCGACCGGCGCACCGAGTCCGCCGAGGCCGACGATCAGCACGCGGCTCTCTTTGAGCTTCAGTTGCCCATCGATATCGATGTGTTGCAGCAGAATCTGCCGGCTGTAGCGCAGCAATTCCTGATCATTCAGCACGGCAGGCGCCCCAGGCTGATCCGTTGATGGCCGCCCAGATCGGTGCGGCTGTGAACCTCTTCGAACCCGCGAGTCAGCAACAGATCACGCACGGCTTCGGCTTGATCATAGCCGTGTTCGAGCATCAGCCAACCGCCGGCTTCCAGATGATCCGGGGCCTGGGCGACGATCAGGCGCAGATCGTCGAGCCCGTCGATACCGGCCACCAATGCACTGGCCGGTTCGAAGCGCACGTCGCCTT
>NZ_QAIK01000039.1:0-11198 GCF_003061005.1 Pseudomonas sp. HMWF021 | reverse complement strand
GCCTTCAAGGGCGCTGAACCAGTGGCTGCTCAGCACCGTGGCGTTGTTCAGGTTCAGGCGCTGGCGATTGCGCTCGGCCAACGCTACGGCTTCCAGCACGCGATCCACCGCCGTGACCTTCCACGCCGGGCGCTCGCTGGCCAAGGCCAGGGCAATCGCGCCGCTGCCGGTGCCCAGATCGAGGACTTTCGCCGGCGTTGCTGCCAGCAGTTCCAGCGCGGCCTCGACCAGCAGCTCGGTGTCCGGGCGCGGGATCAGCGTGTGCGGCGCCACTTCCAGATCCAGCTTCCAGAACCCTTGCTGACCGAGAATATAGGCCACCGGCTCACCGCCGCGACGCCGTTGCAGGTACTCGGCAAAGAGCAGCGCCGCTTCGCTGGGCACGATGCGCTCGGGCCAGGTGTGCAGGAAGCTGCGCGGCTTGCCCAGCGCTGCGGCCAGGAGCAATTCGGCATCCAGACGCGCCGTCGGCGAGTCCGGCAGTTCGGCGGCGCGCAACAGACTGGCAATGATGGTCATTTATTCACCTATCGCGGCGAGTTGATCGGCCTGGTATTCGGCCAGCAAAGGCTCGATCACCGCTTCAACGCCACCGGCGAGGATTTCATCAAGGGAGTACAGGGTCAGGTTGACGCGGTGGTCGGTGACCCGGCCCTGGGCAAAGTTGTAGGTACGGATACGCTCAGAGCGGTCGCCGGAACCGACCAGCAATTTACGCTCGCTGGCGATCGCGTTGGCAGCGGCAGCGGTCTGCTGGTCGTTGAGCTTGGCCGACAGCCAGGCCATGGCTCGCGCCCGGTTCTTGTGCTGGGAACGTTCTTCCTGGCACTCGACGACAATGCCGGTGGGCAAGTGCGTGATGCGGATCGCCGAGTCGGTCTTGTTCACGTGCTGACCACCGGCCCCGGAGGAACGGTAAGTATCGACGCGCAAGTCCGCCGGATTGATCTCGATCGCTTCCTGCTCGTCCGGCTCCGGCAATACCGCCACGGTGCAGGCCGAGGTGTGGATGCGGCCCTGGGATTCGGTGGCCGGCACGCGTTGTACGCGGTGCGCGCCGGACTCGAACTTCAGCTTGCCGTAGACGTTGTCGCCTTCGACCCGGGCGATGACTTCTTTATAGCCGCCGTGTTCGCCCTCGTTCTCCGAGAGGATTTCCACCCGCCAGCCACGGCGCTCGGCGTAACGCGAGTACATGCGGAACAGGTCGCCGGAAAAGATCGCCGCCTCGTCGCCACCGGTGCCGGCGCGAATTTCGAGAAACACGTTGCGCCCGTCGTTCGGATCCTTGGGCAGCAACATGCGTTGCAGGTCGGACTCCAGAGTCACCAACAGTTCTTTGGCTTCGCGGACTTCTTCCACGGCCATTTCACGCATGTCCGGGTCGTTGTCCTTGAGCAGTGCCTGGGCACTCTCCAGATCATTTTGCACACCGAGCAGCTTTTTATAGGCGGCGACGACCGGCTCGACTTCAGCGTATTCCTTGGAATAAGCGCGAAATTTGGCCTGATCGGAAATGACTTCGGCGTCGCCAAGCAGCGCGGTCAGTTCCTCGAAACGGTCCTGGAGGATGTCCAGCTTGTTGAGCAGTGACGCTTTCATTGCGGTTTTTTATCCGAAAAACTATCCGGTGAGCCCTCGAGGGCAAAGAGTTCCTGGGCCATGGCCAGCGCATCGAGGCGGCCTTCGGCAGAAAGCTTTTTCAACTGCACGCTTGGCGCATGCAGCAATTTATTGGTCAGGCCACGGGCCAGTTGGCCCAGCACCTCTTCGGCATTACCGCCGTTGGCCAGCAGACGCAGGGCTTTTTGCAGCTCCTCGTCGCGCAGGCGTTCGCTCTGTTGCCGATAGGCCTTGAGCACATCGACCGCCGCCAGCTCGCGCAGGCGCACCATGAAATCGTCGGCGCCGACCGACACCATCTCTTCCGCCGCCTGGGCTGCACCCTGTCGGCTCTTGAGGTTTTCGGCGACCACTTCGTGCAGATCGTCGACGCTGTACAGATAAACGTCGTCGAGTTCGCCGACTTCCGGCTCGATATCCCGGGGCACGGCGATGTCGACCATGAAGATCGGCTTGTGCTTGCGCTGCTTCAGTGCGCTTTCCACCGCGCCCTTGCCGAGGATCGGCAACTGGCTGGCGGTGGAGCTGATGACGATATCGCTGCGCACCAGTTCTGCCGGGATGTCGGAAAGCAGCACCGCATGCGCGCCGAACTGTTCGGCCAGCAGGCTGGCGCGTTCCAGCGTACGGTTGGCGACCACGATGCGCTTGACCCCCAGCTCATGCAAATGACGGGCGACCAGTGTGATGGTCTCGCCGGCACCGATCAGCAGGGCCTGGCTGCGTTGCAGGTCACTGAAAATCTGCTTGGCCAGGCTGACCGCGGCAAACGCCACGGACACCGGGTTTTCGCCGATGGCGGTATCGGTGCGCACTTGCTTGGCGGCATTGAACGTCGCTTGAAACAGCCGCCCCAGCAGTGGGCCGATGGTGCCGGCCTCGCGGGCCACGGCGTAGGCCGATTTCATCTGGCCGAGGATCTGCGGTTCGCCCAGCACCAGCGAGTCGAGCCCGGAGGCGACACGCATCATGTGACGAACTGCCGCATCATCTTCGTGCACATAAGCACTCGCGCGCAGCTCATCGAGGCTTAAATGGTGGTAGTCGGCCAGCCAGCGCAGCACCAGATCAGCGGAAACCTGATCCTGTTCTATATAAAGCTCACTGCGATTGCAGGTGGAGAGGATCGCAGCTTCGCGGCTGTCGGTGAGTCGGCAGAGCTGCTGCAAGGCCTCAACCAGCTGCTCAGGGGTAAAGGCCACGCGCTCGCGGACGTCTACTGAAGCAGTCTTGTGGTTAATACCGAGTGCAAGGAAGGCCATTCAAGGTCGCTGATGGTGACGTGAAGCCGGCAATTGTCCTACTTCGTCAGATTCAGAACAACTATTGGATATCTATCGCCCTTATTGTATCCACATCTTGCTGCGATCCATTCTCGTTCATGTACACACACCCCCTGTAGGAGCTGCCGCAGGCTGCGATCTTTTGATTTTGTTTTTGCGGATCAAAAGATCGCAGCCTTCGGCAGCTCCTACAGGGATCAGCGTAAATTGCCTGAGCGGTTATGTTTGACCGAAGGCTTGTGTCATGATGATCCGACCGCAGGTTAGTCGTCCTTCTCCTATATGAATAGATCTTCCGCGTTGCTCCTTGCTTTTGTCTTCCTCAGCGGCTGCCAGGCCATGGCCCCCGTTTCGCCGGACAGCACCCCGCCGGTCGAAGACACCGCGTCCACGCCTGAAAAGCCCAAGGTTTACAGCTCGTTCAGCGAGGAAACCGTTTTCAGCCTGTTGAGCGCCGAACTCGCCGGCCAGCGCAATCGCTTTGACATTGCCCTGGACAACTACGTGACCCAGGCCATCAACACCCAGGATCCGGGGGTTTCCGAGCGCGCGTTCCGCATCGCCGAATACCTCGGCGCCGACCAGCCTGCGCTGGACACCGCACTGATCTGGGCGAAAAACGCTCCGGACGACCTCGAAGCGCAACGCGCCGCCGCCGTGCAACTGGCCCGCGCCGGGCGTTACGACGACTCCATGGTGTATATGGAGAAAGTCCTGCAGGGCAAGGGCGATACCCATTTCGACTTCCTCGCGCTGTCGGCCGCCGACACTGATCAGGAAACCCGCAACGGCTTGATGAAAAGCTTCGACCGTCTGCTGCAGCGCCACCCGAAAAACAGCCAGCTGATTTTTGGCAAGGCCCTGCTCCTGCAACAGGACGGCGACAACAAAGCCGCATTGACCCTGCTCGAAGACCATCCGCCGGAAGACGGCGAGATCGCTCCGATCCTGCTGCGCGCCCGCCTGCTGCAAACCATGAATCGTGGCGACGAGGCCGTGCCGTTGCTGCAGAAAAGCATCAAGAAGTACCCGGACGACAAGCGCCTGCGCCTGACTTATGCGCGCACCCTGGTCGAACAGGACCGCATGGACGACGCCAAGGTCGAGTTTTCCACCCTGGTTCAGCAATACCCCGAAGACGACGAACTGCGTTACTCGCTGGCCTTGGTATGCCTGGAAGCGAAGGCCTGGGATGAGGCCAAGGGTTACCTGGAAGACCTGATCGCGCGCGAAAGCCACGTCGATTCGGCGCACCTGAACCTTGGCCGCATCGCTGAAGAGCGCAACGACCCGCAAGGCGCGCTGATCGAATACGCGCAGGTCGGCCCGGGCAATGACTATCTGCCGGCGCAACTGCGTCAGGCCGATATCCTGATGAACAACGGCAAGACCGCCGAAGCCCAGAGCAAACTGGCCGCCGAGCGTGACGCCCAGCCTGATTACGCGATCCAGCTGTATCTGATCGAATCCGAAACCCTGTCGGCCAACAAACAGGACGACAAGGCCTGGAAAACCCTGGATAAAGCCTTGCAGCAATACCCGGACGATCTGAATCTGCTCTACACCCGCGCCATGCTCGCGGAAAAACGCAATGACCTGGCTCAGATGGAAAAAGACCTGCGCCTGATCATCAAGCGCGACCCGGATAACGCCATGGCGCTCAATGCGCTGGGCTACACCCTGTCCGATCGCACCACCCGCTACGCTGAAGCCAAGGCGTTGATCGAACAGGCGCACCAGATCAATCCGGAAGACCCGGCGGTACTCGACAGCCTCGGCTGGGTGAACTTCCGCATGGGCAATCTGGACGACGCCGAGAAATACCTGCGTCAGGCGCTCGAGCGTTTCCCTGACCACGAAGTCGCCGCGCACCTGGGCGAAGTGTTGTGGGTCAAGGGCAACCAGCGCGAAGCCAAACAGGTCTGGGGCAAGTACCTCAAAGATCAGCCAGACAGCACCATCCTGCGCAGCACCATCAAGCGCCTGACCGGATCCGAGACTCTTTAACTCATGTTTTTGCGCCACGTTATTGTTTTCAGTTTCATCGCCCTGCTCGCCGGTTGCGCGGGCTTCGGCGCTCGCGAATCGGTCGAGGGCCACGGCAGTCCGGCTCAGTGGGCCGCGAACAAACAACAGCTGACCGGCCTCGATGGCTGGCAGATCGACGGCAAGATCGGCATCCGCGCACCGAAAGATTCCGGTAGCGGCACGCTGTTCTGGCTGCAACGCCAGGATTACTACGACATTCGCCTGTCCGGCCCGCTGGGTCGTGGTGCGGCACGCCTGACCGGACGCCCGGGCAAGGTTTCGCTGGAAGTCGCCAATCAGGGCCGCTATGACTCCGAGTCGCCGGAAGCGCTGCTCGAAGAGCAACTGGGCTGGAAACTGCCGGTGTCGAATCTGGCCTGGTGGGTCCGTGGCCTGCCGGCACCGCAAAGCAAAAGCCGTCTGACGCTGGATAACGACAGTCGCCTGGCCAATCTGGAACAGGATGGCTGGAAGGTCGAATACCTCAGCTACGCCGAGCAAAACGGTTATTGGCTGCCCGAGCGGATCAAATTGCACGGCACCGATCTGGACGTGACGCTGGTGATCAAGACCTGGCAACCGCGTAAATTGGGGCAATAAAGCATGACCGCTCCGCGTCTGACGCTGCCCTCGCCGGCCAAGCTAAACCTGATGCTGCATATTCTCGGTCGCCGGGCAGACGGCTATCACGAGTTGCAGACGCTGTTTCAGTTTGTCGATTACGGCGACGAAATCACCTTCGCCGTGCGCGAAGACGGCGTGATTCAGCTGCACACCGAATTCGCCGGTGTGCCCCACGACAGCAACCTGATCGTGCGCGCGGCAAAAATGCTGCAGCAACAATCAGGCTGCTCGCTCGGTATCGATATCTGGATTGATAAAGTTCTGCCCATGGGCGGCGGCATCGGTGGCGGCAGCTCGAATGCCGCGACTACTCTGCTCGGTCTCAATCACTTGTGGCAACTGGGCTGGGATGAAGACCGCCTCGCCGCACTGGGTCTGTCGCTTGGCGCCGACGTGCCGGTTTTCGTCCGTGGTCACGCGGCATTTGCCGAAGGCGTGGGCGAGAAACTGACCCCGGTCGACCCCGAAGAACCGTGGTATCTGGTGCTCGTGCCGCAAGTCTCTGTAAGTACGGCAGAAATTTTTTCCGATCCTTTGTTGACACGTAACACGCCGCCCATTAAAGTGCGCCCCGTTCCCGAGGGAAACAGTCGAAATGACTGCTTGCCGGTGGTAGCAAGGCGTTATCCAGAGGTACGTAACGCATTGGATTTGTTAGGTAAATTTACCGAAGCAAAACTCACCGGAACTGGAAGTTGTGTGTTTGGGGGCTTCCCAAGCAAAGCTGAAGCTGATAAAGTCTCGGCCCTTCTGACAGAGACCCTAACAGGGTTTGTAGCAAAAGGAAGCAACGTTTCGATGTTGCATCGCAAGCTGCAAAGTCTGCTCTAAAGGAACCAGATGCAAGGCATCTGAAGCAACAGATACAGGGGCGTCGCCAAGCGGTAAGGCAGCAGGTTTTGATCCTGCCATGCGTTGGTTCGAATCCAGCCGCCCCTGCCATTTTCTATACTCATCCAGGTTACCCTCAGCCTCTAGGTACTGCGCGTGTCCAAGATGATGGTCTTTACGGGGAATGCTAACCCCGATCTGGCTCGGCGTGTCGTACGTCAGCTGCATATCCCTCTCGGTGACATTTCTGTCGGTAAGTTTTCCGACGGCGAAATTACTGCCGAGATCAATGAAAACGTTCGCGGTAAAGACGTCTTCATTATTCAGCCGACTTGCGCTCCGACCAACGATAACCTGATGGAACTGGTAGTGATGGCTGATGCCTTCCGCCGCTCCTCGGCTACTCGTATTACTGCTGTTATTCCTTATTTTGGTTATGCCCGTCAGGATCGCCGTCCGCGTTCCGCACGTGTGGCTATCAGCGCAAAAGTCGTTGCTGACATGCTTACCGTAGTCGGCATCGACCGTGTTCTCACGGTTGATCTGCATGCTGACCAGATTCAGGGCTTCTTCGATATTCCGGTAGATAACATCTACGGCTCCCCGGTTCTGGTGGATGACATTGAAGATCAGCGCTTCGAAAACCTGATGATCGTGTCCCCGGACATTGGTGGCGTCGTGCGTGCACGTGCTGTTGCCAAATCCCTGGGCGTGGATCTCGGGATCATCGACAAACGCCGTGAGAAAGCCAATCACTCTGAAGTGATGCATATCATCGGTGATGTCGAAGGGCGTACCTGCATTCTGGTCGATGACATGGTCGATACCGCCGGCACTCTGTGCCATGCGGCCAAGGCCCTGAAAGAGCATGGCGCAGCCAAGGTCTTCGCCTACTGCACACACCCTGTGCTGTCGGGTCGGGCCATCGAGAATATCGAAAATTCCGTGCTGGACGAGCTGGTGGTCACTAACACCATCCCGCTGTCCGCTGCAGCACAAGCCTGTGCACGTATCCGTCAACTGGATATCGCACCGGTTGTTGCCGAAGCGGTTCGCCGCATCAGCAATGAAGAATCGATCAGCGCGATGTTCCGTTAAGGGCCCTGCCCTTCTCGAAATGTCTCGTTGACGAAAAGCGCCCCGCCCCGGCATTCCTGTCGGGGCGGGGCTTTTTTGCCCATACCGTGTTTGGCGCTGGTCGCAAACGCCACCCGGTCATGGCTATTTTGGAGATACAAAATGAACGATTTTACTCTGAATGCTGAAGTGCGTTCCGACCTGGGGAAAGGTGCGAGCCGCCGCCTGCGTCGTCTCGCCGCTCTGGTTCCAGCTGTTGTTTACGGTGGCGACAAAGCCCCTGAATCCATCAGCATGCTGGCCAAAGAAGTTGCCAAACTGCTCGAAAACGAAGCGGCTTACAGCCACATCATCGAGCTGAACGTTGGTGGCAAGAAACAAAACGTCGTCATCAAAGCCCTGCAACGTCACCCGGCCAAAGGCCACGTGATGCACGCTGACTTCGTACGCGTTGTCGCTGGCCAGAAACTGACCGCTATCGTTCCTGTGCACTTCATCAACGAAGCTGCTCCAGTGAAGAAAGGCGGCGAAATCTCGCACGTTGTTGCCGAGATCGAAGTTTCCTGCCTGCCAAAAGACCTGCCTGAGTTCATCGAAGTCGATCTGGCTAACGCTGAAATCGGCACCATCGTTCACCTGTCGGACCTCAAAGCTCCTAAAGGTGTCGAGTTCGTTGCTCTGGCACACGGCGATGACAAGGCAGTAGCCAACGTCCACGCTCCACGTGTTGCTCCAGAAGCTACCGAAGAAGGCGCAGCAGAGTAATTTCACTCTGTTCGTCGGAGTGAGTGAAACATCGCGGACTGGAACGTAGCGAGAAAGCGGGCGAGAACGCGGAGTTTACATTCATGGTAAATGAGCAATTTTCGTCCACTTTCGCCGCTTTCCCTGATCGCGGCGATGTTAACCACCACTCCAAGGAAGGGCCCCTATCGTGACTGCCATCAAACTGATCGTTGGCCTGGGTAATCCAGGCGCCGAATACGAACAGACCCGGCATAACGCAGGGGCCCTTTTTGTTGAGCGTATCGCCGCCGCACAAGGTGTGAACCTTGTGGCCGATCGCAAATATTTCGGCCTGACCGGACGCTATTCGCATCAGGGTCAGGATGTTCGTCTGCTGATTCCCACCACCTACATGAACCGCAGCGGCCAGGCCGTGGCGGCACTCGCCGGTTTCTTCCGCATCAAGCCTGAAGAAATCCTGGTGGCGCATGACGAACTCGACCTGCCTCCGGGCGTCGCCAAGCTCAAGCAGGGCGGCGGCCATGGCGGTCACAACGGGTTGCGCGACATCATCGCGCAACTGGGCAATCAGAATACTTTCTACCGCCTGCGGCTTGGCATCGGCCACCCGGGCGTCGCCAGTATGGTTTCAAATTTCGTCCTGGGTCGTGCGCCACGCGCCGAACAGGAAAAACTCGATGCCAGCATCGACTTTGCCCTCGGCGTGCTGCCGGATATCCTCGCCGGTGAATGGAACCGCGCGATGAAAAACCTGCACAGCCAGAAGGCCTGACTCTAATCCGAGGGGAAACACCATGGGATTCAATTGCGGCATCGTCGGCCTGCCTAACGTCGGCAAGTCCACCCTGTTCAACGCCCTGACCAAATCCGGTATCGCGGCCGAGAACTTCCCCTTCTGCACCATCGAGCCGAACAGCGGCATCGTGCCGATGCCGGATCCGCGTCTGGACGCTCTGGCGGCCATCGTCAATCCGAAGCGCATCCTGCCGACCACCATGGAATTCGTCGACATCGCAGGCCTGGTGGCCGGCGCGTCGAAAGGTGAAGGTCTGGGCAACAAGTTCCTGGCCAACATCCGCGAAACCGACGCCATCGCTCACGTGGTGCGCTGCTTCGAAGACGACAACGTGATCCACGTGTCCAACAGCGTCGACCCGAAACGCGACATCGAAATCATCGACCTGGAACTGATCTTCGCCGACCTCGACAGCTGCGAGAAGCAACTGCAGAAAGTTGCACGCAACGCCAAGGGCGGTGACAAGGACGCCGTGGTTCAGAAAGCTCTGCTGGAGCAACTGATCGCGCACTTCACCGAAGCCAAGCCTGCACGCAGCCTGATGAAGAACATGAGCGCGGACGAAAAAGCCGTGATCAAGGGCTTCCACCTGCTGACCACCAAACCGGTCATGTACATCGCCAACGTCGCTGAAGACGGTTTCGAGAACAACCCGCACCTGGACGTGGTCAAGGCCATCGCCGAAGAAGAAGGCGCCATGGTGGTTCCGGTGTGCAACAAGATCGAAGCGGAAATCGCCGAGCTGGATGACGGCGAAGAGAAGGACATGTTCCTCGAGGCCCTGGGCCTGGAAGAGCCTGGCCTGAACCGCGTGATCCGCGCCGGTTACGAAATGCTCCACCTGCAGACCTACTTCACCGCCGGTGTCGAAGAAGTCCGCGCCTGGACCGTCCGCGTCGGTGCCACCGCACCACAAGCCGCTGGCGTGATCCACACCGACTTCGAAAAAGGCTTCATCCGCGCCGAAGTCATCGCCTACAACGACTTCATCCAGTACAAGGGCGAAGCCGGTACTAAAGAAGCTGGTAAATGGCGCCTGGAAGGCAAGGACTACATCGTCAAGGACGGCGACGTGATGCACTTCCGCTTCAACGTCTAAGCGTTACGCCCAAGAAAAAGCCGCGTTTGATACGCGGCTATTTTGTGCCTGACATTCAAGGCAAAACACATTCCCTTGTAGGAGTGAGCCTGCTCGCGATGGCGGTGTGTCAGTTGACGTAACTTCATCTGACACACCGCCATCGCGAGCAGGCTCACTCCTACAGTTTAAACGGTGTGGTTCAGGCCTTTTTGGTGCGCGGCAGGAAGATCGCCAGCACGCCAAACAACGGCAGAAACGAACACAGGAAATACACGTACTCGATCCCGTGCACATCCGCCAGATGCCCAAGCAACGCCGCACCAATCCCGCCGAAACCAAACATCAAGCCAAAGAACACCCCGGCGATCATCCCGACATTGCCCGGCACCAGCTCCTGCGCGTACACCACAATCGCCGAGAACGCCGAGGCGAGGATGAAGCCGATTACCACACTGAGCACAGTGGTCCAGAACAGATCGACGTGGGGCATCAGCAAGGTGAACGGCGCCACGCCAAGGATCGAAAACCAGATCACCGCTTTACGCCCGATCTTGTCGCCAATCGGCCCGCCAAAGAACGTCCCCGCCGCCACCGCTCCGAGAAACAGGAACAGATGCAGCTGCGAACTGGCCACCGACAGGTCGAATTTCTCGATCAGGTAAAAGGTGAAATAGCTGGTGAGGCTGGCCATGTAGAAATACTTGGAGAACACCAACAGCCCCAGCACCACCAGTGCACTGATCACCCTGCCTTTCGACAATCCGTGAGTCGCCGCCTGACCAGCCTTGAGCTTGAACAGGTTGAGGTGATGGGCATACCAGCGACTGATGCGATACAGCACGAACAACGCAAACACCGCGAACAAGCCAAACCACGCCACGTTGCCCTGACCGAACGGAATGATGATCGCCGCCGCCAGCAACGGGCCGAATGCGGAACCGGCGTTACCGCCGACCTGGAAGGTCGATTGCGCCAGACCAAAGCGTCCACCGGAGGCCAGCCGCGCGATCCGCGAAGCTTCGGGGTGGAAAGTCGATGAGCCGATACCGATCAGCGCCGCCGCCAGCAGAATCAATGGGAAACTGCCGACCACCGACATCATCACGAT
>NZ_QAIK01000186.1:25424-27151 GCF_003061005.1 Pseudomonas sp. HMWF021 | reverse complement strand
ACTCCTGCAATTCAGGCGAATCCACAGAAGTTGTATCAAGAAGGGAGCGTAGTCTACCGGAATGCCCCTTTCATCTCAAACCTTGATCTTCGTCTGTTGGCTGCCAATGCAATTTCCAGCCGTCCTGTGCTTGCCCGTCAAGGCCCGGCAGGTTCGCCACCGCGAGCAATTGCGCGCCGCGAAACAGCAGCGGCAATCTGCCACGGACGAAGCCTGGCACCGCGCGCTCATTGAGCAGGCGCTTGAGATCGCGATGGCCGCGCTCCGCCAGATGCATCACTTCGCCGCCCTGCCGATAGCCAATCCGCAACGGTCCGACCGGAGTCTGCCCGCTGAACATGACACGGCCGTTATTGGGCAGACGTAGCGGCGTCGATGGGTCATGCCACTCGGCGCTGACCGCTGGCGCACGCAGCCAGTCACCACTCAACCACCATATCCGCCCTGCGCTGCGATGCAGTTCGCCATCGGCCAGACGCCAGATCGGGGACGCGCCACTGCCAGCGCCGCAAAGGTCTTCCCAACCCGACCAATGGTCAGTGTCGGGCAGGCGTGTCAGCGGTTCAAGCCAATGGCTGAGTGCGTTGCGCTGACGAGCGGCGGACAACTTTGCCAACGGCGCCAGTTCCAGTGACGGCAGGCCCAGCCATTGAAACTCGCTCGGCGTGGCGGCTTGCGCCAGATCGAGCTGCGCCAGCTCATCGAGCAAGCCTTGCGCCTCGCGCAGATGCGCCGCACTGCGCGCCATGCTCGCCTGCGCCTGCGGCCAGCGCGCGGTGAGCAACGGCAGCACCTGATGGCGCAGATAGTTGCGGGAGAATTGCCGATCTTCGTTCGACGGGTCTTCGATCCAGCGCAACTGATGGGCGCGGGCGTAAGCCTCAAGTTCGGCACGGGTGACGTCGAGCAATGGCCGCAACAGCGTGCCCTGCCCCAACGGTCGCTGCGCCGGCATCGCCGAAAGTCCGCGAACGCCGGCGCCGCGCATCAGGCGAAACAGCAGGGTTTCGGCCTGATCATCGCGATGCTGCCCGGTCAGCAACACGTCATTCGCCTCGGTCAGCGACATGAACGCCGCATACCGCGCCTCTCGCGCCGCCCGCTCCAGACTGGCGCCGGGTTGCACCTTCACGCGCATCACTTGCAAGGGAACGCCCAGCGCATCGCAGACCGACTGACAATGCGCCGGCCACGCATCGGCCGCAGCCTGAAGACCGTGATGGACATGGATGGCGCTGAACGCCGGCAGGGAATGGTGTTGAGCGAGGTGGGCCAGCAGATGCAGGAGGACGGTGGAATCCAGACCACCGGAGAAGGCGATGCGCCACTGAGCGGCGTTGCGCCAGGGCTCAAGGCTCGACATAAGCCGAGACGGCAAATCACTCTTCGAAGGATTCATAGAGAGGGTCGCTTCTTAAAACCTTGTAGGAGCTGCCGCAGGCTGCGATCTTTTGATCTTGATACAGCAAAATCAAAAGATCGCAGCCTGCGGCAGCTCCTACAGGGGTAATGCGCAGTCGACTTAGAGACCGTAGCTCATCAGACGATCGTAACGACGCTTGAGCAGCGCTTCGTTGTCGAACTTCTTCAACATCGCCAGTTGCGAGCTCAGCTCGGCACGGATCGAGGCAGCAGCAGCAGCCGGATCACGGTGGGCGCCGCCCAGTGGCTCGCCGATCACCTTGTCGACGATGCCCAGGCCTTTCAGGCGCTCGGCGGTGATACCC
>NZ_QAIK01000186.1:314-25414 GCF_003061005.1 Pseudomonas sp. HMWF021 | reverse complement strand
CCGCCGGAACCACCTTCACCAATAACGGTGGCGATGATCGGGGTCTTCAGGCGCGACATCACGCGCAGGTTCCAGGCAATCGCTTCGCTCTGGTTACGCTCTTCAGCGTCAATACCAGGGTAGGCACCCGGGGTGTCGATGAAGGTCAGGATCGGCATCTTGAAGCGCTCGGCCATTTCCATCAGACGGCAAGCCTTGCGGTAGCCTTCCGGACGCGGCATGCCGAAGTTGCGGCGTACCTTCTCGCGCACTTCGCGGCCCTTCTGGTGGCCGATGACCATCACTGGCTGATCTTCCAGACGCGCTACACCGCCAACAATGGCCGCGTCGTCGGAGAAGTGACGGTCGCCGTGCAGTTCGTCGAACTCAGTGAAGATGTGCTCGATGTAGTCCAGGGTGTACGGGCGTTTCGGGTGACGCGCCAGGCGAGCGATCTGCCAGCTGGTCAGCTTGCCGAAAATGTCTTCGGTCAGCGTGCGGCTCTTGTCCTGCAGGCGGGAGATCTCATCGCCGATATTCAGCGAATTGTCATTACCGACCAAGCGCAACTCTTCGATCTTGGCTTGCAGGTCGGCGATCGGCTGTTCGAAATCTAGAAAATTCGGGTTCATAGGCGTCCGTCTTGGGTCGTGTCCCAAGTGAGCTTGGGCCGGCCGGTTGTCTATTCGCGCCCTACCTTAAGGGAGAGGCGCGCTGAGGTCGAGATTAAAAATTCAGGTTGTGGGCAAGCGCAATGATGGCACTTGCCGGTCAACGGTATTGGAGGAAGACGTTGTCTCGCCCGAACTGGTCACGCAGGGCTTGAATCAACGCATCCGCCGGGTCGATTCGCCAGGTCTCGCCGAACTGCAGCAAGGTCTTCGCATCGGGGCTGGTGTACTCCATGGTGATCGGGCACGCCCCGCGGTGACGCTTGAGCAGTTCACCCAACCAGCGTAGCTGATCGCCTTTCAAGTCCTGAGTGTGCAGCTTCAGGCGCAGGCTCTCGGCCAGATTGGTGCGGGCATCTTCCATGCTCATCACCCGCTTGACCCGCAGGCGCAGGCCGCCGGAGAAGTCATCGTTGCTGACCTCGCCTTCGACCACCACCATCGCGTCAGTCTGCAACAGCGACTGCGCAGAATGGAACGCATCGGCAAACAGCGACGCCTCGATCCGCCCCGAGCGGTCGTCGAGGGTGATGAAACCCATCTTGTCGCCCTTCTTGTTCTTCATCACCCGCAGGGCAATGATCATCCCGGCCACGGTTTGCGTGTCGCGGGCCGGTTTCAGGTCAATGATGCGCTGCCGGGCGAAACGGCGAATCTCGCCTTCGTACTCGTCGATCGGGTGACCGGTCAGGTACAGGCCCAAGGTGTCTTTCTCACCCTTGAGACGCTCCTTGAGGGTCAGTTCCTTGGCCTTGCGGTGCGTCGCGTAAACGTCGGCATCTTCCTCGACGAACAGTCCGCCAAACAGGTCGGCGTGGCCACTGTCGTGGGTGCGGGCAGTTTGCTCGGCAGCCTTGATCGCCTCTTCCATCGCCGCCAGCAGCACCGCTCGGTTGCGGTCGATGTTGGCCTGATAAGCCTTTTGCTCGTCATGGAAGTACGGACCGAGGCGATCCAGCGCACCGCTGCGGATCAGACCGTCGAGCGTGCGCTTGTTGATGCGCTTGAGGTCAACCCGGGCGCAGAAGTCGAACAGATCCTTGAACGGACCGTCCTGACGCGCTTCGGTGATCGCTTCCACCGGGCCTTCGCCGACGCCCTTGATCGCGCCGAGGCCGTAAACAATGCGGCCGTCGTCGTTCACCGTGAACTTGAACTCCGAGGTGTTCACATCCGGCGCGTCGAGGCGCAGCTTCATGGTGCGCACTTCCTCGATCAAGGTCACGACCTTGTCGGTGTTGTGCATATCCGCCGAGAGTACCGCGGCCATGAATGGCGCCGGGTAGTGGGCCTTGAGCCAGGCAGTCTGGTACGACACCAGGCCGTAGGCGGCGGAGTGGGATTTGTTGAAGCCGTAACCGGCGAATTTCTCTACCAGGTCAAAGATGTTACCGGCGAGGTCGGCGTCGATATTGTTGGTCGCGCAACCTTCAATGAAACCGCCGCGCTGCTTGGCCATTTCTTCGGGTTTTTTCTTACCCATGGCTCGACGCAGCATGTCCGCACCACCGAGGGTGTAACCGGCCATGACCTGGGCGATCTGCATCACCTGTTCCTGATACAGGATGATGCCGTAGGTCGGCGCCAAAACCGGCTTGAGGCCTTCGTACTGGTAGTCCGAGTGCGGGTACGCCAGTTCGGCGCGACCGTGCTTGCGGTTGATGAAGTCGTCCACCATGCCGGACTGCAGCGGGCCCGGACGGAACAGCGCCACCAGTGCGATCAGGTCTTCCAGACAGTCGGGCTTGAGCTTTTTGATCAGCTCTTTCATGCCGCGCGATTCAAGCTGGAACACAGCGGTGGTTTCAGCTTTCTGCAGCAGGTTGTACGTCGGTTTGTCGTCCAGCGGAATGAACGCGATGTCCAGCGGCTCTTCGCCGACCTTGGCGCGGTCGCGGTTGATGGTTTTCAGCGCCCAGTCGATGATCGTCAGGGTGCGCAGGCCGAGGAAGTCGAACTTCACCAGACCGGCAGCCTCCACGTCGTCCTTGTCGAACTGGGTTACCAGACCATCACCGGCCTCGTCGCAGTAGATCGGCGAGAAGTCGGTCAGCTTGGTCGGCGCGATCACCACACCACCGGCGTGCTTGCCGACGTTACGCACCACGCCCTCGAGCTTGCGCGCCATCTCCCAGATTTCCGCCGCTTCTTCATCGACCTTGATGAAGTCGCGCAGGATCTCTTCCTGCTCGTAGGCTTTTTCCAGGGTCATGCCGACTTCGAACGGAATCATCTTCGACAGACGATCCGCCAGACCGTAGGACTTGCCCTGCACACGCGCCACGTCGCGCACCACAGCCTTGGCGGCCATGGAACCGAAGGTGATGATCTGGCTCACCGCGTTGCGACCGTACTTCTCGGCCACGTAGTCGATCACCCGGTCACGGCCGTCCATGCAGAAGTCGACGTCGAAGTCGGGCATCGATACCCGCTCCGGGTTAAGGAAACGTTCGAACAGCAGGTCGTATTCCAGCGGATCAAGGTCAGTAATTTTCTGCACGTAAGCCACCAGCGAGCCGGCACCCGACCCCCGGCCAGGACCGACCGGCACGCCGTTGTTCTTGGCCCACTGGATAAAGTCCATCACGATCAGGAAGTAACCGGGGAAGCCCATCTGGATGATGATATCCAGCTCGAAATTCAAGCGATCGACGTAGACCTGACGCTTGGCTTCGTAGTCTTCGGTGGTGTCCTTGGGCAGCAGCACCGCGAGGCGTTCTTCGAGACCTTCGAAGGACACCTTGCGGAAATATTCGTCAATGGTCATGCCATCGGGAATCGGGAAGTTGGGCAGGAAGTGCGTGCCCAGCTTGACTTCAATGTTGCAGCGCTTGGCGATCTCGACGGTGTTTTCGATGGCGTCGGGAATGTCGCTGAACAGCTCGGCCATTTCCTCGGCGCTTTTGAGGTATTGCTGGTCGCTGTAATTCTTCGAACGCCGCGGATCGTCGAGGGCGCGGCCCTCACCGATGCACACGCGGGTTTCGTGGGCAGCGAAGTCTTCCTGCTTGATGAAGCGCACATCGTTGGTCGCCACCAGCGGCGCGCCGAGCTTGTCGGCCAGGGCCACCGCACCGTGCAACTGCTCTTCATCATTAGGGCGATTGGTGCGCTGGATTTCCAGATAGAAACGATCCGGGAATACCGCCATCCACTCACGCGCCAAGGCCTCGGCCTCGGCCGGGTTGCCGCTGATCAGTGCCATGCCGATCTCGCCTTCCTTGGCGGCGGACAGCATGATCAGGCCTTCGTTGGCCTCGGCGACCCATTCGCGCTCGATGATGATCATGCCGTTGCGCTGACCGTCGATGAAACCGCGCGAAATCAACTCGGTGAGATTGCGATAACCCTTGGCGTTCATCACCAACAGGCTGATCCGGCTCAGGGGGGCGTCCGGATCCTTGTTCGACAGCCACAGGTCGGCGCCGCAGATCGGCTTGATGCCGGCGCCCATGGTGTTTTTATAGAATTTGACCAGGGAACACATGTTGTTCTGATCGGTGACCGCCACCGCCGGCATGTTCATGCCGGTCAGCGCCTTGACCAGTGGCTTGATCCGCACCAACCCGTCGACCAGGGAGTATTCAGTGTGCAGGCGTAGATGAACGAATGAAGCCGGCATAGTGATCCTGTCCAGTTACATAGAGACAACAAGGCCCGGATTGTACCGGGCCTCGAACAAAACATCAGCCTTGCGACTAAACCTGCATCAGTCCTTCAAGCGCCTCGTAGGCCTGACGCACCGGGGCGAACGAGCGCCGATGAATCGGCGTCGGCCCCAGCCGTGCCAGCGCTTCCAGATGAACGGGCGTCGGGTAGCCTTTATGGCCGCCGATGCCATAACCCGGGTAGATCAATTCGAATGCGGCCATTTCCCGGTCGCGACTGACCTTGGCCAGAATCGATGCGGCAGCAATGGCCGGCACCTTGCCGTCGCCCTGCACCACCGCTTCGGCGCGCATCGGCAATTTCGGGTAGCGGTTGCCATCGATCATCGCCAGTTTCGGCTGAACGTGCAGCCCGGCCACCGCGCGCTGCATGGCGAGCATGGTGGCGTGCAGGATGTTCAGCTCGTCGATTTCCTCGACTTCGGCGCGGGCGATGCACCAGCTCAGGGACTTTTCGATGATCTCGTCGTAGAGCTTTTCGCGCCGGGCTTCGGTGAGTTTCTTCGAATCGTTGAGGCCCAGGATCGGGCGGTTCGGATCGAGGATCACCGCCGCCGTTACCACTGCACCGCACAACGGGCCGCGACCGACTTCATCGACACCGGCCACCAGCTCTTCGACTTCAGCAACCAGGGTGAAATCCAGGCCCATCTGCATCGTCTTGCTCATGGTTTCTGCCCGATCAGGTTGAGGACGGCATCCGCCGCCTGATTGGAAGCATCCAGCCGCAACGTACGGTGGATCTCGTCGAAGCCCCGGGTCTGCTCTTCGCCACCGTCGATCAGCGGCGACAGGGTCTGCGCCAGTGCTTCAACAGTCGCATCATCCTGCAACAACTCCGGCACCAGCAGGCGCTGGGCCAGCAGGTTCGGCAGCGACACATACGGGCTCTTGACCATGCGTTTGAGAATCCAGAACGTCAGCGGCGCCAGGCGATACGCAACGACCATCGGCCGTTTGTAGAGCAGCGCTTCAAGCGTAGCCGTGCCGGAGGCGATCAACACCGCGTTGCACGCCGCCAGAGCCAGATGCGACTTGCCGTCGAGCAGGGTCACCGGCAGATCACGGCCAACCAGCAACTCTTCGAGCTGGGCGCGGCGCTCGGCATTCGCGCACGGTATGACGAAGCGCAACCCCGGATGCATGCCACGCAGGCGCTCGGCGGTATCGAGAAACAGCGCGCCCAGGCGGCCCACTTCACCACCGCGACTGCCGGGCATCAACGCCACCAGCGGCCCGTCGGGCAGGCCCAGTTCGGCTCGCGCTGCAGCGCGATCGGCCTGCAGCGGAATGGTATCGGCCAGCGTGTGGCCGACAAACCGCACCGGCACGCCTTTCTCTTCGTAGAATTTTGCTTCGAACGGCAGCAGTGTCAGCATCAGATCACAGCCTTCGCGGATCTTCAGCACGCGCTTCTGCCGCCACGCCCACACCGAAGGGCTGACGTAGTGCACGGTCTTGATCCCGGCCAGACGCAGCTTGAGTTCGATGTTGAGGTTGAAATCCGGGGCGTCGATGCCGATGAACACATCGGGTTTCTCGGCAATCAACGTGGCGATCAGTTCCTTGCGGCGCTTGAGCAACTCGCGCAAGCGCCCGAGCACCTCCACCAGGCCCATGACCGACAGACGCTCCATGGGGAAGTAGGACGTCAGCCCCTCGGCCTGCATCAACGGCCCGCCGACGCCGATGAACTCGACTGCCGGATGTTGCGCCTTGAGGGCGCGCATCAGTCCGGCGCCCAGAATGTCGCCAGAAGCTTCGCCCGCTACCAGCGCAATACGCAGATTAGCCATGATCAGCGGGTGATGCCGCGAGTCGAAGACTGGATCGAGTCACGAAACACCGCGACCTCCGGGAACTGTGCAGATGGCTCGACCAGTTCTGCCAGCGCCTGCTCCACCGTCAGACCCTGGCGATACACCGTTTTATAGGCGCGGCGCAGTGCATGAATCGCGTCTTCGCTGAAACCGCGACGGCGCATGCCTTCGAAGTTCATGCTGCGCGCTTCGGCCGGATTACCGAAAACGGTGACGAACGCCGGAACGTCCTTGCCGATCGCGGTGCCCATACCGGAAAAGCTGTGCGCGCCGATGTGGCAGTACTGATGCACCAGGGTAAAACCGGAGAGGATCGCCCAGTCGTCGACATGTACATGCCCGGCCAACGCGGTGTTGTTGACCAGAATGCAGTGGTTGCCGATGACGCTGTCATGCCCGATGTGGGCGTAGGCCATGATCAGGTTGTGATCACCCAGCGTGGTTTCCGAACGGTCCTGCACAGTGCCACGGTGAATCGTCACGCCTTCGCGGATGACGTTGTGGTCACCGATCACCAGACGGGTTTCTTCACCCTTGTACTTCAGATCGGGCGTGTCTTCGCCTACCGAGGAAAACTGGTAGATGCGATTGTGCTTGCCGATGCGGGTCGGGCCTTTGAGGACCACATGTGGCCCGATCACAGTACCCTCGCCAATTTCCACACCTGCGCCGATGATCGACCACGGGCCGACCTCGACGCCGTCAGCCAGAACGGCCGACGGATCGATGATTGCGCGAGGGTCAATCAAACTCATAGTTTGCGTTCCGCACAGATGATTTCAGCCGAGCAGACTGGCTTGCCGTCGACCGAAGCCTGGCATTCGAACTTCCAGATCTGACGCTTGCAGCTGATGAACTTGGCTTCAAGGATCAACTGATCACCCGGCAGAACCGGCTGACGGAAGCGCAGCTTGTCGGACCCGACGAAGTAATAAAGCGTGCCGTCGGCCGGCTTAACGTCGAGCATTTTGAAACCGAGGATCCCGGCAGCCTGGGCCATCGCTTCGATGATCAGCACGCCCGGCATGATTGGATGCGCCGGAAAGTGACCATTGAAGAATGGCTCATTGATGCTGACATTCTTGTAGGCGCGAATGCGCTTGCCTTCAGTGTCCAGTTCCACCACCCGGTCCACCAGCAGGAACGGGTAACGGTGAGGCAGGTATTCGCGAATCTCGTTGATGTCCATCATTTCGGGGGGAAGCCTATGTAAAGATTGGGAGCGCGACTGACGCGCACTCCTCTAGCAAATCAAGGAGGCAGTCTAGAGGCTGTGCACACTTGATATGGAAATGGTATCAGCCATCAGATGAAGCATTGCCGCCGGGGGTCACTTCCCCAACGCGCTTTTCCAGCTGCTTCAAACGTCGCGCGAGGTCATCGAGCTGACGGATGCGGGCCGCGCTTTTGCGCCATTCGGCCGCCGGTTGCATGGCTGTGCCGGAAGAATAGGCGCCCGGCTCGGTAATCGAGTGGGTCACCATGGTCATCCCGGTGAGGAAAACGTTGTCGCAAATATCGATGTGCCCAACCAGGCCAACACCACCGGCGAGCATGCAATGCTTGCCGATTTTGGTGCTGCCGGAGATACCGACACACGCAGCCATCGCGGTGTGATCACCGACCTGGACGTTGTGCGCGATCTGGATCTGGTTGTCGAGTTTCACGCCGTTGCCGATCACGGTGTCCGCCAGCGCGCCACGGTCGATGGCAGTATTCACGCCAATCTCGACATCGTCGCCAATGGTCACGCCGCCGATCTGCGCGATCTTCTGCCAGATGCCTTTCTCGTTGGCAAAGCCGAAGCCTTCACCACCGAGCACGGCGCCGGACTGGATCACCACACGCTTGCCGATGCGCACGTCGTGGTACAGCGTAACCCGCGGAGCGAGCCAGCCGCCCTCGCCGATTTCACTGCGGGCACCGATGACGCAATGTGCGCCCAGGGTCACCTGCGCGCCGATGCGCGCACCGGCCTCGATCACCACGAAAGGGCCAATGCTGGCGCTTGGATCAACCACCGCATCCGGCGCAATGACCGCTGTGGGATGAACACCCGCAGTGGCTTTGGGCTTGGGATCGAACAGATGAGAGATGCGGGCGTAAGCCAGGTAAGGATCCGGCACCACCAGCGCATTACCGGCGAAACCCTCGGCGTCGGCTTCCTTGAGCAATAGCGCAGCCGCCTGGGAACTTGCCAGGTATTTGCGATATTGAGGATTTGCCAGAAAGCTCAACTGAGCTGGGCCAGCCTCCTGCAAGGTGGCTAGCCCAGTAATTTGCGTCTCGGGGTCGCCACGCAGGGTGGCGCCGAGGAACTCGGCCAACTGGCCGAGCTTGATAGTCACGGTCATGGGTTACTTCAGCTGATTCATGCGCTCGATAACCTGGCGCGTGATGTCGTACTGAGGTTTGACATCGATCACTGCGCCACGCTCGAACACCAGGTCAAAACCACCTTTCTTGATGACTTCTTCCACTGCGCTATCCAGTTTCGGCTTCAGTTGCTTGAGCATTTCGCGGTCGGCAACAGCCTTGGCTTCGTTCAGTTCCTTGGACTGGAACTGGAAGTCACGAGCCTTTTGCTTGAACTCAAGCTCCAGACGCTCACGCTCGCCTTGTTGCATCTTGTCGCCACCGGCCATCAGGCGATCCTGAATGCCCTTGGCGCTGCTTTCCAGCGTCTTGAGCTTGGTCAGTTGCGGACCGAACTTCTTCTCGGCATCCACGGCGTATTTCTTGGCCGCATCGGATTCCAGCAGCGCCATCTGATAATTCAGAACGGCGATTTTCATGTCGGCGAACGCCGGGCCTGCCACCAGTACGGAGGCCAGGAGAACCAATTGAGTCAACTTACGCACGATGCACTCCTACAAAATCCATTGTCGTTGTCTTGGGTCAGACGCTTAGAACGTCTGGCCGAGGGAGAATTGGAACACTTGAGTTTCAGCGTTATCCGGTTTTTTGATCGGTGTAGCCAACGCGAAGCTCAAAGGCCCCAGTGCGGTTACCCAGGTCACGCCTACACCGACGGAACTGGCCATGTTGCTCAGGCTGATGTCGTTGCACTGAGTGTTGGCTTTAGTACCGTCAGCATTGGTGGTCGACTTGCAGGTCGAATCAAACACGTTACCGACGTCCCAGAATACCGAGGTACGCAAGGAGCGCTGATCTTTGACGAACGGCAGCGGGAACAGGACCTCGACACCACCCTGGATCAATACGTTGCCACCGAACGGCAGCGGATCCTGATCCGGGTCGGCAATGGTACCGGCATTACCGGTGACCGACTGACCACGGCTCGGGGTACTGCGAGGGCCCAGAGTACTGTCCTTGAAGCCGCGAACCGAGTTGAAACCACCAGCATAGTAGTTTTCATAGAACGGCAAGCCATCGGTCGAACCATAACCGTCGCCATAACCCAGCTCGGTGTGCAGACGCAGGGTGTAGTTCTCGGTAATAGGCTGGAACAACTGACCACGGTAGTCGAGTTTGTAGAACGACAGGTCGCTGCCTGGAATCGTGGTTTCCAGCGTCAGGCTCTGGGAACGACCACGGGTAGGCAGTACGCCCTTGTTCAGGGTCGACTCGGACCAGCCGGCCGAAGCCTTGAAGTTCAGGTAGTTGTCGCCTTCCTTGTTAACGAAGTCGAAGATTTCGTCAACGGTGTACTGACCGGTCTTGATCTTGTCCTGTTGAGCGGACAGACCGAAGGTCAGACGCGAAGTCTCGCTGATCGGGTAGCCAACGTTGACGCCGGCACCCAGGCTGTCTACCGCATAGCTCGCTACGTCGACGTCGAGGTCTTTGTAGTCGGTGGTGCGATAGAACGCGTTGTAACCCAGGCTCACGCCATCGGCGGTCCAGTAGGGGTCAACGTAGCCGAAGTTGTAGCGGCTCTGATATTCGCTGCGGGTCAGGCCCACGCTTACACGGTTACCCGTACCCAGGAAGTTGTTCTGGGTGATCGAACCACCGAGGATCAGGCCGGCGCTCTGGGCGAAACCGACGCTGGCGGTGATCGAACCGGAAGCCTGCTCTTCTACGGCATAGTTCACGTCAACCTGGTCATCGACACCCGGAACGGCCGGAGTCTCGACGTTCACTTCTTTAAAGAAGCCCAAACGCTCAAGACGGGTCTTGGACTGGTCGATCAGGTAGGTCGAAGCCCAGCCACCTTCCATCTGACGCATTTCACGACGCAGCACTTCGTCTTCGGACTTGGTGTTGCCACGGAAGTTGATGCGGTTGACGTAGGCGCGCTTGCCCGGATCGACGGCGAACAGAATGTCCACGGTGTGATCGTCGTCATGCGGCTGAGGAACGCCGTTGACGTTGGCGAAGGTGTAACCCTCGTTACCCAGACGGCGGGTGATCAGTTCGGAGGTGGTGGTCATCAGCTTGCGCGAGAACACCTGGCCTTTCTGCACCAGCAACAGGGACTTGACCTGGTCTTCCGGCACTTTCAGATCACCGCTGAGCTTGACGTCACGAACGGTGTACTTCTCGCCTTCGGTGATGTTGACGGTGATGTAGACGTGCTTCTTGTCCGGGGTGATGGACACCTGGGTCGAAGCGATATCCATGTTGATGTAACCACGGTCCAGGTAGTAGGAGCGCAGACGCTCCAGGTCACCGGACAGCTTTTCACGGGCGTACTTGTCATCGTTCTTGAAGAACGACAGCCAGTTGGTGGTTTTCAGTTCGAACAGGTCGATCAGATCGTCATCAGGGAAAACCGTGTTACCCACCACGTTGATGTGCTGGATCGCAGCCACGGTGCCTTCGTTGATCTTCACTTTCAGCGCGACGCGGTTGCGCGGCTGCGAGACCACTTCGGTATCGACGGTCGCCGAGTAACGGCCCTGGGCAACGTACTGGCGTTGCAGCTCGTTACGCACACCTTCGAGGGTGGCGCGCTGGAAGATTTCACCCTCGGACAGACCGGACTGCTTGAGGCCCTTCATCAGGTCTTCGGTGGAGATCGCCTTGTTGCCTTCGATCTCGATACTGGCCACCGACGGACGTTCGACGACCGTGATCACCAGAACGTTGCCTTCGCGGCCCAGCTGGATATCTTGAAAGAAACCGGTTTTGAACAACGCACGAGTGGATTCCACCAGGCGACGATCATCCGCCTGCTCGCCGACGTTCAACGGCAAGGCACCAAAGACGCTACCCGCGGAGACCCGCTGGAGGCCATTGACGCGAATATCAGAGATAGTGAAGGACTCGGCGTGAACTTCGGCGATCATCAATACGGTGAGAACCGCAGTTAGCAGCAGACGTTTCATGAAGTCCTTTCTTATTCCAACTGGCAATAAACAAACTGCCGCAAAATGCGGCAGATTCGCAATTCAGCGAAGCTTTACAGTCGACCCAGATCATTGACCAGAGCAAGCAACATCACTCCGACCACCAAACTGATACCGATCTGCACCCCCCAACCTTGCACCCGATCCGACAAGGGGCGACCACGCACCCACTCAATCAGATAAAACAACAAATGCCCCCCATCCAGTACAGGGATGGGCAGCAAATTCAGAACCCCCAGGCTAATACTCAGATAAGCAAGGAAATTCAGGAAATCAGCAACGCCCGACTGGGCAGAAGCGCCCGCCACTTTAGCAATGGTTATCGGTCCACTCAAGTTTTTTACCGAGAGCTCGCCGAACAGCATTTTCTTCAATGAGTCCAGCGTCAGAATGCTCATGGTCCAGGTGCGACGGGCACCCTCGCCAATCGCGGCCAACGGGCCATAACTGACCTCGCGGATCATTTCCGGCGGCCAGTCCACAGCTTTCACACCAGCCCCCAGATAACCGCTCGGCGCCTTGCTCTCGCCGCGTGCCGCCAGGGTCACCGGGACGTCGATTTGAGCACCGTCGCGCTCGACGCGCAGCAAGATTTTGGTATCAGGACGCGTACGAACGGTATCCACCACTTGCTGCCAGTCACCGAGGGCCTGGCCATCGAGCGACAGGAGACGGTCGCCGGTTTTCAGACCAGCGGCCTGCGCCGGACCTTTTGGATCGAACTCGGCCAGCACTGGCGGCAAGGCCGGACGCCATGGGCGAATACCCAGCGAGCGAATCGGATCGGGTTCATCCGCGCCTTTGAGCCAGTGATCCAGCGCCAGCACGCGAGGCGTATCTGCCGTGGAGCCCTGCTCGCGCACGAGCAATTGCAGAGAACCGCTTTCGCCAAGACGACGGACCAACTGCAAGTTGACGGCCGCCCAGCCGGAAGTCGGCTCGCCATCGATGGCGACGATTTCCTGACCGGCATTCAAACCGGCCCTGGCCGCAATACTCCCGGACTCGACAGCGCCGATGACGGGACGAATCTGTTCGCTGCCAAGCATCGCCAACACCCAGAAAAACACCAGGGCCAGCAGGAAGTTGGCAATCGGCCCGGCCGCGACGATAGCGATACGCTGGCGAACCGATTTGCGATTGAAGGATTGATGAAGCTGATCGGCCGGGACTTCGCCCTCACGCTCATCGAGCATCTTGACGTAGCCGCCCAGCGGAATCGCGGCGACGACAAACTCGGTGCCCTGCTTGTCGTGCCAGCGCAACAACGGCATGCCGAAGCCCACGGAAAAACGCAGAACCTTGACGCCACAGCGACGCGCGACCCAGAAATGGCCGAATTCGTGAAAGGTGACCAGCACACCCAAAGCGATCAGGGTGCCGGCAATCATATAGAGCGCGCTCATCTACTTTCTCCGCATTCCTGTTCAGTGCCGCGTGACGCCATGGTGGTGCAACAACTATCGGCCGTGACGACTCAGCCATTGTTCGGCCAGAATCCGCGCTTTCGCGTCTGCGGTAAACACCGCATCCAGATCATCCAGCGCAACCACAGGCTCGAGATTCAACACATCCTCGATGATACTCGCGATTTCCAGATAACCCACACGTCCGTCGAGAAACGCCGCGACCGCTATTTCATTGGCCGCGTTGAGCATCGCCGGAGCGCTGTTGCCGGCCTGCGCCGCTTGTCGCGCCAGGCGCAGACAAGGGAAGCGCTGCTCGTCCGGCGCCTCGAAATCAAGACGTGCAATGGCAAACAGGTCCAGCGGCGCCACTCCCGAGTCGATCCGCTCAGGCCAGGCCAATGCGTTGGCAATCGGCGTGCGCATGTCAGGATTGCCCAACTGCGCCAGTACCGAGCCATCCACGTAATCGACCAGCGAGTGAATCACACTCTGCGGATGGATCACCACCTCGACCTGCGAAGGCTTGGCGTCGAACAGCCAGCAAGCCTCGATCAACTCCAGGCCCTTGTTCATCATGCTGGCCGAATCCACCGAGATCTTGCGCCCCATGGACCAGTTCGGGTGCGCACACGCCTGATCAGGCGAGACATGCGCCAACTCGCTCATCGGTGTCTGGCGGAAAGGACCGCCCGACGCCGTGAGCAAAATCCGTCGTACGCCAACCTTATCCAGCCCACGGGCAAAATCCTGCGGCATGCACTGGAAGATCGCATTGTGCTCACTGTCGATCGGCAACAATACCGAACCACTCTTGTGCACGGCCTGCATGAACAGCGCACCGGACATCACCAGTGCTTCTTTGTTGGCCAGAAGGATCTTCTTGCCAGCCTCCACCGCCGCCAGGGTCGGGCGCAGGCCCGCGGCACCGACGATGGCCGCCATCACGGCATCGACTTCAGGCGCGGAAGCGACCTGACACAGGCCCTCCTCCCCCACCAGCACGCGAGTGGGCAGACCGGCAGCCCGCAGGCCGTCCTGCAAACCTCGCGCCGCTGCCACTTCCGGCACCACCGCAAACTGCGGCACATGCCGAATGCACAAGGCCAGCAGTTCGCTCAAACGGGTGAAGCCGCTCAGCGCGAAAACCTGATAACGCTCGGGATGCCGAGCAATGACGTCCAGGGTGCTCAGACCGATCGAGCCGGTAGCCCCCAGTACGGTAATCTGCTGAGGACGGCTCACGGTGCAGCCATCCACAGCAATACGGCGAAAATCGGGATCGCAGCGGTCAGGCTGTCGATGCGATCAAGCACACCGCCATGACCGGGCAGCAGGTTGCTGCTGTCCTTGATGCCGGACTGACGCTTGAACATGCTTTCGGTGAGGTCGCCCACCACCGAAATGAAGACGATCAACGCAGCACCGATCAAGCCCTTGAGCAGTTCGCCAACGGTCCAGTCACGCACCAGACCGACGATCGCGGTAATCACCAGACTCAGCGCCAGACCACCGTAAACGCCTTCCCAGCTTTTGCCCGGACTGACTTGCGGCGCCAGCTTGCGCTTGCCGAAAGCACGGCCGGAGAAGTACGCACCGATGTCGGCCCCCCAGACCAGCACCATCACCGCCATGATCAGCCAGTTACCCAGCGGATACTGCTTGATCTGCACCAGACCCTGCCAGGCCGGCAGCAGGATCAGCAAGCCGATCACCAGTTTGGTTGCAGCCGTAGACCAGTGTTCACTGGAACGCGGATAAGTCAGCACCAGATACGTCGCCACCGCCCACCACAGCACCGAAGCACCCAACACCCAAGGGGCGAGGCCCGGCAGGACGTACATGACAAACAGCATCAATGCGACGACAACGGCATAGCCGACACGGAACGACTGAGCGGTGAAACCGGCCAGACGCGCCCATTCCCAGGCACCCAGGCTCACGACCAAGCCGATGAAGAGCGCAAAACCGGACCCTTCGAGCAGGAAAAAACCGCACAGAGCGATCGGCAGCAGGATCAGCGCAGTGATGATTCGTTGTTTAAGCATTAAACCCGGGCTCCAGCTTCGACCTGTTCGCTCGTTTTACCGAAGCGACGCTGGCGCGAAGCGAAATCGGCCAGCGCAGTGCGCATGGCTTCGTGTTTGAAGTCCGGCCAGAACAGGTCGGAGAAGTACAACTCGGCGTATGCCAGTTGCCACAGCAGGAAGTTGCTGATGCGGTGCTCGCCACCGGTGCGGATGCACAGGTCCGGCAGCGGCAGATCACCGGTCGCCAGGCAGGTCTGCAGCAGATCCGGGGTGATGTCCTCCGGGCGCAGATGCCCGGCCTGGACTTCACGCGCCAGACGCTGCGCTGCCTGTGCAATATCCCACTGACCGCCGTAGTTGGCGGCGATCTGCAGGATGAAGCGGTTGGCGCCGGCCGTCATGGCTTCGGCCTCGCGCATCGCCGCCTGAAGTTCAGGATGGAAGCGCGAGCGATCACCGATGATGCGCAAGCTGATGTTGTTGTCGTTGAGGCGCTTGGCCTCACGACGCAGAGCCTTGAAGAACAGATCCATCAAGGCACTGACCTCATCGGCCGGACGCTGCCAGTTTTCACTGGAAAAGGCAAACAGGGTGAGCACTTCGACCTTGGCCTCGGCGCACACCTCGATGACGGCCCGCACAGCATCCACGCCGGCTTTATGCCCGGCAACACCCGGCATAAAGCGTTTTTTCGCCCAGCGATTGTTGCCATCCATGATGATCGCGACATGGCGCGGCACCGCGGACGGCGCAGACTGCTTGGTCTTGTCCATTTAAAACTCGACCCTTATACGGCCATCAGGTCTTTTTCTTTCTCGTCCGTGGCCTTGGTGATCTGGGCCTCGAAGTCTTTGGTCAGCTTGTCGATATCAGCGGTGGCACGACGCTCTTCGTCTTCGCTGATTTCTTTATCCTTGACCAGTTTCTTCAGCTCGCCCAGCGCATCACGACGGATATTGCGCACCGCAACACGCGCATCTTCGGCTGCTGCACGCGCCTGCTTGGTGAAGCCCTTACGGGTTTCTTCGGTCAGGGCCGGCATGGAGATCAGCAGCAGTTCACCCAGGTTGGTGGGGTTCAGGTTCAGACCGGCGCTCTGGATCGCTTTGTCGACGGCCGCCAGCATGTTGCGCTCGAAAGCGACAACTTGCAGGGTGCGGGAGTCTTTTACAGTGATGTTGGCCACTTGAGTAATGGAAGTATCTGCGCCGTAGTACGGCACCATCACGCTACCCAGAATGCTCGGGTGAGCCTTGCCGGTACGAATCTGACCAAACGCATGGTTCAGGGATTCAAGGGATTTCTGCATGCGCTCTTGAGCGTCTTTCTTGATTTCGTTGATCATTGTTGAACTTCCTCGATCAGAGTTCCTTCCGCGCCGCCATGCACGATGTTCAGCAGGGCGCCAGGCTTGTTCATGTTGAATACGCGCAGCGGCATCTTATGGTCGCGGCACAGGCAAATAGCTGTCAGATCCATTACACCCAGCTTGCGATCCAGCACTTCATCATAAGTCAGATGATCGAACTTCTCGGCATGCGGGTCCTTGAACGGGTCAGCGGTGTAGACACCATCAACCTTGGTCGCCTTCAGAACGACGTCGGCGTCGATTTCGATGGCACGCAGGCAGGCTGCCGAATCCGTGGTGAAGAACGGATTGCCGGTACCGGCTGCGAAGATCACGACGTCTTTGGAGTTCAGGTGACGCATGGCTTTGCGGCGATCATAGTGATCGGTCACGCCAACCATGGAAATGGCCGACATCACGATGGCCGAGATATTGGCACGTTCCAGCGCATCGCGCATGGCCAGGGCGTTCATCACAGTGGCCAGCATGCCCATGTGGTCGCCTGTCACCCGATCCATGCCAGCCTTGCTCAAGGCCTCGCCACGGAACAGGTTGCCACCGCCGATCACCAGACCGACCTGTACGCCGATGCCGACCAGCTGGCCGACTTCCAGCGCCATGCGATCCAGTACCTTTGGATCGATCCCGAACTCTTCCGAGCCCATCAGGGCCTCGCCGCTAAGCTTGAGTAGAATGCGTTTATAGCGAGCCTGATAACCACTGCCCTGCTGAGCCATTGCGAATCTCTCCTGCGGCGTATTTAAAAATTCTTTGCGAGCTGTTTACAGCTGGCGTTCACTCTAGCTTGGCGCTGCTTCAGCGCCATCGGAACATGGCTTTGTAAGTCAGTTCCAGGTGCAAACCAATTAAAAATTGGTAACCCCATCTGAAAAGAGGCTGCGCGCGTGAGCGGGCAGCCTCTTTCGGGCGACAGTTGAAAAACCGTCTTATTGCTTGGCGGCAGCCAGCTGGGCAGCAACTTCTTCAGCGAAGTTGTCGACCGGCTTCTCGATGCCTTCGCCTACTTTGAAGTAGGTGAAGGAAACGATTTCTGCGCCGCCTTTCTTGGCCAGCTCGCCAACCTTGATTTCAGGGTTCTTGACGAACGCCTGCTCAACCAGGCTCGCTTCTGCCAGGAACTTGCTGATACGGCCTTTGACCATGTTCTCAACAATGTTTTCTGGCTTGCCTTTGATTTTTTCTTCGTTCAGCTGCAGGAAAACAGCTTTTTCACGCTCGATCGCTTCAGCCGAAACTTGCGAAGGCAGCAGGAACTCAGGGTTGCTTGCAGCAACGTGCATCGCGATGTCTTTGGCCAGCTCGACGTCACCGCCTTTCAGAGCCACAACAACACCGATCTTGTTGCCGTGCAGGTACGAACCTACAACGTCACCTTCGATACGGGTCAGACGACGGATGTTGACGTTCTCGCCTACTTTGGCAACCAGTGCTTCGCGAGCGGCTTCTTGAGCAGCGATCAGCGGAGCAGCGTCGGTCAGCTTGTCAGCGAAAGCTTTTTCAACGCTGGCAGCAACAAAGTTTTTGAAGTCGTCTTGCAGGGCCAGGAAGTCGGTCTGCGAGTTCACTTCCAGGATAACGGCAGCCTTACCGTCGTCCTTGATTGCGATTGCGCCTTCAGCGGCAACGTTGCCAGCCTTTTTAGCAGCCTTGATCGCGCCCGAAGCACGCATGTCATCAATGGCTTTTTCGATGTCGCCGTCAGCCTTTTCCAGGGCTTTCTTGCAGTCCATCATGCCTTCGCCGGTACGCTCGCGCAGTTCTTTAACCAACGCTGCAGTAATTGCTGCCATTTTCAAATTCCTCTTGGATAGGTTTTCAACCATTCCACCCGACCGAACGGGCGTTCAATTCTTCCCGAACAACCGTTGTAACCGCTGCACGTTACAGATGCAGGAGGAGCGCCGCCACAAGTGGGCGCCGACAAACGGTTTTCGAGGTGGCAAAAAGGGGGCCAAGCCCCCTTTTTGCTTACTGAGTCAACGCCAGGGCGTCGATTACTCAGCTGCAGCCTGAGTTTCTTCAGCTGCGAATTCAACAGTGCCGCCAGCAACATTGTTGCGACCACGGATCACTGCGTCAGCCATCGAACCCATGTACAGCTGGATAGCGCGGATTGCGTCATCGTTGCCTGGGATGATGTAGTCAACGCCTTCCGGGCTGCTGTTGGTATCGACAACGCCGATAACCGGGATGCCCAGCTTGTTGGCTTCGGTGATCGCGATGCGCTCGTGGTCAACGTCGATCACGAACAGTGCGTCTGGCAGACCGCCCATGTCCTTGATGCCGCCCAGGGAGCGATCCAGCTTTTCCAGGTCACGGGAGCGCATCAGCGCTTCTTTCTTGGTCAGCTTGGCGAAAGTACCGTCTTCGGCTTGAACTTCAAGGTCACGCAGACGCTTGATGGAAGCACGAATGGTTTTGAAGTTGGTCAGCATGCCGCCCAACCAGCGGTGATCGACGTACGGCGAACCGCAACGTGCTGCTTCTTCAGCAACGATCTTGCCAGCGGAACGCTTGGTGCCGACGAACAGAATCTTGTTTTTGCCCTGGGCCAGACGCTCTACGAAAGTCAGAGCTTCGTTGAACATTGGCAGGGTTTTTTCAAGGTTGATGATGTGAATCTTGTTACGCGCGCCGAAAATGTACTTGCCCATTTTCGGATTCCAGTAACGGGTTTGGTGACCGAAGTGCACACCGGCCTTCAGCATATCGCGCATGTTGACTTGGGACATGATAGTTCCTTAATAAGTCGGGTTTGGCCTCCACGTATCCCAATGACCAACCAGTGGCATAAAGCCAAAAGCACCCAGGTCATCGTGTCGACACGTGTGTGGATTTAAGCTTTTCGGGGTATCCCCGGAAAGCGGCGCATTTTATACCACAGGGTGCGCAGAAACGGAACCCGGAATCTGCAATCGCACCAAGGACATGGACGCAGCCCCCTTGGAATCGCCCTCAGGCGCACCATTGTATAGACAGACGCGATGAACGCAGGCGCGGATTTGCTCCTTTCGTCTGGTAGAATCGCGTTTTTCAGGGTCGCAAATCCAACGCCTGCCACCCTATCCGTATCAGCAAGCGCCGCCGAGCGCAGAGAGAGCCTGTATGACCGTCAACCTCAAAACTCCCGAGGACATCGCTGGCATGCGTGTCGCCGGCAAACTGGCCGCCGATGTGCTGGAAATGATTGCCGAACATGTCAAACCGGGCGTCACCACCGATCAACTGAACCAGATCTGCCACGACTACATCGTCAACGTGCAGCAGGCCATCCCTGCCCCGCTCAACTACAAGGGCTACCCGAAATCGATCTGCACCTCGATCAACCACGTGGTCTGCCACGGCATCCCGAATGACAAGCCGCTGAAAAACGGCGACACCCTGAACATCGACGTCACCGTGATCAAGGATGGCTACCACGGCGACACCAGCCGCATGTTCCACGTCGGCGAAGTGCCGGTCTGGGCCGAACGCCTGTCGCAGGTCACCCAGGAATGCATGTACAAGGCGATCGAGATCGTCAAACCCGGCTGCCGCCTCGGCGACATCGGTGAAATCATCCAGAAGCATGCGGAAAAGAACGGCTTCTCGGTGGTTCGCGAGTTCTGCGGCCACGGCATCGGCAAGGTGTTCCACGAAGAACCGCAGATCCTGCACTACGGCCGCGCCGGCACCGGCATGGAACTGAAGGCCGGCATGACCTTCACCATCGAACCGATGATCAACCAGGGCAAGGCCGACACCAAGGTGCTGGGCGACGGCTGGACTGCGATCACCAAGGACCGCAAGCTCTCGGCGCAGTGGGAACACACCCTGCTGGTGACCGATACCGGCTACGAGATCTTCACCCTGCGCGCCGACGACACCATCCCACGCGTCTCGGCCTGATCCCAAGAACGCTCCCAGCCTTTATAGAAGGAAAGCCAATCGATGCCGCAGGTGGATCCCGAACTCTTCGACCGCGGCCAGTTCCAGGCTGAACTGGCCCTGAAAGCGAGTCCTATCGCGGCGTTCAAAAAGGCGATCCGCCAGGCTCGCGAGGTCCTCGACACTCGTTTTCGCAGCGGCCGCGACATCCGCCGGCTGATCGAAGACCGTGCCTGGTTCGTCGACAACATCCTGCAAAAGGCCTGGGAGCAGTTCAACTGGAGCGAAGACGCCGATATCGCGCTGGTCGCGGTCGGCGGCTACGGCCGGGGTGAGTTGCACCCCTATTCCGACATCGACCTGCTGATCCTGCTGGACAGCGCCGACCACGAAGTCTTCCGCGATTCCATCGAGCGTTTTCTGACGCTGCTGTGGGACATCGGCCTGGAAGTCGGTCAGAGCGTACGCTCGGTCGACGAATGCGCCGAAGAGGCCCGCGCCGACTTGACCGTGGTCACCAACCTGATGGAAAGCCGCACCATCTGCGGCCCCGAGCGCCTGCGCCAGCGAATGCTCGATGTCACCAGCACAGAACATATGTGGCCGGCCAAGGAGTTTTTCCTGGCCAAACGCGCCGAGCAAAAGGCCCGTCACCACAAGTACAACGACACCGAATACAACCTGGAACCCAACGTCAAAGGCTCGCCCGGCGGCCTGCGGGATATCCAGACGATTCTGTGGGTGGCCCGGCGTCAGTACGGCACCCTGAACCTGCGCGCTCTGGCCGGCGAAGGTTTTCTGGTCGAGAGCGAAAACGCGCTGCTGGCCTCCTCCCAGGAATTTCTGTGGAAAGTGCGCTACGCCCTGCACATGCTCGCCGGGCGCTCCGAAGATCGCCTGCTATTCGACCATCAACGCACCATCGCCGGCCTGCTCGGTTTTGAAGGGGACGACGCCAAGCAGGCCGTCGAAAACTTCATGCAGCAGTATTTCCGCGTGGTGATGAGCATCGCCCAGCTCAGTGACCTGATCATCCAGCACTTCGAGGAAGTCATCCTCGCCCCGGAAGACGAGGCGCCGCCACAGCCGATCAACTCGCGCTTCCAGCTGCACGATGGCTACATCGAGGCGCGCAACGACAACGTGTTTCACCGTACGCCGTTCGCCATGCTCGAGATCTTCGTGCTGATGGCCCAGCAGCCGGAAATCAAAGGCGTGCGCGCCGATACCATTCGTCTGCTGCGCGAGAACCGTCACCTGATCGACGACAACTTCCGCAACGATATCCGCAACACCAGCCTGTTCATCGAGCTGTTCAAGTGCAAGATCGGCATCCACCGCAACCTGCGGCGGATGAACCGCTACGGCATCCTCGGACGCTATCTGCCGGAGTTCGGTTTCATCGTCGGGCAGATGCAGCATGACCTGTTCCACATCTACACGGTCGATGCGCACACCCTGAACCTGATCAAACACCTGCGTAAGTTGCAGTACACCCAGGTGTCGGAAAAATTCCCGCTGGCCGCCAAGCTCATGGCCAAACTGCCCAAGCCTGAACTCATCTACATGGCCGGTCTGTACCACGACATCGGCAAAGGCCGGCATGGCGATCACTCGGACATCGGCGCGGTGGATGCCGAAGCGTTCTGCCAGCGCCATCAACTGCCAACCTGGGACAGCCGCCTGATTGTCTGGCTGGTGCAGAACCATCTGGTGATGTCGACCACGGCGCAACGCAAGGACCTGTCCGATCCGCAGGTGATCCACGATTTCGCCCAGATCGTCGGCGACGAAACCCGCCTGGACTACCTGTACGTGCTGACCGTGGCCGACATCAACGCGACCAACCCGACCCTGTGGAACTCATGGCGCGCCAGCCTGTTGCGCCAGCTCTACACCGAGACCAAGCGCGCCCTGCGCCGAGGCCTGGAAAACCCGGTGGATCGCGAAGAGCAGATCCGCCAGACCCAGAGCGCGGCACTGGACATCCTGGTGCGCGGCGGTACTGACCCGGACGACGTCGAGCAGTTGTGGGCGCAGTTGGGCGATGACTATTTCCTGCGTCACACCGCCGGCGACGTCGCCTGGCACAGTGACGCGATCCTGCAGCAGCCGGCCGATGGCGGTCCGCTGGTGCTGATCAAGGAAACCACCCAGCGCGAGTTCGAGGGCGGCACGCAGATCTTCATTTATGCCCCGGACCAGCACGACTTCTTCGCCGTGACCGTGGCCGCGATGGACCAGTTGAACCTGAACATTCATGACGCCCGGGTCATCACTTCGAGCAGCCAGTTCACCCTCGACACCTACATCGTGCTCGACAACGACGGCGAATCCATCGGCGACAACCCGACCCGGATCAAACAGATCCGCGACGGCCTGACCGAAGCGCTGCGCAACCCCGATGATTACCCGACGATCATCCAGCGTCGGGTGCCGCGCCAGCTCAAGCACTTCGCCTTTGCGCCGCAGGTGACGATCCACAACGATGCCCAGCGTCCGGTGACGGTGCTGGAGCTCACGGCCCCGGATCGCCCTGGGTTGCTGGCACGCATCGGCGGGATCTTCCTCGAATTCGACCTGTCGCTGCAGAACGCCAAGATTGCGACCTTGGGCGAGCGCGTGGAAGACGTGTTCTTCATCACCGACGCCCACAACCAGCCGCTCTCCGACCCGCTGCTGTGCAGCCGCTTGCAGGATGCAATCGTCGAGCAACTGAGCGTCAATCAGGAACCGGATATCAAGCTTTCGCGTATCAGTATCTGAACCAAACCCATCCCCTGTAGGAGCTGCCGCAGGCTGCGATCTTTTGATCTGCTTTTTAAGATCCAGATCAAAAGATCGCAGCCTGCGGCAGCTCCTACATTGAACGAGGCCCTCATGAACAACGCTCTGAACCAGCTCCAGCCCTACCCGTTCGAGAAGCTCCGCGCCTTGCTGGGCACGGTCACGCCGAACCCGGACAAACGCCCGATCGCCCTGTCGATCGGCGAGCCGAAACACCGCTCGCCGAGCTTTGTCGCCGAAGCGCTGGCGAACAGCCTGGATCAGATGGCGGTGTACCCGACCACCCTGGGCATCCCGGCCCTGCGTGAAGCCATCGCCGGCTGGTGCGAACGTCGCTTTGGTGTACCGAGCGGCTGGATCGATCCGGCGCGCAATGTGCTGCCGGTCAACGGCACTCGCGAAGCGCTGTTCGCCTTCACCCAGACCGTGGTCAACCGTGGCGACGACGCACTGGTGGTCAGCCCGAACCCGTTCTATCAGATCTACGAAGGCGCAGCCTTCCTCGCCGGCGCCAAGCCGCACTACCTGCCGTGCCTGGACGAAAACGGCTTCAACCCGGATTTCGACGCCGTGACGCCAGATATCTGGAAACGCTGCCAGATCCTGTTTCTGTGCTCCCCAGGCAACCCAACCGGCGCGCTGATTCCTGTCGATGTGCTGAAAAAACTCATCGCTCTGGCCGACGAATACGACTTCGTTATCGCCGCCGACGAGTGCTACAGCGAACTGTACTTCGACGAACAGACCCCGCCGCCGGGCCTGCTCAGCGCCTGCGTCGAATTGGGCCGCAAGGACTTCAAGCGATGCGTGGTGTTCCACAGCCTGTCCAAGCGTTCGAACCTGCCGGGGCTGCGCTCCGGGTTCGTCGCCGGTGACGCCGATGTCCTCAAGGGCTTCCTGCTGTACCGCACCTATCACGGCTGTGCGATGCCGGTACAAACCCAACTGGCCAGCGTGGCGGCGTGGAATGACGAAGTGCATGTGCGTGCCAACCGTGCGCTGTATCGCGAGAAGTTCGACGCGGTGCTGGAAATCCTCAGCCCGGTGCTGGACGTGCAGCGCCCGGATGGCAGTTTCTACCTGTGGCCGAATGTGGCCGGCGACGATGCCGCGTTCTGCCGCGACCTGTTCGAGCAGGAACACGTAACCGTAGTGCCCGGTTCGTACCTGTCCCGCGATGTGGAGGGCATCAATCCAGGCGCCGGTCGTGTGCGCATGGCGCTGGTTGCGCCGCTGGCCGAATGTGTCGAAGCCGCAGAACGGATTCGTGACTTCATTACTCGTCGCCAGTAACAGTTGAAGATTCGCGCCGGTCGTTCCGGAGCGAGTCCCAAGCAAGGCTTACTTGACCTGCCCCAGATTCGCCTCGCTCAAATCCAGCTCACCCAACACCTCACGCAATACGTCATCACCGATCTGGTGATGGCGGCTGAGGCTGTACAACTCCAGACGCTGCGCCCGCAGCGCCTTCAAACGCAGACGGCGTTCCAGCAGATCCATCTGGAACGCCAGCGCCTGGGCTTCAGCCGAATCATTGAACACCTCCAGTTGATGCCGGTATTCGGACATGATCCGCGCCTTGAGTTCCGCCGACAGCGCGGCTTGGGCGGCATCCTGCGGCGCGACCTCTTCGGTTTCCAGCGCATGGATCGCCGCTTCGGCGGTCTTGCGCCAGGCATCGCGCACTTCCTGGCGACGCTTGTCGTCCGGGCTTTTCTCGATGCCACGCAGCAGCAACGGCAAGGCAATGCAGGCGCAGATCAGCGACAGCAGAATCACCCCGGCGGCGATGAAGATCAGCAGATCACGCTCGGGGAACGCTTCACTGCCCATCAACATCGGCACCGACATCACACCGGCCAGTGTCACCGCCCCGCGCACCCCGCCAACGGTCAACAGCCAGCAGGATCGGGCGGTTGGCACTTGCGTCAGGTCGCCCTTGCCACGCAGCCGTCGCAGCAGCACCGACAAACGCCATATGCTTTGCACCCAGATAAAGCGCAACAGCACCAGCGCGAGGAAAATCGCCACCACGTCGAGGCCGCGGTACAGCAGCGTCGGCCACAGTGTCGGCTCGTGGCTGACCACGGCTTTGATGATGTCCGGCAATTGCAGGCCCAACAGCAGAAAAATCAGACCGTTGAAGGCAAACTCCAGCAGCGACCAGACACTGCGATTGAGCAGGCGG
>NZ_QAIK01000186.1:0-304 GCF_003061005.1 Pseudomonas sp. HMWF021 | reverse complement strand
GCTCTGCATCATGCCCGCCGCCACCGCCGAAAGAATGCCCGAGGCGCCCAGCCGTTCGGCCAGCACATAGGCGGCGAACGGCAGCAGCAACATGAACACCACGTGGGTGGCCGGGTCGTCCCAGCCGCGAGCGATCATCCACGCGCGCAAACGCCCGACCAGCCAGCTCAGCGCGACGCCGACGGCTAATCCCCCCACTGCCACCAGCACGAAGGTCAGGCTGGCATTGGCCAGCGAGAACACCCCGGTCACCGCCGCAGCGAGGGCGAACTTGAACGTCACCAGACCCGACGCATCGTTCATC
>NZ_QAIK01000185.1 GCF_003061005.1 Pseudomonas sp. HMWF021 | reverse complement strand
ACATCACAACTGAAACTACCTACCAGAACGCCAACCAACAATCCCGCACTGAAGTTACTAAAGTTGTGCTTGATACCTTGGGAAATATTATCTACAAGGTTGAGAACGAGGTATTCACCGAGTGGACCTATTATCGCGGCATGCCAAAAGAAGAAACGCTCGTAACCGTCGAGAAGTTCACCGATGCATCGGGTATCAGCGGGGTACTCGGATGGATTGGCGACAACCTTCATCCAATCGGCTGGGGGTTTAAACTCTTTGGGAACGCTGGATTATCGTGGGGAACGCAGGAAAAACGCACTGTGGTTAATAGCCGCTATCTGACCAATACAGGAAAGAGAGATTATAACCTCCCAATCGACATTATCTGCCCCGGTAACCCTTATTATTTCAAGGTCTACGTAGAGTCCGAAAAAACCTACGTCATACAAAATGGCAAGAAGGTGTATCTGAAGTGCATTTATTATGGCTACGGTAATTTACCCGTCAGAGGTAACACGGTGAAGGGTCCTGCCGTGGTTCCAACGAGAAAACTCACTGTCTGCAATCCCGATGCCGACCTCAAGGGTAAACTCAACGCCTGGACAGACGGCACCATGATCCTGGAAGACACCGATTACATCACTGATGTTGCGTCAGTTAATCATGGTCGGATTCTGTCAACGTCTCAATGCATTCTTGACGCCAAAGGAAATAAGGTAGCCGGATCTCTAATCAATACCCGTTTTGATTACAAGCTTACGGGAAGCACATTAGAAACAACCACCACGACCACCCCTGAAGGCGTCCCGGCCTTCTATGAAATACAAACCATAGACACTAGTAACGGAGCACTTTTATCCAATACAAATACCTATGGCAAGACCATCACCTACGCCTATGACTCCTTGGGCCGACTCACCGGCCAACAAAGCCCTGATAGCAATACGACAATCATTCACAAGGACTATCAGGCAAAGGGCAATTCCGCTCAACGGATAAGCCCGGCAGGAGAACAAAGCTTCAGATATTTTGATACTCTGGGACGCTTGACCCAAACCTTTCAGCTTAAACCAGACGGTACGGCCTGGCTGTCAATGGACACCACGCAATACGACACACAAGGTCGAAAAGCATCAACCACGGAACACGACTATCGCCCTGACGGTTCCGTACTCGTTAGTCGAACCCAAAAATTCAGTTATAACGATTGGGGAGATTTATCCAGAATTGAGTGGGAGGGGGGTGAGACTCAGCATTATGACTACGACCCTGTCTCCCAGCAGACATCACAGTCGGTCACTTACGGTTCTCGTTCCATTGGCAGCACTTCGGTTTTAATTAGTGAAGATGCTGGAGCAAGTCACCTGGAAACGTATTCATATGCGAACAACCAACTTATAACCTCTCATACTACTCGCTATAATGCCTTTGGCCAGGTTGTTCAAGAGTCCTCTTCTGATGCTCCGATAAGAAATTATTTGTATGACTCGTTCGGACGGCTAACAAATATATCAGCGGCAGGTACCAGTACTATTAACGAATACCCTGCCCATATTCTGAATAACGTCGCGAGCCGTGCGTATTTAAAGTCTAATAATCAAAGGGTCCTCTTGGGAAGCCGCCAGATCGACTCGCTTGCTCGCGTAACGCAAAGCACGCTGGGCGGGCACCTTACAAATTTCTCTTATGAGGCAAACAGTCCATGGGCAAAAAACAATAACCCTCGCAACGACGAGTCTCAACAAACGATCCCCATTACTGTCAGCACTGCCTTCGACCCCGCGGCAAACCGAACCACAGAGACTACCACCGGCGGTGTGGCTCGCAACAGCGAGAATACCACCAGCACCTACCAACACACCTACTCTATTCGTGGTTTGTTGTTGAGTGAAACCGATGCCTTTGGTAATACAACAAACATCAACTATGACAATCAAGGCAACGTAGTTAGCACTTCTAGTAACACCGTCAATGTCAGCTACGTTTATAACACCGGAGGGCAGCTGGCAAAAGAAACGCTCACATGTTTAAACAACAATCGAGAGGTGGTGACGCAGTACGAATACGATTCGCTGGGCCGCGAGGTGAAACGCACTTTCGATATTTCCGGATTTAAATCTCTGGCACTGACGACCACCTTCCACGCCTCAAATAAAATTGCGCAAATGGCGTTATATGAAAATGACGTCTTGTTGCGGGTCGAGCAATTCGATTACGACACCATGGGCAGACTCAAGACCTACCGGTGCGACGGCTCACTGAAACCCTCGACTGCTGAAGGGCTAGTAGTGGACAGCCAAACGTTCAGCTACGATCTCGTCGGAAATATCAAACAATGCGATAGCGTCTCTGAGGGTCGGCTTTTTTCAACTGTTTTTCAGTATGACGGGACGGATCCGACCCAGTTAGTCAGTGTCAATCATCTGGGCTTGGGCAGCACGCAAACTTTCAATTATGACAACCAGGGTTTTTTGGCTGATGCAGATGGTCATAAGCTGACTTACAACAAACTTGGAAAACTAAGTTCCCGGCGCTCCAGCCAAGAGTCTTATCGCTACCTTTACAACAATCTAGGCGATATCGCGGGCTGCGATGGAACCAACTATTACGAGCAGTATTATTACAAACGCTCCTCGCAATATGCACGTAAAGGCATGATTGATATTTATGGTCAATTCTATAATCGGACCTGCATACTACTAAATGATAGCCATAGCTGTTTACTGCAAGAAAACACTTATGCTGCGGCGGGCTATCTATCAACAAGACACAGCTTTGAAATAAAAGATATAAAAGGCACTGTCATCGCGAGCTTCGACACCTGGAACAACAGCTCCACTTTCTTTTCCTATACGCCTTTTGGCTACCGGCCCGTTGATCCACGCCATCACAGCTGGATCGGTTTCAACGGCGAGCCATTTGATCGCACCAATGGCACCTATTATCTTGGTAATGGCGTCAGGGTTTATGACCCGAGGACGCAGAACTTCCAGTCTCCGGATACATTGAGTCCATTCGGCGAGGGTGGTCCCAATGCTCGCAGTTACTGTCATAATGACCCGGTCAATTATAGCGACCCCAGTGGCCATGCGGAGATAGTCAATCAATACACGGTCGTGACCCACAGTCCGGCTATGCGCGACCCCGTAGTACAAGCCATTGTTTATGGGGGGATAGGTGTGGCACTCGCGCCGTTTACCGGTGGAGCGTCGGTGGGCTGGACGGTAGCGGCTACAGGCCTGGCCATCGCATCGGCAGGGTTTGGTATCGCCTCTGCGGCCATGGAAAAAAATGATCCAGATTTGGCGAATATATTCGGCTGGGCCTCATTCGGCACGGGTTTAGCCAGCGGCGCCGTGGCCATAATGGGAGGCGTTGTAGCAGCAAGGGCCGCTCAGACAGCGGCAGGAGCGGGTCGTCAACTAGGAACAGCCGACGCACATTTCACGCAACGCATTATTCAAGGCACCGGAACCAGGGGCGGAGGCCTGGCGGCTGGCACTTCAATTCAAGGTAATGTAACTACTGTACTTAACGGAAAGTCCTTGACTTCAACATATGAACTCTATAGCGGGGGGCCAAGCAGTCGAATACTTTACATCGATGCTCATGGTGCACCGTATAAAAAACATGTTCTCCAACCACTACCAAATACGGAATTCCACTTCCGCGCCCCGAAAGGTAAACCGGCGACGGATCGTGGAAGTAAATGGGATGAACTTTTAACAGCAGACACTCCTTATCGGTATGCCCCAGGCGCAACTAACATACCAAACTACTACCTTGCCGAATATACAATAGCCGACCATTTAACGGGTAACTCCTTAACCCCGGAATTTGCGAAAATCTACAAGGCTGGATTTAAAGAACTAGCCAGACAAGTTGGAACAGATATACTCAGACCTACTTCCACATTACTTTTAAGTGATTTACTCACAACATTAAAAAACGATGGATTTGCTTACGACAAAATAATCGGAAATTTCTGCCGAGGGTCCATCCCCAGGGACACTTCAGAATGGCTTACAAGAACGCGCGTTGCACTAGGATTCTACTGACACACCAAAAGACCTGAATCCTTTGAACCTGGATTCAGGTCTTAAAACCCTTACAACATGCATTAAGCCGCGCACTACGCCCTTTTACTTTCCAAACTAATGTTGAGATGCAGTTTTTTGTGAAACAACCAATAAGAGTTAACACTCCGGTTACGATAACGTGTGAAACATTTATTTTCAGGGCAAATTCCCCCATGGCTAATAATCCCGGGACCTCTGGATGTGGGACAATACCCGCCACTTTCAGCCATACCCGAATCGACCACGCCCATGAACGCCCCCCGCACACCCAAACCTGCGCGCAAAAAGCCTGACTCCGCGACCCCGGCCAAAGCCGTTGAGCCGCGTGAAAAGGCCAGCCTGCACCCGCGCAATCGCCATCAGGGTCGTTACGACTTCCCGGCGCTGATCAAGACCACGCCGGAACTGGCGAAATTCGTGATCACCAACCCGTACGGCAAGGAAAGCATCGATTTCGCCAGCCCCGACGCGGTGCGCGTGTTCAACCGGGCGCTGCTCAAGGCGTTTTATGGCATCGAGCATTGGGACATTCCGGCCGATTACCTCTGCCCGCCGGTGCCGGGCCGTGCCGATTACGTTCACTTCCTCGCTGACTTGCTGGCGAGCATGAACGACGGCAAGGTGCCGCGTGGTGCAATCGTCAACGTGCTGGACATCGGCATGGGTGCCAACTGCGTTTATCCGCTGATCGGCAACAGCGAATACCGTTGGCACTTCCTCGGCTCGGAAATCGATCCGACCGCCGTGGCTGCCGCCCGAGCCATCGTCCAGTCCAACGGGCTGAACAAGGTGATCCAGCTGCGCCAGCAGGAAAACCGCAAGCACATCCTGATCGGCTTGCTGGAGCCGGGCGAGCGCTTTGACCTGACCATGTGCAACCCGCCGTTCCACGCTTCGATGGAAGAGGCGACCAAGGGCAGCGAGCGTAAATGGCGCGCATTGGGCAAGGCCGATCCGAAACGCAAGCTGCCGGTGCTGAACTTCGGTGGTCAGTCCGCCGAGCTGTGGTGTGAGGGCGGCGAAGCGCGTTTCGTGACCCAACTGATCGCCGAGAGCGCGAACTTCCAGCACAAGGTGCTGTGGTTCAGCACACTGGTGTCGAAAGCCTCCAACCTGCCCGCCATCGAAACCGCGCTGAAGAAGGCCGGCGTGCTGGAAAGTCAGGTGGTGGAGATGTCCCAGGGGCAAAAACAGAGCCGCTTTGTGGCCTGGACCTTCCAGACCAAGTCCGAGCAGCAGATCTGGCGTCGCGAGCGCTGGGTGCGCTAACACGCCGATGATTCCATGTGGGAGCGAGCCTGCTCGCGAAAGCGGTAGGTCGGTCAATATTGAAGGTGACTGATCCAACGCTTTCGCGAGCAGGCTCGCTCCCACAATGGTTCAGGGCCAATTGCCAAATCGCAGGCACAAAAAAACCGTGCCCGGATCACTCCGGTGCACGGTTTTTTATCGCTGCGTCTTACTTGTTCACAGCGTCGGTCAGGCCTTTGGCCACAACCAGCTTGATCACTTTCTTGGCAGGGATTTCGATGGCAGCGCCAGTCGAAGGGTTACGGCCAGTGCGGGCAGGACGCTCGGTCACTTTCAGCTTGCCGATACCTGGCAAGGTGATTTCGCCGCCGTTTTCCAGCTGATCGGCAACGATTTGGCCCAGTTGGTCCAGAGCGTTACGCGCGGTGGTTTTCGGCGCGTCGATAGCTTCAGCGATGTCGGCGATCAGTTGGTCTTTAGTAAGAGCCATGTAGTGTTCCTTCCCTATCAAATTCATATGGATTGCAGAGTGCAGTGTCAGCCATCGAGCCCGATCTTCTGGATCTGGCACCCTCGGCGATAACCACGACGAGTCGGGTTATAGATGCCGAAATCAGGGTTTGGTTCGACCTGACAAATGCTGATTGCACGCTTAACGCAGTGACTTCGCGTAAGACCGGGCAAAACTAGCACAGAGACGGGGAAATATCCGCCTCTAGCTACCCATTTGGTCAGGTTTATTGCTCTAAATCGGTAAAAAACTGCATAAGGACCGCCACCCGCCCCGGATTTGCCCTTCACCCCGCGCCAAAACCAGTGGTTGCGGTACACTGGGCGCTTTTTCGGGGGAGCCTGCCCTCCTCCCTTCCACCAGCCGAGAAGCCCATGCCGATCCGTCATTGCATCGTCCACCTGATCGACAAAAAACCCGACGGCACGCCCGCAGTTCTGCACGCCCGTGATACAGAGCTCGCTGAGTCCGCGGCCATCGAGAACATGCTCGCCGACCTCAACGAGAGCTACAACGCCAAACAGGGCAAAGCCTGGGGTCTGTTCCATCCGGAATCCGGTGCGTTCCCGTTCAGCGGCTGGCTGAAGGAATACATGGACGGCGGCAAGGACTTCACCGCGTTCAGCAAAGTCGCGGTCGAGCATCTGCAGAAACTGATGGAAGAATCGAACCTGTCGGTCGGCGGCCACGTGCTGTTCGCCCACTATCAGCAAGGTATGACCGACTACCTGGCGATCGCCCTGTTGCACCACAGCGAAGGCGTGGCGGTGACCGATGAGCTGGATGTGACCCCGTCGCGTCACCTCGACCTCGGCCAGCTGCACCTGGCGGCGCGGATCAACGTTTCCGAGTGGCAGAACAACAAGCAGTCCAAGCAGTACATCTCGTTCATCAAGGGCAAGAACGGCAAGAAGGTTTCGGAGTATTTCCGCGACTTCATCGGCTGCCAGGAAGGCGTCGACGGCCCGGGCGAAACCCGCACCCTGCTCAAGGCCTTCAGTGACTTCGTCGAGAGCGAAGACCTGCCGGAAGACTCCGCCCGCGAGAAAACCAAGACCCTGGTCGATTACGCCAGCAGCCAGGCCAAGCTCGGCGAGCCGATGGGCCTGGAAGAGCTGTCGGAGCTGATCGACGAAGAACGCCCGAAAGCTTTTTACGACCACATCCGCAACAAAGACTACGGTCTGTCGCCGGAGATTCCGGCGGACAAACGCACCCTTAACCAGTTCCGCCGCTTCACTGGTCGCGCCGAAGGCCTGTCGATCAGCTTTGAAGCGCACCTGCTGGGTTCGAAGATCGAGTACGACGAAGAGGCCGGCACCCTGATCATCAAGGGCCTGCCGACCTCGCTCACTGATCAGCTCAAGCGTCGCAACTGATGCTCGGTAATGTGCTGAAGAAGGTCGCACTGGTCCTGCTGGTGGTCGTGGTCTACCAGAACTGGGGCAAGATCGAGCGGGTGTTCAATCCGTCGCAAATGGTCTCGGAGCAGGTTCGTGCCAACGCCAGCGTTGTGCTGTATTCCACCGACTGGTGCGGCTACTGCAAGCAGACCAAGCGTTTTCTCGACAGCAAGGGGATTCCCTTCAAGGAGTTCGACATCGAGAAGGATGCCCAGGCGCGCAAGGCGTATGAGGCGCTGGGCGGGCGCGGGATTCCGTTGATTGATGTCAACGGGACTTTGATTCGCGGGTTTGATCCGGACGAGATCCTCGCGGCCCTGAAGTAACAAGCAAGATCAAAAGATCGCAGCCTGCGGCAGCTCCTACATGAGATCGGTGTAGGAGCTGCCGCAGGCTGCGATCTTTTGCTTTTAACGGGCTTCGATGCGGAAACCAAAACGCGGGAAGTGCACATGCACCACGCCGCCACGCGGGTCTTCGCGGCGCAGGATCAGCTCTTCGCGACCGGCAAACAGCAACTCGCCCACCACCGGATCAACCCCGTAATCCGTCGCGGCAATCGCCACCTGCTGCCCGGCCTTGAACCCGTTCGGATCGACAAACTGCTCATCCGGCAACGCCGCCGGCGTGGAGCTGCGCGCCACTTCCAGCGCTTCCTCGGCGGTCATCGCACTCGCCGCGCCATGACCGAAGCCCAACACACGCTCCAGCCATGTCGCGACAGCTGGATACTCGTCCACCAGCGGCGCCGTCACGTGCGTCGCCTTGAGGAACCACAGCGGATGCGCCAGGGCGAAGTCGGCAATCGACGGCTCGCCGAACAGGAAGTCGCCCTGCTCACGCTGCAACTGCTGCTCGAGCCGCGCCATGAGCGTCGGCCATTGGTGCCTGGCCTGCTCGGCAGACAGTTTGGTTGCCGTGCCACCACTGAACAAACCAGCACGGTCAGCGAGGAACGCCTTGATCGCTTCCGGCGGCAATTTGCCGAAACGCACCGCCACCGATTCCGGCTGGAACACCAGGCTGACCGCATGCTGGAACACCACCGAGTCGGCCCATGCCGCGAAGCTGGCGCTGATCATTTCCTGGCCTTCGGGGAAAAACGCCGGCAGTGCCTTTTCCTGCTCCAGACGACGGGCGATCAGCGATGTGTCGCAATAGATATCGGCACCGATCTGCAGCACCGGGGTCTTGCGGTAACCGCCGGTCAGCGCGGTCAGATCGGGCTTGGGCATCACCGGCGAAATGTGCACCGAGCGCCAGGACAAGCCTTTGAAGCCCAACAGCAGGCGAGCCTTTTCGGCAAATGGAGAGGTCGGGTAATGATGCAGAATCAACTCGGACATGCTCGGCTCCGCCGCACAGAAAGTGAGTCGGCAGCTTAGCGCGCATTTGATTAGCAGCCTACAGATCTGCCTGATGATCTGACACCTTGCAGGCGTTAAATTCGCACTATATTTGGTTTTACAGCTGATCGGCTCGCAGCCTCAGATGGCGATTTACGGATGATGAGATGGCGCTGAGTCCCTTAAAGCACACTAAAAAGACCTGAGTTTGGGTCATTGCGGGGGTTTGCGGATGGAGCTTGTAACATCAAAGAAGAATTTAGTAATCGCAGGGCAACCATACGAGGGCTTCCCTATTCTTCTTTGGAGCTCGATGGAGAGTTGCGTTCCGGTAAATAAATTCTTTCGCCACTACTTGCTCCGCGGCGCAATAGGGTCTAAGCGTTCGTGGATTAGCATCGGGCGCGCTCTTTACGATTTCTTCAGTTTTCTTCAAGCGCATGAATTGGACTGGCGCGATGTTGATCGTGGCGAGGCGAAGAGCTTAGTGGCAGCCTACCGAGACTATTGCCTGATGACGTGCAAATTAGCACGCAACACCACTCGTCAGCGTCTGACTTATATCTGCAAATTCTACGAATATGCCCTAAAAGAGGGATGGGTGAAACGACTTCCCTTTGCTCATGAAGAGCGCACCGTAAAACGTAAACCAGGCTTCTTAGCGCATCTCGATATTAATGGTGGAAGGGTTATGGCGAATAACGTGATGCCCCGAACTGATAGGACTCTGCCCAAGTTCCTTATTATATCTGAAATACAATCACTCCTGGCCGCAACGGAAAATATACATCACCGAATGATGATGCGACTGGCTCTACATACTGGCCTGCGCCGTGAAGAAATCGCCTCCTTCCCGCTCGCCTATGTCTTCGACCCAGACAAGGCGAAACGAACCGAGCGCAACATTCGAGTTAGGCTCGATCCGTTCGACGGCAGCGGCATGGTGACCAAAGGTAGTAAGTCACGAACTATTTTCGTCAGCAGGCAGTTCATGGGCGAACTCTACCGCTATATGACGAAGATGCGCGGTGAGCGCTCATTAACAAACAACCGCTCGCCGCAATCGCTGTTCCTCAACCAATGTGGGAAATCCTATAGCGCCGACGGCAAGAGCCTCAACCGGATAATCAAAATTTGCGGAAAACGTGCTGGAATTAACGTCCATATGCACATGCTCCGGCATTCCTACGCAACCCATACCTTAGTCAGCCTCCAGCGTAACCCCGCGAGCGGTCTAGAGCCACTGGTATTTGTTCAACGCCAACTTGGCCATAGTTCAATTCAAACGACCATGGTTTACCTTCACTTAATAAACGAAATGGCAGACGAGGCAGTGTTGGCGTATGACGATGAACTGAACGCGTTGGCGGAGGCTCTACAATGAGCAAACGCAAAATTTTTACTAAGACAGACATCGATGTCCCTGAAATCGATCACACCCACGATTTGAAAGGGAATGTGGTTATTTTGTCCGAAGTAGTACCTCCTAACAACACCCGAGTCCTATTCGGGCGAAACGCCTCAAGTCGTCGTAGTTTTGATTTTGCTCGTTGGTATGGCGTTGGCATTGACCCTATTACCTACGCATGCCAACGCCAGGTTGAGCGCTTCTTATTTGGCCAAGATGGCGCTCCCACAAGAAGCAGCGTGGCCAACATCTGTCACGCGGGACTAAACAAATTCCTTGAATTTTGCGCACTACGCAGTAGGGCTTTTTGCCGTGATTTGGCCTTGTCCGACGTCAATCGAAATTTGATTGACGGTTTTCTCGGTCACTTGGCACTACAAACTGTGGTAGTTAATACACAGAGAACTTATTACACAAAAACAAAGTCGGTGTTGGTAGCCTTGGGACAGCGCGGGCTAATACCTCTGGTCATCTCCGGTGATGATGCAACGTTTCCGCGTAGCCCCTTTCCTAACAGCAATCGCACAGCGAACGGCGAAAGTGCACTCAGCAAACGTGAGCGGCAAGAATTTATCGTTGCATTACAGCAGGCTATAAAACCCATATGGAACGAAGATGTTACAGTAACCGGAGAACTCTTAGCGTACGCGCTTCTCATCGTGGCGCTGTTCACAGGACGCAATACCACGCCATTATTGGAAATGGACCGTCTCTGCCTGCGTCCACATCCTAAAGCTAATATGGTCTTCCTAATTCTATGGAAACGACGTGGCTATAACACTAGCAAGGTGGCTCTCCGCACCGCGTCATCCGAACGAACTTTGGAGTTCACACCTAGCATTAGAACTAATGTAGAGCAATTAATTCGCCGAGTGATTGCTCTAACTGAATCGCTCAATGAAGAAGCTCCCAACGACCTTAAAGGCCGAGTATGGCTGTATCGAAGTCGGCGTGATAAGCAGGTCACTGCGTTGATTGAAGAGGTTTTGAGAGCCTCGATTATTCGACTTGTAAGAGAGCACAATCTAAAAAATGCCGATGGAAACCCATTGCACGTCAATATCTCGCGCCTGCGTAAGACGTTTGCCAACCGCATTTACGAGATAGCCAATGGCGATTTAGCAATTACCGCCGCCAGCCTCGGCAATACTCCTCAGGTGACAGATCAAAGTTATTTATCGATCGGCGAAAATGCTCGCTGTAACTGGAAATTCATGGGCGAGATACTTGTTCAGGAGTTGCTAACGGGAAGCATCGGCGCCACCTACAAAGAGACTCCTATGGGGCGCTGTACAGATCCCGTGGAAGGTCAATATGCACCAAAGCGCGAAGGCGCAACCTGCATGAATTTCATGAATTGCCTGCGTTGTAAACATTACGCAGTAACAGGTGAAGACTTATACAAGTTATTCAGCTTCTATTTTCGCGTCCTGGCGGAGCGATCACGCATGGAGAAGCGACGCTGGGCGAGAGAGTACGCACATATACCCCGTTTGATTGATCACTACATCGTGGCTGAGGGACTTCGGCGTGGCATTTTCAATACAGTGGCCGTGGAGGCAGCCCGTGAGCGCGCGCGAATCTCGCCGCATCCATTCTGGTCGGTTGATCTAATCGATAGTCTGGAGGTGTTTGCATGAACGACGACATGTTGGCGAAACCCTGGCAAAACCTTGCTATCCAGCCGGAAGATGTGCGCGAAACCCCAAAATCCGATCTCGATGCCCTAATCATCAGCGCGATTCAAGTCGATGGGGATTGGGTCATCCTTAGTCGTTATGAGGATGACATTTGGCAGCTAACCGGATTTACCACCAATGTGACTATCAACAGAACACGTCTTAACTTTAAGACCCTGCCTCCGGCGTTTCGGGCATTAATGAAGGCGATTCTTTACCGTTATCTGCGGCGCGGACGCCGAAGTGCAGATAAGCCGAAAGGCAATATGGTTAGACAACTTTTCAACGACGCAAGGCCATTTCTTCGTTACTTGGAGCAGCAGGGAATCGAACATTTTGGAGCGGTGCCCACCCTTATATGCGCATCCTATGTGACTGCCAGCAAAGCGCAGTTTCAAACAAGAGGATCCACATGTAAGCCCCTATCGGCGCGTGCGCTTCAAGCACGTTTCGTCGCAGTTGAGGCGCTCTATGAACTAAGCCAGTACACAAACGACAGGATGCTGGAACACCCATGGCCCGATACCTCCGCGAAACAAATTGCGGGGCTTATCGGTAGTTCACAGGGAGGCTTGACCCCTCTAATTCCAGACGATGTGTTCTGCACTCTATTCAAGCGGGCCTACGAAAAAATTGAGAATGGCAAGCAGCTGCTTGAACTCCGTGACACGCTTTATGAGGTCGCGTTACGACGACAATCACAATCAATCGCGTCCATCAATCAAGCTAAGAACCGCCGTCTAAAGATACTGGGCTGGGAAGGTGGCCTAAGGTCATTGAACAGAGCGCTGATCGATCTGCGAACGGCATGCTACATAGTTCTGGCTAGTACATCAGGCTGCCGCCAACATGAGTTGACGAATCTCCAACTCGGGGCCTCCCACCGCACTCAAGACGATGATGGCAATATCTATCACTGGATGCGATCACGGTCGGAAAAAACATATGTCGGAATCCATAACTGGATGATACCGGAAGCCGCTGTGCGCGCGTTGCGCATGATGGAGCGATGGTGCGCACCTTATCAGACCGCTATCGTAACCGAAATTCTGCAGAGGCGGCGTGCAAACCCTCGTGACCCGCAAATAACCGAGGCACAAAAGCATCGCCATGCGCTCTTTCTTAGTGAACATCACAGCTTGGGCAATCAAGTGAGAACGCTAACAAATGTGGCCCTAGGGATGAATCTCAAAAAATTTGCCAAGGATTGCGGACTGAGCTGGGATCTCGCTAGCCACCAATTTCGCCGCAAATTCGCCAACTACGCTGCGCACAGCCGCTTCGGCGACTTACGTTACCTCAAAGAGCATTTCGCGCACTGGACACTGGACATGACCTTGGGCTATGCCTATGACGACAGTTGCGGACAACAGTTAGATCTTGAGCTTTACGCAGACGTCCAAGCTGAGATCGAGGATATAAAACTAGGCGTCGTAAACAACTGGCTAGAAAATACCACCCTAGCGGGAAACTACGGCCGCTCTATAGTGCAATGGCGTCGAGAGCCGAAAAATCTATTGATTTATAAGGATCGCGCCTCAATGGTGAAGTCCATTGCCGAGAGCACCGCGATTCGAAGCAACGGCCACGCTTATTGCACCGCGGACAATGACGGATGCATAGGCAATACTCTTGAGCGAACACGATGTGCGAACTGCAACAACGCCGTAATCGAGCCACGTCATGCAGTAATTTATCAGCGACTCTACGATGATCTTAAAGAGCTGCTGCATTGTCAGAATATTGGTGAGAGCGGGCGCCTCCGAGTTGAGCGCGACCTAAATCGCTGCCGTGACGTGCTCATTCATCTGGGAATAAAACCGGAATTATTAATTATATGAAACCCAAAACTTATTCCGCAAAACACAAACAGGCAGAGGATCGCGAGAAAGATCTTAAACTCGCCCTCCTGCGTATTCGAAAGGGCCGTTCGCGTATTAATGAAACCAAGGTAACTATTGCCGCAGTTGCTCGCGAGGCGGGAGTATCCGCAGCTTTGATCCACAACTATTATCCAGGCATCGCCGAAGCCATTCGTGAAGCCCAGAGCAACACCAGTGAATCTATGCAAAATGTAAAGCAGCGAGACCTGATTGCTGAACGCGAGAAATCCGCCAACTACCGCAATGAGATTAAAGAATTGCGGACGAAGGTCGCTCTTCTCGCATCCATAAATGAAGTTTTATTGGACGAGAATCGCGCCCTTAAAGAAAAGATGACGGACCTTACAGTTGTAAATCTAAAACTTAGAAGCACCTCTACTTGACTCCCTTCAACCACGCATGGAAATACCTTTTGCATACGAACTACCATTTTTGAAGCACCACGGAAACCTTAAAGACAGTTTGGAGTTTCATACAGCAGGCATAGTCCTGAGACAGACATTACCCCCAGAAACCACTCTCAATCTTAACCAAGTTCTCAAAAACCTCCAATTCATAACCAGATATCACCGCTACACGTGGGGGTAAACCACCATATTTTATTGAAGGCTTGCTCAACCAGCGATCCGCTAGCTCTCGATTGCCGAACACATGCATAGTGCGCCTTAAAAGCGAGCTTTCAATTTCATTTATAACTTTTGGATTACAACCTAAAACCACAATGGCTGCTTGAACATAAAGTGAAAAATAATCATAGAAAGAAGGGCAATATTTATCTGAGACTGATTGCACTAATTGCGATTGAAATTTCCCACAAAAAAGTGTTGCGGGAAACTCTCCCCCCTGGATAAGAATTAGCGCCGAATACAAACTTGCTAAAACCCATCCCAAAGGAATATCTTTCAGCCGCTCATTAAGCAAAATATAAATATAAGCAGCTCGCTGTAGCGGGCAGATTATACTTCGCGACCTTACTATATAAAACTTTATCGAATCTTTTACCTCAACTTTACTGCCAACCAAAAACCCATCCAAATATTTATAAATTTCCGCCTCACCATTAAATCTCAAAACCTTTAAATATAGTCTTTTTACCTCCTCTACAAAATCATCTCCACCCCTCCCCTCAAGTGCGTTAGCCGACATTCTTAAAAAGTTGGAGGGACCCCAACAAAAACTAAAGTCTCCCTCCTCAGCCAAAGAGGAATAACCTCTAGGATCTACAGCCTTATCGATCCATAAACCTCCTACCTCAATACTAATTTCGCGCAGAACTTCCAATCTGCGTGTAACCATCGAAACTGAAAAAAATCCGAACTCATACTTCACACATCACCTCCTTGCTAAAGCAAAGAAAAGCAACAAAATCCAAAATATGTTAAATCCAATTTTAATATTGAAAATCAATACACAGTATACGTAAACCTGTAGCCTTTTCAAAAAACATCCAAAATAGTCAATTCACAGTTCCTTTAACTGATATTCCGTTAATTCGATCGGACGTGCGCACTCCGTCCATGACACAAGTCTGCATCGTACTTTTCTGCATCTAGGCCCTGCGGCTAACACCCTGGAGTCCAAAGAAACCTTCCAATTCACTTCAAGCAATAGTCAGTACGCTCAGCGTACTCATGCACGGTACATCCACGACTGAGTGAGACACTGCTCCAGCTGGGGCAACCAATTGTTTTTTATAGACATTATTAAAATAACTCAAAACCTCCGCCATAGATGCGTCGTTTGACGTGATGCAAATTCGAAAATAATTTGCTCTAATCTGGTGAAATCGGACTCGGATTGCCCCCCTCCTCTGCCTGAATGGAATCGATAGCATGCACAGCGAATACTCACTGACCGACGTTTTAGAAAGGATTTATCACAATCAACTCGCACTAGAAGCGGCTCTCATGGAACTAACCCTATGGGTGGAGCAACGACAGCCAGGAGACGTCGGTGAGAACGTGCGGGCATCACTTGAGACCATTGGTGAAAATGCAGGCTATATCAAGCAAGGATTGGCACGTCTAAAGGCCCTAGAATCGCGCTAATCACCTGCTGCAACCGTTATCTTGACATGCACTGGGAGTACCACGAGGCATAGGTGTTCAAAACCCTAGTAACTCATATCACGCTATCGTCACCCAGCTTTGTAGGTTATGCGTTACGCCTTTGTGGTAAGGAACCTATGGACAAGGCACAGTCCGCAGTTCAGATCTCAGATCAGGATCTACTGCTGCCATTGGCCACACCCGACGCTCAAGCCACAACATCAATGTGCCATCAAGGCCATTTGGGTGTAATCTAAGAGTAGGCGTGATTGCTGCAATGGATACCAAACTGAGATCTGCATTTGCAGAAGTTCAGAAAAGAAAAATTCACTATCGACAAAAATTTTGTCTTAAGTATACATCCTTCACAACTTGTATATGATCTAGGGACGCTTATAAATTGGCTAAGAAAAAAGTTAAAATAAAATCCCGAACAAGGATATCAAGCGACCCTAACATCTACATGAGGCGGCATGGCGAAACAATGGCTAACGTTGGGTACAGAATTGTAACTCAACTCAAAAAACTTAGTGACGCCCGCAGACTTGATCAGATTCTAGAGCTCGCCAAGAACAAACAACTGCCATCGATGTTAGTCCCAATTTACGAAAGCAAGAATCACTACCACATAGTAAGTGTCAAAAATTTTGTTTCTCAAGAGAACTATATTTATTGGGCTTTAGGCTTATTTCATAGATGCGCTACACAACTTAAAAGCTTTAACGAAGCACGCATTAACTTTAATGCTGAACTGCTAGCGGGAAATGCAAATAACGCACTGGACCACCTGAATACAGTTGACTCCATTAGTATCAGTTGGTGGGCAATAGAAAACAAAGTACACATTTTAAAAGAATTAAACAGGGAATCTGTTAAAGAGTACATCCAAAACATCAAAGATAGCTTTCCCAACCATGATGTCTCCAGCAGAATTAAAGAAATTCTGCTCATGTCCGAAAGCAGTTCTATTGGAGTTTTTGCGGGAATTTTAGATTCACAACTCAATGAGTACCGAGCCTCGGGCATTCAAAGCGCCATAGAATATGGCGCTGTTATTTCGTGCATGCAACTACCTATCTCGTTCGACCCAGATAGAAGGCTGACGCTAGATCAACTATACCTTTACCGGATGGAATCAGTAATTGATCAATATATACTTTTCAAAACAATAATATCAGAAATTTATTTAAAAGATGGCACTATTGACACATTCCTTATAGAAAAGATTCGACAACTTGCTGATTTTCTCGATGATGGAGAACTCAAAAGTCTAGTAGATAATAGTTCAACTTCAGACGACCAACTGCATCCAAAAATACTTAAAATAGTGGATGACTACACTCACGGTGCTTACGACAATGTAATCAATTCAGTAGTCGATCTTGTAAATCAAAGATCACAGCTACCTGTTGGACTAATAGAGATTTTTGCGAGATCAAAGCTTTACAACAATGACCGCTCCGAGAAAACCTTATACGATCATCTATCTAATAGCTTTGCAAGCATCCTTATGCTTGAACCGAATAGCGATGAGCGGATTGAATATCTACATAAGATGTGCGTTAAATTCCGAAATGAATTGTGGTCAAAGTCGTTAATGTTCCATCTTTCGTGCGTACTAGAGGAGATTGTTGATAGCTCCGTGATAGAGCTGAGTAGAAAGGATACACGCGCGCTAGGACCTTTCAATACGCCTAAAGCAAATTCTCAGAATCACACGCTACAAGTGGTACTTGACTCACGCGCAGACCAAATTCCTATTGAAAGGACAATCAGGCACCAACACGACGCGCATTCAGTCAAAGACCTAGATCGCACGCAGTTCCCAATTTTATCAGACTTCCTTAAGGTTCAGTCGAGACAATATAAAAACACCAAGAGTTGGATGAAGCTAATAAACTTCGCCATCGACAACTATTTTTTAAACAAATTTTCCTTTTATCATCTCCCTATGAATGTAATCTGCAGAGAGGTTTCTGACTTAGAAAAATCTGACAATGCGACTATGATCTCATGCCTGATAATACTGGACATTTACGGCAAAGAGATAAATGGAGCATACGATGAGATAAAGTCCGAGTTATTCGTTGACCTATTAGATGCGAACAGCACGCACAAACCGACTGACTTATTCCATAAAAATAACATAGACAAGAACGAAGCTTACTACCTAAGAAATATTTGCATATCATCTCAGCTAGACAATGTCGGCGCTTACAAAAATAATGATGAAGTCATTCATGAACGAGTGGCCATATTAGATAAATTAATTCTAACTTTCCCCAGCGATAGTGAAGAACTCAAATTGGAGAAGGACAAAGTCCTTGAAACTTTATTCTCAGACAAACTGAGAGCAAAAATTGAAACTGGTAAACTTTTTGTAGATGTACAAGCGCTAGAGACGCACAGAAAACAATCATACAAAACTCTTTTTGAACAAGCGAAGTCTATAGAAGGGGGCACGGTACTTGACCCTATAAACCTAAAAGAAGATATCAACAGACACTCTGCTGATATTCTAGAAATCACAGCTGACAATTCTGGCCTGCCCAGGGCAGTTACGTCCAACGAAAAAACAAGCATTTTATATAAGATATTTAACAATACCGCCAGAGACTTTGCCTTAAATGAAAATTACGGTCTTGATAAATATCTCAGTGCAGAAATCAGACACACTGTATTCATTACACAACTTAGAGCATGCTTCGAAAAAGCACACTTGATTACGGTGGAAAAAAACGGCGAATACTTGCCCAATATTTTTTGGGATGACAAATACTCCTACTTATCAACGCCTATCAAGGATGAAGTTGATCAGCATTTTAAAGATTTCTCAAGAAACATAGATACAATACTTAAGAAAACAAACAATTTTTTCAGAGTAACAGTTGATGGCTTCGGAATCGACGAATATATCTTTGATTTCTCGGCGTACTATCACCGCCTAGTCGAGATCTCTAAGCTAATTGATGCGCACAGCAACTTTGAAAGCTTCTTTAATGCTTTGATTGACTTCATGTGGGAGCTGTCTGCTGAGCATGCAAAAAAGGCGCAAACGTTAATTAATGATACTCTTCACCCACAAATACTTAATGAAATACAGCTCCTTGAAAACAACATAACCTTTACCAAGGCTGGCGCCCCTATGGGCGAATTGATGCAAGAGATTAAGAATTGCAGATCCAACTTCAGCAAAGAAATAGAATTAGTTCTTAATTGGTTTCGATTCGTAGGAGCAGACGGAGCAAACACTCTTGAAAAATTGGCAGTAGTCGTTGACGCATCGGTGACTTCTTTTAAATCAATTTACAGCCATAAAGGAGCACAAATTAATTTCAACCAACCGAGAAAAGAACTTACCTTAAACTATCGCGAAAGCCGATCACTTTTTATTGCACTATTCACTGCAATTGAAAACGCAGTAAAGTATCGTAAATCAAACTCTATTGTGAGTATCGACTGCTACTCTGAGGAAAATAAGGAAATCATACAAATAACAAACCTTATAGAGCCGGAAACATTTGGTGATAGAAATGAGTTCATGACCAAACACAGGTCGACCTGGAACGAAAAAAACTCTAATCTAAGTAGAGAAGAAGGTGGTAGTGGACTTTATAAAATATACAACCTCCTTCACAATTCCTCCTCAGGATTTTCGTTCGATATCAATATAGATGACAATAAATTCTACGCAGTAGTGGAGCTGAATCATGAAAGTTTTAATAATAGAAGACAACCACCTGAAGAGAGAAAAGATATTTGATTATCTTACACAAGAGTTTGAAGTCGAGATATCTGAGGCAGCCTCTTATAACAGCGGCCTTGCTATTGCTACTGAGCGACAGTTCGATTTTATAGTCTTAGATATGAGCATGCCGACATTTGACCGGACAGATACAGATAGGGGCGGCCGTTTTAGGACTTTGGCAGGAAAAGACATCGTCACTAGATTAAAGAAACTTAATCGCCTGAGTCCCTTTGCTGTACTAACAGGCTATACAGACTTTAGTGACGAAACAAAAAACCTTAACATTGATGAAATCAATGACTTACTAGCAGTTATGGGTGAACATTATAAAGGGATAGTTTTTTTTGATTCAACAAACTCAGTGTGGAAAGAAAAGCTTTCAGGGATCATAGAGCGCTTATAAATTGATAAAAATTTTGATTGTTGACGACAGCGAAACAAGAGTTGAATTGATCGTAGACTCCATAGAAAAGGCCCATCCTCCAGGCTCGCTCTATATTAAAGTCTGCGAATCTTCGGATTTGGCACGTCAAGCGCTACTTGAACATTTCGACCTTCTTGTACTAGACGTTCTGTTACCGAAAAAGCTCAAAGGCACCCCATCGGCGGTGAATAGTACAAAGCTTCTCTCAGACATATGCGATCCGAATAAAAAGTATATTCGACCGTCTCTAACAGTAGGACTCACCGCGGATATCGAGTACCTACAAAAGCATCAAGGAGAGTTTCAAAAGAACGCCATAGTTGTTTTAGATGGTTCAGTATCTAACATTGATTGGCTGGATACTTTAGGGGAGCAGATACAAAGCCTTATAGGTGCCAAAAGAAAAATTGTTCGTCACGAAGTAGACAGACTGTTAATTACAATTCATGGCATCAGAACTTTCGGAAAATGGCAAGAAGCTTTGGGCAGTTCAATGCAAGCCTATTCCAGGGATTTTGAGTTTGTAGATGTAAAATATGGATTTTATGACATTGTTTCTTTTGCGATACCATATTTAAGAAATCGAAAAGCAAAGCAAGCATCACAACAGGTAATATCGGCTTTAGAAGCCAATCCAGGCAAACATGTATATATCGTCGCTCATAGCTTTGGTACATATGTCTTGCTGGAAGCGCTAAAAAAAATTAAAACGGCCGAAGTAGTAAAGTGCGTCATAATGTGCGGGAGTCCCCTACCTCATGATACTGACATTAGCCCCATATTAAGATGTTCAAAAATAACTATAAATGAATGCGGTATTAACGATGCAGTTCTATTATCTTCTAGGTTGCTTCTCTGGGGCACGGGAGACGCTGGCAGAGTGGGATTCAGAACTCAACACTCACGGAAGTTTATGAATCGTTACTATAAAGGCGGACATTCTTTATATTTTGAAGACTATGAAGATTCTTCGTTCTACAATAGATTTTGGACGGAAACGTTGACATTGGACGTTGCGCCTATACCTCACGATGATCGTAACCACTACTTTGGCCACGACCTTGTTGACCTTGCTGTAAAGATAATCACCATAATAAAACCACTCTTTTATATTGGCGGCGCAGCTGCGATAATTTACGCATTAACTATGCGATAAAACTTTAGACCAATTAAACAACATATCGCCATCAAATACCACATGTACTCCACTATCGATGGCGAGAGAATCAAAAGAGACATTGATGTTAAATTTTCCACATACTCGCCCATATAATTAACTTACAAATATTTTCAAACCAACCATGGATATGCAAGATGCTTAAGATACCATCGCTTGATTCAAACACTATTTGCGCTCAAATAAAGCTTGCAGAAGATATGCTATTGGTAACTCAAATGGAGCTCAAAAATGTGCGACATCAAATGATTGAAGCCAAGGCGGATGAGCTGAGAGCCAAAGCTTTAATCGAATTTCTGGGGCGTACTGATGAACGTAAAAACAACTTGTATCCGTTTAGTTCATTTCGAGACAACTACATGTCCGCGGGTTTCGGCGGAATTAAAGTCGAAGAGTTAGACGAACACATGGATTACCTTAACCTAGTTATTTCCAATGCTCGCTCGAAAGAAAATGAAGCGCAGAGCCTAGAAAATTTGGAGATCTTGCTTAAAAAGGATATCGACCAATTGAGAACAGTCGCTAGCGTAGGTTTCAGGAATTACTATAACTATCTGGCAGTGAAAGACATTTGGTGGGGACAAAGTGCGCTGTGTAATCCTCATAAATACTCCCGGGCGACCTGAGATATTTCCGTCTTAGCGAAGGTGTACTTCCGGTCTAGAACTGTGACAAAGGCACACCATTCAGTCCAGTCTTTGCGGAGTCCGTTTGCGGTCTCCAACTCCTTCGCGCAAGTCATGGAGGTAGATCATTCGGGGCTGAGCGTCGTACCAAATCAATATGTCGGTGAGTTTTGTAGAACCACTCATCCACATTGGAAAGATTTAATATTTCATCCTTCACAAAAATCAAAAAATATCAGCCTACTCAACCTTTTGATTTACCTAATGAAATTTACAACTAACTGTTAACAAGGCACCAGAACTGATGGGAACCGATCAGTCAGATTGATAAGACGCGACCAGGCACTCCTTGGCGCTTTTGCGCAGCTTTTTGATCAGCCGTTCCTGACGCAGCGCATCGCTCTTGTCGCGACAACGCTCGGTATAGACCAGTGCCATCGCCGGGCTGGACAGGAAGAAGCGCGCGCCCTTGCCGCTTTGATGCTTGGCGAAGCGGCGCACCGGATCGTCGCTGATCCCGCAGTACAGCGAACCATTGGCTGCGCGCACGAGGTAGACGAACCAGGATTTGCTCACTGGCTCGACGACTTCAACGGTTTTTTCGCTAAGGCTGGTCACTTCGGGATCAAGGTGTGCAGGAAACAGGCCGCGATCTTATCAGCGACCGGCCTGAAATGCCTTCAGCCCTTTCAACGCCTGCGCGCGAACCGCGTTGCGCACCAGTGGCGTCCAGCCCAGCAGCAGGCCTTTGAACCCCAACGCCTGACGCGACCAGCGCCACAGGTCGAAGTGATCATGGTGCTCGCAGATCTTGCCGTCGCGAAAGACGAAGCGCGCCTGAATATCGTTGATCACCACGTTGCCGGTCTGGCTGAACAGATACGTCGCCACCCAGTGCGCACCGCCGCTACGCTCATCGGCGCGGACATTGTCGAAAGTCAGGGAAAAGTCCTTGGCGCGGGTGGTGAGCATGCGCCACATGTCGCCGGCATCGCGCCCGCGCAACTCGCCGAAGGCCGGGTCACTGAACACCACGTCATCGGTGTAGCAGGCGGCCATGGCCTCGGCATCCAGACGCTGGAAGGCCTGGTAGAAGCGGGTGATCAACGCGGCGTGGGCTTCGCTCATGGGCAGACTCCGGGAGTTGGAAAGATTGCCAGCACGATAAGCTGCAAACGCCGGAAACACTATCGGCATTCGCGCACCGAATACCCGCAGCACAAAAATCCTGTAGGAGCTGCGGCACGCTGCGATCTTTTGATCTTCAGGATTTAAAGATCAACATCAAAAGATCGCAGCGTGCCGCAGCTCCTACAGGTGTCAGACTTTTTCGCTTTGTACTTGGACGTAGAGTGCACGTCCGGCACCCAGACCGGCGATGATT
>NZ_QAIK01000184.1 GCF_003061005.1 Pseudomonas sp. HMWF021 | reverse complement strand
CTCCCACAGGGTTCTGCGGTGGTCACAGATTTTGTGTGCGGGCAGCGACCCGGCAGCAGGCCTGATAGTTTGCTGGTGGCGGGACTGGCCTCTTCGCGGGCAAGCCCGCTCCCACAGGGTTCTGCGGTGGTCACAGATTTTGTGTGCGGGCAGCGTCCCGGCAGCAGGCCTGATGGTTTGATGGGGGCTGGGCTGGCCTCTTCGCGGGCAAGCCCGCTCCCACAGGGTTCTGCGGTGGTCACAGATTTTGTGTGCGGGCAGCGACCCGGCAGCAGGCCTGATGGTTTGCTGGGGGCTGGACTGACCTCTTCGCGGGCGAGCCCGCTCCCACAGGGTTCTGCGGTGGTCACAGATTTGTGTGCGGGCAGCAATGTGGCAGCAGGCCTGATGGTTTGATGGGGGCTGGGCTGGCCTCTTCGCGGGCAAGCCCGCTCCCACAGGGTTCTGCGGTGGTCACAGATTTGTGTGCGGGCAGCAATGTGGCAGCAGGCCTGATGGTTTGATGGGGGCTGGGCTGGCCTCTTCGCGGGCAAGCCCGCTCCCACAGGGATCTGCGGTGGTCACAGATTTTGTGTGCGGGCAGCGACCCGGCAGCAGGCCTGATGGTTTGCTGGGGGCTGGACTGACCTCTTCGCGGGCGAGCCCGCTCCCACAGGGATCTGCGGTGGTCACAGGTTTTGTGTACACCACGGACACTGTGGGAGCGGGCTTGCCCGCGAAGGGGTCGGCACTGCCACCGAAGATTTCAGATCAATCCAATTGCGTCAGCCGCGCCTCGATAAACCGCCGCTCCGGCTCCTGCCGGGTCAGTTCCAGTGCTCGCAGGTACGCCGCCCTCGCCTGCTCCACCCGACCCAGTTGCCGACAAAACTCCGCCCGCGCCGAATGCGCGAGGTGGTAATCCTGCAATTCGCCGCGATCAAGAATCCCTTCGATCAGCGCCAATCCCGCCAACGCTCCGTCGCGCTTGGCCACCGCCACTGCACGGTTCAACTCGATCACCGGCGACGGCACCGCGCGCAACAGCACGTCGTACAGGCCAACGATCTGCTGCCAATCCGTATCCGCCGCTGATGGCGCCTCGGCATGCACCGCTGCAATCGCCGCTTGCAGACAATAAGGCCCGAAACGCCGCGTGCTCAGCGCACGTTCGATCAGCGCACAACCCTCGGCGATCAACCCGGCATCCCAGCGCGAGCGGTCCTGATCGTCGAGCAGGATCAACTCCCCTTGCGCGGAGGTCCGCGCCGGTCGCCGCGACTCATGCAGCAGCATCAACGCCAGCAGGCCCATGACTTCCGGCTCCGGCAGCAATTCCATGAGCAAACGCCCGAGCCTGATCGCCTCGCGGGTCAGGTCTTCACGAATCAACTCGGTGCCCATCGACGCCGAATAGCCTTCGTTGAACACCAGATAAATCACCCGCAACACACTGTCGAGGCGCTCCGGCAACTCGTTCAGGCTCGGCACCTGATAAGGGATTTTCGCATCGCGGATCTTGGCCTTGGCCCGCACGATGCGCTGGGCAATCGCCGCCGGTGCGGAAAGAAACGCCCGGGCGATTTCCTCGGTGGTCAGGTCGCAGACTTCCCGCAGGGTCAGCGGCACCTGCGCATCCGCCGCCAGCGCCGGGTGACAGCAGGTGAAGATCAGCCGCAGACGGTCGTCTTCCACGTCTTCGCCACTCCAGTCGGCCTGTTCCAGTTCTTCGAGCTGCGCCCGCAACAGCGGCTGCGAGGCCTTGAAACGGGCCCGGCGGCGCAACACATCAATGGCCTTGAAGCGCCCGGTGGACACCAGCCAGGTGCGCGGGTTGTCAGGCACGCCGTCGCGCTGCCAGCGCTCGACCGCGACGAAGAACGCCTCGTGCAAGGCTTCTTCGGCGAGGTCGAAATCGCCGAGCAGGCGAATCAGCGTCGCCAGGATCCGCCGCGAGTCTTCGCGATAGACCTGCTCGACCCGCGCCCTGACCTCAGACATTCAACTGCCGCACCGGACGCACTTCGACGCTGCCGACCCGGGCCGCCGGAATGTGGCCGGCGACCTGGATCGCTTCGTTCAGATCCTTGGCATCGATCAGGTAAAACCCGGCCAGTTGCTCCTTGGTTTCAGCGAACGGACCATCAGTGATCGACAGCTTGCCGTTGCGCATGCGCACCGTGGTGGCGGTCTGTACCGACTCCAGCGCTTCGGCCGCGACCATCCGCCCGCTGCCCTGAATTGACTCGGCATAGGCCCAGCACTCGGCGTCTTCCGGGCTGTCGGGCGACGTGTGCAGCAAGCGCTCGTCGCTGTAGACCAGGCATAGATACTTCATGGTTTTCTCCTGATTCGAACGGATCAACTATGGCTGAAGATCAGGGTTGTACATCGAACAGCGTGGCGCCGCTCATCGGATCGAACGGTGCCGACCAGTGCTCGTGGGCGATTTTCCACGTCCCGCCGACCTGCCGATAGCACGCGGTGGCGCGCATCCAGCAGCTCTGGGTTTCGCCCTTGTCGTTGGTGCCGCCGCAATGCGTTACCCAGTGGGCGAAGGCGAGGTTGTCGGCGGTCTCGATGGCGATCTCGTGAAACTCGAAAACGTGCGGGCCGGAACACATCTCCATGCAGGCTTCCCAATGTGCACGGTAGGCCGCTTTGCCCTTGAATTGCAGGGCCTTGATCGCATCGAAGGAGACGATATCGTCGGTGTACAACGTCATCACCTTGTCAACGTTCTTGGTCATCACCGCGTCGCGGTAGGTGTTGATCAGGGTCTGGATTTCAGTCTGTGCGCTCATGGTGTTCTCCGTGTTTTTTGTGGTGAAGACACCCTTAGTCGTCCGGCCAACGAGCCAATCGACAGACGAAACAAATAATTTCCGCCGAAGACAAACTCGCTAGAATCCGAGGCTCATCTTTGTAGGAAAAAGGAAATTCCCGTGTCAGCCCAACTCGTGCCGTACGACAGCCTGAACGCCTTGCAGCGCCAGCAGGTCGAGGCGATTGAGATCCATCCCGAGCAGATCAAATTCTCCGGTGACATTCACGGCGCGCTGCACACGCTGCTGTCCAGACCCGGCCCCGGCGTGAAGGGCTTCGCGCTGCTGGCCGATCAGGTGCCGGTGGCTTTTCTGCTGCTCAAGCGCCCACCGGTGTTGCCGGCCTGGGCCGATGAACACAGCGCCACCCTGCACGCCTTGCAGGTCGATCACCGCGCGCAGGGCAAGGGTTACGGCAAGGCCTGCCTGCAGGCGCTGCCCGCCGTGGCGCGTGAAGCGTGGCCGGAAATCAAAGGGCTGGAACTGTCGGTGGACGCTGATAACGACGCGGCGATTGCGCTGTACGCCCAATACGGTTTTGTCGACAGCGGCGAAGCGTACAAGGGCCGGATCGGTTACGAGCGGCGCATGGGGCTGTTTTTCTGAAATCATCGAGGGAGAGAAGATGATCGATTCAATCGAAGCACTGGAAGCTATTTACGGCCTGCCCCACGACCGCGCGGTGCGTAAGCAGATCGGTTTTCTCAACGAGGATTATCAGGCGATGGTGCGGGTCTCGCCGCTGGTGATCGTCAGCTCGGTGGGCGCCGACGGCCTGGACAATTCGCCCCGTGGCGATGCGCCGGGGTTCGTGCGGATCATCGACCGCAACACCCTGGCCCTGCCGGATCGCCCGGGCAACAACCGCATCGATACCCTGCGCAATGTGCTGCAGGATCCACGGGTGTCGCTGTTGTTCATCATTCCGGGGATCGGCGAGACATTACGGGTCAACGGCACCGCGCAAATCAGCGCTGAACCGGGACTGCTGGAGAGCTTTGCGGTAAACGGCAAACCGGCGAAAACCGTGTTGCTGGTGACGGTGGAAGCGGCGTTTTTCCACTGTTCGAAAGCGTTTGTGCGTTCGGATGCGTGGAACCCCGAAACGCACCTGCCACGCTCGGCCCTGCCCTCTGCCGGCGCCTTCCACAAGCGCCTGAACGACGGGCAATTCGATGCCGAGACCTACGACCGTGAAGCGCCAAAACGGGTAATCGACACCCTCTACTGACCCACCCCCAAACCCTTTGTAGGAGCTGCCGAAGGCTGCGATCTTTTGATCTTGCTGTTGAGAAGATCAAGATCAAAAGATCGCAGCCTTCGGCAGCTCCTACAGGGGAGTTTGAGTCAGGTTCAGAGGGTGAGGATCATCTCGTGCCACGCCATGCCGCCGTGGTCGGACTCCGACGGTTTGATGTAGGCAAAGCCGAAACCGGCATACAGCGGAATGTGCTGTTCCTTGCACATCAGATGAATCGTCGCTTTATCCAGCCCGCGCATGCGCTCGATGAACTCGGCCATCAGGCGTTTGGCCAGACCCTGGCCCTGGTAGTCCGGGTGCACCACTACCGACATGATCACCACGTTCGGCCCTTGCGGGTCGTGGCCGATCAGTTCCTTGAACGCCTCGTCCGACATCTGCACCTCAAACGCCGCACCCGAGTTGATAAAACCGGCGACCACACCGTCCACCTCAGCGACGATGAAGCCGTCCGGCCAGGTGGCGATGCGCGTGGCGATCTTCTCGCGGGTGGCGGCTTCGTCGCCTTCGTAGGCCACGGTTTCGATGGCGTAGCAGCGGTCCAGGTCGGCGGCGGTGACGTTGCGGATGACGGTGTTCATGGCAGCTCGGAAATCAGCAGAAGAAAGTGCCGAAAGCATAAAGGAATAAGGCATGCATATCGATCTGCGCGGGCGGCGTAAAGCTTGCGTATAAGCGCTTTTCTTCGGGTTCGGGGCGGGCTATTTCTCAGGGGTGTCTCTGATCACCCTTGGGGGAAACCGCTTATGAGCAGCGTTGAAATCGGCCTGTTGATGGTGTTGGGCATCAGTACGTTCGGCTTTATCACCTTGGGCATCGACCTGTTGCGGGCGCGACGGGTGTCCAAGGGCAAGCGCGGTTGAACGGCATGAGGCGGATCAGTGATCCGCCTCATGCTGGTTGACTCAGGCCTTGGTATCGACCGGCACGCATATTTCCAGTTTGCCGGTGTGCAGTCGCGGATTGAAATCGGCGCTGTAGCGTTCCAGTTCCGGGGCATTGAGCTCCACGTAGTGGGAGGTCGGCAGCCAGGTCTTGTAGATGTATTGCAGGGTCTGCGGCAGCTGATCGAGCGGTCCCTTGTGCTCGAACACGGCGTATTGCCGGGGCAGCACTTCGACCCACTGGTAGACCTTCTGGTCCAGGTCATCGAGCTTGCTGATTTCCACCCCGGCGATGTAATCGAAGCCACCCTGGCCATCAAAATTGCTGCAGACGCCGTAGGTCACTTCGTTTTTTTGTCCCTGAATCTTTCCCAGATGCGGCAAGAACTTTTCCCACAGTGCGGGGATGTCCTTGGCAGTGTCCTGGGTAAATCGACCACGAAAACCTGCGATCAGCAGGAAGTGTCCATGTTCGAAGCGAGGTTCAGCCACTTCGACGCGTTTTTGCTCATCCATGACTCGACTCCTGGAACAAAAAGAGGGGTTCGGCTGCTGAGTATAGAAGCCAAACCCGATTCGCAATGTCACAAGGCGTGCAACTGGTCGGCAGCCCCGGAGCCAACGAACTCGTTATAACCGGATACGATCACGTAAACCGCGAAATAGCAGAAGATCGCCGCCGATGCCATGTAGGAGTAGCGCAGCAGCTTGTCACCCAGCAACTTGCCGCCGTGACTCGCTGCAAAGCACAGACCGGCCGACCACAGCAGCCCGGCGCAGAG
>NZ_QAIK01000038.1:17990-33184 GCF_003061005.1 Pseudomonas sp. HMWF021 | reverse complement strand
CGTTGTTTGCCTACAGGGATTTTCTGTAACCGGTAGATCAAAAGATCGCAGCCTGCGGCAGCTCCTACAGGAGTGCGCGTTTCAAATGAAGGAACTGCCGCAGGCTGCGATCTTTTTCGTGAACAGCGAATATTCCATAAAGGAATAACATTTCAAATATTAAGTATTTTCAAGTCTAAAGCAGACATCTTATAGTCTCGCCGCAGGCGAATTTCGGGCAAGACGCATAAGCTGCTTTAAGGCAGGATAGCGCTGTCGTCCAACTCCCGGATTCGTCAACTTTCCTTAAGCGTCTTCCATAAGAAAACACAGGGGCTTGTCATGAATTTTTCCGCACTACGTCGCACTCTGCTGGTAGGTTCGCTGGGCCTTGCACTGAGCGCCGGCCTGATCGGCCAGGCTACCGCCGGTGAGCAACTGAAACAGATCAAGGACAAAGGCGTTATCAACGTCGGCCTGGAAGGCACTTACCCACCGTTCAGCTTTGTTGACGAGAACGGCAAGCTGTCCGGTTTCGAAGTCGAACTCTCCGAAGCCCTGGCGCAGAAACTGGGCGTCAAAGCCAAGATTCAACCGACCAAATGGGACGGCATTCTCGCCGCGCTGGAATCCAAGCGTCTGGACGTCGTGGTCAATCAGGTAACCATCTCCGACGAGCGCAAAAAGAAGTATGACTTCTCCGAGCCGTACACCGTTTCCGGGATTCAGGCGCTGGTGCTGAAGGACAAGGAAGCCAAGTTGAACATCAAGACTGCCGCCGATCTGTCCGGCAAAAAAGTCGGTGTCGGCCTGGGCACCAACTACGAGCAATGGGTCCGCGCCAACGTGCCGGGTGCCGACGTGCGTACCTACGACGATGATCCGACCAAGTTCGCCGACCTGAACAATGGCCGCACCGACGCCATCCTGATCGACCGTCTGGCCGCACTTGAATACGCCAAGAAAGCCCCGAAAACCGTCGCTGCCGGTGAAGCCTTCTCCCGTCAGGAATCCGGTATCGCCCTGCGCAAAGGCGAGCCTGAGCTGCTGGCGGCGGTGAACAAGGCGCTCGACGAACTGCGTGCCGACGGCACCCTTGAGAAGCTTTCCAAGAAATACTTCAACGCTGACGTCACCAAATAATGGAAGAAGCTTTCCAACTCGCTCTGGACTCCGCGCCCTTTCTGCTCAAGGGCGCGTACTACACGGTCATCCTCAGCCTGGGCGGCATGTTCTTCGGCTTGCTGCTGGGCTTCGGCCTGGCGTTGATGCGTCTGTCGCGCTTCAAACTGGTGAGCTGGATTGCCCGCATCTATGTGTCGTTCTTTCGCGGCACGCCGTTGCTGGTGCAACTGTTCGTGATCTATTACGGCTTGCCGCAACTGGGTCTGGAACTGGATCCGCTGCCGGCGGCGCTAATCGGCTTCTCGCTGAACATGGCCGCCTACGCCTGTGAAATCCTGCGCGCCGCGATCGGCTCGATCGAGCGTGGTCAGTGGGAAGCCGCTGCGAGCATCGGCATGACCCGTGCGCAGACCCTGCGCCGGGCCATCCTGCCGCAGGCCATGCGCACGGCATTGCCGCCGCTGGGCAACAGCTTCATTTCGCTGGTCAAGGACACGGCACTGGCCGCCACCATTCAGGTGCCGGAACTGTTCCGTCAGGCGCAGCTGATTACCGCCCGGACTTTCGAAGTCTTCACCATGTATCTTGCCGCCGCGCTGATCTACTGGATTCTGGCCACGGTGCTCTCGCACCTGCAGAACAAGCTGGAAGAGCGGGCCAATCGGCACGACCAGGAGTCCTGACCCCATGATTGTCGTGGAAAAACTGACCAAGCAGTTCAAGGGTCAAGAGGTTCTCAAGGGCATCGATCTTGAGGTCAAGGAAGGCGAGGTCGTGGCGATCATCGGCCCCAGCGGTTCGGGCAAGACCACGTTCCTGCGTTGCCTTAACTTCCTTGAGCAACCCACCAGCGGCCGGATCAAGGTCGGCGATATCGAAATCGATACCAGCCGTCCGCTGAGCCAGCAACAAGGCCAGGTGCGCAACCTGCGCCAGCATGTGGGTTTCGTGTTCCAGAACTTCAACCTGTTCCCACATCGCACGGCGCTGGAAAACGTCATCGAAGGCCCGGTCGTGGTCAAGAAGATGCCCCACGTCGAAGCTGTGGCACTAGGCATGAAATTGCTGGCCAAGGTCGGTCTGGCGGGCAAGGAAGATGCTTATCCGCGCCGTCTGTCCGGTGGTCAGCAGCAGCGCGTGGCGATTGCCCGGGCGCTGGCGATGGAACCGGAAGTGATCCTTTTCGATGAACCGACTTCGGCTCTCGACCCGGAGCTGGTAGGCGAAGTGCTGGCGACCATTCGTGGCCTCGCCGAAGAAAAACGCACGATGGTGATCGTCACCCACGAAATGAGCTTTGCCCGCGACGTGGCCAACCGTGTGGTGTTTTTCGACAAGGGTGTAATCGTCGAGCAAGGCGAAGCCAAGGCGTTGTTTGCCAACCCGAAAGAAGAACGTACCAGACAGTTTCTCAGCAAGTTTCTGAATCACGCCTGAGCATTGCGTCAGCCGCCAACTTCCATGGATGGAAGTTGCGGTTACACCCGCCTGAAAATTCTCTCGACCTGAATAACCGGCCTATATTCACGCGATTTTCATATATGTTCGGTAACAGGTAAATCCTGCCTGAAAACAAAAACAAACAAATAAAAGGTTTGCAGGCGCCGCGCATTGAAAGTGGCAAATAGCGCCCTTATCCGTGGGCTAATTCGCCGGCAAACCTAGGGCATATGCGTGAGTAGCGTAGGAAAATTCTGATTAACTTGTAATTCAATGAATAACTAACTCACTCTATTGACACCTCTTCCCGCGCACTCTTATCTAGTCACCACACGACGAACCTTAGTTACTCCACTCCGCATTCAGACGGAACAATAGTTCAAGTTTGTATTGCCTGATCATTCACGTCTTTTGCTTTTTCAGAAACGGACTTCGCTGCAGGATTTCAAGGAGAGAACCCGATGACCCGCACTTCGCATACCCCCGAACTCGCAGCGCCGAATCTGGCGCACGCGCAAAAAAATGCCATCAACCTGACTGCTGCCGCTTATCTGCTGATCGATGTCCTGCCCTACCCCGGCATGGACGCCGGTGATCTGATCGAACTGTTCTGGAACAACTGCTACGTCGCCTCGCGGGTATTGACCGTTGAAAACGTTGGGGCCAGCGTCCGTCTGAGGATCCCCGAGAGCTTCATTGCCAGTGGCACTGCGCGGATCCACTACCGGGTCATGCAAGTCGGTCAGGGGCCAGCGCTGTCGGCGGCAACCCGGGTGCAGGTCAAGCTCGACTGCCCCGGCGGCCAGCCTTCGCCATTGTGCGGTGACGAAAATCAGCATCTGGCGCCGGTCACGCTGCCCGACACAATCCGCCGTCACGGTGTAAATCCGAATCAGATCAAACGCGGTGTCCCTCTGACCATCGAGCCCTACCTGAACATGGCCGAGGACGATGAAATCACCCTGCGCTGGGGCGATGTGCGGATGGACTTGCCACGGATCACCGCAGCAGAGGTAGGCAAACCGATCAACGTCTGGGTGCCGGCAACGGTGATCGTCGAGGGGGGTGAGGATCTGCGTCTGGACGTGACGTATTGCATCCTCGACTGGGTGGGCAACAACTCCCGCTGGGCACCCCCGCGAACGTTGAAGATCGGTTGCGTCAATCCCTATTTGAAGGTGCCGCTGCGCCAGGAGCTGAAGGCCGCTGAGTCCCATAAGAAGGAGCTCTGACCATTTGTGGCCAGGCAACTTGCCCGCGCTCGAGGGCCAAGCGCTCCATTAACCATTCGGGCCACACGCCCTTCTATACATATTCCTAAAAGTTAGTTTATTTAATATTTATACACGCTTAGGGTATATGAACCGGACCACCGGACATTCTTTCGTTCGCCGCACTTTTGCGGCGTTTTTCATGAGATGTGAGGTAGGTAGTATGGTCCGGAACACAATCACCCCAGTGCAGATCGCCAGGGCATTGCGTGCAGCCAAGGAGCGGCACTGATGTCCAGTCTGGCAGACGCAAACGTCCAGTCGGATCTGGACATCGCCCCGTTGTTGTTGCCCGCGCAGGTTCTGCGCAACGACGCCCAAGCCATCAAGGCCGCCCATGAGCTGGCGCAAGTCGCCCGTGTGCAGGCTGCCAGACGTGACCGCCAGCGCAAGCTGCCGTGGTCGGAAATCGAACAGTTCACCCGCAGCGGTCTGGGCAGCATTGCGATCCCGCGTGAATACGGTGGCCCGCAGGTTTCGTTTGTCACGTTGGCCGAAGTGTTCGCGATCATTTCAGCAGCCGACCCGGCGCTGGGACAGATCCCGCAGAACCAGTTCGGCATTATCAATCTGGTGCTTGGCAGCGCCACTGAAGAACAGAAAAAACAGCTGTTCCAGAGCGTTCTGGAAGGTTGGCGCATCGGCAATGCCGGCCCAGAGCGCGGCACCAGAAACACCCTGGAATTGAAAGCGCGCATCACCGCCGACGGCGATGATTACGTGATCAACGGCCAGAAGTTCTACTCCACCGGCGCGCTGTTCGCGCACTGGGTGGCGGTCAAGGCGCTCAATGACGACGGCAGGCAGGTGCTGGCCTTCGTCCGCCGTGGCACGCCGGGCCTGCGCATCGTCGATGACTGGTCGGGCTTCGGTCAGCGCACCACCGCCAGCGGCACAATTCTGCTGAACAACGTGCGCATCGAGTCGAGCCTGGTCGTCGATAACTGGAAGATCAACGAGAAGCCCAACACTCAAGGCGCCGTGTCGCAACTGATTCAGGCGGCCATCGACGCCGGCATCGCCCGTGGTGCCATTGACGACGCCATCGAATTCGTCAAAACCCGCGCGCGGCCATGGATCGACGCCAAGGTCGAACGCGCCAGCGATGACCTCTACGTGATCGCCGACATCGGCAAACTGAAGATCGAACTGCACGCCGCCGAAGCACTGCTGCGCAAGGCCGGGCAAGTGCTGGATCAGGTGCATGCTGCGCCGCTGACTGCCGAGTCGGCCGCCCGCGCCTCGATTGCCGTGGCCGAAGCCAAAGTGCTGACCACCGAGATCTCGCTGCTGGCCAGTGAAAAACTCTTCGAACTGGCCGGCAGCCGCGCGACCCTCGCCGAATTCAACCTCGACCGCCACTGGCGCAACGCCCGGGTACACACCCTGCACGACCCGGTGCGCTGGAAATATCACGCGGTCGGCGCCTATCGCCTGAACGGTACTTTGCCGGCCCGCCATTCCTGGATCTGACGACCAGTCATCTGGAGAGAAACCCATGACTTTTTCCCATCCCGTCGCGGTCATCACCAGCGATGAGCAAGCCCTGATCGTCGCCAGCGACCTGGCCGAAGATTTCAAACGCGACAGTGCCGTGCGCGACCGTGAGCGCCGCCTGCCACTGCCGGAACTCGACGTGTTTTCCCGCTCCGGCCTGTGGGGCATCAGCGTGCCCAAGGAGTATGGCGGCGCCGGCGTGTCCAACGTGACCCTGGCCAAAGTCATTGCCCTGATCGCTCAGGCCGACGGCTCCCTCGGACAGATTCCGCAAAACCATTTCTACGCCCTCGAAGTGCTGCGGGTTAACGGCAGCCATGAGCAGAAACAGCGGCTGTACGCCGAGGTGCTGGCCGGTCAGCGCTTCGGCAATGCCTTGGCGGAACTGGGCACCAAAACCGCCCACGACCGCGTCACCAGCCTCAAGCGTGACGGCAACGGCTATCGCATCAACGGGCGCAAGTTTTATGCGACCGGCGCGATCTACGCCCAGCGCATCCCGACCTCGGTGGTGGATGAAAACGGCGTGCAGCAACTGGCGTTCGTCCCGCGTGACAGTAAGGGCCTGACGGTGATCGACGACTGGAGCGGTTTCGGCCAGCGCACCACCGGCAGCGGTTCGGTGGTGTTCGAAGACGTCTTAGTTGCCGTCGAGGATGTGATCCCGTTCCAGAGCGCCTTCGAGCGTCCGACCACGGTCGGCCCGCTCGCGCAGATCCTCCACGCTGCCATCGACACCGGCATCGCCCGCGCCGCTTACGAAGATGCCCTGCATTTTGTGCGTAGCAACACGCGTCCGTGGATCGACTCCGGCAACGACAAGGCCACCGAAGACCCGCTGACCCTGAAGAGTTTCGGCCACTTGAGCATCCGCCTGCACGCCACCGAAGCGCTGCTTGAACGCGCCGGCGAATTCCTCGACAAGGCCCAGGCCGAGACCAACGCCGAAACCGTCGCCGCCGCCTCGATCGCCGTCGCCGAAGTACGGGCGATCAGCACTGAAATCTCGCTCGCTGCTGGCAGCACGCTGTTCGAACTGGCTGGCAGCCAGGCAACGCTGATCGAGCACGGCCTCGACCGCCACTGGCGCAACGCCCGCGTACACACTCTGCATGACCCGGTGCGCTGGAAGTATCACGCGGTGGGCAACTACTACCTCAACGATGAAAACCCTCCGCTGCGAGGGACGATCTGATGAGCGCCGCGAAGAAAAAGATCCTGCTCAATGCGTTCAACATGAACTGCATCGGCCACATCAACCACGGCCTGTGGACGCACCCGCGCGACACCTCGACGCGCTACAACACCCTCGAATACTGGACCGAGCTGGCGCAGTTGCTGGAGCGCGGGCTGTTTGACGGCCTGTTCATCGCCGACATCGTCGGGGTGTACGACGTCTATCAGAACTCGGTGGATGTCACGCTCAAAGAGTCGATCCAGCTGCCGGTCAACGATCCGCTGCTGCTGGTTTCGGCCATGGCCGCCGTGACGAAAAACCTCGGTTTCGGCCTGACCGCCAACCTCACTTACGAGCCGCCGTATCTGTTCGCTCGCCGCATGTCGTCGCTCGATCATCTGAGCCGTGGTCGGGTCGGCTGGAACATCGTCACCGGTTACCTCGACAGCGCCGCCAAGGCCATGGGCCTGCGTGAACAGGTCGAGCATGACCGTCGCTACGATCAGGCCGACGAGTACCTCGAAGTGCTCTACAAACTCTGGGAAGGCAGCTGGGAAAACGGCGCGGTGCTCAATGACCGCGAGCAGCGCATCTACGCGCAGCCGGAGAAAGTGCACAAGGTCGAGCACCACGGCGAGTTCTATCAGGTCGAGGGTTATCACCTCTGCGAGCCGTCGCCGCAGCGCACGCCGGTGCTGTTCCAGGCCGGCAGTTCGGATCGCGGTTTGCTGTTCGCCGGGCGTCACGCCGAGTGCGTGTTCATCAGCGGCCAGAACAAGCCGTCGACCAAGGTCCAAGTGGACAAAGTGCGAGCCAGCGCCGTCGAGGCCGGGCGTAATCCCGAGGACATCAAGGTGTTCATGGGCCTCAACGTGATCGTCGGCGCCACCGAAGAAGCCGCGTGGGCCAAGCACGCCGAGTACCTGAGCTATGCCAGCGCCGAGGCCGGCGTCGCGCATTTCTCGGCCTCCACCGGGATCGACTTTTCCCAATACGAAATCGACGAACCGATCCAGTACGTCAAGAGCAACGCCATCCAGTCCGCCACCAAAAACCTGCAGAACAACGACTGGACCCGACGCAAATTACTCGATCAGCACGCCCTTGGTGGTCGCTACATCACCGTGGTCGGCTCGCCTGTGCAAGTGGCGGATGAACTGGAATCGTGGATCGCTGAAACCGGGCTGGACGGCTTCAACCTGACGCGCATCGTTACCCCGGAAAGCTATGTCGATTTCATCGAACTGGTGATTCCGGAGTTGCAGCGGCGTGGGTCGTACAAGACTGCGTATGACAGCGGCAGTTTGCGCGAGAAGCTGTTTCACGGTGAGGCACATTTGCCCGAGCAACACACCGGCTCTTCATACCGACATTAAAAGCTTCGCTGGCAAGCCAGCTCCCACAAGGGTCTGTGGCGTTCACAAAACCTGTGGGAGCTGGCTTGCCAGCGATGAGGCCCGAGCAGACACACAAAATTCATGCACTGACTGGAAAAATCACCATGACCAAGAAACTTCTCTCCCACCCAGTCAAAGCACTGGCCCTGGCCTTCGGCCTGTTCAGCTCGGCGGTGTTCGCCGCCGACGCTCCACTGAAAATCGGCACCACCGCCGCCTTCGCGATTCCACTGGAAGCCGCCGTCGAGGAAGCCTCCAAACAAGGCCTGAAAGTCGAGCTGGTGGAGTTCACTGACTGGATCGCACCGAACGTCAGTCTCGCCGCCGGCGACATTGACGTGAACTACTTCCAGCACATCCCGTTCCTCGAAAACGCCAAGGCCGCTTCCGGTTTTGACCTGGTGCCGTTCGCTCCGGGGATCATCAACAACGTCGGCCTCTATTCGAAAAAATACAAAAGCTTTGACGAGTTGCCCGAAGGCGCCAGCGTCGCCATCGCCAATGACCCGATCAACAGCGGGCGCGGTCTGCAACTGCTGGCCAAGGCCGGTCTGATTACCCTGAAACCGGGGGTCGGTTACAAGGCCACCGAAGACGACATCGTCGCCAACCCGAAGAAGATCAAGATCCTGCAAGTCGAAGCCGTGCAACTGGTGCGCGCCTACGATGACGCCGATCTGGTCCAGGGTTACCCGGCCTACATCCGTCTGGCGAAGACCTTCGACGCCGGCTCGGCGCTGCTGTTTGACGGCCTCGACCACAAGGAATACGTGATCCAGTTCGTGATCCAGCCCAAGAGCAAGGACGACCCGCGCCTGATCAAGTTCGTCGACATTTACCAGCACTCGCCGGCCGTTCGCGCCGCGCTGGATAAAGCTCACGGCAAGCTGTATCAGGCCGGTTGGGAAAGCTGAGGATGACGGCCGCGATCCAACGGCGACTGGATATTCCGGAGCCTAAAAATGCTGAAAAAACCGAACTGCATCCCGAGCTGAATCGCGCCCACGTACGCTTCATCGGCCTGGGTAAAACCTACGAGGGTCGGCAAGGCCCGGTCGCGGCCCTGCAGGGCATCGATCTGGCGATTCAGCGCGGTGAAGTGTTCGGTATCATCGGGCGCAGCGGCGCCGGCAAGTCATCGCTGATCCGCACGATCAATCGTCTGGAGCAGCCAACATCAGGCCGCGTGCTGATCGATCAGGTGGACATCGGCGAGTTCGATGAAGACCGTCTGGTCGCCCTGCGCCGGCGCATCGGCATGATCTTTCAGCACTTCAATCTGATGTCGGCCAAGACTGTGTGGCAGAACGTCGAACTGCCATTGAAAGTCGCTGGTGTGCCGAAGGAACAACGCGAGAAAAAAGTCCGCGAACTGCTCGAACTGGTCGGCCTGCAAGCCAAGCACAAGGCCTACCCGGCGCAGCTTTCCGGTGGGCAGAAACAGCGTGTCGGCATCGCCCGCGCACTGGTGCATGACCCGGACATTCTGCTCTGCGACGAGGCCACTTCGGCGCTCGATCCGGAGACGACCCAGTCGATCCTCGGCCTGCTGCGCGAGATCAATCAGCGCCTGGGCCTGACCATTGTGTTGATCACTCACGAAATGGCGGTGATTCGCGAAATCTGCGACCGCGTGGTGGTGCTGGAACACGGGCGGATCGTCGAGCAAGGACCGGTCTGGGAAGTGTTCGGCAACCCGCAGCACGAAGTCAGCCAGACCTTGCTCGCGCCGCTGCAACACGCCTTGCCGCAAGAACTGCAAAGCCGTCTGCAGGCTCACCCACCCTCCCGCGAGGCGGCGGTGGTGCTGCGCTTGCAGTTCACCGGCAGCGCCGGTGACGAACCGGACCTGGGCGCTTTATTTGCGGCCCTCGGTGGACGGGTGAAGTTATTGCAGGGCGGCGTCGAACGGATTCAGGGGCACGCGCTGGGGCAATTGTTGCTGGCGGTCAGCGGCTCGTCCTCGAGCGCCGAAATATTGCGTGAGCGTGCCGGACAATGGGCGCAACGGGTGGAGGTGCTGGGTTATGTGGTTTGATCGCTTGTTGCAGGGCTTCATCGACACCTTTTTGATGGTCGGTGTGTCGTCGCTGATCGCGTTGCTGGTGGGGATCCCGATGGCGGTGATTCTGGTCACCAGCGACAAGGGCGGGATCTATCAGGCGCCCCTGCTCAATCGGGCATTGGGCGGTTTCGTGAACCTGTTTCGTTCGATCCCGTTTCTGATCCTGATGGTCGCGCTGATTCCGTTCACCCGGCTGATTGTCGGCACCACCTACGGCGTGTGGGCCGCCGTGGTGCCGCTGACCATTGCCGCCACGCCGTTCTTTGCGCGGATTGCCGAAGTGAGCCTGCGCGAGGTTGACCACGGTCTGATCGAAGCGGCGCAAGCCATGGGTTGCCGACGCTGGCACATCGTCTGGCATGTGTTGTTGCCGGAGGCGCTGCCGGGTATTGTCGGCGGGTTCACGATTACGCTGGTGACGATGATCAACTCGTCGGCCATGGCCGGAGCGATTGGTGCCGGTGGCCTGGGCGACATCGCGTACCGCTATGGTTATCAGCGTTTCGACAGTCAGATCATGTTGACGGTGATAGTGCTGCTGGTGGCGCTGGTGGCGGTCATTCAACTGGGTGGCGATCGTCTGGCGCGTGGACTGAACAAGCGTTGAGCCAGGAGCAGACGATCGCACGCGCGCCAGCGTCTATGTGCCCATCAATTCATTGAGCAATTGACTGTCAGCCATCCTCGCGTGATGCAGCCTCTGCAGGCTCGTCGCGGCCCAGACAAGGCTGTCGGCATTTCTCAAGGCCATTTCGGCCCTGAGCAATGGCGATGCATTGAACAGATCGACGGCTGTGCGCACGTCGATCTGTTTTTTCAACGCCAGATGTTCCTGGACACCGGCGATGAGATAGCGATGGTCATCGGTGAAGGCTCTCAGGTATTCGACGGTCAGCCCGCCCCGCATGATCGCTTCGGAAATGCCCTGCTCCGCGATGTCAAATACCCCCACAGGCTTGCCCAGATATCGCCCGCCACCGGGATCGAGATAGAAAAAATCCGCGGCATTGGCGCCGACCCCGGTAAATCGATTGATCCGGTTCAGGTGCAACATTTCGTGCCCGAACACAGCACCGACGCCTGCCTGGAGAAATTGGACATTGACGAAAATTCTGCCGTGAAAATCGGCCCGATTGACCCAGGCCCGGTTATTGTCGGCGGCATCGATGGCAACAAACTTCCCTTCTCCCCAAGGGCCCTGATATTCCCTGGACAGCCCCTGCGCCCGGGACAAGACAGCCGCAAACTTCGCTGCTACTCCCGGCTCTGCGCTACCGAAGTACTGTTGCAGAATCCCCGCAACTTCGCGGTAGTTCAATGCGAGCGCGTTCGCGGCATCGGTAAACACCTGTTCTACCGCCTTGAGCTCCGAACGCACAATGGCAGCGTGCTCCGGTGAAAACTCGCCCAGCCCCCGCGCCACAATCACCGCTCGCGCCGTGGTTCGTTTCTCGAACCCGTCGCCATGGCCTTCGTACAACGCTTCGTGCGCCTTGACCGGTATAACCACGGCGGGCTCTTTACCGGCCTCTGAAAGCGGATCGGACTCCAGTAGCCCCCAAAGCAGTGTCCGACGATCCGGCACAAGCACGGGGCCGGAAGCAGAACGCTCCGACGCCCGCGTCGCCCGGTACATCCCGGACGTCCCGTCGCGTCGAATCTGAACGATCACGTCATCGGCAATCCTGACGAACTGCCGATTCGCGATCCTCATGATGCCATCAGGGTCGGCCGGGGGCAGATTGGCCGGGGGCTTGAGTCGATAGCGCTCCAGCACATCGGCAAAAATCGGGGTGGCAGAGGTGTCGTGTGGCATGGCGCTGAGCAGCAGCGCATCATCCGGCACCGGATCGCGCAGGACCCGATCGACCTGAGCGTCTGACCCGGTGGTACGAACAACCTTGGCTGGCGGTCCGTCCGCTGGAAACTCCGCCCCGGCTCGCACCCGGGATGTCACAGGTTCCGGCGGCGGGTGAAGGGATGCCAGTGAGGGTTTTCGAGCAATGACCATGAAAAATCCAGTATCGAGTGAGTCCCCCAGAGAGGGATGAGCGAACAATGCAGTAGTGGTCTACCGCGCAGGCGCCATTTCAGCAGGGTACGGATCCTCTCGTGCGGTACATATGCAGTGCACGGGACTCACGTTTTTATGCAAGCACCACAGGCGAACTGTCATCCCTTCGCAGAGACTGTTGGCGGTGATTCAGCCGTGACGCGATCGCCTGGCGAGGGGCCTGAACAAGCGTCCATGCGGCGATGCCAGCGGATAGCCACTGCGGCGTAAATTCTTTCTGATTTAAGGAAACGTCCTGACACAAGGGGGGAATTTTCTGACAAGAAAATGAACGATTCTACGGACAAGATCACCCCCGGTTGCAGGACGATTCCTAGATGATTTCGGGCCCTTGTACCCGAAATATCTTGTAGCTAATCTCCGGTGGTCACTGTCGCAGTGACCGGGTTTGGTTGCCCGGATTCGCCAGGCCCACAGCCCTACCTGACGTCAGTCGAGGCTTTCCACCTGTTTGAGGGTGGCTGTGCGCAGGACACTTTCGGGTGCACCGATACCTGGCGGCCGGCGACTGACCTGCATGCATCTGCCGTCCTGATCGTTTAGTCGCGAAATGGTTGGCTCCCATTCACGCCAGGAGTTTACCCATGGAAAAAGACATTCCCGATATCACGCTCAGTCTCGCTTCCAACACGCGTTTCACCGAGGATCTGCTCAAGGATCGCTCCGCCCTCTACCGTGCGGTCGACTCACACCTGGGCGGCGGCCAGGCGCCCGCTCCGGAACAGGTGCGTGTTTACAACATCAGCGACGATGTGACGCTGGAAGACGCCCAGCTTTACGTTGCCGATCTGCTGCGTTGCGCTTCGGTGACCGCCCACCAATGTGGCGACCACCTCGATGGTGCGGATCGTGCGCTGGTGTTCTCGGTCTGGCACTTGCTGGAAGTGGCCAAGGCGATGGTCGATCGCTCGATCGATTGCCTGAGCATGAAACCGCGCTAAGCCTTCTGCCTCGCTCCCATCGCTGAGCTTCAGAACACACCAATCTGCCGTGGGGGCGACAAGGAGAGCACAACAGAGTGCGGGTACATGGCGTATATTCGGCTCACCTCCACTGCCCGCGCGCCCGCCCGCCATGAAACACACACCCGACGACCTCGAACAAATCACCGCCACCACGCTGGGCAACTACAACGCCGTGGCCGAAAGTTTTCGCGAAGGCACCCGCGATCACGATGTCAGCCAGAACATTGATGCCCTGCTTCGGCACATTCACGGTGTAGCACCGTTTTCCATCCTCGATTTCGGCTGCGGGCCGGGGCGCGATCTGCAGGCGTTCACCCGCATGGGCCATGTGGCGGTCGGTCTCGACGGTGCAGAAAAATTTGCGCAGATGGCCCGCGAGGACAGCGGTTGCGAGGTGTGGTGTCAGGACTTTCTGAAGCTGGATCTGCCCGCAGAGCGCTTTGATGGAATCTTCGCCAACGCGGTGCTGTTTCATGTGCCGTTGCAGGAGCTGCCGCGAGTGCTCAAGCAGCTGTACGAGACGTTGAAACCCGGTGGCGTGCTGTTCAGTTCCAATCCGCGTGGGGATAACCGGGAAGGCTGGAACGGACCACGCTATGGCGCCTATCACGATCTTGAAGCGTGGCGCGGGTTGCTGACGGCTGTCGGGTTTGTCGAGCTTGAGCATTACTACCGGCCGTCAGGGTTGCCGCGCGAGCAGCAGCCATGGCTGGCGAGCGTCTGGCGGCGTGTAGGTTGAAGATCAAAAGATCGCAGCCTTCGGCAGCTCCTACACGGGATTATCTGTAGGAGCTGCCGCAGGCTGCGATCTTTTGCCTTTGCCTCAAGCAGTGTCTTTCTTCGGCTCGCGAATCTTGTACCAGGCCACATACAGCGCCGGCAAAAACAGCAGCGTGAGCAACGTCGCGACCACGATCCCGCCAATCATCGCGTAGGCCATCGGCCCCCAGAACACCTCCCGGGCAATCGGGATCATGCCCATGCTCGCCGCTGCGGCGGTCAGCAGGATCGGCCGGCGCCGGTGCTCGGTCGCTTCCACCACCGCATCCCACGGTGCATAGCCGTTTCTCTCGAACTCATCGATCTGCGTCACGAGAATCACCGAGTTACGGATGATGATGCCGATCAGCGCCAGAATCCCGAGGATCGCCACAAAACCCATCGGCGTGCCCGTCGGCACCAGCGCCAGCACCACGCCGATCAGCCCCAGCGGCGCGACACTCGCCACCAGGAACATCTTCTGCACGCTGTGCAACTGGATCATCAGGAAGGTCGCCATCAGGAACAGCATCAACGGCAGCACCTTGGCAATCGGGCCTTGGGCCTTGCCGCTTTCCTCGACCGTACCGCCAGTGGCGACCTTGTAACCGACCGGCAGTTTGGCGGCAAACGCATCAATCGATGGCTTGAGCAGTTTCACCAGATCGGTCGGCTGAATCTCGTCACGCACCGAGGCCTTGATGGTGATGGTCGGCAAGCGGTCGCGGCGCCACACCAGCGGTTGCTCCAGCTCATAACGCACCGTGGCGAACGCCAACAGCGGAATCGACGTGCCGTTGGGCGTAACGATCTGCAGGTTCTGCAGGGTTTCCGGCGTACCGCGTTCCGAAGCCACTGCCCGGCCGACCACATTGATCAGGTAGATATCATCGTTGACCTGGGTCAGCTGCGAGCCGCTGACGATGCTGTTCATCAGGCTCGCCACATCTTCGGAGGAAAGTCCGAGCTGCCTTGCCTTGTCCTGGGCGATGTCGATACGCAGGACTTTGCCCGGCTCGTTCCAGTCGTAGATGATCTCGCCGATGTGCTCGTTCTTGTCCAGCTCGGTCGCCAGGTCGATGGCGTGCTTGCGCACCTGATCGATGTCCTTGCCGCTGACCCGGTACTGGATCGGCCGCCCCACCGGCGGGCCCATTTCCAGCGCCTGCACGTAACTGCCGATGCCGACGAAGTCCTTGTGCAGACGTTCGCGCAGGCGCTGGCTCAACGCCTCACGCGCCTCGAAATCCTTGCTGACGATCACCAGTTGCGCGTAGTACGGGTTTTGCAGTTGCTGGTCGAGGGGCAGATAGAAACGGATCGCGCCCTGACCGATGTAAGTGCTCCAGTGCACGATGTCCGGATCACCCTTGAGGGTGGCTTCGAGCTTGTCGACAGCCTTGCGGGTTTCGTCGATGGAGGCGTTTTGCGGCAGGTTCAGGTCG
>NZ_QAIK01000038.1:0-17978 GCF_003061005.1 Pseudomonas sp. HMWF021 | reverse complement strand
TTTCCGGGCGGTCCGAAGACGGGAAGAACTGGTTCTGCACAAAACGCATGCAGAACACCGCCAGCACAAACAGCAGCACGGTGATGCCGATCGCCCACCAGCGATTGCGCATGCTCCACAGCAACCCGCCGTTGAAGGCCCGACCGATGCGTCCCGGCTCGGCCGAATGAGGCTTCACGTTGGTGCTGAGAATGTGCACGCCGATCACCGGCGCAAAGAACACCGCCACCACCCACGACACCATCATGGCCACGGCGATCACCGCGAACAGGGTGAAGGTGTACTCACCGGCGGAACTGGCGTTGAGGCCGATGGGCACGAAACCGGCCACGGTCACCAGCGTACCGGTGAGCATCGGGAACGCTGTGGAGGTGTAGGCGAACGTCGCCGCCTGCTCCTTGCTTTCGCCCATTTCCAGGCGCGTGACCATCATCTCCACGGTGATCATCGCGTCGTCCACCAGCAGACCGAGGGCGATGATCAGCGCACCCAGGGAAATCCGCTGCATGGTGATGCCGCTGTATTCCATGAACACAAACACCATCGCCAGCACCAGCGGGATCGAACACGCCACGACCAGGCCGGCACGCACGCCGAGGCTGATGAAACTGACCACCAGCACGATCACCACCGCTTCGAACAGCGCACTGGTGAAACCGCCGACCGCCTCTTCCACCACCACAGCCTGGTCGGACACGGTATGCACGCCAACACCTACCGGCAGGTCTGCGGTGAGTTCGTCGATACGTTTGTGCAGGGCCTTGCCGAACTCCTGAACGTTGCCGCCCTTCTGCATGGCGATTGCCAGGCCGATTGCCGGTTTGCCGTCGAAGCGGAACTCCGGGGTGGCTGGGTCGACGTAACCACGGCTAATGTCGGCCACGTCCGCCAAGCGGTAGAAGCGGTCATTGAGCTTGAGATTGACCTCGGCCAGATCCTTTTCCGAAGCGAACTGACCGGAAGTGCGCACCGAAATGCGCTCGGGGCCGGCCTCGATCACACCCGCCGGAGTCACCGCGTTCTGCGATTGCAGGCTCTGCACCACCTGGCGCTGATCGATGCCCAGCGCGGCGAGTTTGCGGGTGGAGAAGTTCAGGTAGATCACTTCGTCCTGCTGGCCGATCATCTCGATCTTGCCCAGCCCCGGTACGTTGCGGATTTCGGCGCGGGCCTGTTCGACGTAATCGCGCAACTGGCGCATGGTCAGGCCGTCAGCGGTAAAGGCGTAGACCGAGCCGTACACATCACCGAACTCGTCGTTGAACCCGGGGCCTTGTATGCCTTGGGGAAACTGGCCACGAATGTCGTTGATCTTCTTGCGCACCTGATACCAGATTTCCGGGATGTCCTTGGCGCTGGTGGTGTCGCGCAGGTACACATACACCGTCGATTCGCCGGGTCGTGTGTAGCTTTTCACGTAGTCGAGGGAATCGAGTTCTTCGAGTTTCTTCTCGATGCGGTCGGTGACCTGCTTGAGGGTTTCTTCCTGGGTCGCGCCCGGCCATCGGGTCTGGATCACCATGGTCTTGATGGTGAAGGAAGGGTCTTCCTCGCGGCCCAGATTGAAGTACGAAAACACGCCCATCAGCAGCGCGACGAACATCAGATACCAGACGAACGACTGATGCTTGAGGGCCCATTCGGAGAGATTGAAAGAGCCTTTCATTGACTGTCCTCGTCGAGTTTCACGGCTTGTCCGGGTTTGAGACTGTTGACGCCTGCGCTGACCACCCGCTCGCCGGCCTTGACCCCACCGTCCAGCACCACGTTGCTGTCGGTGCGACTGATCACATTGACGTCACGGGGCGCGACGGTCTTGTTTTGAGTGTCGATGACCCAGATGCGGGTCTTGCCGTCGACCTCCTGCAGGGCGGTTGCCGGCAATTCGATACGCGGCTTGACCGCCGAGCTGAGGGTCACGCTGATGGCGGTGCCGAGGCGGAAACCGTCGGGGGTACTGGCCAGGGTCAGCCGCGCGCGACGGGTGCGGGTGGCGCTTTGGGCCTGTGGTTCGATCTCGCGAATGGTCGCGGTGGTGTTGATGCTCGGGTCGAGTTGCCCGGCCACCAGAAACACCACATCCCGGGGGATTTCATCGACCAGCGTGTCCGGCAGATCGATCACCGCTTCCTTGATATCCGGTTGCGCCAGGGTCACCACTTGCTGACCTGCCGTCACCACTTGCCCGGCCTCGGCATTCCACGCGGTGACCACGGCTTTGTGGTCGGAGCGCAGTTCGGTGTAACCGAGTTGATCCTTGCTTTGATTGACCGCCGCCCGCGCCTGATCAAGCGAGGCCTGGGTGGTTTTCAGATCCGTGTTGGCGATGTCCAGTTGCGCCTGCGCGCCAACCCCGCGATCGAACAGCGCCTGCTGGCGGCGGGCGTTGGCCTGGGCGTTGATCAGTTGCGCCTGGATTTTCGCCAGATCGCCCTGGGCCGAACGCAACTGGTTCTGCTGATCGGACGGGTCTAGGGTGGCGAGCAGCGTGCCTTTTTGCACCTCGGCGCCGACATCGACGTTGCGACTGGCAATGCGTCCACCGACACGAAACCCGGTATTACTCTCGTATCGCGCCTGAATGCTGCCGGCAAAGCGCCCGAGGGTTTGCTCGTTCAACGCCTGCACTTTGATCGACAGTACCGGCCGCACCGGCTCTGGCGGTGGCTCGCTTTTCGAGCAGGCGGCCAGAACCGCAGCAATGGATAACAGCCCCAGACGCTTCATGGCTGCGCTCCCGGTTGCAGATCCTTGTAGGTGTTCTCGGCGATCTCGACTTTCATGCCCGGGTGCAGCAGTTGTCCGCCGGCCACGATGACTTTTTCCCCGTCCTTGAGACCGTCGCTGATGATGACCTTGCCGATCAGGTAGCGGCTGACGGTGACGTTGTGCAATTGCGCCTCACCTTTGTCATCGACCATCCACACCGCTGGATCGCTGATGTTCTTGGTCAACGCCGACCATGGCAATTCCACCGCCGACTTGCCACTGCCCTTGGCAGTGGCGCTGACCACCGAGCCCAGCTGCATGCCCTGCGGCAGGCTGTCGAGGGTGACCTTGACCTGCACCGTGCCGGACTGCGCCGACACCGCCGGAGTGATCTCGCGCACCGTGCCGGTGGTTTTGATCGCGGGGTTGTCGAGCAGGCTGACGACAATCGAACGATCCGCAGGGCGCTCGGCCAAGAGCGATTCGTAGACGTTGAACACCGCGTCGCGGTCGCCATCGCGGGCCAGTTTGAAAATCGGCGCGGTGGCCTGAACCACTTGGCCGACTTCAGCCTGACGCTCGGTGATGATCCCCGGCGCGTCGGCGATCAGCGAGGTGTAGCTCAACTGGTCCCTGGCATTCGCCAATTGCGCCTGCGCCGCACTCAGGGCGCTCTGGCTGCTGCGCAATGCCGCTTGTGCCGAATCGTATTCGCTCTGGCTGGTGTAACCCTTGGGCAACAGTTTCTGCTGACGCACGAACGCTGCCGCGCTCTGTTTGACCCGCGCCTGCTCGGCGACAACCTGCGCCTGAGCGGAGTCGACGTTAGTCTGCAAATCCTTGGGATCGAGTTTGGCCAGCACCTGTTTAGCGCTGACCCGGTCACCGACATCGACCATGCGCTGGATGATCTTGCCGCCGACGCGGAACGACAATTCGGTCTGCACCCGCGCCTGCACGTCACCGGTGAGTGTCACGGCAGCGGCGTAATCCGCCGGTTTGACCTCTTGCACGAAGACCCGTGGCAGGTACTCCTGCGGAGCCTTTTTCTCGCCGCAAGCGGTCACCAGCGCGAGCAGGCTCAACAACACTGCTGTTTTCAATCCGGGACTCGCCATGCAGACTCCTTCCTGTGTACGAACGTGCAAGTGACGATACGACTGTGAGCTTAGAACAGGGTTCAACGTTCGCTCGCGCGATCTCCATATTTCCCCTGTAGGAGCTGCCGCAGGTTCGGGCCGCGTTCGGACGATCTTTTGACTTTATAAAAGCAAGATCAAAAGATCGCAGCCTGCGGCAGCTCCTACAATGGTCGCCTCAAGAGAAGGATTTCCATGCTCAAGACCCTCGCGGTGGCCAATTACCGCTCGATCAATAAATTGGTGATTCCACTGGGCCGGCTGAACCTGATCACCGGCCCCAACGGCAGCGGCAAGTCCAATCTCTATCGGGCCTTGCGCCTGCTGGCGGAGACCGCGCAGGGTGGCGTGGTCAATGCGCTGGCCCGCGAGGGCGGGCTGGATTCGACATTCTGGGCCGGCCCGGAAACCATCAGCCGACGCATGCGCAGCGGCGAAGTGGCGATCGAGCCGACGGTGCGTCAGGGCGTCAAACGCCTGCGTCTGGGTTTTGCCGGAGAAGACTTCAGCTACTCGATCGCCCTGGGCTTGCCGGAGCCGAGCCTTTCGTACTTTTCCCTCGACCCGCAAATCAAAAAGGAATGCATCTGGGCCGGGCCGCTTTATCGCCCGGCCAGCCTGCTGGTGGATCGTGACGGCCCGATGATTCGCGCCCGTGAAGGTCGCAGCTGGGACGTGCTGGCGCAGCACACACCGACCTTCGACAGTCTGTTCGATCAGGTCGGCAGCCTGCGCAGTTCGCCGGAGGTGTTCCAGATGCGCGAGTTCATCCGCCGCTGGCGCTTCTACGATCACTTTCGCAGCGACCCCGACGCACCGGTGCGCCAGCCGCAACTGGGCACGCGCACGCCGGTGCTGCATCACGACGGCCGGGATCTGGCGGCCGCGTTGCAGACCATCCGTGAAATCGGCGACCCCGAGGCTTTGCAGGCAGCCATCAGCGATGCGTTTCCCGGAGCGCGGCTGGATATTGCGCCCTTGGCGGGCGGACGGTTTGCCATCGAGTTCTATCAGGAAGGATTGCTGCGACCGTTGTCGGCGGCGGAGCTGTCGGACGGCACCTTGCGCTATCTGCTGCTGATTGCCGCGCTGCTGACGCCGAGGCCACCGTCATTGATGGTGCTCAACGAGCCGGAAACCAGTCTGCATCCGGATCTTTTGCCAGCGCTGGCGCGTTTGATCATTCGCACCTCGCAGGACTGTCAGGTGTGGGTGGTGTCCCATGCGCGGCGGTTGATTTCAGCGTTGCAGGAAGACCCCGAATGCAATTGCATCGTGCTGGAGAAGCAACTGGGGCAGACCGGGGTTGTCGGGCAGCGGGTGCTGGATGAGCCGGCGTGGAACTGGCCGGATTGAAAGCGAAAAGATCGCAGCCTGCGGCAGCTCCTACAGGTTTCGCGTCGCGCCGTGATAGGGCGACCGGCGCTGTCCATGTAGGAGCTGCCGCAGGCTGCGATCTTTTGCGCCTTAATTAATCACCCCTGCCACTTGCCCCCCTCGACAATCACACTCTCAGGCCGGGTGTCATCGCTCAGCTCTTTGCGCACGTATTGGTCGTACAGCTTGAGCAGGTACTTTTCCTCACCCAGCTTCGCCAGCTCGGTGTTCACCCAATCGCGCAGCTCGATATTGCCCTTCTTCACCGCCGGTGCAATCGGTGCTTCGGCGCCGAGCTTCTCGTCCAGCACGCGATAGCCCGGGTTCTGCTTGGCCCAGCTGAACAGCACCAGGTTGTCCTGCGCATAGGCATCGCCACGGCCGCTGGCCAGGGCTTGCAACGACTCGGTGTTTTTCTCGAATTTCAGCAGTTTCCAGTCCGGATGGTTCTTGGTCAGCCAGATATCGGCGGTCGTGCCGGTGGTGACGATGGTGGTGCGGGTCGCCAGGTCATCGAGGTGCTTGACCGAACTGCCCTGCGGCACCAGCGCCTGCACGGCAACCTTGAGGTTCGGATTGGTGAATTCCACTGCCTCCCTGCGCTCCGGGGTCACCGTCATGTTGGCGAGGATCAGGTCGACCTTGTCGCTTTGCAGGAACGGAATGCGGCTTGCCGGTTCCACGGCCACGAACTCGACCTTGTTCTCATCGCCCAGCAGGTCCTTGGCGAAGCGCCGAGCGATGTCGGTGTCGAAGCCGACGTAGCGCCCGGCCTCATCGACAAAACCGAACGGTGGCTTGTCGGTGAATACACCGACGATCAGTTTGTCGCGGGCCTTGATCTTGTCCAGGTAACCGGCCGGCGCGGCGCTTTCGCTGGCGACTTTCGGCTTTGCCGGTTCTTCGGATTTGTTGCAGCCAGCGAGCAGCGCAAGGCCGAGCAGTGGCAGTAAAAACAGACTTGCTTTGGCAGTTTTCATAGCGGTTCCAGTTCCTTTGTCGGATTCGTTTCGGGCAGTGTTGCAACGAAGGAGAACTTCTCCAGGAACTGCTGCGCGCGTGCGGTTTGCGGGTTCGTAAAGAAAATCTCGGGCGGGTTCTGTTCAAGGATGCGCCCGGCGTCCATGAACACGATGCGGTCGGCCACCGCGCGGGCGAAGGCCATTTCGTGGGTGACGATCAGCAGGGTCATGCCCTCGCGGGCCAGGCCCTGAATCACTTGCAGCACTTCCTTGACCATCTCCGGGTCGAGGGCGGCGGTGACTTCATCGAAGAGCATCACGCGCGGGTTCATGCACAGCGAACGGACGATGGCGATGCGTTGCTGCTGGCCGCCGGAGAGCTGGCGCGGGAACGCATCGCGCTTGTCCGCCAGGCCCACGCGCTCGAGCAAGGCTTCGGCCTGCTGCTGCGCTTCGCGGCGCTGACGCTTTTGCACCTTGAGCGGGCCGAGCAACAAATTGTCGAGCACGCTCATGTGCGGAAACAGGTGATAACTCTGGAACACCATGCCGATCTGCTGGCGCACTTCACGCCAGTCAGTGGCTTTGCTCAACAGTTCACGACCGATAAATTTCAGGCTGCCGCTGTGCGCTTCTTCCAGACCATTGAGGCAACGCAGCAAGGTGCTTTTGCCGCAGCCGCTGGGGCCGAGGATGACGATCACCTCACCGCTGCGCACCTGCAGGTCGATGCCCTTGAGCACCTGCTGTTCGCCATAGAATTTGTTGAAACCCTGAAACTCGATCAATGCGTTCATGCTTGCGTCCAGCGCCGCTCCAGCACGCGCGAGGCGGCCGACAGCGGGTAGCAGATGAAAAAGAAAAACAGAAACAGCGCGCCGTAGATCAGCACCGACTCGTAAGTGCGCTCGATGATCTGCTGGCCGACCTTGATCACATCGACCACGCCGATCAGCACCGCCAACGAACTGGTCTTGATGATTCGCGTGTAGACGTTGATGGTCGGCGGCGTCATGCGCTTCAGCGCCTGCGGCAGCAATACGTAGCCGTAGAGTTGCGCAGCGTTCAGGCCGATCGACAGCCCCGCCTCACGCTGCCCGCGCGGCAACGAGTGCAGTGAACCGCGTGCGACCTCGCCCACCTCGCTGGCGCCCCACAGCGACAGCACCAGCACCGCGCACCAGAAACTCGGAATGCTCAGGCCGAAGAAAATCGGCAGACCGAAAAACAGCAAGTACAACCACACCAGCACCGGGATCGCCCGGAACAGTTCCAGATAAACCCGCAGGATGACGTTCAGCCACGTCACGTTGAGCGTGCGCAACACGCCGTAGAGCACGCCGCCGACGGTGCTGATGGCAATGCTCAGAAACGAGATCGACAGGGTTTGTCCGGCGCCTGTTGCCAGTTGCGGCAACGACACCCAGAGCAGCTCAAGACCCGAACTGGCCATGCTGAAGCCTCCTTTCCAGACGACTGAGCAAAAGCGACAGCGGCAAGAACAGCAGCACGCAGATCAGCGTCAGCACGGCGAGCATTTCATAGGTTTTGTAGTAGAGCGCGATGTAGCTCTTGGTGGTGTAGAGGATTTCCGGCACCGCCACCGCCGAGACCACGGTGGTTTCCTTGAGCAGGAAAATGAAATTGGCGAACAGCGAGGGCAGGCTGAGAATCCCCGCTTGCGGCAGGATCACGTAGCGCAGCAACTGGCCGTGGGACAGGCCAATGGAGCGGCCCGATTCCAGTTGCGCCTGTGGCACGGCGTCGACACCGGCACGCAGCACTTCGGTGAGGTAGGCACCGCCGAGAAAAGTCATGGTGATGATCGCCGCGGTGAAGCCGGAGACCTGGATGCCGATGGCCGGCAAGGCGAAGTAGACGAAGAATAACTGGATCAGCAGCGGCGTGTTGCGCGCCAGTTCCACATACAGCCCGACGGCGCGTTGCAGGTAGGGCGTGCGGAACACCAGAATCGTCGCGTTGAGCAGCGCCACCAGCAGCGATGTGCCGATGGCGATGAAACCGACCTGCAACGTCACGCCCACGGCTTTGAGAAAGGCCGGCAAGGTGCTGAGGATAAATGCGTAATCGAAAGTCATGAAGCATCCTGGACGTCGCTCGGTAAGCGGCGGTCATGCAGTCCATGGACAGCGGGTAACTGTCCGGCAGGCGCTGACTTTATAGGTATAAAAACAAGAATTTAAATACCGTTAAAGCATATTGATATCACCCAAAAAACTATCTTGTGGGTTTGCCGGGAAGGAATAAGAAGGCTATTTTCCCTTGCGCTGTAGGAAGGATCTTTTTTGCGTGAAAGCCCTCCAAGGACGAACAGCTTTTGGCCAGACTCCCCCGGCCAAACCATTACAAGGAAGACAACATGGACGTAAAAGTGCCGCAGCGACTGGACCCGCAGGACATTGTGAAATTGCTCGTGGCGTTGCGCCGGGCGTTGAAGGCTCAGGCAGTCTGAGTTACACACATCAAGATCAAAAGATCGCAGCCTGCGGCAGCTCCTACAGGGGAATGCGATTTCCTGTAGGAGCTGCCGAAGGCTGCGATCTTTTGCTTCTGGCTTGTGATGTTATGGCCCCCAAAATCGAGCACAAAAAAAACGCCGATGACCATCACTGGCCATCGGCGTTTTCATACCTTGAAGGGGTGGTTCAAGCGGCGGATCAGAACGCCGGCAGTACCGCGCCGTTGTACTTCTTCTCGATGAACGCTTTGACTTCCGGGCTGGTCAGGGCTTTGGCCAGTTTCTGGATGGCGTCGCTGTTCTTGTTGTCCTCACGGGCCACCAGGAAGTTCACGTAAGGCGAATCGGCACCTTCGATCACCAGCGCATCCTTGGTCGGGTTCAGCTTGGCTTCCAGCGCGTAGTTGGTGTTGATCATGTCCAGATCAACTTCCTTCAGAACGCGTGGCAGCAGGGCCGATTCCAGTTCCTTGAACTTGAAGTTGTGCGGGTTCTTGGCGATGTCTTTCGGGGTCGCCAGGGCGTTTTTCGGATCTTTCAGTTCGATCAGGCCAGCCTTCTGCAGCAGGATCAGTGCGCGGCCGCTGTTGCTGCCTTCGTTCGGGATGGCGATGGTCGCGCCGTCCGGCAGATCAGCCAGTTTCTTGTACTTGCTCGAGTAGCCACCGAACGGTTCAACGTGCACGCCTTGCACGGTCACCAGGTACTTGGCCTTGTCGTCCTTGTACTTGCCCTGGTTGAAGCTGTTCAGGTACGGCAGGGTCTGGAAGTAGTTGGCATCCAGACGCTTCTCGCCCACCTGTACGTTCGGTTGCACGTAGTCGGTGAACACCTTGATTTCCAGATCCACGCCTTCTTTGGCCAGGGTCGGTTTGATCAGTTCGAGAATTTCAGCGTGTGGCACCGGAGTCGCTGCGACCACCAGTTTCTCGCCGGCCTGGGCCAGGGAAGCAGTCAGAGCAGCCGCCAATGCGGTAAACAACAGAACCTTTTTCATGCAGTGTCCTTATCGAGAATCACGATCGCGGATGGCGACGGCTATTAATACGAGTGCCAGTGAAGTGCTATCTCTGGCGTGAAGCGGACAATACCGGGATTTTTTATTCCCGGACAATAACGTTTATTCACGTTGATATTCCATTTTGTTCATACACGCGAGATAGACATGCAGGCGCTGCCCCGGGCTGCGATCTTTTGATTTTCAACGGGTTAAATATGCCTGGAAGCAAGATCAAAAGATCGCAGCCTGCGGCAGCTCCTACACTAGACCTGCGTTTTTCAGTAGCTGCTTTAGCGCCTGTTGATCGGTGGCGGTGCCATTTTTCAGGATGTGTTTGATCTGGCTTTCGATCTGCACCAGTGTCGGTGGCAGGTTCAGGTGTTCCGGGAGGATTTCGTCGCCGGTGCTGACCAGCAGCGCGAAGTGAATGACGTTTTCCAGCTCACGGGTGTTGCCCGGCCAGCTGTGGCGCTCCAGCAGGTGTTGCGCCGCTTCGCTGATCAACGGCACCGGCAGGTCGAGGCGCTGGCTGTAGATGCCGAGAAAATATTCGGCCAGCGACAGGATGTCGCCAATTCGCTCGCGCAGCGCCGGCAATTCCAGCTGCCCTTCGCTGAGGTAGTGATAGAGCCGTTCGTGAAATTTCCCCGCATCCACCGCTTGCGCCAGATCGATGCTGGTCGCCGCCACCAGCCGCACATCCACCGGGCTTGGCTGATGCGCGCCGACACGGGTGACTTCGTGGTTTTCCAGGGCGGCGAGCAGTTTGATCTGAATCGGCAGCGGCAGATCGCCGATTTCGTCGAGATACAAAGTGCCGCCGTTGGCCGAACCGAACCAGCCAGCGCGACTGCTGGCCGAACCTGAGTAACTGCCGGCGGCATAACCGAACAGCTCGGCATCGGCGTAGGTCGGGCTGATCGCGCCGCAGTTGACCGAAACGAACAGACCGCTGCGATCACTGGCCCGGTGGATATGGCGCGCGAGCAGCTCTTTACCGGTGCCGGTCTCGCCGCGGATCAACACCGAAATCGAACGCGGTGCCAGGTGTTCCAGCTCTTCGCGCAATTGCCGAGAACGAGGATCGACGAACACCAGCGCCTTGGCGCGAATGCTCAGAGGGCTTTTTTCCGCATCGGGAAAGGTCAGCAACGGCTGACCGAAGGTTTCGAAACTCATGGCAGACTCCCGCCCAGAACCGCCGGCAGACGGGGGCGTTCAGAAAAGAAAAAGGTTCAAGCGCGACGCCGGGCGTGGTGTTCCATGCGGTTTTGCAGGCGGTACAGATATGCGAAACCCTGCTCCCAGCGCTGATGCCCGGACTTGACGTTGATGTGCCCGGCCCCGGCAAGAATCCCCGCTTCGGCGCCCCAGTTGCGCGCCAGCTCCAAGGCTCGCGGTGCGCTGACGGCGGCATCGTTGTCGGAGGCCACGACCTGGCTGGGGAACGGCAGCAGATCGGTCGGGATCGGCGCGAAATTGCGCAGTGCCGGCGCGCAGGCCGGACGCTCGACGTCGGCCGGCGCGACCAGCAACGCACCGCGTACCTGACGCAGAAATTGCACGGGCGCAGTGGCTGCCCAATGCGCAACGGTGACGCAACCCAGGCTGTGAGCGATCAGGATCACTGGCGTGCTGTCGGCAGCAATCGCCTCGGCCAGCGCCGCGACCCAGTCTTCACGGCGCGGGGTCAGCCAGTCGGCCTGCTCCACCCGGGCGCTGTTGGGCAGGCTGTTCTGCCAGTGGGTTTGCCAATGATCTTCTGGCGATCCTTGCCAGCCCGGCACAATCAGATAGCGGATTGATTCGTTGCGCATGGGGGAGCTCTCCTGCGTCGTGTCTGTTCCTGATCGAGTATAGGGACGGGATTTATATTCGTTAAGGAATAAGAAGCTATTTATTAAGACCCAAAAGAAATATGGTTGGCCTTGTGTAGGAGCTGCCGAAGGCTGCGATCTTTCGATTTTGATTTTAAGAACAAGAGCAAAAGATCGCAGCCTTCGGCAGCTCCTACAGGGGTCGGGTGTGGGTTTAAATCGGGATAAAAAAAGGGCCGCACCCTGCCAAGGAGACGGCCCTGGAAAAACGAAAATCCTTGTCACCGCGCGGTAATCACCGACAACTTGGTAATCCCCGCCCGCTCGATCGAGGCCATGGCCCGCGCCACTTCGCCGTAGTTCACCCCGTCGTCGGCCTGCAGTTGCACGCGCACTTCCGGGTCCTTGGCCTTGGCCGACTTGAGGTTGAATTCCAGCAGGTCCGGCTGAATCTCATCCTTGTTGATAAACAGTTTGCCGGCACCGTCGATGCTCACCACCAGCGGGTCTTTCTGCTCGACCGGCGCCACCGCTTCGGTCTTGGGCAGGTTGATCGGGATCGCATTGGTCAGCAGCGGCGCGGTGACGATGAACACCACCAGCAGCACCAGCATCACGTCCACCAGCGGCGTCACGTTGATCTCGCTCAGCACCTCATCGCTGTCTTGCGTAGAGAAGGCCATGTCAGGACGCCTCCTTCACTTTTGCCGCGCTGCCCGGCGCCGCAACCTTGCTCGCGGTCGGGTGGATCAGCACGCGGAACGAACTCTTCTGCGCCAGGCTGTAGAAGTCGTGGGCGAAGTCATCCAGATCCGCGGCGGTCAGTTTCAGCCGCCGCAGAAAATAGTTGTAAACCAGCACCGCCGGCACCGCGACGGCGATCCCCACACCGGTGGCGACCAGTGCTGCGCCAATCGGACCGGCGACGGTTTCCAGGCTCGCCGAGCCTGCCGCGCTGATGCCTTTGAGCGCTTCCATGATTCCCCACACCGTGCCGAACAAACCAATGAACGGCGAGGTGCTGCCAATACTCGCGACCACCGCCAGACCGGTTTCCAGCGAACGCCGTTCACGCACGATCTGCTGACGCAAGGCCCGTTCCAGGCGATCCTGATGGTTGATCGCCTGGCTCAGGTCATTGGCCTGCGGCGCTTCGCCCACCTGAATCGCCGCGTAACCGGCCTGTGCCACCCGGGCCGCAGCGCCGGGTTGGGTTTCACTCAACTCAGCGGCGGAATCCAGACTCGACGCCGCCCAGAAGCGTTTATGAAACTTGCGATCCTGCGCCTTCAGACGACCGAACTGCACAGCCTTGAGCAGCGCCAGTCCCCAGGTGGCAACGGAAAAAACCACCAGCAGCCAGATCACCGCGCTTTCGATGGATTCCAGTGGAGATGCCAGTAACGTCATGATGTGTTCCCTCGTGTAAACGTTTAGCGCGAAATAGGTTTCGGTTTAATGAATCTTGAAATCGATGGGTACGCTGACCCAGCCGTCCTGGGCGACATCACCCTGCTTGGCCGGGACGAAGCTCCACTGCTTGACGGCGTTGAGCGCCGCGTCGTCGAGCTGTTGCCGACCGCTGCTTTTCTGAATCTGGATCTCGCCCGGCTTGCCATTAGCCAATACGTGCACCCTTAGCATCACCGTGCCTTCCCAGCCGCGACGCTGGGCCAGCGACGGATATTCCGGCGCCGGGTTCTTCAGATAGGCGGCGTTGGCCGAGGCCGGCGTTACGGGCGCCGGGGCCGGTGGTGCAGGTGGCGCTGGCGCAGCGACCGGAGCGGCCGGTTGCGGCGGCGCGGGTGGTTGTTCAACTGCTTTGGGTGCCGGTTTCGGCACCGGTTTGGCCACCGGTTTCGGCTTGGGTTTGGGAATCGGTTTGGGTGGTGGCGGCTTCACGGCCAACTCGTCTTCAACCGGCGGCGGTGGCTCAACCACAGGCGCCGGTGGCGGCGGCTCGACCACGGGCGGTGCCGGTGGTGCCGGACGCGAAAACTCGATAGTCATCGGTGGAATTTCCGGCGGCACGATCGGCAACGCCGGCGTCGGATGCTGGTTGATCCAGTAGATCACCGCGCCATGCACCACCAGCGCCAGCACGCCTAGCAGGATCGTTTCGCGGCGACTCAGAATACCCTTGGGCGCACGCTGCAAACGCAGCTGCCCCAGTGGCACACGATGCGGTCGGCCGAGATCGACCAGTTCGCCACCTGGCGTTTGACGCCACAGCAATTCCTGTGCGCTGGCGGCGGTCTGGACATTGCCCATTGATTCACTCCCTGCGGTCTTTTTGCGTTTTTCGCTTAGCCGATCCGCCGTTTGTTGAATCCCCGACGACGTGATCGATGGACGAATCATTGGGCTTGTTGCTTATCTCCGAAAGTAATCTTTCATGTTATGGATAGACGTTTATGGAATATACAAAACGGTCATTTCCGCCAAAGCCACAGCCTGTAAGGCTTCCAGCGATTCGCCGAAATCGACATGCTTTCGCGGCATAAAAAGTATTCACCGAAGGCATCGGGTTATGGGTGAACCGGGTTTCAGTGACAACCAATACTTAGGTAATAGTTGAAAAAATTTTAAAAAGGCAAACAAAAAAGCCGATGCATGTTTAATGCATCGGCCTTCGATTTGCGGAGTTTCTTATTGCTTGACAAACTCCCCGGCCAGACCCACTACATCACCATCAAAGTTATTGCGCGAACCCACCGCGCGAACTTTCGAATAGTTGTGGTCCGGCGAGAACAGCGTCCAGGACTGATATCCCGAGCCTTCATTCAACGCCGCGAAAGTGATGATCGTAGGCTGGCCGGTGCTGTTCTGGAAATGGTAATGCCCGTAAGCGATGTCATAATTCACGCCATTCTGGCTGAACTTTCCGCTGAAGGTGCCGTTGGAGTCGTTGCCATCGGTAATCGTCAGTTTGGCGCCAGCGTTAGCGTTTACATAATTGCCATTAATGCTCGACATAACGAGATTTCCTTTATCGTTGGATAAGTGTCTTCCGATGAGCGCAAGTTTCCTCCTGGAAACTCACGACACTCAGGATGGTTGGACATTCATTTATTGTCCACGCGACTTTTCAACGAAATTGCAATAAGCACTATTCATCTCTCACATAACTTATCGCCATTTATTCGAGCATTAATTCCTTTTCAACTACCGACTGGCGCGGGCCTGCTGCACTCCCGATGTCGGAGCAATCCCGGCGGTCTCGGAACGCGGCGTACCCGCCGGCACCCAGTCATAACTCACAGGCAACGCACGATAGACCCAGTTGCTGATTGCGTCGCTGCCCGGCGCCTTACCCAGATACGGGCTGACGTATTCCCAGACGTTTTCGCCGCTGGCCGTGACCTGGAAAAACCGCCCGTTCATGCCTTCGTCGATCAGCGTATTGCCGTTGGGCAAACGTCGTGCACTGCTGATGAACGAGCTGTAGAACGCCCACCCCGGCTGCTTCGAATTGGCTGCGCTGTACTGCCAGACAATCTCATTTTTAACCGGGTCGATTTCCAGCACTCGCGAACCGGAAATCAGCCCGAGAGTGACGTTCGGATACCCCGCCGAACCCTGGTTATCGAACACCAGCAGATTACCGGCGCCAGGCAGGCCGGCCGGGATGATGTGTGCGTCGTGCTGGCCGACGAATTGATCCACCGGGCGCGGCAGTTTTTGCGCGGTTTTCGGGTTGATCAGGGGCAAGTTCGGGCCGAGGCGCCAGACCACTTTGCCGCTGTGTTTGTCGATGATTGCGATGAAGTTGGCGTTGCGCGAATCGAGCAACAGGTTGTCCGGATTGAAGCGTTTGTCCCCGGCATCGAACCACTTGTTCGGCCCGACCACGCTGAGGTTGTTGATGTGCAGGTAATCCGGGTTGTCGCTGGCGCGCACCAGTTTCAATTGCTCCGGGGTGAAGCCGAATTCGTTCAAGTGCTCCGAGGCCAGCCATTGCCATTTCACCTGCCCGTCGGGGCTGACTTCGTAGATCGCATCGTCGATCACTTCAGGCACCTTGAAGCCTTTGACCTGATGCACCTTGTTCGCCAGCACCACGGTGTTGCCGTTGCTCAACCGGCGCTGATCATGATGCTGTTGCGCCGCGCCACCGGGCGCCTTGTCACCCCACTGCCAGACCACTTTGCCGTTCCAGTCCAGTTCGCCGACGCTCTGGTTGCCCAGACCGTTGCCCGCCGAACCGAGCTTGCCCGGATCCTTGTCACTGAGTTGCAGCAGCACATGTCCGCGCTGACCGCCGACCAGTTGCGGGTCGATGATCGCCGATGGAAACCCCGCCTGCGGCCAGGTTTTCACTGCATTGCCATTCATGTCGATCAGGTGCGTCTGCTTGTCGGCACCACTGAAGATCACATACTGGTTAAAGGCCTTGTTCGGGTCATAGCGGGTGACGCCGGTGGGGTACACGCTGGGCGCGGCGAACGCCGCGCTACTGAGTACTACGCTGGACAACAACAGCGCTGAAGCGGTTTTGCCTGGCAACATGATGCAGCTCCTTGAATGACAGATCAGAAGTCGTAGCGACCGGTAACGCCGAGGGTGCGCGGTGTACCGAGCAGACCTTCATAACCACCATTGCCGCCGGTCCACAGGGTCGTGTAATAGGTCTTGTCGAAGGCGTTTTTCAGCCACAGCGAAACGTCCCACTGGCCCTGATTGAAATCGCCGCGCAGACCGGTGGACAGGTTGACCACGGCGTAGCTAGGAATCTGCCCGTAGTCGGAATCCTCGACGGTGCCCACTGCTTTGGAGCGGAACGCGTAGCTGGCGGTGACGTAAGGTTCGAAGCCATTGGCCAGATTCCATTTGTATTCACCGTTGGCGTTACCGATCCATTTCGACGCGCCGACCACCTGGTGTCCGCTGAGGTCGCAGGACGCTGGTGCGCCCGGTGCCTGGCTGACTTCCGGCGGGCACGGCGCATCCTTGTATGAGAGGTAGCTGACGTCGTTGTACGAGCCGTTGAAGTTCAGGGTCAGGCCGCGCAACGGGATCACCGTGCTTTCGAATTCGACGCCGCGCGAGCGTACGGAACCGGCGTTGGTCAGGTATTGCACGCGGTTGACGTCGTCGTAAGCGTTGGTCTGGTAGGCGTTGACCTGGGTCCAGAAAACGTTGGCGTTGAGCTGCAGACGCCGGTCCCACAAGGTGCTCTTGAAGCCGAGTTCGGCGTTGTTGGCGCGTTCGGTGCCGATCAGCAGCGAGTCGGCGCCAGCGGTTGGCGCCGAACCCACGGCAAGGTTCACGCCACCGGATTTTTCGCCGTGGGACAGGGTGGCGTAACCGAGCAGATCATCGGTGATGCGGTAGCTGAGGTTGAGCAATCCGGAGGGGCTGGAGCTGTACTGGTTGAGATCGCCGGAATCGTAGGCGCCAGTGCGTCCGCGTCGTGCGGTGGCCGCGGCACCGGTCACCGCAGCGCCACCGACTGGTGCATCGCGAGTGACCCAGGCGCTTTTCTCTTCATAGGTGCCGCGCACCCCGGCGGTGAAATCCAGGCGCTCGGTGAGGTGCCAGGTGCCTTGGGCGAACAGCGCGAAACTGTCGGTCTTGATATGGCCGTTGCCGACGCTGCCGACATTGGCCAGTGCACCCCGTGGCGTGCCGTTCCAGATGTCGGCCTGCGGGCCGTAATAGGCGAAGGACTTGTTGTCCAGATCCGAGCCGAAGTAGTAGGCGCCGAGCACGTAATCGAAGAACTCGCCCTTGGGCGAGGCCAGGCGAAATTCCTGCGAGTATTGTTTGTCTTCGACCGAAACCCCGGCGTTGTAGGTCGCCGCGACGTTGAGTCCATCGTCGTTGGCCGGGGTGAAATTCCAGAAGCGATACGAGCTGATCGAGGTCAGGGTGAAATCACTCGGCAACGTCCAGTTCGCCTCCACTGATGTGCCGCCCTGATGCACGGTGACGTGCTGGTCGTTGTCCAGATTGACCTTGCGGTGCGAGCCGTTGACCAGCGTCGCGCCGGCGGCATTGGCCCGCGACTGGTAGAGGTTGACGCCGTTGATGGTCGGCCCGGTGTTGTACAGCACGCGGGTGCCGGCGCTGGAATCCTCTTCGTTGTAGTCGCCGATCCAGCGCAGGTTGAAGTCTTCGTTGGGCTTGAACAGCAACTGCGCGCGGAAGCCATCGCGCGATCCGCCGTTCAGGTCATGGCCGTTGTATTCGTTTTTGATGTCGCCGTCGCTGCGGGTGCGATAGGCCGAAAAGCGTCCGGCCAGTTGATCGTTGAGCGGCCCGGAAATCGTGCCCTTGGTCTGGAAATAACCGTCCTCGCCGACCGAGGTTTCGATGCTGCGCTCAGGGGTGAACGTCGGCGCGCGGGTGCTGATGTTGATCACCCCGGCGGTGGTGTTCTTGCCGAACAATGTGCCCTGCGGCCCGCGCAGGACTTCGAGCTGTTCGATGTCCATCAGGTCGAACACCGCCATTCCCGGACGGCCCAGGTACACGTTGTCGATGTACAGACCG
>NZ_QAIK01000183.1:121768-126525 GCF_003061005.1 Pseudomonas sp. HMWF021 | reverse complement strand
CTTATATTTATTGGTCGCGCGCAAGATCGTGGTCGGCCTGCGTCCGGTGCGTCAGGAACGCCGCGAGCCGATGGGCAAGCTGATTCCGCTGCCGATGGCCAAGGTCAACCGCCGTCGTATCGAACCGTAAACCTTCTTTTTATAGTGGCCGGACCTGCTCCGGCCGCGGCCATCGTCGATCCGCGATTGACGGGGCCAGGCATTTTTCTGGATAGAGTGGCATGAGCGAAAGCGTCGATAGCGTAGAACTGTTCACCGACGGCGCCTGCAAGGGCAACCCCGGCCCGGGCGGCTGGGGCGCCTTGCTGGTGTGCAAGGGCGTCGAAAAGGAACTGTGGGGCGGCGAAGCCAACACCACCAACAACCGCATGGAGCTGCTCGGCGCCATCCGTGGCCTCGAAGCCTTGAAGCGGCCCTGTGAAGTGCTGCTGGTGACCGACTCGCAATACGTGATGAAAGGCATCAACGAGTGGATGGCCAACTGGAAAAAGCGCGGCTGGAAGACAGCCGCGAAAGAGCCGGTGAAAAACGCTGATCTGTGGAAAGAGCTGGATGAGCAGGTCAACCGGCACAAGGTCACCTGGAAGTGGGTGCGCGGGCACATTGGGCATCACGGCAACGAGCGGGCCGACCAGTTGGCCAACCGTGGGGTGGATGAGGTTCGCGGGTACAAGCAGAGCTGATTGCCAGCAGGCTCACTCCCTCCATCTGCAATGCATTCCCCTGTAGGAGCTGCCGCAGGCTGCGATCTTTTGATTTTGTTTTTTCGAAAGCAAGATCAAAAGATCGCAGCCTGCGGCAGCTCCTACAGGGTTATCGGTGCCGATCAAGCGGTGGTGGGCGAAGCGCACCGTGAGCGTGTTAACATCGCCGCTTTTGCACGATTGACCCCGTTGAGAACTGAACACTGATGGCCACCAGATCCGTTGTACTCGATACCGAAACCACCGGCATGCCGGTGACCGATGGTCACCGGATCATTGAAATCGGCTGTGTCGAACTGATCGGTCGGCGCCTGACAGGCCGGCACTTTCACGTTTACCTGCAACCGGATCGCGAGAGTGACGAAGGCGCGATCGGCGTGCACGGCATCACCAACGAATTCCTTGTCGGCAAACCGCGTTTCGCCGAAGTGGCCGACGAGTTCTTCGAGTTCATCAACGGCGCGCAGCTGATCATCCATAACGCGGCGTTCGACGTTGGTTTCATCAACAACGAATTCGCCTTGATGGGCCAGCACGATCGTGCGGACATCACCCAACATTGCACCATCCTCGACACCCTGATGATGGCTCGGGAACGTCACCCGGGGCAGCGCAACAGCCTCGACGCCCTGTGCAAACGTTATGGCGTCGACAACTCCGGCCGTGAACTGCACGGCGCCTTGCTCGACTCGGAGATTCTCGCCGACGTCTACCTGACCATGACCGGTGGCCAGACCAGCCTGTCGCTGGCCGGCAACGCTTCCGACGGCAATGGCACGGGCGAGGGCGCGGACAACTCTGCCACGGAAATCCGTCGTCTGCCGGCGGATCGTCAGCCTGCGCGGATCATTCGGGCGACGGAAGAGGAACTGGCGGCGCATATGGCGCGGCTGGAAATCATCGCCAAGTCGGCGGGTGGGCCAGCGTTGTGGACGCAGATTGCCGAGGCTGATGCTCAGGCCTGAAAGATCAAAAGATCGTCCGAACGCGGCCCGAACCTTCGGCAGCTCCTACAGGGGATTGCATTCCAATGTAGGAGCTGCCGAAGGTTCGGGCCGCGTTCGGACGATCTTTTGCTTTTGGCTGAATGAAGCCAACTGGCCACCCTCGCCACTTTCGCTGCAACCCTCTACCCTGAGTGCATTGGCTGACTTGATCCGCCGCCTCAGGACACTGAGCCCCATGTACAAAGATTTGAAGTTTCCGGTGTTGATCGTCCATCGCGACATCAAGGCCGACACGGTCGCCGGTGACCGTATCCGCGGCATCGCCCGGGAGTTGGAGCAGGAAGGTTTCAATATCGTGTCGGCCATCGATTACACCGAAGGGCGGTTGGTGGCGTCGACCCATCATGGTCTGGCGTGCATGCTGATCGCGGCCGAAGACGCGAGCACCCATTCCCATCTTTTGCAAAACATGGCCGAACTGATCGGCCTGGCCCGGGTGCGCGCGCCGGATCTGCCGATCTTTGCCTTGGGCGAACAGGTCACCCTGGAAAACGCCCCCGCCGATGCCATGGCCGAGCTCAATCAACTGCGCGGCATTCTCTATCTGTTCGAAGACACCGTGCCGTTTCTCGCCCGGCAAGTGGCGCGGGCGGCGCGCAAGTACCTGGATAGTCTGCTGCCGCCGTTTTTCAAGGCGCTGGTGCAGCACACCGCCGATTCCAATTATTCCTGGCACACACCCGGGCATGGCGGTGGCGTGGCTTATCACAAGAGTCCGGTGGGGCAGGCATTTCACCAGTTTTTCGGGGAAAACACCCTGCGTTCGGATTTGTCGGTCTCGGTGCCGGAACTCGGTTCGCTGCTCGATCACACTGGGCCGCTGGCTGAAGCTGAAGAACGCGCGGCGCGCAATTTTGGCGCTGATCACACGTTTTTCGTGATCAATGGCACCTCGACTGCCAACAAGATCGTCTGGCACTCGATGGTCGGCCGCGATGATCTGGTGCTGGTGGATCGCAACTGCCACAAGTCGGTGCTGCACGCAATCATCATGACCGGCGCGATCCCGCTCTACCTGTGCCCCGAGCGTAACGAGCTGGGGATCATCGGCCCGATTCCGCTGAGCGAATTCAGCCGCGAGTCGATCCAGGCCAAGATCGACGCCAGCCCGCTGACCAAGGGCCGGGCGCCGAAAGTCAAACTGGCGGTGGTGACCAATTCGACCTACGACGGACTGTGTTACAACGCCGAGCTGATCAAACAGAGCCTGGGCAACAGCGTCGAAGTGCTGCATTTCGATGAGGCGTGGTACGCCTATGCGGCGTTTCACGAGTTCTTCGCCGGGCGCTACGGCATGGCCACCTCGCGCACAGAAGACAGCCCGCTGGTGTTCACCACCCATTCCACCCATAAGCTGCTCGCCGCATTCAGCCAGGCCTCGATGATTCATGTGCAGGACGGCGGCGCGCGCCAACTGGACCGTGACCGTTTCAACGAAGCGTTCATGATGCACATCTCGACCTCGCCGCAGTACAGCATCATCGCTTCGCTGGACGTGGCCTCGGCGATGATGGAAGGTCCGGCCGGGCGGTCGCTGTTGCAGGAAACCTTCGACGAAGCGCTGAGTTTTCGCCGGGCGCTGGCCAATCTGCGCCAGCACATCGCCGCCGATGACTGGTGGTTCTCGATCTGGCAGCCGCCGGGCGTCGAAGGCATCGACCGGGTGCAGACCGCAGACTGGCTGCTGCAACCGGACGCCGATTGGCACGGCTTCGGCGAAGTCAGCGATGACTACGTGCTGCTCGACCCGATCAAAGTGACCCTGGTCATGCCCGGATTGAATGCCGGCGGCGCGCTGAGTGAGAAAGGCATCCCGGCGGCGGTGGTCAGCAAGTTCCTCTGGGAGCGCGGGCTGGTGGTGGAGAAGACCGGGCTGTATTCGTTCCTGGTGCTGTTCTCGATGGGCATCACCAAGGGCAAGTGGAGCACGCTGCTCACCGAGTTGCTGGAGTTCAAGCGCAGTTACGACGCCAACGTCAGTCTCGCAACCTGCCTGCCCTGTGTTGCGCAACAGGACAGCGCGCGATATCGCGGCATGGGTCTGCGTGACTTGTGCGATCAACTGCACGCCTGTTACCGCAGCAACGCCACCGCCAAACACCTGAAACGCATGTACACGGTGCTGCCGGAAATCGCCATGAAGCCGGCCCACGCCTACGATCATCTGGTGCGTGGCGAAGTCGAGGCGGTGCCGATCGATGAGCTGGAGGGACGGATTGCGGCGGTGATGCTGGTGCCGTATCCACCGGGCATTCCGCTGATCATGCCGGGTGAACGCTTCACCGAGGCGACCCGCTCGATCATCGATTACCTGAAGTTCGCCCGCACGTTCGATAGCAGCTTCCCCGGTTTTGTCGTCGATGTGCATGGACTGCAACATGAAGATGAGGGCAATGGGCGGCATTACACCGTCGATTGCGTCAAGGAATGAGGACCTTCCCGAGTATGCAACCGGTCATGAATCCGAAATACCCAGGGTTGTCGGTGCGCGTCGCCGACGACGGTTTCGCAGCGTATATCTGGGGCAGCGATTTCAGTTTCGAGGTAGCTGCCTACGGCGCGGCGGTGATCGGCCAGCCGGTCGAGCGCTGGGCGGTGACGCCGATCGTGCCATATCGCAAGTGCTACGGCATCGACCCTGAAGAGTTCAGCAGCTATCGCGATGCCGCCGACAGCGCGATTTTCATGGCGTATCTGGACGACGAGCCGGTCGGTCATCTGGTGATCAGCACCAACTGGAACGGCTTTGCCCACATCGACGAACTGGCGGTGCATGCACCGGCGCGCCGGCATGGTGTGGCCAAGGCGTTGCTGGATGTCGCACAGTTCTGGAGTCGCAAGAAAAAGCTGCCGGGGATCATGCTCGAAACCCAGAACAACAACCTCGGTGCCTGTCGCCTGTATGAGCGTTGTGGCTACGAGATGGGTGGCATCGACCATCTGCGTTATCGCGGGATTGACCCGAACACCGCGGAAGTTGCGCTGTTCTGGTATCGACTGTTCGATAACCCGCTGGAAAACCCGCTCAGCTCGCCAGCATCGCCTC
>NZ_QAIK01000183.1:82008-121753 GCF_003061005.1 Pseudomonas sp. HMWF021 | reverse complement strand
CGGGCAGACGTCCAGTCCGCCCGCCCGTGCGCCGAGGGCGGTGAATGGATCGACGATGGCCAGTCCTTCACCGGCCTCGACCATGCTGCGCATCATCTGATGGGTTTGTACGCGGGTCTGGATGCTCGGCGCCGGGCGCAGGGCCTGGAGTTTGTGCTCCAGCGCCGGGTTCAGCGGATCCTGACCTTCGAGGCCGATCATCGCCTGGCCGGCCAGCTCCTGCAGGGATATGTATTTCTGTTTGGGCTGCAGCCAGCCGTGGGGCGCGAGCAGTTGCAGCTTGCCGTGGGCCAGCGGTTGCGCGTGGATGTCGGGGTGTTCCGGATCGTGCAGGCTCAGGCCCAGATCGCTTTCGCGCAGCAGCAGGCTGCGCACGATGTCGCAAGTGGGCGAGCTGAGCAGACGGCAAGGTGCATCCGGCAAGCGCCGGCGCAGCAGGGCGATGCCTTGCGGCAAAAGATGTTGCGCCAGCGGCGGGGTGCCGATGATGCGCAGGGGCGGGGCGAGGTATTGTTTGAGGCTGCTGGCCAGCCGCTGCACCGGCTCCAATGCTTCATAAACGTGAGCGATCTCGACTTGCAGTGCGCGCGCTTCAGGCGTCGATTGCAGGCGCCCGCGGACGCTGGCAAACAGCATGAACCCCAACTCGCTCTCGGCTTCGCGCAATCGCTCTTCGACTTCGGCCACCGGCAGTTGCAGCCATTCGGCGGCGGTGCCCAGGTGACCGGTCTGCAAGAGCGCCTGAATCACTTCGATATGACGTAAACGCATGCGTGAAGTCCATGTTCAGCAGGTGGGGTCAGTGGCTGAATCCTACCCCAAGTCTGCGCATATGACTTCTGCTCATAACGGCCGGTTATGAAGCGACGGTTGGCTCAGGTTCACGGATCAGGGTGATACCTGATTGAACCAGAAGAAACTCGTTCTCGTTGACCTTGTTGACGCGATCGCCAATGGCCAGTCTGTAAATAGGCTCCGAGCCAGTGGAACCGTCCGCGGACGGGTTGGATTCCTGGAATTCATGCACGGAATAAACGCGGCCTTCCGCGTCTCTTGCATGGAACTGACCGACCAGTACTGCTGCCATCTGCTTAGAACCTCTGGAGATAAAACGCTTGATTTGCGGCTTGGTAGACCGTCATCAAGGCCTGTAAGTTTTCCTACAGGAAAAAAATAATCGGCGCGGAGGAAATTCCCTCGTTCACTGGTGAAACCGTCATCGAATCATCTATAACTACAGGCTCTTCCCACGGACAGTCGAGAGTCTTCCATGAGCAATGTCTACAACGTCGCTGTAGTCGTCGGCAGCCTGCGCAAAGCATCGATCAACCGCAAGGTTGCACTGGCGCTGGCCGAGCTGGCACCGGCCAATCTCAAACTGAAGATTGTCGAAATTGGCGACCTGCCACTTTATAACGAAGACATCGACGGCGATTCACCGCCGGCAGCCTACAGCACTTTTCGCCAGCAGGTGGGCTCTTCCGACGCGGTGCTGTTTGTCACCCCGGAATACAACCGCTCGGTGCCGGCGCCTTTGAAGAATGCGATTGACGTGGGTTCACGGCCTTATGGCAAGAGTGTCTGGGGTGGCAAACCGGGCGCGGTGATCAGCGTGTCGCCGGGGGCCATTGGCGGTTTTGGGGCCAACCAGCATCTGCGTCAGTCTTTCGTGTTTCTCAATGTGCCGTGCATGCAGCAGCCGGAAGCGTATCTGGGCGGCGCGGGTTCGGCGTTTGACGAAGCGGGCAAGTTGAGCGATTCGGTGAAACCTTTTCTGCAGAACTTCATCAATGCCTACGGACAATTCGTAGAGCAACACAAAAAATAAGCCATACCCGGAAAACTATGTAGGAGTGAGCCTGCTCGCGATAGCGGTGTGTCAGTCGATTGATTGGTAACTGACAGTCCGCTATCGCGAGCAGGCTCACTCCTACAGTTTTTGGTGTTGGCTTCACTTCTCCATCTCAATCCAAGGCTGTCTCGCGAATGCTCGCTGCGTCACTGATCTTCCTGCTGACCATCACCCTGGTCATCTGGCAACCCAAAGGCCTTGGGGTCGGCTGGAGCGCGACGCTCGGCGCAGTACTGGCGCTGATCTTCGGCGTGGTGCACCTGAGCGACATTCCGCTGGTGTGGCAAATCATCTGGAACGCCACCGGCACCTTCGTTGCGCTGATCATCATCAGCCTGCTGCTCGACGAAGCCGGGTTTTTCGCCTGGGCCGCGCTGCATGTGGCGCGCTGGGGGCGCGGCAGCGGGCGCAAGCTGTTTGCCTTCATGGTGCTGCTCGGCGCGCTGGTGTCGGCGCTGTTCGCCAATGACGGCGCGGCGCTGATCCTCACGCCAATCGTGATTTCGATGCTGCTGGCGCTGCGCTTTTCCCCGGCGGCGACCCTGGCGTTCGTCATGGGCGCCGGTTTCATTGCCGACACCGCCAGCCTGCCGCTGGTGGTGTCGAACCTGGTCAACATCGTTTCGGCGGACTTCTTTCACATCGGTTTCAACCGCTATGCGGCGGTGATGGTGCCGGTCAACTTCGTCAGCGTGGCGGCGACGCTCGCCGTGCTGATGTGGTTTTTCCGCCGCGACATTCCCAAGACCTACGATCCCGAACAACTCGAGCAGCCGCACACGGCGATCCACGACAAAGCCACGTTCTATGCCGGTTGGGTAGTGTTGGTGATCCTGTTGATCGGCTGTTTCTTCCTCGAGCAGTTGGGCATCCCGATCAGCGCGATCTCGGCGATCTGCGCCGCGCTGCTGCTGGGGATTGCTGCCCGTGGGCACAGGATTTCCACGCGCAAAGTGCTGAAAGAAGCGCCGTGGCAGATCGTGATTTTTTCGCTGGGCATGTACCTGGTGGTGTATGGCCTGCGCAATGCCGGGCTGACCGGGTATCTGGCCGGCTGGCTGGACGTATTCGCCGGGTATGGCGTGTGGGGCGCGGCGCTGGGCACCGGGGTGCTGACGGCGTTGCTGTCGTCGATCATGAACAACCTGCCGACGGTGCTGATCGGCTTGTTGTCGATTGATGCGAGTCAAGCCAGTGGCGTGGTCAAGGAGGCGATGATCTATGCCAACGTGATCGGCAGCGACCTGGGGCCGAAGATTACGCCGATCGGCAGTCTGGCGACTCTGCTCTGGCTGCATGTGTTGGCGCGCAAGGATATCCGGATTGGCTGGGGGTATTACTTCAGGGTCGGGATTGTGCTGACGGTGCCGGTGTTGTTGGTGACCTTGGCGGCTTTGGCTGTGCGGTTATCCCTTTAAACCGAGTCGGCCTTATCGCTGGCAAGCCAGCTCCCACAGGTTTTGTGGTGTGGCTCAGATAGTGAGCGCACAGAAGATCCCGGTGGGAGCTGGCTTGCCAGCGATGGGGCCGGTGCAAACACCGCAAAATCTCAGGTCTGGCCCGGCACATTCGGCCAAAGATCCGCCACCAGAAACAACCGCTCCGCCTCTTCCCATTCCCCCTGTGCATTCTCGGTCAGGCGCACCATCAGCTGCGCCGGGGCCATCGGTTCCAGATCATCCAGCCACATCTGCAGTTGTTCAGCGCTCCAGGCCTGATCCGCCGGGTAATGCGCCGGCGCCAGCCACGCATGCCGGGGCAGGGGTTGCCAGCGTCCGGCCGGGCGCTGGGCGACGAACGCCGGCCAGTCCTTCTGATGCAGCCAACTGCCGCGCAGGTGCTGCGGATGCGCGCCTTTCGGTGGTTCGGCCTGGCCGGGCCACGGGTACAGCAGGTAGCCACCCAGCCACAACTGCGCACTGAACACTTCAATATCCAGTGTGGCCAGCGCCGCGCGGCTTTCCGGGCGCGCCGAGATCGGCAGTTGATGTTCGGCCAGATGCGCCAGTTTGCGGTCCAGCCGATCGTGACAACCCGGCCCCAGCCATTGCGCCGGGTCGTGACCGTCGCCATTCTGCGGGCCGAGGTAGAGCTTGATCGCCAGTTCCAGGTGATGCACGCCGTCACGGTCGCGCAGCAGCATGTCCAGTTCGCCGAGGGTGTGACCCTCGCGGCGAATGGGCAGATTGGCAGCAATCAGTTCAATGCCCGGCGCATGCTCTACGGCAAACTGCCACAGCCGCTCGTAATACAGGCCCAGCCGCCGGGTGCGTGCCTGCGACAGCCAGTGCAGCAAGCCATAACTGTCACGGTCCAGTTGCCGCAGCCAGTGCTCCAGACGCTGCGGATCGCTGACCCAGTCGCTGCCCGCCAGTGGATGACGCTGCGGCCACGGCGTCGCGGCCAGCATCGGCGGGGCGAGAATCACCCACGCCAGATCCCGCACTTCCGGATGGCGTAATTGGTGGGGCAACTGGAGCAGGTCGGGAAACAGGATCATCTTGCGAGCATAGCCTGAAACACGAGCGCACCCTTGTGGCTGAAAGGATTTTGTCTATCGCAGGCTTTCGCCCATAATCGTGCTTTTCGCGTTTTCGATTGTCCGCAGAGGTCCCATGGAGCAATTTCGTAATATCGGCATCATCGGTCGCCTGGGCAGTTCCCAGGTGCTGGATACCGTCCGCCGACTGAAACGCTTTCTGCTCGATCGTCACCTGCACGTGATTCTCGAAGACACCATCGCCGAAGTCCTGCCGGGCCATGGCCTGCAGACTTCGTCACGCAAGATGCTCGGCGAAGTCTGCGACATGGTGATTGTCGTTGGCGGTGACGGCAGCCTGCTCGGCGCCGCGCGGGCGCTGGCCAAGCACAATATTCCGGTGCTGGGGATCAACCGTGGCAGCCTCGGTTTTCTCACCGACATTCGCCCCGACGAGCTGGAAGTTGAAGTGGCCAAGGTGCTCGACGGCCATTATCTGGTGGAAAACCGTTTCCTGCTGCAGGCCGAAGTGCGCCGCCATGCCGAGGCCATCGGCCAGGGCGATGCACTGAACGACGTGGTGCTGCACCCGGGCAAATCAACGCGGATGATCGAGTTCGAGCTGTACATCGACGGCCAGTTCGTCTGCAGCCAGAAGGCCGACGGCCTGATCGTCGCCACGCCGACCGGTTCCACCGCGTACGCGCTGTCCGCCGGTGGTCCGATCATGCACCCCAAGCTCGATGCCATTGTGATCGTGCCGATGTATCCCCATATGTTGTCCAGCCGGCCAATCGTGGTCGATGGCAACAGTGAGCTGAAAATCGTCGTGTCGAAAAACATGCAGATCTACCCGCAAGTCTCCTGCGACGGGCAGAACCACTTCACCTGCGCGCCGGGCGACACCATCACCGTCAGCAAGAAAGCCCAGAAGCTGCGGCTGATTCATCCGCTCGACCACAACTACTACGAAGTCTGCCGGACCAAGCTCGGCTGGGGCAGCAAGTTGGGCGGTGGAGGCGACTGATGCTCGATCCCGCGCGCAGTTATGACTTGATTGGTGACGTGCACGGATGCGCCCTGACCCTGGAACACTTGCTTGACCGACTCGGTTATCACAAGCAGAGCGGGGTCTGGCGGCATCCATCGCGCATGGCCGTGTTCGTCGGCGACATCATCGACCGTGGCCCGCGGATCCGCGAGGCGCTGCACATCGTCCACGACATGGTCGAGGCCGGGCAGGCGCTGTGCATCATGGGCAACCACGAATTCAACGCGTTGGGCTGGAGCACGCCGGCGCCTCCGGGCAGCGGCAAGCAGTTCGTGCGTGAGCACACGCCGCGCCACGCGCGTCTGCTGCACGAAACCCTGACCCAGTTCGAAGGCCACCCCGGCGACTGGCACGACTTTCAGCGCTGGTTCTACGAACTGCCGCTGTTTGTCGACGCCGGGCGTTTCCGTGTGGTGCACGCCTGCTGGGATGCCGGGCTGATCGAGCCGCTGCGCGCGCTGTTCCCCGACGGCTGCATCGACGAACACTTCCTGCAGGCCTCAGCGGTGCCGGACAGCTTTGCCTGCACGGTGTTTGATCGCTTGCTGCGCGGCACCGACATGCGCCTGCCGGATGGCCTGACCATGACCAGCGGCGACGGTCTGGTGCGTTCGTTCTTCCGCACCAAATTCTGGGAAGACGACCCGAAAACTTACGGCGATATCGTTTTCCAGCCTGATGCACTGCCCGAACCGGTGGCGCAGAAACCGCTGACTTCCAGCGAAAAAAACAACCTGCTGCGCTATGGCATCGACGAGCCGTTGCTGTTCGTCGGCCACTACTGGCGCAGCGGCAAACCGGCGCCGATCCGCCCGAACCTCGCGTGTCTCGATTACAGCGCGGTGCTCTACGGCAAACTGGTGGCTTATCGTCTGGATCAGGAAACACGTCTGGATCCGCATAAATTTGTCTGGGTCGATGTCGAGCGGCCGGAGGTGCTGCAATGAGTGCGGTAGCGGTATTGCGTCTGCCGATGACGGTGGACCTGAGCGGGTTCGTCAAACTGCTGCAACGCATGCAGGTGCCGCATCGGGTCAGTGAAGAGGCGGGTGAGCAGGTGCTGTGGGCGCCTTCGGAAATCAGCGAGGACGTGCGTTCGCTGTACGAGCGCTTCCCGGCCGGCGATCCGGATCAACAACTGGACATCCCGCAAGCCCCGACTTTCAAGCGTCCGGGCTTTGCCGAGCAACTCAAGCACGCCAGGGCCACCGGACTGATTCTGCTGCTGAGCCTGCTGGTCGCCGGGCTGACCTACCTGGGTGACAACCTTGAGACCGTGCGCTGGCTGACCTTCCTCGATTTTCGCGTGGCCGGCGAGTACATCCAGTTCACACCGCTGGCCGACAGCCTCGCGGCGGGGCAGTGGTGGCGGCTGTTCACGCCGATGCTGCTGCACTTCGGCATCCTGCACCTGGCCATGAACGGCATGTGGTACTGGGAACTGGGACGGCGCATCGAGTCGCGTCAGGGCAGCATCAATCTGCTCGGTCTGACGTTGTTGTTCAGCCTGGTGTCGAACTACGCGCAGTTTGCCTGGAGCGGCCCGAGCCTGTTCGGCGGCCTGTCTGGCGTGCTGTACGGACTGCTCGGCCACTGCTGGATTTTCCAGTTGCTGGCGCCGAACCCGGCCTATCGCCTGCCACGAGGCGTGCTGGTGATGATGCTGGTGTGGCTGGTGATCTGCATGTCCGGGCTGGTCTCGATGATCGGTTTCGGTCAGATCGCCAATGCCGCCCACCTCAGCGGGTTACTCATCGGATGCTTCACCGGTTTGTTGGGTGGTTTGTATAACCGCCGTAAACTGGCCGCCTGAATTTTTAAGTGAATAAAGAGCACGGAGACCCTGATGTCCTCTTTTAACGACATGATCAACAACATCACCCCGGACATCTACGAGAGCCTGAAACTGGCCGTGGAAATCGGCAAGTGGTCCGACGGTGGCAAACTCACCGCCGAACAGCGCGAGCTGTCGCTGCAGGCGATGATCGCCTGGGAAATCCAGAACCTGCCCGAAGACCAGCGCACCGGTTACATGGGGCCGCAGGAATGTGCGTCGAAGTCGATCGAAGTGCCGAACATTCTGTTCAAGTCGGATGCCATCCATTGATCGAGATTGGCCGCGGTGCAATCAGCAAGATGTCGGCGCGCCTGGACGGGCCGAATGTGCAGTACGCGTTTCGTCTGGATGACGTCGAGGTGCCGGTCAACCCGTTGATCGGCACGACGGTGCGTCTTGAGTATCTGGGAGCGATCCATTGCACCCATTGCGGGCGCCGGACCAAAACCAGTTTCAGTCAGGGTTATTGCTACCCGTGCATGACCAAACTCGCGCAGTGCGACCTCTGCATCATGAGTCCGGAGCGCTGCCACTTCGAGGCCGGCACCTGCCGTGAACCGGAGTGGGGTCAGAAATTCTGCATGACCGATCATGTGGTGTACCTGGCCAACTCGTCGGGGATCAAGGTCGGCATCACCCGCGCTACGCAACTGCCGACCCGCTGGCTGGATCAGGGCGCGAGTCAGGCGCTGCCGATCATGCGTGTATCGACGCGGCAGCAGTCGGGCTTCGTCGAAGACCTGTTCCGCAGTCAGGTGGCCGACAAGACCAACTGGCGCGCGTTGCTCAAGGGCGATGCGGCGGCGGTGGATCTGGCGCAGGTACGCGATCAGCTGTTTGAAAGCTGCGCCGAAGGCTTGCAGGGGCTGCAACAGCGATTCGGCCTACAGGCAATTCAGACGATTGCCGATGTAGAACCGCTCGAAATCCGCTATCCGGTCGAGCAATACCCGGCCAAAATCGTCAGCTTCAACCTGGACAAGAACCCGATTGCCGAAGGCACGCTGCTGGGGATCAAGGGTCAGTACCTGATCTTCGACACCGGCGTGATCAACATTCGCAAGTACACGGCCTATCAGCTCGCCGTGCATCAAATCGCCTTGCATCAATAAGGAATCCAGCATGCGCACCGAACAACCGAAGATGATTTACCTGAAGGACTATCAGGCGCCCGAGTACCTGATCGACGAGACGCACCTGACCTTCGAGTTGTTCGAGGACCACAGCCTGGTCCACGCGCAACTGGTGATGCGCCGCAACCCCGAGCGTGGCCCGGGCCTGCCGCCGCTGGTACTCGATGGCCAGCAACTGGAGCTGCTGTCGGTCACCCTGGCCGACCGGGAACTGAGTGCCGGCGACTATCAATTGACCGAAAACACCCTGACCCTGCAACCGGCCAGCGAAAGTTTCACGGTCGATACCAGCGTCCGGATTCACCCGGAAACCAACACCGCGCTGGAAGGCCTGTACAAGTCCGGCACGATGTTCTGCACCCAGTGCGAGGCCGAAGGCTTCCGCAAGATCACCTATTACCTCGACCGCCCGGACGTGATGAGCAAGTTCACCACCACGGTGGTCGCCGAGCAGCACAGCTACCCGGTGTTGCTGTCCAACGGCAACCCGATTGCCTCCGGCCCTGGCGAAGACGGCCGGCACTGGGCGACCTGGGAAGACCCGTTCATGAAACCGGCGTACCTGTTTGCGCTGGTGGCCGGTGACCTGTGGTGCGTCGAAGACTCCTTCACCACCATGACCAAACGCAACGTCGCGCTGCGCATCTACGTCGAGCCGGAAAACATCGACAAGTGCCAGCACGCGATGAACAGCCTGAAGAAATCGATGCGCTGGGACGAAGAGGTCTACGGTCGTGAATACGATCTGGACATCTTCATGATCGTCGCCGTCAACGACTTCAACATGGGCGCGATGGAGAACAAGGGCCTCAACATCTTCAACTCCAGCGCCGTGCTGGCCCGCGCCGAAACCGCCACCGACGCCGCGCACCAGCGGGTCGAAGCGATTGTCGCCCACGAATACTTCCACAACTGGTCGGGCAACCGCGTGACCTGCCGCGACTGGTTCCAGCTGTCGCTCAAGGAAGGCTTCACCGTGTTCCGCGACGCCGGTTTCTCCTCGGACATGAACTCGGCCACGGTCAAGCGCATTCAGGACGTGGCCTACCTGCGTACCCACCAGTTCGCCGAAGATGCAGGCCCAATGGCCCACGCGGTGCGCCCGGACAGCTTCATCGAGATTTCCAACTTCTACACCCTGACCGTGTACGAAAAAGGCTCGGAAGTGGTCGGCATGATCCACACACTGCTGGGCGCCGGAGGCTTCCGCAAGGGCAGTGACCTGTACTTCGAACGCCACGACGGCCAGGCGGTGACCTGTGACGATTTCGTCAAGGCCATGGAAGACGCCAACGGTGTCGACCTGACCCAGTTCAAGCGCTGGTACAGCCAGGCCGGTACACCGCGTCTGGCGGTCAGCGAGTCCTACGACGCGGCGGCGAAAACCTACAGCCTGACCTTCCGCCAGAGCTGCCCGGAAACCCCGGACAAAGTGGAAAAACTGCCGTTCGTGATCCCGGTCGAACTCGGTCTGCTCGACAGCAAAGGCAACGAGATCGCCCTGCGTCTGGCCGGTGAAGCATCGGCGCAAGGCACCAGCCGCGTGATTTCGGTCACCGAAGCCGAACAGACCTTCACCTTCGTCGACATCGCCGAACAGCCGCTGCCATCGCTGCTGCGTGGTTTCTCGGCGCCGGTAAAACTGAGCTTCCCGTACAACCGCGACCAGTTGATGTTCCTGATGCAGCACGACAGCGACGGCTTCAACCGCTGGGATGCCGGTCAGCAACTGTCGGTGCAGGTGCTGCAGGAGCTGATCGCCCAGCAGCAGAAGGGCGAGAGCCTGGTGCTCGATCCGCGTCTGGTCTCGGCGCTGAAAACCGTGCTGTCCGATGAGTCGCTGGATCAGGCCATGGTCGCCGAAATGCTTTCGCTGCCAAGCGAGGCCTATCTGACCGAAATCAGTGAAGTGGCGGACGTCGAGGCGATCCACAACGCTCGCGAGTTTGCCCGCAAACAACTGGCGGACAACCTGTTTGAAGCGTTGTGGCTGCGCTATCAGGCTAACCGCGACCTGTCGAAGCAGACGCCGTATGTGGCCGAGGCCGAGCATTTTGCCCGTCGTGCGCTGCAGAACATTGCGCTGTCGTACCTGATGCTCAGCGGCAAGCCCGAGGTGCTGGCCGCAGCCCTTGAGCAGTTCGAAAACAGCGACAACATGACCGAGCGCCTGACTGCGCTGGCCGTGCTGGTCAACTCGCCGTTTGAAGAGCAGAAAGCCCTGGCGCTGGCGAGTTTTGCCGAGCACTTCAAGGACAACCCGCTGGTCATGGATCAGTGGTTCAGCGTGCAGGCCGGCAGCACACTGCCGGGCGGTCTGGCGCGGGTGAAAGCCTTGATGCAGCACCCGGCGTTCAACATCAAGAACCCGAACAAGGTGCGTGCGCTGGTCGGTGCCTTTGCCGGACAGAACCTGATCAACTTCCACGCTGCCGACGGTTCGGGTTACCGCTTCCTCGCGGATCTGGTGATCGAACTGAACGGCTTCAACCCGCAGATCGCTTCGCGCCAACTGGCGCCGCTGACGCGCTGGCGCAAGTACGACACTGCGCGACAGGCGCTGATGAAGGCTGAACTGGAGCGGATTCTGGCGTCGGGGCAGTTGTCGAGTGATGTGTACGAAGTGGTAAGCAAAAGCCTGGCGTAACGCTTGCCTGATCAATATTTCAGGCGAACACAAAACCCTGTAGGAGCTGCCGAGTGAAACGAGGCTGCGATCTTTTGATTCTGGTTGTTTAAATCAAGATCAAAAGATCGCAGCGTGCCGCAGCTCCTACAGTTTTCACGTCGTACACAATTCGGTGTAGGAGCTGCCGAGTGCAACGAGGCTGCGATCTTTTGACTTTGATTTTTCAAAATCAGGATCAAAAGATCGCAGCGTGCCGCAGCTCCTACAGTTTTCACGTCGTCCACAAGTCGGTGTAGGAGCTGCCGAGTGCAACGAGGCTGCGATCTTTTGACTTTGATTTTTCAAAATCAGGATCAAAAGATCGCAGCGTTCCGCAGCTCCTGCAGGTTTTTGCGTCGTACACAAGTCGGTGTAGGAGCTGCCGAGTGCAACGAGGCTGCGATCTTTTGACTTTGATTTTTCAAGATCAGGATCAAAAGACCGCAGCGTTCCGCAGCTCCTGCAGGTTACTTCAGGTCAAACCGGTCCAGATCCATTACTTTGGCCCACGCCGTCACGAAGTCCTTCACGAACTGTTCCTTCGCGTCGGAGCTTGCATACACCTCGGCCAGCGCGCGCAATATCGCGTTGGAACCAAACACCAGATCGACCCGCGTTGCCGTCCACTTCACGCTGCCGGTTTTACGGTCGCGTCCTTCGAACTCGTCCGCCGCTGCTGACGTTGGTTTCCACTCCACGCCCATGTCCAGCAGGTTGGTGAAGAAGTCATTGCTCAGCGTTTCAGTGCGCGAGGTGAACACACCATGCCGGCTCTGCCCGACGTTGGCCCCCAATACCCGCAGACCGCCGACCAGTACGGTCATTTCCGGCGCGGAGAGGGTGAGCAACTGCGCTTTGTCGATCAGCAATGCTTCGGCGGAAACGGTGTATTTGCCTTTGCTGTAATTGCGGAAACCATCGGCAATCGGTTCAAGGAAACCAAACGACTCGACGTCGGTTTGCTCCTGAGTCGCATCGGTACGGCCTGGGTTGAACGGCACAGAGACCGAGTGCCCGGCATTTTTCGCCGCTTGCTCGACCCCGGCATTACCTGCCAGCACAATCAGGTCCGCCAGCGAGACTTTCTTGCCAGATGACCCTGCATTGAACTCGTTCTGAATGTCCTCCAGAGTCTTCAGCACTTTGTCCAGCTGCTCCGGCTGGTTGGCCTGCCAGAACTTCTGCGGGGCCAGACGCAGACGCCCGCCATTGGCGCCGCCGCGCTTATCGGAACCACGGAAGGTGGACGCGGCCGCCCAGGCGGTGGATACCAGTTGCGACACCGACAGGCCAGAAGCCAGCACTTTGCTTTTCAGCGCTGTCGCATCGTTGCTGTCGATCAATGGGTGAGATGCCTCGGGAATCGGGTCCTGCCACAGCAATTCTTCATTGGGCAGTTCTGGCCCGAGGTAGCGCGCCAGTGGCCCCATGTCACGGTGGATCAGCTTGTACCAGGCGCGGGCGAAGGCGTCGGCCAACTGATCGGGATTGGCCAGGAAGCGCCGGGCGATCGGCTCGTAGATCGGGTCGAAGCGCAGGGCCAGATCAGAGGTGAGCATGGTCGGCGAAAGCTTTTTGCTCGGATCGTGCGCGTGCGGAACGGTGCCGGCGCCAGCACCGTTTTTCGGTTTCCACTGGTGCGCCCCGGCCGGGCTCTTGAACAGTTCCCACTCGAAGCCGAACAGGTTTTCCAGGTAGTTGTTGCTCCACTGGGTCGGGGTGGTGGTCCAGGTGACTTCCAGGCCACTGGTGATGGTGTCGGCGCCCTTGCCGGTGCCGAATGCGTTGCGCCAGCCGAGACCTTGTTCCTCCAGCCCGGCAGCTTCCGGCTCAGGCCCGACATTGTCCGCCGGGCCGGCACCGTGGGTCTTGCCGAAGGCGTGACCGCCAGCGATCAGGGCCACGGTTTCTTCGTCGTTCATGGCCATGCGGCCGAAGGTCTCGCGGATATCACGGCCCGACGCCACCGGATCCGGGTTGCCCTCGGGGCCTTCCGGGTTCACGTAGATCAGGCCCATCTGCACGGCGGCCAGCGGATTTTCCAGATTGCGTTCGCCCTGATCGGTGCGGCTTTCCTCTTTGCCGTGCAGGTCCGGTTCGGCCACCAGCGTGCCGTCACCGGGTTCCTGCATGGCGGACTTGTCTTTGCCGTAGCGGCTGTCGCCACCGAGCCATTCGTGTTCCGAACCCCAGTAGACGTCTTCGTCCGGTTCCCACACATCGGGACGGCCTCCGGAGAAGCCGAAGGTCTTGAAGCCCATCGATTCCAGGGCAACGTTGCCGGTGAGCACGATCAGGTCAGCCCAGGAAATATTGCGACCGTATTTCTGCTTGATCGGCCACAGCAGGCGCCGGGCCTTGTCGAGGCTGACGTTGTCCGGCCAGCTGTTGAGCGGGGCAAAACGCTGTTGCCCGGAGCCGGCGCCACCGCGGCCATCGGCGGTGCGATAGGTACCGGCGCTGTGCCAGGCCATGCGGATGAACAGCGGGCCGTAGTGGCCGAAGTCGGCGGGCCACCAGTCCTGGGAATCGGTCATCAGCGCGCGCAGGTCTTGTTTCAGGGCCTGGAAGTCCAGGCTCTGGAAGGCTTTGGCGTAGTCGAAGTCCTTGCCCAGCGGATCGGACTTGGGCGAGTGCTGGCTGAGGATCTTCAGGTTCAGTTGATTCGGCCACCAGTCACGGTTCGTCGTACCACCACCGGCTGCGTGGTTGAACGGGCATTTCGATTCGTTTGCCATGTTCGGGTCCTTATCAGGTCTTGTACGGCCGGCTCGTGCCGACTTCGGACTAGTAAGGCTAGACCCGACTCGGGCAGTCAGCTAATAGGCCGACTATTGGAGTTTGATAGGCGCAGTCTTTCAGCATTTTCCCGTACTCGGGCAGGTCGCTGCAGGCTCCCGATCTGCGCCAGAAACTGCGTGCTTGAGCGCTCGCTGCAAAACGAATTGCAAGAATCGTGATGACAGAAAGAAATGTTATTGTATAACATAAAAAAGATTTCATTCTGTTTCTGCCGGCATCATTTGCAAAACGCCGGCAGCGATTCTCATTTTTTCTGCTCATGGAAGTTCTGAAATGCCTGCCCGTTCCCAAACCCTACAACGACGCCTGACTCCGCTGGCCGCCGCGCTGCTGATCGCCTCGCCAGTGTTCGCCGCCGAACCGCTCGAGCTGCAACCGCAAGTCATCACCGGCAATCCGCTGGGCAGCCAGACCCTCGCATCACCTTCGACCGTCCTCAGCGGCGACGAGCTGACGTTTCAGCAGAAGGGCAGCCTCGGCGAGACGCTGAACAAGCAGCCCGGCGTGTCCTCGTCGTACTTCGGCCCGGGCGCGAGTCGGCCGATCATTCGTGGTCAGGACGGTGATCGCATTCGCATCCTGCGTAACGGCGTTGGCGCGCTGGACGCCTCATCGCTGTCGTACGACCACGCGGTGCCGCTGGATCCGATCAACGTCGAGCGCATTGAAATCGTCCGTGGCCCGGCAGCGTTGCTGTATGGCGGCAGTGCGATTGGCGGGGTGGTCAACACTTTCGATAACCGCATCCCCACCGAGACCATCGATGGCATTCACGGTGCGGGCGAATTGCGCTACGGCGGCGCCGACACCACCCGCAGCAGCGCCGGGAAACTGGAGGCGGGTAACGGTCAGTTCGCCTTGCACCTGGACGCCAGCGCCCGGGAATTCAATGACCTGAAAATCCCCGGTTACGCCAAAACCGGCGCTGCACGCGCCGAGGATGACGGCGACGCGCGCAAGCATCGGCTGGCCAACAGCGACGGTCGTCAGGATGGCGGCGCCGTCGGCGGTTCCTACACCTGGGATGACGGTTACGCCGGCCTGTCCTACAGCAATTACGATTCGAACTACGGCTCGCCCGCCGAAGACGACGTGCGCATCCGCATGCAACAAGAGCACTACGCGTTCGCCTCGGAAATCCGCAACCTCGACGGCCCGTTCAGCTCGGTCAAACTTGATGCGGGCTACACCGATTATGAGCATCGGGAAATCGAGGGCGGCGAAGTCGGCACCACTTTCAAGAACAAGGGTTACGAAGCGCGGGTCGAGGCCCGGCATCAGCCGTTGGGGCCTTTCAACGGAGTGATCGGCGCTCAGGTCAGCCGCAACGAATTCTCGGCGCTGGGCGAAGAAGCCTTCGTGCCACACACCGATACCGACGCCGGTGCACTGTTCATTCTGGAAGAGTTGCAAGCCACCGATCGTCTGCTGTTCACCCTCGGCGGGCGCCTGGAACACACCACCGTCGACCCGGACGGCAAAGGCAACGAACGTTTTGCCAATGCCGACAAGTCCAGCAGTTTCACCGCCGGCAGCCTGTCGTCCGGCGCGGTGTACACGCTGACGCCGGTCTGGTCGGTCGCCGCGACACTCGGTTACACCGAGCGCGCGCCCACGTTCTATGAGCTGTACGCCAACGGCGCCCACGTCGCGACCGGCACCTATGAAGTCGGCGATGCCGGGCTGTCGAAAGAAAAAGCCGTGTCCAGCGACCTCGCGTTGCGTTTCGATAACGGCACGCACAAGGGCAGTGTCGGCGTGTTCTACAGCCACTTTTCCAACTACATCGGTTTGCTCGGCACGGGTCGCGCACTGAATGACGACGGCGAGGAAGACGTCGATGGCATTCCCGAATACACCTACTCGGGTGTGCGCGCGCGCTTCAGCGGCATCGAGGCGCAGGATCGCTGGACGCTTGGCGAAAATGCCTACGGCAAGTTTGCTCTGGAGCTGTCGGGCGATTACACCCGCGCCAAGAACCTCGACACCGGCGAAGACCTGCCGCGCATCGCGCCGCTACGCCTGAACAGCGGCTTGCTGTGGGAACTGGATCGCTGGCAGGCGCGGATCGACATCGAACACGCCAGTTCGCAGCATCGTGTGCCCGATAACGAAAGCAGCACCGATGGCTACACCACGCTGGGTGCGAATGTGGGGTATCACTTCGATGTCGGCCAGAGCAAATGGCTGGCCTTCGTCAATGCCGACAACCTGACCAATCAGACCGTGCGTTACGCCAGCTCGATCCTGCGCGATATTGCACCGGCGCAAGGGCGCAGCATTCAGGTGGGGTTGCGCACGACGTTCTGACAGCCGCTCGCCCCCTGTAGGAGCTGCCGCAGGCTGCGATCTTTTGATCTTGATCTTGAAAAAACAAAATCAAAAGATCGCAGCCTGCGGCAGCTCCTACACGTTGTTCATGTGATCAGCTCGATTGCGCGGTGTCGTCATCCGGCAACGCATCCAGCGGATCTTCCTGCCCCGGCAGCTCAGTGATCACACTGAAATCCGTGACCTCGATCGCACCCAATATTGCGCCAGCTCGATCCTGCGCAATGTTGCACCGGCACAAGGTGCGCACAACGTTCTGACAGCCGCTCACCCCCTGTAGGAGCTGCCGCAGGCTGCGATCTGTTGATCTTGATCTTGAAAAAACAAAATCAAAAGATCGCAGCCTGCGGCAGCTCCTACACGAGGGCATCAGCTTGACTGCGCGGTGTCGTCGTCCGGCAGCGCATACAGCGGATCTTCCTGCCCCGGCAGCTCAGTGATCACACTGAAATCCGTGACCTCGACCGCGCCCTATGTTGCGCCAGCTCGATCCTGCGCAAAGGCACAAGGTGCGCACAACGTTCTGATAGCCCATCGCCCCCCTGTAGGAGCTGCCGCAGGCTGCGATCTTTTGATCTTGATCTTGAAAAAACAAAATCAAAAGATCGCAGCCTGCGGCAGCTCCTACACAAGGGCATCAGCTTGACTGCGCGGTGTCGTCGTCCGGCAGCGCATCCAGCGGATCTTCCTGCCCCGGCAGCTCAGTGATCACACTGAAATCCGTGACCTCGACCGCGCCCAATCCATAACCCAGCAAGTGAAACGAGAAGGCCTTGCGCTGTTGCGGGTTGTCGAAGCTGAAATCCATCTCCAGCGGCTGATCGGCCGTGGCGACCATCTCTGTCGGCAGGCCCAGTTGCACGTCCTGTTCGAACTCCTTGGCCTTGAGCTGAATGTAAGCGGCCTGCTGCGGATCGACCGAACGCACGGTCAGGCGCACGCGGGTGTGCGAACCCTTGGGCATTTCCAGGTATTGCGCGCCGATCAGGTTGTCGGCCCAGTCATCCTTGATCTGCGCCTGCAGCGGGATGACGTTGTTGCTGCCGAACTGGTAGCGCTGATTGAGCGGCGTGCGCAGCAGCGACAGGTCCAGGGCCATGGCCCGCGCGGCAATTTGCCGGGCCTGCTGGCTGCTTTCGTTGCCTTTGAAAGTGGCGCTGTCGGCAATGAAACCGGCGCTTTGGTAATAACGGCAACGGCGTGGCATGTCGCACTCGGAGAAGACCCCCTGACCGTTGTGGTAACGCAGCTTGCCGTTGGTGTAGGACATGATTTCGCGCCCGCTGTCGTAGTCGCGAAACAGCGAACGGCCGCTGAGCGCCGAGGGCACCGGCAGGTCGAAATAGTCGAGGATCGAGGCGCTCAGGTCGACATGCCCGTACACCCCGGCATTCAATCGCGGCAGCTGCTCGTGTTCCGGCGCCAGGGTCAGGTTGAAACCCCACGACGACGCCAGACGCACGCCATCGATGCCGTGGGATTCGTCGGAAGTGATCACCACCAGCGTGTCCTTGAGCACGCCCTGACGTTCGAGACCGCTGAGAAACTGCTCCAGTGCATCGTCGAGATACCCGACGGCGGCCTGCTTGGGCGTCTCGTAGCGCGCCAGATAGTCTTGCGGTGCGGAGTAGGGCTGGTGAGTGCCGACGGTCAGCAGGGTGAGCATCCACGGTTGCTTCTGCTTCTTCAGTTGCCCGACGTAATCCAGCGCACCTTCGAAGAACGCCTTGTCATCCTTGCCCCACGGGAATTCCAGGTAGTTGGCGTTGCTGAACCATTCCAGACCATGGGTCGCATCGAAACCGATGTGCGGCATGATCTTGTCCTTGGCCATGAAGCGCAGGCCGGCGCCTTGCAGGTAGTGGGTGCTGAAGCCGTTCTGCCGCAGTTGCGCCGGCAGGCAGGCCTGATTGCGTTCATGCTGGGTGAGCATTTCCACGCCTTTGGGCGTGCCGTTGTTGAGCTTGTCGTAATCGCCACAGAGCATGGCGTACAGACCGCGAATGGTCTGGTGGGTGTGCAGCACGTAATCCGGGGTGTTCATGCCGCGCTCGGCCCAGCGGCTGAGGTTGGGCATCAGGTCTTCCTGATAGTGGCTGCCGATCGCCTCGCGATTGGCGCGGATGTAGGCGCCAGGAATGCCTTCCAGCGCGATGATCAGCACGTTGCGCGCCTGCCCCGGCGCGGCCAACAGCTTGTGCCCGTTGAGATCCAGATCGGTCAACCCGGCCATCTGCGGCGCGGGTTCTTCGAGGTCGCCGTCCAGCCATTCCTCGGCCTGCAACTGCAGATCGGCCACCTGCGTGGCGAGCAACTGATGCGGCAGGTTGTACAGGCGCCACGGGTCCTGATCGTTCGGCCACAGGTTCTGCACGCCCCAGTGCGCGGCGAACAGCAGCACCGGTGCGGCCCACAGTGTGCGGGGCAGGGTGGGCGCAGGTTGGCCGCGATTGGCGAAGCGGGTGACCAGCCAGAGGCTCAGCGCCAACAGCAAGGCAATCCCCAGCGCCGGATGGGCGAGGCCGCCACCGGTGGAGTTTTCCACGAATTGCGGGTCAATCAGGTAATGCAAATCGGCAGGGTTCGGCAGTCGGCCGACAGCACTGACCAGCTCGGCCGTCGCCACCGCCAACAGTCCCCAGAACAGCAGCAACGGCAACGCCAGCCACCACGCGCGGCGATGCAGCACCAGCACCAGCAAACTGCCCATCGCCAGATCGGACAGATAGCCCAGCGGCGACGACCAGCCCAACGCCGCCCGCAGGCACACCGGCACGATCAGTACCAGCAGAATCAGGGAAAAGAGACGGGCGTGCGGCAGCCGCAGCCAACGAAAAAGAACGCTCACAAAAAAGACCTTCCAACCATGAAACCGTCATAAAAGTGTGCGCGATGATACCAAGGGCGGGCTGTCTGATCGCCCTTTTAAACACGGGGCTGATCTGCTCTCGCAGGTGCGGCAGAAGGTTCTGAAGCCGTGACCGATGTGGGTGTCAGCCCGATAGCGGCGATTGCACGGGCAATCCTGACGACAGATTTATTGTTTCAGGCTGTTTAAATGAGTACGGCGACGTCTCTCGCCAGGTTCTGCCTGCCAGACGCATGGGTGCTATGAATATTCGATAACGGTATTTAATTTCTGTTTTTTATAGCGATAGAGTCCGGCCTTTCCGCAAATTCACCGCTGCTGCGAGGTTGTCATGTCTCTACCGATCAAACGTTCTGCGCTGACGCTGTTGGCTGCATCTTTGGCGAGCAACCTGCTGTTCAGCAGCGGCGCCCAGGCCGAAGGCAAGATCAGCATTGCCCAGCAATTCGGTATTGGTTATCTGATTCTCGATGTGGTGCGTGATCAGCAGTTGATCGAAAAACACGGCAAGGCGCAGGGGCTGGAGATCAAGGTCGACTGGAACAGTATCTCCGGCGCCACCGCCATGAACGAAGCGTTGCTGACCGGCGCACTGGACGTGGTCTCCGCCGGGGTGCCGCCGATGCTCACGGTGTGGGATCGCACGCGCGGCAAGCAGAACGTCAAGGCGATTGCCTCGCTCGGCTCGATGCCCAATTACCTGCTGACCAACAACCCGAATATCAAGACCCTCAAGGATTTCAGTGACAAGGATCGCATTGCCGTACCGGCGGCGGGCGTGGGTTTCCAGTCGCGTACCTTGCAGATCGAAACGGCCAGGGAATTCGGCAATGATCAGTACAGGAAATTTGACGACATCTCGGTCAGCCTGCCGCACCCGGACGCCACGGCGGCGCTGATTGCCGGCGGTTCGGAAATCAACGCGCATTTCTCCAGCCCGCCGTTCCAGTATCAGGCGCTGCAAAACCCCAATGTGCACAAAGTGTTGAGTTCCTACGACGTGCTCGGCGGCCAGGCCACGTTTAACGTGCTCTACACCACGGAAAAATTCCACGACGAAAATCCCAAGACCTACAAGGCGTTCTACGACGCGTTGGCGGAAGCGGAAAAAATCATCAAGGCCGACAAACCCGCAGCTGCCCAGGCCTATATTCGCGTAGAGCAGTCGAAGTTGCCGCTGGCGCTGGTCGAGCAAATCGTCAAAGACCCGGAAATAGACTTCACGGTGGTGCCACAGCGTACGTTCATCTACGCCGAGAAACTCCAGGAACTGGGCGTGCTGAAGAACAAGGCCGGCAGTTGGAAGGATTACTTTTTTGAAGAGGCGCATGGCGATGCCGGGAGCTGATAACGCCTCGCCAAAAAGCGAAAACCCAGGGAGGTGACTTAATGATGGCTCGGTGTAATTCGAGCCCATTGGCCCGCAAGCACGAAGCCAAAAAAACGGGGCGGACTGATCAACAATCAGGCCGCCCCGTTTTTTATTGCCGTTCAGTCAGATCAATGCATCTTGCTGTGATCGTGACCTTCCATGTTGGTCAGCGCGCGAACCGGTGCTTTGACCTCGATGATTTCTTTCTCGCCCTTGGCGTTCTCGACGGTCAGGGTCAGCGGTACGCTTTCGCCTTCCTTGAGCTGACCGGTCAGGCCCATCAGCATCACGTGGTAGCCGTTGGGGTCGAGCTTGACGGCTTTGCCGGCCGGCAGTTCGACGAACTTCACCGGGCCCATGCTCATGACGTCATTTTTCATGGTCATTTCGTGGATCTGCACGTCTTTCGCCATGGGCGTGGCAACGCTGAGCAGCTTGCTGTCGCTGTCGGCGGTGACGGTCATGAACGCGCCGCTGGCCGATTGGGTCGGCACGGTCGCACGCACCCAGGCGTCATCGACCTTGGTCTGGGCGCTGGCCTGAAAAGCCAGGCCCAGCAGGGACACCGCGAAAACCGCGCGTTTGATGTTGTTCAAGACGGGGTGCATCAGCAGACCTCCATAACGGTAAGCAAATCTTCCGTGCACTCTTGTGCCGAAAGCGAAACAGACAGACCCAGGCGCAACTGACCGCGCGAGTCGTAGACGTAACTGGTGGACGTGTGGGAGATGGTGTAGGTATCGCCGGCCGGGACTTTCTCGTAGAACACGTCGAATTCTTTGGCGGTGGCCTTGGTTTCTTCGACGGTGCCGTACAGCGCGACGAAGCTCGGGTCGAAGGCCTTCATGTAGGCGTCGAGAATTTCCGGTGTATCGCGTTCGGGGTCCAGGGTGATGAAGATCACCTGCAAACGGTCGCCGTCCTTGCCCATCAGCTTCTTGATTTTCGCCGCGCGGGCGAGGGTGGTCGGGCACACGGCCGGGCATTGGGTGAAGCCGAAGAAGATCATCGGCATCATCCCGCGAAAGCTCGACAGCGTCATGGTTTCGCCGTCGGTGTTCTTCAGCTTGAAGGTGCGTCCGAGGATCTTGTCACTCAGGTCCTTGCCGTACTTGTACGACAGTTGGCCACGGGTGTCGCAGCCGGCGAGCAGGCCCAGGCCCAGTACGCCCATTCCCGCAAGCACGTTGCGGCGAGTCAACAAAGCCGTCATCTAATACCGCCTTTTGCAGCCCGTCAGTCGGCAGGACTGGCGGGGGGTTAACCGTAAAAGCGGCGCATGATACCAAACTGACGGCAGACGCCGGCCACGGATCGCCGCGCAGCGCAGGATCGGGCGACAAAAGGTGTAAGAAAAAGTGACGAGTGCCTACTGAATATTCGCCTCATCGGCCCGCCAGCCACCGCCCAGCGCGGTGTACAGGTTGACCTCGGCAACCAGTTGCGCCAGCCGGTCAGTGATCAGGCCTTGCTGCGAACTGAACAGCGAACGCTGCGCATCAAGAAACGTCAGGCTGCTGTCGACACCGTTCTGATAACGGTGCTGCGCCAGGTTGTAGTAGTCCTGCGTGGCCTGCACCAGATCGCGCTGCGCCTGCAATTGCTGCTGATAAGTGCTGCGTGCGGCCAGGCCGTCGGCGACTTCCTGAAAAGCGGTCTGGATCGATTTTTCGTATTGGGCAACGGTCACGTCTTTCTGCAGCTTCGAATAATCCAGACTCGCGCGCAGGCTGCCAGCATTGAAAATCGGCAGGTTGATTTGCGGCTGGAACGTCCAGGCTCCCGAACCGGCACCGAACAGTCCAGAGAGATCACGGCTGGAGGTGCCGGCACTGGCGGTCAGGCTGACGCTGGGGAAAAACGCCGCCCGCGCCGCGCCGATATTGGCGTTGGCGGCCTTGAGCTGGTACTCGGCCTGCAGAATGTCCGGGCGCCGTTGCAGCAGATCCGACGGCAACCCTGCCGGCAGTTGTTGCACCAGATCGCTGGACAGCGGCTGCGCAGGCAGTTTCTCGGGAACCTGAGCACCGACCAGCAGCGTCAGGCTGTTCAGATCCTGCGCCACCTGACGCTTGTAACGCGCCAGATTGGCCCGCGAACTGTCGACACTGGTTTTCGCCTGCGCCTGTTCCAACGCCGAAGATTTGCCGGCGTCACGGTTGCGCGTGGTCAGGCGCAGACTCTGCTCATCGGCAGCCAGGGTCTGGCGGGTCAGTTCGAGCAGTTCCTGGTCGGCGCGCCAGGTCAGATAAGCATTGGCGACGTTCGCCACAAGGCTCAACTCGGCACTGCGCCGGGCCTGTTCGGTCGCCAGCCAGGTTTGCAGCGCCTGTTCGCTGAGGCTGCGCACCCGGCCGAAAAAGTCCAGCTCGTAGGCACTGACGCCCAGATTCACCGCGTAAGTCGAATTGATCAGCGCCTTGCCGCCGGTCACGCTGGGCGGCATGCGTTGGCGCGATTCACTGGCATTGGCCGACACCGCCGGCAGCAGATCGGCACGCTGGATCCGGTATTGCGCCTGAAACGCTTCGACGTTCAGCGCCGCCACGCGCAGGTCACGGTTGTTGACCAAAGCGCTTTCGATCAACTGTTGCAGGGCCGGGTCTCTGAACAGCGTGCGCCACTCTTCGGTGCGGGTTGCAACCTGCGCCTGTGCGGCATCCGGGGCGCTTTGCGGATACTGCGCAGCGCTGGGTGAAGGCGGGCGCTGGTACTCGGGGATCAACGAACAACCGGCCAACAGGACGGCAAGGGACAGCAGGGAAATGCGCAGCATCGAACGCTCTCATGCAGAAAAAGGCATGCCGGTCTCGGCACCGTCGGGGCAGGGCGCATCAGCCCCGCAAACCATCGAAAACATCGGCTCGATGACCTGGGGATTACGCCCCGGCCATCCACTTCGCCAGCCCGTGCCGCCCGCTGACCCCCAGCTTGGCCGTGGCACGCTTGAGGTAGGTCTGGATCGAGCTGCTCTTGACCTGAAGTTTTTCTGCCATTTGCGGCACCGTGCCGCCGGTCAGCAAACCCAGGCACACTTCTTTTTCGCGCACCGACAGCACGATTCTGCCCAGCGTCAGGCGCTCGTCGAACACTTGCTGCAAGGGCGCCTGATCGAGTTCGGCCGACGGCAGGCGCGGTTGGCGGGCGACGGTTTGCCGACTGATCTTCGCGTGGCGTTCGATCAACGGCAGCAGGGTGTCGGACAGGTTTTTCAGGAACGACAGCTCCGGCAGGGAAAATACCCGGTGGGTATGTGGCCGGAAGAACGAGATGACGCAGCGGCGATTTGAAGTGCGCGACACCAGATTGCACTGATGCACGCTGTGCTGCGGATGCCGGGGCTGAGGCGGGGTTTTCAACTGGATCAACAGCGAGTCGCTCATCTCGATCATCTTTTGCAGCAGTGGATGCTCGTCTGGATGCTGCAGCGGATCCGGCGGCGAAACGGACTGCGATCCACCGGCGCTGCCCAGGGGTTTGATCTCGACCACACTGGCCTGACGCTCATCCAGCGTCCACTCACTCAGATCGACCCGGTTGACCGGCACCAGAGGATTGACCAGCTGGAACAGGTTGGTGGCGAAATGATCATCGCCCGTGCTGGCGATCAGTTCTCCCAGTTGCCAGTAAAAATGCGGCTTTTCCATGTCGCGAATGCTGCCGGTCAGATTCATATCTCTGGTCATCCTTGAAATAGTTTCATCGCCGAATGGCCCGCCATGCCGGTAAAAACCTCCCACGCGATCTTTTCTCCTTGAACCTGATCTGGAGCCGGATTAGGCCTATGGATTTGTCCTACGTCTGTAGGGGGAAACAGGGACACAAAGTGCCATCATTTCTGAAAGTTGGCGCCGGCCTTCTGACGCCATTTGGTACAGGTGATGCGCGTTACATGACTGTTTGGTCACGTAGAAGCCTTTAAAACCGGGACATGACCCTTGCATCGAGATAACAGCGCAGGTCGATGGCAGCGCTGACGCATGGCATTTTTCCTACAAGTTTTTCAGTATTTCCTCTCCGCACTTTTAGAGGCTTCTGGCTGAACCGGATTCAACAAGTGTTCAGAGGGCACGCAGCGAGCAGAGGTTGTCCGGGTTTCACGTGTCATGTCGGCAACCCGGCCGATGCTTGAATAAGCGCAAAATCCGATGAGAAGCACCTTATGCCGCCTATTTCTGCCCTTGCGGCGGACACCCCGTCCGCGTCGCTCCAGACTTTTCCGCTGAGCGCTGCGCAGCTGGATATCTGGCTGGATCAGCTGAGTCGCGGTGATTCGCCGCTGTACAACATTGGCGGATACATGGAACTGAGCGGCCCGCTGGATCCGGCACGGATGCAGGCTGCCCTCCAGGCCCTGGTGGCCCGGCATGACGCCCTGCGCACGATCCTGTTGCCGGGCGCCGGGGCTGATGGCCTGCCTTTGCAGCGGTTTGCCCACGCATTGCCCGCGCCGATGCCCACTCACGATGTGTCGGCGCACGCCGACCCGGAGTCGGCGGCGCGGGCATTGGTGCAGGCGCGCATCGATCAGCCCTTTGTGCTGGACGGCGGCTGCCTGTTCCGGTTTCTGCTGATCCGCCTTGACGCCGAGCGGCATTGGCTGTCGGTACAGGCCCATCACTTGATCATCGATGGCTGGAGCTTCGGCGAAATGTTCAAGTCGCTGGACCAGATCTATAACGCCTTGGCGCACGGCCAACAGGCACCGGACCGGGCGCCGTCGTACATCGACTTCATCGAGGACGATGCGCGTTATCAGGTTTCACCGCGTCATGCGCAGGACCGCGCCTACTGGCTGGACAAGTACCGAGAATTGCCCGAGCCATTGCTGCTGCCGCGCCGTCAACAGAACCTGGCCGGCAACGCCGCGCAAACGCAGGTCTACACGCAGCCATTACCGACGCTGCTGCACGAGCGCATGAAGCAGGTTGCCCGGGCGTATGGCGCCTCGGCGTTTCATGTGCTGCTGGCGGCGCTGCATGTTTACTTCAGCCGTACCGCGCAGCGTGACGAATGGGTGGTGGGGTTGCCGATCCTCAACCGCTCCGGGGCGCGATTCAAATCCACTCTGGGGCTGTTCGCGCAGGTCAGTGCAGTGCGCATGGGGTTTGGCCGTGAACAGACGTTTGGTGAACTGATCCGGTCCATTCGCGATGAGTTGAAAAAGACTTTTCGGCATCAGCGTTTCCCCGTCAGTGAGATGAACCGTGCCCTGGGCCTGCTGCGTGAGGAGCGTTCGCAGCTGTTCGAGGTCACGGTGTCCTATGAACAGGGCACTCACGATTATCGCTACGGCGAGGCGTCGGGGCGGATCATCAAGGCCTCGAATCTGGAAGAAGCCACACCGCTGGCGGTGCACCTGCTGAGCAGTCTTGCCAACGACGACGCTCGCTTGTACCTGATCTACAGCCAGGCGTATTTCAGCGCCGATGAAGTCAAGGCACTGGCCGAGCGCTGGTTGCTGATTCTGGAACAAGGGCTGGAGGCGGTGAACTTGCCGGTAGCGGATTTCAGCCTGAGTAGCCCGGCGGAAATCGCCTTGCTGCAACAGTGGAATGCGACACGGGTGGCCTACCCGGCCCCGGCGACCCTCCAGCAGCGTATCCAGGCGCAGGCGACGCAACGGCCACAGGCACTGGCGGCGGTTCAGCAAGGGCAGAGCCTGACGTATGCCGAGCTTGATCTGCGTGCCAATGCGCTGGCCCATCATCTTCTTGAATTCGGGGTGCGTCCGGATGACCGGGTGGCAATCGTCGCCCGGCGCGGGCTCGACACACTGGTGGGGCTGTTGGCGATTCTCAAGGCCGGTGCCGCGTACGTGCCGCTTGACCCGGCGCATCCGGCCGAACGCTTGAGCTATCTGCTGAACGACAGCGCGCCACGGGCGGTGCTGACCCTGAGTGCGCTGCGCAGTCATCTGCCGGCGTTGTCGGTGCCGGTGATCGAGCTGGATCACCCGACCTGGTCCGGCACCAGTGACGGTGCGCCGACAGTGCCGGGGCTGACACCGGCAAACCTCGCTTATGTGATTTACACCTCTGGCTCGACCGGGCTGCCCAAAGGGGTGATGGTGGAACACCGAACCCTGTGCAATCTGATCGACTGGCACGCCGACGTGTTCGATCTGCGTGCCGGTAGCCATACGTCGAGCCTTGCCGGGTTCGGTTTCGATGCCATGGCCTGGGAGGTCTGGCCAGCGCTGTGCGTGGGCGCGACCTTGCATCTGGCCCCCGTCACTGAAGGCAGCGAAGACATTGAGGCGTTGCTCGACTGGTGGCGTGCGCAGCCGCTGGAGGTGAGTTTCCTGCCGACGCCCATTGCCGAATACGCCTTCAGTCGCCAGCTCGATCACCCGACGCTGCGCACGCTGCTGATCGGTGGTGATCGACTGCGTCAGTTCCCGCGTGCGCAATCGTTCGAAGTCATCAACAACTACGGCCCCACCGAAGCGACGGTGGTGGCGACTTCAGGACGTCTCGACGCCGGACAGACGCTGCACATCGGCAAACCGGTGAGTAACGCCACGGTGTACCTGCTCGACGAGCAGCAGCGACCGGTGCCGATCGGTGTGAGTGGCGAGTTGTACGTGGGTGGCGCTGGCGTGGCGCGTGGTTACCTGAACCGCGCGGACCTGACCGCCGAACGCTTTCTGCGCGATCCGTTCAGCGCTGAGCCGGGCGCGCGCCTGTACCGCACCGGCGACCTTGCGCGCTGGCGCACCGACGGCAATCTGGAGTTTCTGGGGCGCAATGACGATCAGGTGAAAATCCGTGGTGTACGGATCGAACCCGGAGAAGTCGAAACTGCACTTGCCAGTCATGCAGCGGTGCGCGAAGCGGTGGTGCTGGTGCGCGACGGGCAATTGCTGGCGTGGTTCACCGAGCAGGCGCCGCTGGACATCAGCCAGTTGCATGCACACCTGAAAACTCGCCTGAGCAGCGCCATGCTGCCCAGCGCCTATGTGCGTCTGCCGGCGTTGCCGCTGACCGCCAACGGCAAGGTCGATCGCAAGGCGCTGCCGGCCCCGGGGCCGCAGGATCTGATCCGCCGCGAGTACGAAGCGCCACAAGGCGAGGTCGAAACCGCCCTGGCGCAGATCTGGGCCGAGGTCCTGCAAGTGGAGCGGGTCGGGCGTCACGACCACTTCTTCGAGCTGGGCGGGCATTCGCTGCTGGCGGTGATTCTGATCGAGCGCATGCGTCAGCTTGAAATGAGCAGCGACGTGCGGGTGCTGTTCAGTCAGCCAACGCTCGCGGCGCTGGCGGCTTCGGTCGGTAGCGGTCGTGAAATCGAAGTGCCGGCCAACGGCATCGCCGCCGATTGCACGCACATCACTGCGCAGATGCTGACCCTGGTGCAACTGGATCAGCCGACCATCGACCGGGTTGTCGCGACAGTGCCGGGTGGTGCGGCCAACGTGCAGGACATCTACCCGCTGGCGCCGTTGCAGGAAGGCATTCTCTATCACCACATCACCGCCGCGCAGGGCGACCCGTACCTGCTGCAATCGCAATTGGCGTTCGACAGCATCGAGCGGGTCGAGGCCTTCGCTGCGGCGCTGCGTCAGGTCATGGCGCGCCACGACATTCTGCGCACCGCAGTGCTCTGGGAAGGCCTGACCACACCGCTGCAGGTGGTGTGGCGCGAGGCGATTGTGCCGTTGCAGGAAGTAGAACTGGACCCGGTCAATGGCCCGATCCTCGAGCAGTTGCACGAACGCTTCAATGCCCGGCGCTATCGCCTCGATGTCAGCCAGGCGCCGCTGATGCGTCTGGTGTACGCCCGCGATCCGGCGCTGGATCGGGTGGTGGGGATTTTGCTGTTCCATCACCTGGCGATGGACCACATCGCCCTGGAAGTAATGCGCGAAGAGATGCAGGCCAGCCTGTCCGGGCAAATCGTGGCGCTGGCGCCGCCGGTGCCGTATCGCAATTACGTGGCGCAGGCGCGTCTGGGCGTCAGCGAACAGGAACACGAGGCGTTTTTCCGCGAGCAACTGGCGGACATCGATGAGCCGACGCTGCCGTTCGGCTTGCAGGAAGTGCAGGGCGACGGTCGGGGTATCGAGGAGGCGCAGCAGACGCTGCCGGTTGAGACGTATCAGCGCCTTCGCACTCAGGCACGGCAGGCCGGTGTCAGCGTTGCCAGTCTGATTCATCTGGCGTGGGCGCGAGTGCTGGCGGCGACGTCGGGCCAGCAGCGCGTGGTGTTCGGCACTGTGCTGATGGGGCGCATGCAGGGCGGCGAGGGCGCCGACCGCGCCTTGGGCGTGTTCATCAACAGCTTGCCGCTGCGCGTCGATGTCGATGCCGGGGTGCTGGACGCCGTGCGCGCCACCCATGCGCGGCTGACCGCATTGCTGGGGCACGAACACGCTTCGCTGGCGCTGGCCCAGCGTTGCAGCGGGGTCGCCTCACCGGCGCCGCTGTTCAGTGCGCTGCTCAACTACCGGCACAGTGACGAATCCGAGCTGCTGGAGCCGTCCAGCCAAGCCTGGCAAGGCATCGAAACCCTGGCCAACGAAGAGCGCACCAATTACCCGCTGACCATGAGCGTGGACGACTTTGGTAACGGCTTGCGCCTCACCGGCAGAACCGTCGCGCAGATCGGCGCGCCACGGATCTGCGGCTACATGCAAACCGCGTTGCACGGTTTGCTGCAGGCGCTGGAGCAGACGCCGCAACAGCCGTTGAACCGCCTGCCTATCCTGCAAGCCGAGGAGTTGCAACGCTTGCTGATCACCTTCAACGCCACCGAGGTCGATTGTCCGCTGGAGCAGCCGTTGCAGGCGTTGTTCGAAGCGCAGGTGCGGCGTAAACCTTTTGCAATCGCCGCACAGGCCGGCGAGCAAAGCCTGACTTATGAGCAACTCAACCTACGCGCCAATCGTCTGGCCCATCACTTGCGCGAACTCGGCGTGCAGCCGGACTCACGCGTTGCGATCTGCGTCGAGCGCGGGCTGGATCTGGTGGTCGGTCTGCTCGGTATTCTCAAGGCTGGCGGCGCCTATGTGCCGCTGGATCCGGACTATCCGCTGGAACGCTTGAACTACATGTTGCAGGACAGCGCACCTGTCGCACTGCTGGTGCACGGCGCGACGCGGCAACTGCTGGGCGAGCCGGGTTTGCCGGTGATCGATCTTGAGCGCAGCCGCTGGGAGCATCAGCCGTCAACCAACCTGCAGGTGCCGGGCCTCAGCGCCTGCAACCTTGCGTACATGATCTACACCTCGGGTTCTACCGGACTGCCCAAAGGCGTGATGATCGAGCACCGGAGCGCCTGCAACATGGTGCACTGGGGCTCGCAGATTTCGCCGCCGACCGAACACGGTGCGCTGCTGCAAAAGGCGCCGTTCAGCTTCGACAGTTCGGTGTGGGAGATCTTCTGGCCGCTGTGTTCCGGCATGCGCCTGGTGCTGGCGCGGCCGGACGGCAACCGCGATTCGGCGTATGTGGTGCAGACCATTCGCGAGCAACAGGTCACCGTAGTCAAATTCGTTCCTGCGTTGCTGCAGCAGTTCATCGAGCAGGACGGTGTCGAACAATGCACCAGCCTGACCGATGTGCTCAACGGTGGCGGCGAACTCAGCGCGGCGCTGGCGCGGCAGGTGCGTGATCGGCTGCCATGGGTGCGGTTGCATAACGTCTACGGCCCGACTGAAACCACGGTGGACAGCACGGGCTGGACGCTGGAACTCGATATGCCGGTGCCGGACAACGTGGTGCCGATCGGAAAAGCCCTGAGCAACACCCGTTTGTACGTGCTCGACGCGTACGGTCAGCCGGTGCCGCAAGGCGTCAGCGGTGAGTTGCACATTGGCGGCGTCGGTGTCGCGCGGGGTTATCACGGCTTGCCGCAAATGCAGGCCGAGCGCTTCATCGACAGCCCGTTTGTTGCGGGGGATCGCCTGTACCGCACCGGCGATCTGGCGCGCTACAACCACCACGGCGAGCTGGAATTTCTCGGCCGCAACGACTTCCAGATCAAGCTGCGTGGCCTGCGTCTGGAACCGGGGGAAATCGAGGCGCGGCTGATCGAGCATCCGGCGATTCGCCAAGCGGTGGTAATGGTGCGCGATGAGCGTCTGGTGGCGTGGTACACCGTGCGCTCGGGTGTAGAAACACCAAGTCTGGAGACCTTGCGCGCCCATGTGCTGGAGCGTTTGCCGGAGTACATGGTGCCCGGCGCGTTCGTGCGGCTCGACGCCTTGCCACTGACGCCAAACGACAAGATCGACCGCAAGGCACTGCCCGAACCGGGGGCGGACGCGGTGATCAATCGCCCATACGTGGCGCCACAGGGTGAAGTCGAAACCACGCTGGCGCGGATCTGGGGCGAGGTGCTGGGCGTCGAACAGGTCGGTCGTCACGACAACTTCTTCGAACTCGGCGGGCATTCATTGCTGGCGGTAAGTCTGGTGGCGCGCATGCGCCAAAACGGCTTGCACACCGATGCCCGAGCGCTGTTCAGCCAGCCGACGCTGGCGGCGCTGGCGCTCAGTACCACACCCGAGGCGCAGCAAGTGGTCATCCCGCAAACCACCATCCCGAGCCTCGCCCGCAAACGCCGGCTCTGACCCAAACCCCTGTAGGAGCTGCCGCAGGCTGCGATCTTTTGATCTTGATCTTCAAAAGCCAAATCAAAAGATCGCAGCCTGCGGCAGCTCCTACTGGGGGATTGCGGCGCCAAGGCCGGCGGCTTGTCCCCGCTTCCCATGTCAGCCCCTCAAGCCCCGATGTTTTAGTTTTTCCAGGCTGCGCGCTTCAAGCACGGACTCGCGGCTGCGCGCTCCTTTTTCTCGTATTTACAGCAGGTTATCCCATGCATTTCAGCGAACTGATGGCTGTTATTTCCACCCATGCGATCCGCCTTCAACAGGAAGATGAAGACCTGGTCATTCTGGGCAGCGACGACGCCCTGGACGATGCGTTGTGGGACAGCCTCAGCGAACACAAGGCGCAACTGCGGGAGCTGGTCGCCAGCCATGGCGGTGACTGGTTGAGCCCGGCGTTTCGCATCACCCCGGACATGCTGGGGCTGGTGACGCTGGATCAGCCGACCATCGATCGCCTCGTCGCCAACGTGCCCGGTGGCGCTGCCAATGTGCAGGACATCTACCCGCTGGCGCCCTTGCAGGAAGGCATGCTCTACCTGCATTTGTCGGCGCCCGCCGGCGACCCCTACGTGTCGCAAGCGCGGTTCGCTTTCGACAGTCGCGAACGTCTGGAGGCCTTCGCCGAAGCGCTGCAATGGATGATCGAACGCCACGACATCCTGCGCACTTCGTTCGTCTGGGAACGCCTGGATGAACCGCTGCAGGTGGTGCAGCGGCATGCGACATTGCACTGCGAAGAAATCCTGCTCGAACCGGGCGAGGATGTGCTGACGCAACTGCTGGAGCGCCACGATCCCCGATTCCTGCGTCTGGATATTCAACAGGCGCCACTGCTGCGTCTGGTGTATGCCACGGATCCGCTCAACGGACGCGTGGTCGCCCTGTTGCTGTTCCATCACTTGATCATGGACCACGTCGCCCTCGACGTGGTGCGCCGGGAAACCCGTGCGCATCTGCTCGGCGAGGCGGCGCAGGTCGGGCCGGCGGTGCCGTACCGCGATCACCTCGCCAAGGCGCGCCTGAGCCTGGACGAACAGACCCACGAGCAGTTCTTCCGCGAAATGCTCGCCGACATCGACGAGCCGACCTTGCCCTGCGGTCTGCAGGATGTGCAAGGCGACGGACAAGGCATCGAAGAAGGCGTGCTGATGCTCGACACCGACTTCAGCCGGCAACTGCGCGGCCAGGCGCGCCAGCTCGGGGTCAGTGTCGCGAGCCTGATGCACCTGGCGCTGGCGCGGGTGCTCGGCCAGTTGTCGGGCCGCACGGCAGTGGTGTTCGGCACCGTGCTGCTGGGGCGGATGGAGGCGGGTGAAGGCGGCGAACAGGCGCTGGGGATGTTCATCAACACGTTGCCGCTGCGGGTGGATGTCGGGCAGGACGGCGTGCGTGCCGGGGTGCTGGCGACGCACCGACGCCTGAGCGCGTTGCTCGGCCATGAGCAGACCTCGCTGGCGCTGGCCCAGCGTTGCAGCGCGGTGGCGGTGCCGACGCCGTTGTTCAGCGCGATCCTCAACTATCGCCACAGCAGCAGCGAAGAAATCGCCGAAATCAGCGAACTGGCCCCCGGCGTGCACGTGCTGGGCGCCCGCGAACGCACCAACTACCCGCTGACGGTCAACATCGACGACCTCGGCGAGGACCTGCGCATCACCGCGCTGGCGGATGCAGCGCTGAGCGCCGAACGCATCGCCGGTTATCTGCACACCGCGTTGCACAGCCTGCTGCAAGCTTTGCATGCGACCCCGGATGCGCCGCTGCAACGTCTGAACATTCTGCCGGCCGCCGAACGTGAATATCTGCTGCACGGGGTCAACTCGCCGTTGCCGCAGTTCCCGCAAACGCCGCTGATTCATCAGCAGTTCGAGGCCCACGCGGCGGCGCGACCCGAGGCCACAGCGCTGCTGTTTGAAGAGCAGGCGCTGAGCTACGGCGAACTCAATCGTCGCGCCAATCAGGTTGCGCATCATCTGCTGGCGCTGGGGATTCGCCCGGATCAGCGCGTGGCAATCTGCGTCGAACGCGGCCCGCAAATGATCATCGGCCTGCTCGGTATCCTCAAGGCCGGCGCCGGTTACGTGCCGATCGACCCGGCGTATCCACTGGAGCGCATCGCCTACACCTTGCAGGACAGCGCCCCGGTGGCGGTGCTGACCCAGGCCGATACGCTGGAGCGGGTTGGCGCACTCAACGTGCCGGTCATCGATCTCGACAGCGTGCAGTTGCAGGCCGAACTGACCAGCAATCCGCAAATTCCCGAACTGACCCCACACCATCTCGCTTATGTGATCTACACCTCGGGCTCCACCGGGCAGCCCAAGGGTGTGATGGTCGAACACCGCAACGTCACGCGTCTGTTTTCGGCGACCCACGACTGGTTCAACTTCAACCCGCAAGACGTGTGGGCGCTGTTCCATTCCTTCGCCTTCGACTTCTCGGTGTGGGAAATCTGGGGTGCGCTGGCGTTTGGCGGCCACTTGTTGCTGGTGCCGCAGGCTGTCAGCCGCTCGCCGGATGATTGCTACGCCTTGCTGTGCCGCAGCGGTGTGACTGTGCTCAATCAGACCCCGAGTGCCTTCCGCCAGTTGATCGCCGCGCAGGGCCGCAGCCCGTTGCAGCACTCGCTGCGCGAGGTGATCTTCGGCGGCGAAGCCCTGGAACCGGGCCTGCTCAAACCGTGGTACGCGCGGGTCGCCAATGCCGGTACGCGGCTGGTAAACATGTATGGCATCACTGAAACCACGGTGCACGTCACCTACCGCCCACTGGAAGCAGCCGATGCGCTGCTGGTGGGGCGCAGCCCGATCGGTGTGGGCATTCCCGACCTGCAACTGTACGTGCTCGACGCGCAGCGCGAACCGGTGCCGGCCGGCGTGATCGGCGAGTTGTACGTCGGTGGTGCCGGGGTTGCCCGCGGCTACCTCAACCGCGAGGCGCTGACCGCCGAGCGTTTTATTGCCGACCCGTTCAGTGGCCGTGCTGAAGCACGCCTGTACAAGACCGGTGACTTGGCGCGCTGGACCACGGACGGCAGCCTCGAATACCTGGGGCGTAATGACGATCAAGTGAAGATCCGTGGTTTCCGCATCGAACTCGGTGAAATCGAAGCTCGCCTCGCAGCCTGCGCCGGTGTGCGCGAAGCGGTGGTGATCGCTCGCGAAGACAGCCCCGGTGACAAGCGTCTGGTGGCCTACTGGCTGGCCGCCGCAGGCACTGAGCCGAGCGCCGCGCAATTGCGCGACGAGTTGCTGCTGTCGCTGGCCGACTACATGGTGCCGAGCGCGTTTGTGCGCCTTGATGCTTTACCACTGACCACTAACGGCAAACTTGATCGCAAGGCCTTGCCACAACCGGACAGCGATGCCTTCGCCCGTCGTGGTTTCGAAGCCCCAGCGGGAGAAGTGGAAACCCTGATCGCCGGCATCTGGCAAACCTTGCTCGGGGTTGAGCAGGTCGGGCGCCACGACAACTTCTTCGAACTCGGCGGCCATTCGCTGCTGGCGGTGAAACTGATCGAACGCATGCGTCAGCACGACTTGCAGTGCGACGTGCGCGTGCTGTTCGGCCAGCCGAGCGTGGCGGCACTGGCCGCTACCCTGGGTGACAGCCACGGCGTGCGGGTGCCGGACAACCTGATACCTGCCGATTGCACGCAGATCACCCCGGACATGCTGCCGCTGGCCTCGCTGGATCAGGCCGCCATCGACCGCGTGGTCGCCACTGTGCCAGGCGGCGTCGGCAATGTGCAGGACATCTATGGCCTCGCCCCGTTGCAGGCGGGGATTCTCTACCACCACCTGGCGACCAGCGCCGGGGATCCGTACGTGTTGCAGGCGCAATTTGCTTTCGCCGGTCTGGCACAGATCAAGGCTTTCGTCCGCGCCCTCAACGCGGTGATCGAACGCCACGACATTCTGCGCACCAGCGTGGTCTGGGAAGGACTCGAGGAGCCGGTGCAAGTGGTCTGGCGCGAGGCGCCGCTGGCACTGGAACGGATCGACGCCGACCTGCTGGAAGGCGATGTGCTGGAGCAGATGCAGGCACGTTTCGATCCGCGTCACTACCGCCTCGACCTGCGCCGCGCACCGCTGATGCGTCTGGCCTACACCGAAGACCGTGAACAGCAGCGCTGGGTCGGCATCCTGTTGCTGCACCACATCGTGCTCGACCACACCGCACTGGAAGTGCTGCTGGCGGAAATGAACGACAGCCTGTACCCGAGCGGCGCCGATCTGCCGACGCCGGTGCAGTACCGCCACTACGTGGCGCAGGCGCAACAGCAGGCCAATGCCCAGGCGCATGAGGCGTTCTTCCGCGACATGCTCGGCGACATCGACGAGCCGACCGTGGTCTTCGGTGTGCAGGACGTGCATGGCGACGGCAGCACCATTGTCGACAGCGTGCAGGTGCTGGACGCCGATGTTGCCCGGCGCCTGCGCGAACAGGCGCGCCGCCTCGGCATCAGCGCGGCCAGCCTGGTGCACCAGGCCTGGGGCCAGGTGCTGGCAAAGGTCTCGGGCCGTGAGGACGTGGTGTTCGGCACCGTGCTGCTGGGGCGCATGCAGGGCGGCGAGGGCGCCGACCGCGCACTTGGCATGTTCATCAACACCTTGCCGCTGCGGGTCAGCGCTGGCGCGACCGCGGTGCAGCAAGGCGTGCGCGCTACTCATGAGCGACTGGCGCAACTGCTGGCGCACGAGCAGGCGTCACTGGCGCTGGCTCAGCGTTGCAGCGGTGTGTCGGCTTCGCTGCCGCTGTTCAGCACCTTGCTCAACTACCGTCACAGCGCGGCGGAGCCGGCAGGCGTGGCCTGGGACGGGATCGAGATTCTCAGCTCCCGCGAGCGCAGCAACTATCCGCTGGTGGTCAGCGTCGATGATCTCGGCGCAGGTTTCCGTCTGAGCGTCCAAGCCGTGCCGCAAGTGGATGGCGCGCGGGTCTGCGATTACCTGCAGACCGCGTTGCACAATCTGCTGACGGCGCTGGAGCACACGCCAGCAACGCCGCTGCGGCAGATCTCGGTGCTGTCGCCGAGCGAACGCCAGCGGGTCCTGGTCGGGTTTAACATCACCGGTCGCCAATACCCGCCGGCGCAAACCGTGCAGTGTTTGTTCGAGGCCCAGGCGGCCGCGCATCCCGAAGCCTTGGCGGCGCTGCAAGGGGCGCAGCGGTTGAGCTATGGCGAACTCAATCAACGGGCCAATCGCCTGGCGCATCACCTGATCGGCCTTGGTGTGCAGCCCGATGATCGGGTCGCCCTGTGTGCCCGGCGCAGCCCGGACATGCTGGTGGCGCTGCTGGCGATCCTCAAGGCCGGCGCCGGTTATGTGCCGGTCGATCCGGCGTATCCGCCGGAACGCATCGCCTACCTGTTGCAGGACTGCGCCCCGGTGGCGGTTGTGGCGCAGGCATCGACCCGCGATCTGCTCGGTGGCGTGCCGGTCATCGATCTGGACAACGACCTCTGGCAGCACCTGTCGGATACCAATCCGCAGGTGCCGGCATTGACGCCGAACCATCTGGCTTACGTGATCTACACCTCCGGCTCCACCGGCCAACCGAAAGGCGTGATGGTCGAGCATGCGACGCTGGAAAACCTCGTGCACTGGCACGCTGAAGCCTTTGATTTGCAGGCCGGCAGCCAGACCGCGAGTGTCGCCGGATTCGGTTTCGACGCCATGGCCTGGGAAGTCTGGCCGACGCTGTGCGTGGGCGCGACCTTGCACCTGCCGCCGCAGTCGATCCGCAGCGAGCACCTCGACGAGTTGCTCGACTGGTGGTGCGCGCAGCCGTTGCAGGTCAGCTTCCTGCCGACGCCAGTGGCCGAATACGCGTTCAGCCGTCAATTGCAGCACCCGACCTTGCGTACGCTGCTGATCGGCGGTGACCGACTGCGTCAGTTCAATCGTGCGCAAACCTTCGACGTGATCAACAACTATGGCCCGACCGAAGCCACGGTGGTTGCCACCTCGGGCCGGGTCGAACTGGATCAGCCGCTGCATATCGGCCGCCCGATTGCCAACGCCAAAGTCTATGTGCTGGACGCCGAGCAGCGTCCAGTGCCGGTGGGCGTGGCGGGCGAGTTGTATGTTGGCGGGGCGGGCGTGGCGCGCGGTTATCTGAATCGTCCCGAGCTGAGCGCTGGGCACTTCCTGATCGACCCGTTCAGCGACGAGCCACAGGCGCGCATGTACCGCACCGGCGATCAGGCGCGTTGGCTGGCCGACGGTAACATCGAGTACCTGGGGCGCAACGATGATCAGGTCAAGTTGCGTGGTGTGCGTATTGAATTGGGTGAAATCGAAGCCGCGCTCGGCAGCCACGCTGCGCTGCAGGAAGCCGTTGTGCTGGTTCGCGAAGGGCGGCTGATTGCGTGGTTCACCGAGCGCACGGCAGTCGATATTCAACAGTTGCACACGCATTTGCAGGCTCGCTTGCCGGATGCGCTGCTGCCGGCGGCTTACGTGCGTCTGGACGCATTGCCGCTGACCGCCAATGGCAAGATCGACCGCAAGGCCTTGCCTGAGCCGGAGCACGGCGCATGGCTCAGCCGCGAATATCAGGCGCCAGAAGGGGGGGTGGAAACCGCGCTGGCGCAGATCTGGATCGACGTGCTGAAAGTCGAGCGCGTCGGGCGCCAGGATAATTTCTTCGAACTGGGCGGGCATTCGCTGCTGGCGGTGAGCCTGATCGAACGCATGCGTCAGATCGGCCTCAGCGCCGATGTGCGCGCGCTGTTCAGCCAGCCGACCCTGGCTGCGCTGGCCGCCGCCGTGGGCAGCGGGCGCGAAATCGACGTGCCGGCCAATCGCATTCCGCCGGGCTGCACCCGCATCACCCCGGACATGCTCAGCCTGACCGAACTCGACCAGGCCAGTATCGAGCGCATCGTTGCCACGGTGCCGGGTGGAGCGGCGAACGTGCAGGACATTTATCCGCTGGCGCCGTTGCAGGAAGGCATTCTTTATCACCACCTGAGCGCTGAGCAGGGCGATCCATACCTGCTGCAATCGCGGCTGGCGTTCGACAGTCTTGAGCGTTTGCGGGGCTTTGCCGACAACCTGCAAAAGGTCATCGCGCGTCACGACATTCTGCGCACCAGCGTGGTCTGGGAAGGCCTGGCGAGCCCGCAGCAAGTGGTCTGGCGCGAGGCGCCGCTGGTGGTGCAAGCGGTGGCGCTGGATCCGGCGCAGGGTGATGTGCTCGAACAGTTGCACGCGCGTTTCGACGCCCGGTACAACCGCCTCGACCTGAGCCAGGCACCGCTGATGCGCATCGTCTACGCCGAAGACCCGGCGCAGCAACGGGTGGTGGCGATCATCCTGTTCCAGCATTTGATCCTCGACCACACCGCCATGGAAGTGGTGGGTCAGGAAATGCGCGCGTTCATGTTCAATCAGGCCGACAGCCTCGGCACGCCGACGCCGTACCGCAACTACGTGGCGCAGGCACGTCTGGGCGCCAGTGAGCAGGAACACGAAGCGTTCTTCCGCGACATGCTCGGCGATATCGATGAACCGACCCTGCCATTCGGCCTGCACGACGTGCAAGGCGATGGCGGCGCCATTGAGGAAGCCGGGCAAGCCGTCGATGCCGGGTTGACCCTGCGTCTGCGCGAGCAGGCCCGGCAAATCGGCGTCAGCCCGGCAAGCCTGATGCACCTGGCCTGGGCGCAGGTGCTGGGCGTGCTTGCCAACCGCCGCGACGTGGTGTTCGGCACGGTGCTGTTGGGGCGGATGCAGGGCGGCGAGGGTGCCGACCGCACGCTGGGGGTGTTCATCAACACCTTGCCGCTGCGCGTGGATGTCAGCGAAGGCGTGCGCGCTGCGGTCAAGACTACCCACGCACGGCTGACGGCATTACTCGCCCATGAACACGCGCCACTGGCGCTGGCCCAACTTTGCAGCGCAGTCTCCGGCGCACCGCTGTTCAGCGCCTTGCTCAACTACCGGCATACCGTCGCCGAGGCGCAACCGCGTGACGGTCAGGGCATCTGGGAAGGCGTGCAGTTGCTCGGTGGCGAAGAGCGCAGCAACTATCCGCTGACCCTCAGCGTCGATGATCTGGGCGACGGCTTTTCCCTGACCGTGCTGGCGTTGGCGCAGGTCGGCGCGCAGCGCATCTGTGGCTACATGCACACCACGCTGGAGCATCTGGTGCATGCGCTGGAACAGGCGCCGCAACGTCCGCTCAACCGTTTGCCGATTCTTTCGGTGGAGGAATACGAGCGCTTGCTGGTCGGTTTCAATCCGACCGCAGCGGCATACCCGCGCGGGGCAACGATTCAGGCGCTGGTGCAAGTGCAGGCCGAGCAGCAGCCACAGGCGCTGGCGGTGGTGCAGGGCACGCAGCAACTGACGTACGCGCAGCTCAATCAGCAGGCCAATCGCCTGGCCCATCACTTGCTCGGCCTCGGCGTGCAACCGGACGACCGGATTGCCGTGTGCCTGCAACGCAGCCCGCACATGCTGGTGGCGCTGCTGGCGATTCTCAAGGCCGGGGCCGGTTACGTGCCGATTGATCCGGCGTATCCGGCGGAGCGCATTGCGTACCTGTTGCAGGACAGCGATCCGGTGGCAGTGCTGGCGCAGGTCTCGACCCGCGAATTGCTGGGCCGGGTGCCGGTGATCGATCTGGACAACGCCCTCTGGCAACACCTGCCGGCTACCAATCCGCAACTGCCGACGCTGACCCCGGCGCATCTGGCCTACGTGATCTACACCTCGGGTTCGACCG
>NZ_QAIK01000183.1:77813-81998 GCF_003061005.1 Pseudomonas sp. HMWF021 | reverse complement strand
GGAAAACCTCGTGCACTGGCACTGCGAGGCGTTCGACCTGCATGCCGGCAGCCACACCGCCAGCGTCGCCGGTTGCGGTTTCGATGCGATGGCCTGGGAAGTCTGGCCGGCGCTGTGTGTCGGCGCGACCCTGCACCTGCCGCCGCAATCGATCAGTAACGAACACCTCGATGACCTGCTCGACTGGTGGCGCGCGCAACCGTTGCAGGTGAGCTTCCTGCCGACGCCGATTGCCGAATACGCCTTCAGTCGTGAGCTGGGTCACCCGACGTTGCGTACGCTGCTGATCGGTGGCGACAGGTTGCGGCAGTTCGCGCGCGCTCAGACCTTTGATGTCATCAACAACTACGGCCCGACCGAGGCCACGGTGGTTGCGACCTCCGGGCAGATCAATGCCGGGCAGTTGCTGCACATTGGCCGGCCGATAAGTAACGCCCGGGTCTACCTGCTCGATGAACAGCAGCGTCCGGTGCCGGTGGGTGTCGCGGGTGAGTTGTATGTGGGTGGCGCTGGCGTGGCGCGGGGTTATCTGAATCGCCCTGAATTGACCGCCGAACGTTTCCTCGAAGACCCGTTCAGTGACGAACCGCAGGCGCGCATGTACCGCACCGGCGACCTCGCGCGCTGGTTGGCCGACGGCAATATCGAGTACCTGGGGCGTAACGACGATCAGGTCAAACTGCGCGGCGTGCGCGTGGAACTGGGGGAAATCGAAGCTGCACTGACCAGCCATCCGGCGGTGCAGGACGCGGTAGTGCTGGTGCGCGAGGCGCGCTTGATCGCCTGGTTCACCGCGCGCACTGCGGTAGAAATCGAAGAGCTGCGCGGGCATCTGCAAGCACGTTTGCCGCAGGCACTGGTGCCGGCAGCCTACGTGCGGCTTGAGGCGCTGCCGCTGACCGCCAACGGCAAACTCGACCGCAAGGCCTTGCCCGAACCGGATCAGGACGCCTGGCTCAGCCGCGAATACGAAGCCCCGCAAGGGCCGGTGGAAACCGCGCTGGCGCAGGTCTGGGCCGAGGTGTTGCAGGTGGAACAGGTCGGGCGGCACGACAACTTCTTTGAACTGGGCGGCCATTCGCTGCTGGCGGTGACTTTGATCGAACGCATGCGTCAGCTCGGCCTGAGCACCGACGTGCGCGTGCTGTTCAGTCAGCCGACCCTCGCCGCGCTGGCCGCCGCCGTGGGCAGCGGCCGCGAAGTCGCGGTGCCGGCCAACCTGATTCCGGCCGATTGCACGCGCATTACCCCGGACATGCTGACCCTGCTGCAACTGGATCAGGACAGCATCGAGCGCATCGTTGCCACGGTGCCGGGCGGGGCCGCCAACGTGCAGGACATTTATCCGCTGGCGCCATTGCAGGAAGGCATTCTTTATCACCACCTGAGCGCCGGGCAGGGCGATCCGTACCTGCTGCAATCGCGCCTTGCGTTCGACAGCCTCGAACGCTTGCAGGCCTTCGCCGCCGCGCTGCGTCAGGTCATGAGTCGCCATGACATTCTGCGCACCGGAGTGGTCTGGCAAGGGTTGGCGACACCGGTGCAAGTGGTCTGGCGTGAAGCTGAGCTGCCGGTGCAGGAGGTGGCCCTTGACCCGGCGGCCGGTGATGTTCTGGCGCAGTTGTACGAGCGTTTCGATGCGCGTCATTACCGCATCGATATCAGTCAGGCACCGCTGATTCGCCTGGTGTATGCGCAGGACCCGGCCAACCACCGGGTGGTCGCCATGCTGCTGTTCCATCACATCGCCATGGACCACACGGCGCTGGCCGTGGTGCAGGAGGAAATGCAAGCGATCCTCTTCGGTCACGATGAAGCACTGCTGCCGGCCGTGCCGTATCGCAACTACGTGGCGCAGACCCGGCTGGGCGTCAGTGAGCAGGAACACGAAGCGTTCTTCCGCGCGATGCTCGGTGACATCGACGAGCCGACGCTGCCGTTCGGGCTGCTGGAGGTGCGCGGCGACGGGCAGGATATCGAAGAAGTCCGGCAGAACGTGCCCGAAGCGCTGGCGCGGCGCTTGCGCAGTCAGGCGCGACAGATGGGCGTGAGTGTCGCGAGTCTGTTCCATCTGGCCTATGCCCGAGTGCTGGCAGCGACCTCGGGGCACGAGTGCGTGGTGTTCGGCACGGTGCTGCTGGGGCGGATGCAGGGCGGCACCGGTGCCGATCGCGGTCTGGGGATGTTCATCAATACGCTGCCGTTGCGGGTGGATCCGGGTGATACCCCGGTGCGTGCCGGCGTGCGCGCCACCCATGCACAACTGACCGCGTTGCTCGGCCATGAGCATGCATCACTGGCGCTGGCCCAGCGCTGCAGCGGGGTGGCGGCGCCGTCGCCGCTGTTCAGCGCGATGCTCAATTACCGGCACAGCGTCAGCGCAGAACAGCAGCAGGCCAATCGCCTGACCTGGCAGGGCATCGAGAACCTCTCCAGCGAAGAACGCACCAACTACCCGCTGAGTCTCAATGTCGATGACCTGGGCGAAAGTTTTATCCTCACGGTCATGACGCCCTCGCGCATTGGTGCGGCGCGGGTGTGTGGCTACATGCAACAGGTGCTGGCGGAACTGGTCGAGGCACTGGAGCAGGCACCGCAGCAGACCTTGAACCGCCTGCCGGTGGTGCCGGATGCCGAGCGTCAGCAGTTGCTGTCTGGCCTGAATGCCACGGAGGTCGATTACAACCTTGAGCAGACCATTCACGGTCTGTTCGAGGCGCAGGTGCAGCGTTCGCCGCAGGCGCCAGCGGTGGTCGCGGGTGAGCAGCCACTGAGCTACGCCGAACTCAACGCCCGGGCCAATCAACTGGCGCGGCACCTGCGCGGATTGGGCGTAGGGCCGGATGCGCGGGTGACAATCTGCGTCGAACGCGGTCTGGACATGGTGGTCGGGCTGCTGGCGATCCTCAAGGCCGGCGGCGGTTATGTGCCGCTGGATCCGGCGTATCCGCTGGAACGTCTGGCGTACATGCTGGAGGACAGCGCGCCGCTGGCGGTACTGGTGCAGGGTTCGACTCGCGCATTGCTCGGCGATGTGGCGGTGCCGCTGATCGACCTGGATCAGCCGTACTGGCAAGCGCTGCCAACGGATAATCTGTCGCCCGCTGAACTGACCCCGCAGCACACGGCTTACGTGATCTACACCTCCGGCTCCACCGGCCAACCAAAAGGCGTGATCAATGAACACAGCGGGGTGGTCAACCGCTTGCTGTGGATGCAGGACGCCTATCAACTGACGGCAGCCGACACGGTATTGCAGAAAACGCCGTTCAGCTTCGACGTCTCGGTCTGGGAATTCTTCTGGCCGCTGATGACCGGCGCCCGTCTGGTCATGGCCCGGCCCGAGGGGCACAAGGATCCGCAGTACCTCAGTGAAGTGATCGAGCGTGAACACATCACCACGCTGCACTTTGTCCCGTCGATGCTCGACGTGTTTCTCGCCCACGCCGACACCGCACGTTGCAGCAGTCTGCGGCAAGTCATGTGCAGCGGCGAAGCGTTGCCGGGCAGTGTCGTTCGGCGCTTCAAACAGCAACTGCCAAGCAGCGAACTGCACAACCTCTACGGCCCGACCGAAGCCGCAGTGGACGTGACGGCGTGGAATTGCGCCGGTCCTCTGGAAAGCACCCCGGACAACACACCCATCGGCAAACCGATCGCCAACACCCGCATGTACATCCTCGATGCCCAGCAGCAACCGGTGCCCCACGGCGTGGTCGGCGAGTTGTACATCGGCGGCGTGCAGGTAGCGCGCGGTTATCTGAATCGCCCGCAGCTGAATGCCGAGCGCTTCCTCAATGATCCGTTCCAGAGCCATGGGCGGATGTACCGCACCGGCGACGTCGCCCGTTATCTGGCGGACGGCAACATCGAATACCTGGGCCGTAACGACGATCAGGTGAAGATCCGTGGTCTGCGCATCGAACTCGGCGAAATCCAGGCACGCTTGACCCAGATTGACGGCATTCAGGAAGCCGCCGTACTGGCTCGCGAAGACGTGCCGGGGGACAAACGTCTGGTGGCGTACTACACCGGCGCACGGCTGGAAACCGACGTGCTGCGCAGTCAACTGCTGGAGCATCTGCCGGATTACATGGGGCCCGCCGTGTTCGTGCATCTCGATGCACTGCCGCTGAGCCCCAACGGCAAACTCGATCGCAAGGCGCTGCCAGCCCCCGATCTGAC
>NZ_QAIK01000183.1:51241-77803 GCF_003061005.1 Pseudomonas sp. HMWF021 | reverse complement strand
GCTCTGGGCCGAGTTGCTCAACGTCGAGCGGGTAGGGCGCAACGATCATTTCTTTGAACTGGGTGGTCACTCGCTGCTGGCGGTCAGTCTGATCGGCCGGCTGCGTCAGGAAGGCATGGAAGCTGATGTCAGGTCGCTGTTCGAACATCCGACCCTGGCCGGCTACGCCGCAATTACCGAACGAATGGAGATCGTCCTGTGAACGTGATCGAACTGTTGGCCACATTGAAGGCTAAAGATATTCAGCTGGCGGTCGCGGACGACCAATTGCGGGTCAACGGCAACAAACAGGCGTTGAACGACCCGACGCTGCTGGCGCTGTTGCGCGAACACAAACCGGCGCTGATCGAGCTGATCAAGGCCGGGCAATACTCCGCCAGCAAGCACGGCCAGGTCGAGGTGCCGGCCAACGGCATCGTTGCGGGCAGCACGCGCATCACCCCGGCGATGCTGACGCTGGTCGAGCTCGACCAAACCACCATCGACCACCTCGTCGCACAAGTCCCCGGCGGCGCCGCCAACGTGCAGGACATCTACCCGTTGGCGCCATTGCAGGAAGGCATCCTGTATCACCACGTCAGTGGTGGTGACGGTGATCCGTATGTCATGCAGTCGCATTTCGCCTTTGCCAGCCGTGAGCGTTTTCAAGCGTTTGCTCAAGCGCTGCAAGCGGTGATCGATCGCCATGACATTCTGCGCACTGCTGTGCATTGGGCAGGGCTGGACGCGCCGGTGCAGGTGGTCTGGCGTCGCGCCGAACTGCCAGTGGAAGAGGTGACGTTACCTGATGCAAGTGGCGACGTGCTGGCGTATCTGCACGAGCGCTTCGATGCCCGGCACTTCCGCCTCGACGTTACCCAGGCGCCGCTGCTGCGTCTGGCCCACGCCTGGGATGAGGCCGGGCAACGGGTGATCGCCACGCTGTTGTTCCATCACATGGCCCTCGACCACTCGGCCCTCGACGTGGTGCGCCACGAAATGCGCGCCTGCCTCACCGGGCAAAGTGAGTTGCTCGGGCGTCCGGTGCCGTTTCGCAACTACGTGGCGCAGGCGCGTCTGGGCGTCAGCGAGGCCGAGCACGAGGCGTTTTTCCGCGACATGCTCAGCGACATCGACGAGCCGACGCTGCCCTACGGTCTGCAGGACGTGCAGGGTGACGGCAGCCAGATTGTCGAACTGAGCGCGCCGGTCGAGGCGCTGTTGGGTCAGCGCTTGCGGGCGCAGGCGCGGACGCTCGGGGTGAGTGTTGCGAGCCTGTTCCATCTGGGCTGGGCGCAGGTGCTGGCCGCGCTGACCGGCAAGCAGCAGGTGGTGTTCGGCACGGTGCTGATGGGGCGCATGCAGGGCGCCGAAGCGATTGACCGGGCGCTGGGGATTTTCATCAACACCTTGCCATTGCGGGTGAATATCGACGGGCAGGACGTGCGCGCAGCGGTCAACGCCACCCACGCCCGGCTGACCACGCTGATGCGCCATGAACACGCGCCGCTGGCCCTGGCCCAGCGCTGCAGTCATGTGGTGGCGCCGACGCCGCTGTTCAGCACGCTGCTCAATTATCGACACAGCCACAACGGCGCCACCGCCAGCGCCGAAACCCTCGCGGCGTGGGAAGGCATCACCACCCTGCATTCCGAAGAACGCACCAATTATCCGCTGACCCTGAGCATCGATGACCTCGGTGACGCATTCAGCCTGACGCTGCTGGCCAGCACGCAAACCGATCCGCAGCGCATCTGCGATTACATGCTCTGCGCACTGCAGAACCTGCTGCTCGCCCTTGAGCAGGCGACGCAGACACCGGTCAATCAATTGCCGATTCTGCCGGCGGCGGAGCTTGAACAGGTGCTGCTCGGCTTCAATGCCACCCAAGTGGATTTCCCGACGGCACAGACCATCCAGCAACGTTTCGAGGCGCAGGTGGCCGAGCGGCCTGAGGCGCTGGCGGCAGTGTTTGCCGACGCGCAACTGAGCTACGCCGAACTCAACCGTCAGGCCAACGCACTGGCGCATCACCTGATCGAGCGCGGGGTGACCCCCGACGACCGTGTCGCCATCGTTGCCCGTCGTGGGCTGGACACATTGGTGGGACTGGTGGCGATCCTCAAGGCCGGCGCCGGTTACGTGCCGATTGATCCGGCGCACCCGACCGAGCGTTTGAATTACCTGCTCGACGACAGCGCGCCGGTGGCGGTGCTGACCCAAAGCAATCTGCGCGAGCGACTGCCGGCGCTGACCGTGCCGGTACTCGAACTCGACCGCTGCAACTGGCCGCTGACGGTTATGCATAACCCGCAGGTACCGGGCCTGAGCACCGCGCACCTTGCCTATGTGATCTACACCTCTGGCTCCACCGGCCTGCCCAAGGGTGTGATGGTCGAGCATCACACCCTGAGCAATCTGGTGGACTGGCACTGCGCGGCGTTCGATCTGTGCGCCGGTCGCCACACCTCGAGCCTCGCCGGTTTTGGTTTCGATGCGATGGCCTGGGAAGTCTGGCCGGCATTGTGCGCGGGCGCGACCCTGCACCTGGCGCCGACTCACGAGGGCGGCGAAGACATCGATGCCTTGCTCGCGTGGTGGTGCGCGCAGCCGCTGGACGTGAGCTTCCTGCCGACGCCGGTGGCCGAATACGCCTTCAGCCAGAACCTCGAACACCCGACCCTGCGCACGCTGCTGATCGGCGGCGACCGCTTGCGTCAGTTCAATCGCCACCAGCATTTCGACGTGATCAACAACTACGGCCCGACCGAGGCCACGGTGGTCGCGACTTCAGGGCGAGTGGACAGCGGCGATGCGCTGCATATCGGTAAACCGGTGAGCAACGCCACGGTGTACCTGCTCGACGAACAACAGCGCCCGGTGCCGATCGGCGTGGCTGGCGAGCTGTACGTCGGCGGCGCCGGGGTCGCTCGTGGCTACCTGAACCGCCCGGACATGACTGCCGAGCGCTTTCTGCGTGACCCGTTCAGCCCCTTGCCGAACGCACGCATGTACCGCACTGGCGACCTTGCACGCTGGCGCGAGGACGGCAACATCGAATACCTGGGGCGCAACGATGATCAGGTGAAAATCCGTGGCGTGCGCATCGAACTGGGGGAAATCGAAACCTGCCTCAACCAGTTGCCGGGCATTCAGGAGGCGGTGTTGCTGGCCCGCGAAGACCAACCCGGCCAGCCGCGACTGGTGGCCTACTTCACCGAACAACCGCAGGTCGAAGCGTTGCCGGTGGGCGAGTTGCGCGCGCAATTGCTCAGCCGTTTGCCGGAATACATGGTGCCGACCGCGTTCGTCAAACTCGCTGCGCTGCCGCTGACCGCCAACGGCAAGGTCGACCGCAAGGCCTTGCCGGCGCCGGATCTGACGGCGCTGTTCACCCGCGAATACGCGGCGCCCGAAGGCGAGGTGGAAACCGCGCTGGCGCAGATCTGGGCCGACGTGCTGCAGGTTGAACGGGTGGGGCGCCAGGATCACTTTTTCGAACTCGGCGGGCATTCGTTGCTGGCGATGCGCATGGTCTCGCAGGTGCGCCAGCGTCTGGGCGTCGAGCTGGCGCTGGGCGATCTGTTCGCCAACGCCGAACTGGCGGCGGTCGCGTCAGTGCTCAGCGAGGCCGGGCGCAGTGAGCAACCGCAGATCGTGCCGGTCGCCCGTGACGGCGCCTTGCCGCTGTCGTTCGCCCAGCAACGCCTGTGGTTTCTGGCGCAACTGGAAGGTGCCAACACCGCTTACAACATTCCTGTGGCCCTGCGCCTGCGCGGACGCCTCGATGGCTCGGCGCTGCAACGCGCGCTGGCGCGCATTGTGGCCCGCCACGAAACCCTGCGCAGCCGCTTCGCCCAATTCAACGACGAAGCCCAGGTGTTGATTGCGCCGGTCGATACCGGCCTGCTGCTGCGGGTTGAAGACCTGCGCCAGCACCCGCAGCCTGACGAAACCCTGCAAGCGCTGATTCAGGGTGAAGCCTCGGGGCCGTTCGATCTGCAGGACGATCCATTGATTCGCGGGCGGCTGGTGCGCCTGGCCGACGATCACCATGTGTTGCTGCTGACCCTGCACCACATCATCTCCGACGGTTGGTCGATGGGCGTTTTGACCCGCGAACTGACGGCGCTGTATCAGGCGTTCAGCCACGGCCAGCCGGATCCGTTGCCGCCCCTGGCGCTGCAATACACCGACTACGCGGTGTGGCAGCGGCGCTGGCTCAGCGGCGAGGTGCTGCAACGCCAGAGCGAATACTGGCAGCAGACCCTGGCCGGCGCCCCGGCGCTGTTGATGCTGCCCACCGATCGCCCGCGTCCGGCGCAGCAGGACTATGCCGGCAGCAGCGTCGCTGTGGTGCTCGACGAGCGCCTGAGCGCCGGGCTCAAGGCTTTGGGCCAGCGCCATGGCGTGACCCTGTACATGACGCTGATGAGTGCCTGGGCAATGCTGCTCAGCCGCTTGTCCGGGCAGGCGGACGTAGTGATCGGTTCGCCGGTGGCCAACCGTACCCGCGCCGAAATCGAAGGCCTGATCGGCATGTTCGTCAACACCCTGGCCCTGCGCATCGACACCTCCGGCGAGCTGAGCGTCGAAGCGCTGCTGGCGCAGGTCAAGGCGCAAACCCTGCAAGCGCAGGCGCATCAGGATCTGCCGTTCGAGCAGGTGGTGGAAATCACCCGGCCCGTGCGCAGCCTGGCGCACAGCCCGGTGTTTCAAACTTTGCTGAGCTGGGACGGCCTCGAAAGCCCGGCGCTGAGCCTCGGCGAACTGACGCTGGAAGGCGTGGCCGAGCCGAGCCACTTTGCCAAGTTCGATCTGTCGCTGAGCCTGAGTGAGTCCGGCGGCGTCATTCGCGGATCGCTGGAATACGCCACGGCGTTGTTCAACGAGGCTACGGTCGAGCGCTTTGTTGGCTACTACCAGCGTCTGTTGCAGGCGATGGTCGCCAACGATCAGGCGGTGCTGGAACATGCGCCGATGCTGGCGCCGGAAGAACAGCAGCGCTTGCTGGTCGAGTTCAATGCCACGGCGGTCGATTACAACCTCGATCAGACCATTCATGGTCTGTTCGAGGCGCAGGTGCAGCGTTCGCCGCAGGCGCCAGCGGTGGTCGCCGGTGAGCAGCCACTGAGCTACGCCGAACTCAACACCCGGGCCAATCAACTGGCGCGGCACCTGCGCGGGTTGGGCGTAGGGCCGGATGCGCGGGTGGCGATCTGTGTCGAGCGTGGTCTGGACATGCTGGTCGGGCTGCTGGCGATCCTCAAGGCCGGCGGCGGTTATGTGCCGCTGGATCCGGCGTATCCACTGGAGCGTCTGGCGTACATGCTGGAAGACAGCGCACCGCTGGCGGTACTGGTGCAGGGAACGACGCGCTCGTTGCTCGGTGACGTTTGCGTGCCGGTGATCGATCTGGATCAGCCGCATTGGCAAGCGCTGCCGACAGACAATCTTGCGATAGCCGAACTGGCCCCGCAGAACACCGCGTACGTGATCTACACCTCCGGATCCACTGGCCAGCCGAAAGGCGTGATCAACGAACACAGCGGGGTGGTTAACCGCTTGCTGTGGATGCAGGACGCTTACCAACTGAGTTCCGCCGACACGGTGTTGCAGAAAACCCCGTTCAGCTTCGACGTCTCGGTCTGGGAATTCTTCTGGCCGCTGATGACCGGCGCACGTCTGGTCATGGCCCGGCCCGAGGGGCACAAGGATCCGCAGTACCTCAGTGAAGTGATCGAACGCGAACACATCACCACGCTGCACTTCGTACCGTCGATGCTCGATGTATTCCTCGCTCACGCCGACACCACACGTTGCAGCAGTCTGCGGCAAGTCATGTGCAGCGGCGAAGCGTTGCCGGGCAGCGTGGTGCGGCGCTTCAAACAGCAACTGCCGAGCAGCCAATTGCACAACCTCTACGGCCCGACCGAAGCCGCAGTGGACGTCACCGCGTGGAATTGCGCCGGGCCGCTGGAAAGCACCCCGGACAACACGCCGATCGGCAAACCGATTGCCAACACCCGCATGTACATCCTCGATGCCCAGCAGCAACCGGTGCCCCACGGTGTGGTCGGCGAGCTGTACATCGGCGGCGTGCAGGTAGCGCGCGGTTATCTGAATCGCCCGGAGCTGAATGCCGAGCGCTTCCTCAATGATCCGTTCCAGAACAACGGGCGGATGTACCGCACCGGCGACGTCGCCCGCTATCTGCCGGACGGCAACATTGAATACCTCGGTCGCAACGACGATCAGGTGAAGATCCGTGGCTTGCGCATCGAACTCGGCGAGATTCAGGCACGCCTGACCCAGATCGACGGCATTCAGGAAGCCGCTGTACTGGCCCGCGAAGACGTTCCGGGCGACAAGCGTCTGGTCGCTTACCACACCGGCGCACCGCTGGATATCGAAACACTGCGCAGTCATCTGCTGGAAAACCTGCCGGACTACATGGTGCCCGCCGTGTTCGTGCATCTCGAAGCACTGCCGCTCAGCCCCAACGGCAAACTCGATCGCAAGGCACTGCCGGCGCCGGATCTGGCGGCGCTGTCTGTCCGTGAGTACGAGGCACCGGTCGGCGAAGTGGAGATCGTTCTCGCCCAGCTCTGGGCGGAGTTGCTCAAGGTCGAGCGGGTAGGGCGCCACGATCATTTCTTCGAGCTGGGCGGGCATTCGCTGCTGGCGGTGAATCTGGTGGCAAAAATGCGTCGTGCCGGCCTGAGCGCCGACATCCGCGTGCTGTTCAACCAGCCGACCCTCGCCGCACTGGCCGCTGCCGTGGGCGGTGAGCCGGAGGCTGCAGTCGCGGCCAACCTCATCACCACGGATTGCACGCGCATCACCCCCGAGCTGCTGCCACTGGTGGCGCTCGACCAGCCGAGCATTGACCGCATCGTCGCGAGCATCCCCGGTGGCGTTGCCAACGTGCAGGATATTTACCCGCTGGCGCCGCTGCAGACCGGCATCCTCTTTCATCACCTGTCCGCCCCCCAGGGCGATCCGTATGTGTTACAGGCGCAATTCGCGTTCGCTGACGAGCAACGCCTTGACGCTTTCACCCAGGCCTTGCAGAACGTGATCCAACGCCACGACATCCTGCGCACTTCGCTGTTCTGGGACGGGCTGCAAGACCCGGTGCAAGTGGTCTGGCGCAAGGCGCCGCTGGCCTGCGAAAGGCTGGAACTCGATGGCGCGGACGGCGATGTACTGGAGCAATTGCGCCGCCGCTTCGACGCCGCGCAGTACCGCATGGCCGTCAATCAGGCGCCGCTGATGCGCGTGGTGCACGCCTGGGATGCCGCCAATCAGCGCGTGGTGGCGTTGCTGCTGTTCCATCACCTGGTGATGGACCACGTGGCGCTGGAGGTGCTGCAACACGAGATGCAGGCGTTCCTGAGCGGCCAGCCGCAGCGTCTGGCCGAGCCGGTGCCTTATCGCAATTACGTGGCGCACACCCGTGGCGCAATCAGTGATCAGGCGCATGAAGCGTTCTTCCGCGAGATGCTGGGTGACGTCAGCGAACCGAGCGCGCCGTACGGCCAGCACAGCATTGCCGAGGGCCACGCCGCAGAAGCACGACGGGTACTCGATCTCGATCTGAGTCAGCGCGTCAGGGCCAAGGCCCGGCGTCTGGGGATCAGCGCCGCGAGCCTGATGCATCTGGCCTGGGCGCAGGTGCTGGGAAAACTCTCCGGGCATGACGCGGTGGTGTTCGGCACTGTGTTGCTGGGGCGGTTGCAGGCGGGCGAGGGCGCCGAACGCGCGCTGGGGGTGTTCATCAACACCTTGCCGCTGCGCGTCGATCTCGGGCAACGCTCGGCGCAGGAAGCCGCGCTCGCTACCCATCAACAGTTGAACGCGCTGCTGCAACATGAGCATGCGCAATTGGCGCTGGCCCAGCGTTGCAGTGGAATGGCCGCCGGCACGCCGTTGTTCAGCACACTGTTCAACTACCGCCACAGCGCCGCTGCCGGCACGCCTTCCCCGGAGGCGACGAACGCGTGGCAAGGCATGCAATTGCTCCATACCCAGGAGCACACCAACTACCAGTTGAGCGTGAGTGTCGATGACCTCGGCGAAGGTTTCGGCTTCACTGCACTGGCTGCACCCGGCATTGATCCCGCACGCATCTGCGAGTACTTGCAACGGGCGGTGAGCAACCTGCTGCAGGCACTGGAACAGACCCCGCAACTGAGCGTTGATCAGGTGTCGATCCTGGCGCCGGACGAGCGCCGGCAATTGCTGGTCGAGTTCAACGCCACCGAGCGGGAATACCCGCGTGCGCTGACCGTGCACGCATTGTTCGAAAGGCAAGTGGCGGCAGATCCGCACGCCATCGCTGTTGTGCATGGCGGGCAAACGTCGAGTTATGGCGATTTGAATGATCGGGCCAACCGCTTGGCCCACTACCTGATCGCTCAAGGCGGGCAGCCGGGCGATCATGTGGCGATCCTGCTGCCGCGCTCGCTGGAGCTGTTGGTGGCGCAACTGGCGATTGCCAAGTGCGCGGCGGCCTATGTGCCGCTGGACATCAACGCGCCGAGCGAGCGTCAGGCGTTCATGCTCGAGGACAGCCGCGCCGTGGCGTTGCTGACACTCAGCAGCGAAGACATCGACTACGCCGCGCCGCGCATCGACCTCGACCGGCTCAAGCTCAGCGGTCAGCCGACGCACAATCCGAACCTGGCGCAAAGCCCGGAAGCGCTGGCGTACATCATGTACACCTCCGGTTCCACCGGCACGCCGAAGGGTGTGATGGTGCCGCACCGTGGCATCGCGCGTCTGGTGCTGAACAACGGCTACGCCGATTTCAACCCGCAGGACCGTGTGGCGTTTGCGTCCAACCCGGCGTTCGACGCCAGCACCATGGACATCTGGGGGCCATTGCTCAACGGCGGGCGCGTGGTGGTAATCGATCACCAGACCCTGCTGGATCCGCACGCGCTCGCTCGCGAATTGAACACCAGCGGGGCGACAATCCTGTTTGTCACCACCGCGCTGTTCAACCAGTACGTGCAATTGATACCGCAGGCCTTGAAAGGCTTGCGCATGGTGCTGTGCGGCGGTGAACGCGGGGATCCGGCCAGCTTCCGCCGCTTGCGGGCCGAGGCGCCGCAACTGCGCATCGTGCATTGCTACGGTCCGACCGAAGCCACCACTTACGCCACCACCTTTGAAGTGCACGAGGTGGCGGAAAACGCCGAAAGCGTGCCGATTGGCGGGCCAATCTCCAACACGCAGGTGTATGTGCTTGACGCTCACCAACAACCGGTGCCGATGGGCGTGACCGGCGAGTTGTACATCGGCGGGCAAGGCGTGGCGCTGGGTTATCTGAACCGCCCGGAGCTGACCGCCGAGAAGTTCCTGCGCGATCCGTTCAGCGACCAACCGGGCGCGTTGCTGTATCGCACCGGTGACCTCGTGCGCTGGCTGGCGCCGGGGCAGCTCGATTGCATCGGGCGCAATGACGATCAGGTGAAAATCCGTGGTTTCCGCATCGAACTCGGCGAGATCGAAAATCGTCTGCTGGGTTACCCGGGGATCAGCGAAGCGGTGGTCCTCGCCCGTCGCGATGGTCAGGAACCGCTGCGACTGGTGGCCTACTACACCGCGAACGACGTCACGCTCGACCTCGCCGACCTGCGTGAGCATGTGCAGGCGCAGTTGCCGGAATACATGGTGCCAAGTGCCTGGGTGCAGCTCGATGCCTTGCCATTGACCAACAACGGCAAGGTTGATCGCAAAGCCTTGCCCGAACCGGATGCTGCGGCGTTGTTCACTCGCGAATACGTTGCGCCGCAAGGTGAACTGGAAACCGCGCTGGCGCAGATCTGGGCCGAGACCCTGCAAGTCGAGCAGATCGGCCGCCATGATCACTTCTTCGAACTCGGCGGTCATTCGTTGCTGGCGATGCGCATGCTGTCGCAAGTGCGCCAGCGTCTCGGCGTCGAACTGCCCCTGAGCGAGTTGTTTGCCGATCCGCATCTCAGTGCGGTGGCCGCGGTGCTGAACCGCGCCGGGCGCAGCACGTTGCCGCAGATCGTAGCGGCGGAACCTGATCAAGCGCTGCCGCTGTCCTTCGCCCAGCAACGCCTGTGGTTCCTGGCGCAAATGGACGGCGGCAATTCGGCGTACAACATTCCGATTGGCCTGCGCCTGCGCGGGCAGCTCGATGGCGAATCGCTGCAACGGGCGCTGGCGCAGATCGTGGCGCGGCACGAAACCCTGCGCAGCCGCTTCGTCAGCATCGATGATCAGGCGCAGGTCGTCATTGCGCCGGTCGACAGCGGTTTGCTGTTGCAGATTGCCGACCTGCGCGAGGATCTGCAGGCCGAAGCCACCTTGCAGGCGCTGCTCGCGCAGGAGGCCTCGACGGCGTTCGATCTGCAAAACGATTCGCTGATTCGCGGACGGTTGGTGCGCCTGGCTGACGATCACCATGTGCTGTTGCTGACCGTGCATCACATCGTCGCCGATGGCTGGTCGATGGGCGTACTGACCCGCGAACTGATGGCGCTTTATCAGGCCTTCAGTCAGGGCCAGCCCGATCCGTTGCCGCCACTGGCGCTGCAATACGGCGACTATGCCGTGTGGCAACGGCGCTGGCTCAGCGGTGAGGTGCTGCAGCAGCAAAGCGATTACTGGCAGCAGACCCTCGAAGGGGCACCCGCGTTGCTGGCCCTGCCCACCGACCGTCCGCGTCCGGCGCAGCAGGACTTTGCCGGCAGCAGCGTCGAGGTGCTGCTGGACGAGCGCCTGAGTGCAGGGCTCAAAGCCTTGAGTCAGCGTCACGGCGTGACCCTGTTCATGACGCTGATGAGTGCCTGGTCGCTGTTGATGAGTCGTCTGTCCGGGCAGTCGGACGTGGTGATCGGCTCGCCGGTGGCCAACCGCACACGGGCCGAGATCGAGGGCCTGATCGGCATGTTCGTCAACACCCTGGCCTTGCGCATCGACACCTCGGGCGAGCCGAGCGTTGCCGCGTTGCTGGCGCAGGTCAAGGCACGCACGCTGGAGGCCCAGGCGCATCAGGACCTGCCGTTCGAGCAAGTGGTGGAAATCGCCCGGCCGGCGCGCAGCCTTGCGCACAGTCCGCTGTTCCAGACCACGCTGAGCTGGGACAGCAGCGTCGGCCCGAACCTGACGCTGGGCGATCTGAGCCTCGAAGGCGTGGCCGCGCCGGGGCAGATCGCCAAGTTCGACTTGACCCTGACCCTGGGTGAGGTCAATGGCGTGATTCGTGGTTCGCTGGAATACGCCACGGCGTTGTTCGACCGGTCGACCATTGAACGTTATGTGGGTTACTTGCAGCGTCTGCTGGCAGCGATGGTCAGCGATGATCAAGCGGTGCTGGAGCGTGTGCAATTACTCGCCGAGTCGGAGCGTCAGCGCTTGCTCTACGACTTCAACGCCACGGCGCGCGAATATCCGCAAGCGCTGACCGTGCACGGGGTTTTCCAGCAGCAGGCAGCAGCGCATCCCAAGGCTGTGGCGGCGGTGCATGGCGAGCATTCGCTGAGCTACTTTGAACTGAACGCGCAGGCCAATCGCCTGGCGCATCACTTGATCGGCCAGGGCGTGCAGCCGGGCGATCATGTGGCGATTCTGCTGCCGCGTTCGCTGGAACTGCTGGTGGCGCAACTGGCGATTGCCAAGTGCGCGGCGGCCTATGTGCCGCTGGACATCAACGCGCCGAGCGAGCGTCAGGCGTTCATGGTCGAGGATTGCCGCGCGGTGGCGTTGCTGACCCTCAGCGGCGAAACCATCGATTACGCCGCGCCGCGCATTGACCTCGACCGCCTGACCCTGAGCGACAAACCGACGCACAACCCGAACCTGGTGCAGTCCTCGCAGGCGCTGGCGTACATCATGTACACCTCCGGCTCCACCGGCACACCGAAAGGCGTGATGGTCCCGCACCGCGCCATCGGCCGTCTGGTGCTGAACAACGGTTATGCCGATTTCAATGCGCAGGATCGCGTGGTGTTCGCCTCCAACCCGGCGTTCGACGCCAGCACCATGGACATCTGGGGCCCGCTGCTCAACGGTGGGCGCGTGGTGGTGATCGATCACCAGACCCTGCTTGATCCGAACGCGTTTGGCCGCGAATTGAGCGCCTCCGGGGCGACGGTGCTGTTCGTCACCACCGCGCTGTTCAACCAGTACGTGCAACTGATCCCGCAGGCACTAAAGGGGCTGCGCATCCTGCTCTGCGGTGGTGAACGCGGCGATCCGGCGGCGTTCCGCACGCTGCGGGCCGAGGCCCCGCAATTGCGCATCGTGCATTGCTACGGCCCGACCGAAACCACCACTTACGCCACGACGTTTGAAGTGCGTGAAGTGGCGGAAAACGCTGAAAGCGTGCCGATTGGCGGGCCGATCTCCAACACCCAGGTGTATGTACTCGACGCGCATCAGCAACCGGTGCCGATGGGCGTGACCGGCGAGTTGTACATCGGCGGGCAGGGCGTGGCATTGGGTTATCTGAACCGTGCCGATCTGACCGCCGAGAAGTTTATGCGCGATCCGTTCAGCGAGCAGCCGGGTGCGTTGCTGTATCGCACCGGCGACCTCGCACGCTGGCTGGCACCGGGGCAACTCGATTGCATCGGGCGCAATGACGATCAGGTGAAGATCCGTGGTTTCCGTATCGAGCTGGGGGAAATCGAAAACCGTCTGCTCAACTGCCATGGGGTCAAGGAAGCCGTGGTGCTGGCGCGCCGCGATGGACAGAACACTACGCGTCTGGTGGCGTACTACACCGCGCATACCGCACACCTGGACAGCGCCGATCTGCATGCACAGTTGCTGGCACGGTTGCCGGAATACATGGTGCCGAGCGCGTGGGTGCAACTCGACGTGTTGCCGTTGAACAACAACGGCAAGGTCGACCGCAAGGCGCTGCCGGCGCCGACGCAGGCAGCGATGCTCAGTCGGGTGTATGTCGCGCCGATTTCGGCGCTGGAAGACCATTTGGCGCGGATCTGGGCCGGTTTGCTGCAGCTCGAACAGGTCGGTCGTCACGACAATTTCTTTGAACTGGGCGGGCATTCGTTGCTGGCGATGCGCATGCTGTCGCAGGTGCGCCAGCAGTTGGGCGTCGAGCTGACACTGGCCGAACTGTTCGCCAATCCCGAGCTGGCCGCTGTCGCCGAGGTGCTGAGCCGGGCGGGGCGCAGCACCTTGCCGGAGATTTTGCCGGCGCCGCGTGATCAGCTATTGCCGCTGTCATTCGCCCAGCAACGCCTGTGGTTCCTGGCGCAGATGGATGGCGGTCACAGCGCCTACAACATCCCGATCGGGCTGCGCCTGCGCGGTCGGCTGGATGAAGACGCGCTGCAACGGGCACTGACGCGCATCGTCGCCCGTCACGAAACCCTGCGCAGCCGCTTCAGCCAGATCGACGATCAGCCGCAGGTGCGGATTCTGCCGGCCGAAACCGCTCTGTTGCTCCCCGTAGAAGACCTGCGCCGCCACCCGCAGGCTGATAACGCCTTGCGTGGCCTGATCGAGGAACAGGCCTGCGCCTCCTTCAATCTGCAGCACGATGCACTGCTGCGCGGGCGCCTCGTGCGTCTGGCCGATGACCATCACGTGCTGTTGCTGACGCTGCACCACATCATCGCCGATGGCTGGTCGATGGGCGTGCTGACCCGTGAGCTGGTGGCGTTGTATCAGGCGTTCAGCCGGGGTGAGGACGATCCGCTGCCGCCGCTGGCGCTGCAATACACCGACTACGCGGTGTGGCAACGGCGCTGGCTCAGCGGCGAGGTGCTGCAGCGCCAGAGCGATTACTGGCAGCAGACGCTGGCCGGCGCGCCAGCCTTGCTGAGCCTGCCCACGGATCGTCCGCGTCCGCCACAGCAGGACTACTCCGGCAGCCGCGTCGACATGGTGCTGGATGAGCACTTGAGCGCCGGGCTGAAAGCGTTGTGTCAGCGCTGCGCGGTGACGCCGTACATGGTGATCATGAGCGCTTGGGCGATGTTGCTCAGCCGCTTGTCCGGGCAGGACGACGTGGTCATCGGCTCGCCGGTGGCCAACCGTACCCGGGCCGAGATCGAGGGCCTGATCGGCATGTTCGTCAACACCCTGGCGCTGCGCATCGACACCTCGGGCGAACCGAGCGGTGCAGCGTTGCTGGCGCGGGTCAAGGCGCAAACCCTGGACGCTCAGGCGCATCAGGATCTGCCGTTCGAGCAAGTGGTGGACATCAGCAAACCGCTGCGCAGCCTGTCGCACAGCGCGTTGTTCCAGACCATGGTCAGTTGGGACACCAACGACGGCCCGCACCTGACCCTGGGCGATCTGACGCTGGAAGGCGTGGCCGGCGAAAGCCATTTTGTGAAGTTCGACCTGTCGCTGAGCCTCGGCGATTCCCACGACGGGATTCGTGGCTCGTTGCGCTACGCCACGGCCTTGTTCGACGAGTCGACGGTGCAGCGCTTTGCCGGCTACTTCCAGCGGCTGCTGGCGGCGCTGGTCAGCGATGAACAAGCGGTGCTTGCGCGGGTGCCGTTACTGGCTCCGGAGGAAAGTCAGCGCTTGCTGGTCGATTTCAATGCCAGCGCCGTTGATTGTCCGCTGGAGCAGCCGTTGCATGGCTTGTTCGAAGCCCAGGTGCGGCGCAAACCGGACGCTGTCGCGCTGCAATCGGAGCAGGGAAACCTGACCTATCGCGAGCTCAATCAGCGCGCCAATCGTCTGGCCCATCACCTGCGCGAACTCGGTGTGCAACCGGATGCGCGCGTTGCGATCTGCGTCGAGCGCGGGCTGGATCTGGTGGTTGGTCTGCTCGGTATCCTCAAGGCTGGCGGCGCCTATGTGCCGCTGGACCCGGGTTATCCGTTGGAGCGTCTGGCCTACATGCTCAAGGACAGCGCGCCGGTGGCGGTGCTGGTGCAAACGGCGACTCGCGGGTTGTTCGACGAAGCAGCGGCGGCGTTGATCGACCTGGATCATGGCAGTTGGCAACAGTTGCCGGACCACGACTCGCCAGTGCCGGGCCTCAGTGCTTCGAACCTCGCGTACATGATCTACACCTCGGGCTCTACCGGGCTGCCCAAAGGCGTGATGATCGAGCATCGCAGTGCCTGCAACATGGTGCACTGGGGTTCGCAGATTTCGCCGCCGACCGAACACGGTGCGCTGCTGCAAAAGGCGCCGTTCAGCTTCGACAGTTCGGTGTGGGAGATTTTCTGGCCGCTGTGTTCGGGGATGCGTCTGGTACTGGCGCGGCCGGACGGCAACCGTGATTCGGCGTATGTGGTGCAGACCATTCGCGAGCATCAGGTCACCGTAGTCAAATTCGTTCCTGCGTTACTGCAGCAGTTCATCGAGCAGGACGGTGTCGAGCAATGCACCAGCCTGACCGATGTGCTCAACGGTGGTGGCGAACTCAGCGCGGCGCTGGCGCGGCAGGTGCGTGATCGTCTGCCGTGGGTGCGTTTACACAACGTCTACGGCCCGACTGAAACCACGGTGGACAGCACCGGCTGGACGCTGGAGCCGCACATGCCAGTGCCGGAGAACGTGGTGCCGATCGGCACAGCACTGAGCAATACCCGTTTGTACGTACTCGATGCTTACGGACAACCGGTGCCACAAGGCGTCAGCGGTGAGTTGCACATCGGCGGCGTCGGTGTCGCGCGTGGATATCACGGCTTGCCGCAAATGCAGGCCGAGCGCTTCCTCGACAGCCCGTTTGTACCGGGGGATCGCCTGTACCGCACTGGCGATCTGGCGCGTTACAACAACCACGGCGAGCTGGAATTCCTCGGCCGCAACGACTTCCAGATCAAGCTGCGCGGCCTGCGTCTGGAGCCGGGGGAAATCGAGGCGCGGCTGATCGAGCATCCGGCGATTCGCCAAGCGGTGGTGATGGTCCGCGATGAGCGTCTGGTGGCGTGGTACACCGTGCGCTCGGGCGTAGAAGCACCAAGTCTGGAGACCTTGCGCGCCCATGTGCTGGAGCGTTTGCCGGAGTACATGGTGCCGGGCGCGTTTGTATTGCTCGACGCCTTGCCACTGACGCCAAACGACAAGATCGACCGCAAGGCACTGCCGGAACCGGGCGCCGACGCGGTGATCAACCGGCCATACGTGGCACCCGAAGGTGACGTCGAAACTACGCTGGCGCGGATCTGGGGCGAGGTGCTGGGCGTCGAACAGGTCGGGCGTCACGACAACTTCTTCGAACTCGGCGGGCATTCGTTGCTGGCGGTGAAGCTGGTCAATCTGCTGCAACGGGCCGGGCTGCCGCTGTCGCTGGCCGAACTGTTCCAGCATCCGAACATCGAGTCTGCCGCTGCGCTACTCGGTCAGGGCGAGGCGCTCAGCCAGCCTGAAGGGCTGGTCGTGGTGCGCGCCGGGGAACACGGTACGCCGCTGTTCCTGCTGCATGAGTTCAGCGGCCGCGACGTGTACTTCCCGACCCTGGCGCAGCATATCGGCGGCGAGTTCGCGATTTACGGTCTGCCCGGCGTGACGCTCGGTCAGCCGCAATTGCGCACGCTTGAGTGCATGGCGCAGCGCATGGTCGGGGTCATCCGGGCGGTGCAGCCGCATGGGCCGTATCGTCTGGCGGGCTGGTCGTTCGGTGGGGTGCTGGCGCATGAGGTCGCGCAGCAATTGCTCGGCCTCGATGAGCCGGTGGAGTTCATCGGCATGCTCGACAGCTACGCACCTAACCCGCTCGCCCAGGACAAGGCGATGTGGAGCGGCGAGGGCCTCGACAAGCGCCAGTTGCTCGGCCATTGCCGTGGCCGTTCGTTGATGCTCGGTGCCGAAAGCGAGGCCGCATTGGCCGCGGTGCAAGTGCTGGAGGCGCAAGTCGAACAACTGGATTTCACTGAGCTGTTCAAGCGTTGCCAGGCACAGGGGTTGACCGATCCAGAGCTGGCGGCGGTCAGTGCAACGGACGCCTGGCACTACTTTGATCGCGAAGCGGCGCATCGTCTGGCGCTGGCGCATTACCGGGTCAGCCCGGCGAGTCAGCCGATCCATCTGTTCCGTACTCAGGAACTGATGGACGGGCAGTCCGAGCCGAGCCCGACACGTGGCTGGGAAGAACGCTTCGACGTGGGTTTGCTGCGCTGCATCGACATCCCCGGCGATCACCGGACCATGATGAAGCACCCGCACATTCAGGCACTCGGCCAGGCCATTACCCAGGCACTGGAAACGCTGGTGATGCCGGAACCTGCGGCGTATCAACCGCTGCTGACCATTCAGACCGGACACGCCGGGCACGCACCGATTTTCTGTGTGCCGGGGGCGGGCGACAGCGTTACCGGGTTCATTCACCTGACCGAGGCCATCGGCCCGGAATGGCCGATCATCGGTCTGCAACCGCGCGGGCTGGATGGCGTCAGCGTGCCGCACAGCGCGGTGGAAGCCGCTGCGGCGTTCTACCTGCAAGCCATCGAGCAGATCCACCCGCAAGGCCCGCTGCACCTGATCGGGCATTCGTTCGGCGGCTGGGTCGCACACGCCATGGCCGCGCAGTTGCAGGCCGCCGGGCGTGAAGTGGCGTCACTGACCTTGATCGACAGCGAAGCACCGGGCGGTGACGGCACGGCGGGCAAACCGTACACGGCCACTGCCGCGATGCAACGGCTGATCGACACCCTGCAACTGTCCTGTGGCAAATCGCTGGGCATCGATCCTGCGATCTTCGCCAACGCTGACGACACCACGCAATTGCGCCTGCTGCACTACGGCATGGTGCGCGCCGGGGTGCTGTCGGAACGGGCGGCGCCGAATGCGATGCACGGCCCGGTACGCACGTTCGCCGCTGCGCTGCGCACGGTCTATCAACCGCGTCTGGCCTACAGCGGGCCGGTGCGGCTGGTGCTGGTCGATGACCCGACGCTGGACGAGTGGGGCAATCAGCGCGAACAGGCGGCGGTGCTCGAAGGCTGGCAGCGGCAGGTCAGCGATCTGGCGGTGTGGTACGGGCCGGGCAACCACTTCACGATTCTCAAGGCGCCTTACGTCTTCAGTTTCGCCGCGTGGTGGCACGACGGTCTGTCGGTGGCGGTCGGCACAGTGCTGTCCTGAGTGTTGTTTTTCTATCAAGACCCGGCCGCTGGCCGGGTTCATCCCTGAACGGACTTGTGGTTATTTATGGAAAAGTCGAAGTTGCGCAAAGTCGGTATGGGGTTGGCGTTGGCGGCGGTGGCCGGGTTGGTGCTGTACACGGTGCAGGCACCGGCCGAAGCACCGAAATACCAGACCGCACTGGTCGAACGCGCGGATATCGAAAACACCGTGCTCGCCACCGGTTTGCTGGAGGGCGTCAAGCAGGTGGATGTCGGTGCTCAGGTATCCGGGCAGTTGAAGTCGCTCAAGGTCAAGGTGGGCGACAAGGTGAAGAAGGGCCAGTGGCTGGCCGAGATCGATCCGCTGGTGCTGCAGAACACCCTGCGCCAGGCTCAGGTCGATGAAGAAAACCTGCAGGCGCAAAAACGTGCCACGCAAGCCCAGCTCAAGCAGACCAAGGCGATTTACCAGCGTTATCAGAACCTGCAGGAAGACGCGTCGATCTCGCGTCAGGATTTCGAAACCGCGCAATCGGACTACGAGGTGCAGCAGGCCAATCTGCTGTCGCTGGACGCGCAGATCAAAAGTGCGCATATCCAGATCGACACCGCCAAGGTCAACCTCGCGTACACGCGAATCGTCGCGCCCATCGACGGCGATGTGGTCGGTATCGTCACCCAGGAAGGCCAGACCGTGATCGCCAACCAGTTGGCGCCGATCCTGCTGAAACTGGCGGATCTGGACACCATGACCATCAAGGCACAAGTGTCGGAAGCGGACGTGATTCATATCGCGCCGGGGCAGCAGGTGTATTTCACTATCCTCGGCGAGGACAAACGCTATTACGGCAAGCTGCGCGGCACTGAACCTGCACCGCAGAACTTCCTCGAAACGCCGCCGGCCGGCACCCCGAAGCAAAACACGGCGGTGTTCTACAACGCGCTGTTCGAGGTGCCTAATCCCGACCATCGCTTGCGCATCTCGATGACCGCGCAGGTGCGCATCGTCCTCGATACCGCGCAATCGGTACTCACCGTACCGGTGGCCGCGCTCGGGCCACGCAACGCCGATGGCAGCTTCCCGGTGCGGGTGCTGGATGCCAAGGGCCAGGCGCAATCGCGCAACGTCCAGACCGGGATCAACAACAATGTCAAAGTGCAGATCAACCAGGGCCTGAATGAAGGCGACCGGGTGGTGATTGGCGATCCGTTGCCCGCCGTGGCGGGGGCCTGAGCATGACGCAACCACTGCTGCAACTGACCGGCATCACCCGCAGTTTTACCGCCGGCGACCGCGAGTTTCTCGCGCTGAAGGACATCAACCTGACGATCAATGCCGGAGAAATGGTGGCGATCATCGGCGCTTCCGGCTCCGGCAAATCAACCCTGATGAACATCCTCGGCTGTCTCGATTACGCCACCGCCGGCAGCTACAAGATCAACGGCCAGGAGACCCGCGACCTCGACGATCAGGCGCTGGCCGAGCTGCGCCGCGATTACTTCGGTTTCATCTTCCAGCGCTATCACTTGCTGCCGCACCTGAGCGCGATGCACAACGTCGAGATGCCGGCGATCTACGCCGGCATCCCCGCACCGCAGCGCCATGCCCGCGCCCGCGAGTTGCTGGCGCGGCTGGGTCTCGACGGGCACCTGACGCACCGCCCGAGCCAGCTCTCTGGCGGTCAGCAGCAGCGGGTAAGTATCGCCCGGGCCTTGATGAACGGCGGTGAAGTGATCCTCGCCGACGAACCTACCGGCGCCCTCGACACCGCCAGCGGCAAAGAGGTAATGCGCATCCTGCTGGAGCTGCACGCGGCGGGGCACACAGTGATTCTGGTGACCCACGACCCGAAAGTCGCGGCCAACGCCGAACGCATCATTGAGGTCAGCGACGGCGAGATCCTCAGCGATCGCCTCAACCAGCGTGACACCGGGCAACTGCCGGGCGAGGACGATGTACCGCCCAAACCACCGGCGACACGCCGTCTGGTCGCCAGCCTCGGGCTGTTCAAGGAAGCCTTCAACATGGCCTGGGTGGCGCTGATTTCGCACCGCATGCGCACCTTGCTGACCATGCTGGGCATCGTGATCGGCATCACCTCGGTGGTGTCGATTTCGGCGATTGGCGAGGGCGCGAAAAACTACGTGCTCAAGGACATTTCGGCAATCGGCAGCAACACCATCGACATCTATTCCGGCACCAGTTTCGGCGACAAGCGCGCCGCGTCAATCGAGACACTGGTGCCGGCTGACGTCACCGCGCTGAATCAGCTGTATTACGTCGACAGCGCCACCCCAGTGGTCGGTCGCAGCATGCTTCTGCGTTATCGCAACATCGACCTCGACGCGCAAATCAACGGGGTCAGTGATCAGTATTTCCAGGTGCGCGGGATCAAACTGGAGGCGGGCATCACCTTCAGCGAGAGCGATGCGCGGCGCCAGGCGCAGGTGGTGGTGATCGACTACAACACCCGGCATCGGCTGTTCGGCGAGGGCGTCGATCCGCTGGGGCAGGTGATCCTGATCGGCAACCTGCCATGCACCGTGATCGGTGTGGCCGCCGAGAACAAGAACCTGTTTGCCTCGGGCAAGACCCTCAACGTCTGGGTGCCCTATGAAACCGCCGCCGGGCGTCTGCTGGGCCAGCGCTTCCTCGACAGCATCAGCGTGCGGATCAAGGAAGGTCAGTCGAGCAAAGTCGTGGAAAACCACGTCACCCAACTGATGCTGCAACGCCACGGCATCAAGGATTTCTACACCAACAACCTCGACAGCGTGATGCAGACCGTGCAGAAAACCAGCCGCTCGCTGGCGTTGCTGCTGTCGCTGATCGCGGTGATTTCGCTGGTGGTCGGCGGCATCGGCGTGATGAACATCATGCTGGTGTCGGTGACCGAGCGCACGCGGGAGATCGGCATTCGCATGGCGGTCGGCGCGCGTCAGTCGGACATCCGACAGCAGTTTCTGGTGGAGGCGGTAATGGTCTGCCTGCTTGGCGGGGCCATCGGCATTTCCCTGTCGTATGCCATCGGCCACCTGTTTTCGGTGTTCATCAAGGAATGGGAGATGGTGTTCTCCATGGCCTCGGTGGTGACGGCGGTGATCTGCTCGACGCTGATCGGTATTGTTTTCGGCTTCGTCCCGGCACGCAATGCGTCGCGTCTTGACCCGATCGAGGCGTTGGCGCGGGACTGAAAGCGTTCGCTGGCTGTGCCTGCTGTGGGAGGGAGATGACTCCATCACCACAGCGGCGTGTGCCCTGTCAGGCCGCGTTGGAAGAACCTGCCGGGGTGGCGCTCTCTGGCGTTGAGTACATCCAGCGCATCAGCGAATGGCGACCGCCGATGCCCAGCTTGATCGCGGCACGCTTGAGGTAGCTTTCTACGGTATTGACCTTCAACTGCAACTGTTCGGCCAGTTCCGGTGCGGTACGTCCGGCAAGCAGGCCGATGCAAACTTCGGACTCGCGATTCGACAGGCTCAGGCCCAGTTGCTCCAGGCGTTCGTTGAAACGCAGGCGCAGGGTTTCCAGCCCTTGCTGCAGGCTATCCGTCGCTACAGTGGAGTCCTGCCCGAGGGGACTGGGCGGTTGCAGGGCATTGATGTGTTTTTCCACCATCGGCAACAGGACGGGAGAGATATCCTGTAAGAGGCTACGCTCAAGGGAAGAGAATCGTTGCGACGGCCCGCAGCGGTAAACGGAAATCACATAGCGGTAGCCATCCTTGCGCCGGATCAGGTGCAGTTGCGAGGCATCGCTGGTTGTTGAGGGCTCGGGAATCGGCAAATCGTCGCTCGGCGCAACGCTGTGTTCGGAAAATACGGTTTCGGAAAGCAGCGATGGATCCTTTGCCTCGTGTACCTCGTTGCGCGGTGTTGAGTGGGCCACCGGCTCGACGCGCATCTGGCGGATATACGTGGCATCTACTGCCAATTGTGTGCGGATCAGGTCATGCAACATGCGCGGAAAATGACGGCTGCCGGTGCTGGCAATGACCTTGCCAATGTGGGGGAACAGGTCCGAATTCATAAACATCATCCATGAGTGGCAAGTGGTACGGGATTCCTGAAGAGCCATTGCCGGCTTCCTTGGGCGACGGCAATCAACAGAGATCTGGATCCTATCCTAGTACAACGAATTGCAGACGGTTTAATGAAGGCGTTATTAGCTCATAACCGCCGTTTGATCCTGACGCGCGACTCCTGCCCGATTATGAGACTGAAAGTCAGATTGTCGAGCGGCACCATTCACGGGCGTGCCAAGGAAAAATCACACTGATGGCATTATGCAGCTATCGTGAGGCATCAGGTTTTCAACCAGGCATGATGATGAACGAGGATTTCAATCTGCAGGTCAGGCCTGCACTCATCGTGCGGACCCAAGTGTTTCATCAGGATCTCAGGGAAGGGTGAAATGGCATCATTTGTTCTGAAATCGAGCGCGAACGCATTGTCCAGTGGCACCATCATTCGCCCTCTGAGTCGGTATCGCAGTTCTGGCCACTCGTATTGGACGCTCAAGGTTTTGGGTCACGTCGAGGACGCAAAAGATTGCACGATGGTCAAGGGCGAAAGCTTTGATGTGGCCGCTGCAGAAATTTCGTCATACGTCAGTGTGGACGGAGACCTGACTAATTTCGACGATGATATTTCCCGCGAACTCACTGAAGAACTGCTGCAGCAGATGCGCGAGACTCCAAAGACTTGCAATTGGGTAATTGATCTGAATGATTTGGAGAGGTTTTATCCAGGCGAGGGAATATGTCCATCTTGCGCAAACTCGTACGCAAGCATGAGGCGAGTCATGTGGGCAAAGAAAGTTGAAACAGATGAGTACGATGCTGCTTATGCGGTGGCGATTAACGAGAAATGCAAAGAAAAAGGTCTCGACAGGGGTTTTGTAGAAGCCGATGTGGAGGGTCATAAGGAATTTCTTGAGTCGGTTCGTGATGCGGTCGATATAAAACAATTTGACCAGGTACAAGTGCGGGCTGCCTATGAACTGGTGAGTCCGCAAAAAATCGATGCGCATAATATCATTGGGCAGAATGCGATCAAAACGTCAACGAGCAAACAAGGGGGCACCTACGCAATCATAAGGGACTATTACAAGAGTGGACACCCACATGGTAGTTCGCCTTGTCTATGGGACAGGTTCTCTGGAAGAGTTGATAGTCTCATCGGCTCGGGTGGGGTAATGAACAGTGCCTATTGTCGTACCCAGGCAGGCGCTCAGTGCAAGATTTGTGAAGCTGTTCAAGGGGAGTGGCATATTCTCCAACGTTGCAATTTTCTACTCGAAAATCCTGGAACTCCATTGGAGTTCGTAGGTATGCAGTGGTGTTCGCAGTTTCTTGGCACACCTGTGCGCGCCGAGAATTACGCTGAAGCACGAGAAGCAATATTGTCGCGTGGAGGTGAATTCATAACGTATCTGGAGCATTGGACCGTTTGGCAACTTGAACAGAATCTGATCGAACTCAAAAGGATTATTGAAGGGGAAAAAAAATTTGAAACGGGGACAGTGGATCCCTCTTCTGCTGAAGTGTCAAACAGTGGGGCAGTAGGCAGCGTAATCAAGACAACGGTATCGTCATGTCCAGCTATCTTTACCTCTATTGTCGATAGTTGGGTGAAGTTCAGGTATGTGTATATTCAGGAGTTTACTGAGGTCAGCAGGCGCGAGCCGAACAATCCGATAAGGTATGGCGACGTTATTGAAGGATTCAAAGACCTGAGGGATCGAATCACGAAAGCGGAAATACTTTACGAAGGTATCAATGATCGTGTTGCTCCGTTAGTTATCCATAACTTCAGTGCTGATCAGATGCTACACGCCGTATTGAGTTCTACGAGGCTTTCCAACAGTGGGAACGAAGCCAAATCAGCGATCAGTCAGGGCAGGGTCAAGATTGCAGGCACAACACAAATATCCAATGCAAAACTGAGTACCTATGGCGTTTCTGGTGATGTGCTATTGGAGCTCACGACAAAAAAAGAAACACGGACAGCCCGGCTCTTTATCTCGTAGGCACGGAGTTCCTATGCTGGTCATTCGTAGTGCACAAATGAACACCCTTGCACAATCGATGTTGCGTCGACAGATGCGACAGCAGTTGCAAAGCTTCTGGGCACCACTGGCCGATCAGTTGCACGATAAAGGTGTGGAAACGTTTATCGAGCACGCCCTGGAGCGTTGCAGCTTTTACGAAATTGATACCGAGGTCGATCACATGCGCTATCTCAATACAATGGCAGTGCTGGGAGCGACTTTTGACGAAGATCACGAATGGGCAAAGCGGATTCTCGACGTTCGCGCGGTTCACGGGAGTTCTCGTATGGATGAGCTTTGCGACGCCGTGATCTGCAAGCTGACAAGCTGAGGGAGCAATGACGATGCAGGAAGAGATCACCACCCGTTTTCAACAGATGCTGGATGCCAATAAAAATATTGGCCTTGTCGCGCCCGGACCCGCCGGGGCAGTTATGCCTTGTCAAACGACCTGGGTTGGAATCGAACTTCGGCGCTCCGACGGCTTGCCTGTTCCTCGCGCTGAATACGTACTGACTCTGCCTGATGGGTCAAAACGGCATGGCATGCTGGACGAGAAAGGCTATGCCGTTGAAAAGGACGTAGGAGAGGCCGGTCAATGCCACGTGTATTTTCCCAATGTCGAGTTTCCTTAGGGAACGTGATTGGGAGTCGACCTAAGCTAATGCAAAAAAGGTATTTGTCCGACGTTTTTAATATCGTTTAGTTTTGGTTCGAAGATGAACCAAAGCATCAAACCGACAGACCTTCCGATTGCCATGACGGCACACGCTGAATCGATCACAGGCTCTTCAGGTTTGATTCACACGGGAGTGAATCATGCCGCATACCCTGGATATCACCGCGCTGCCGACGCTGGACCTTTCGTTGTTCGAAGGCACGGCGCAACAGCGTTATGAATTTCTCGAAAACCTGCGTCACGCCGCGCGTGACGTGGGCTTTTTCTATCTCACCGGCCATGGCATCGACAGCGACCTGCTCAAGCAGGTGCAGGATCATGCCCGGCAGTTCTTCGCCTTGCCCGAGCACGAGAAGACGGCCGTCGGCATGATCAATTCGCCGCATTTTCGCGGTTACAACCGTGCCGCATCAGAGATCACCCGTGGTCAGCCCGACTGGCGTGAACAGTTCGATCTCGGCGCCGAACGCGAAGCGTTGCCGCTGAACGCGGACACCCCGTTCTGGGCGCGGTTGCAGGGCCCCAACCAATGGCCGGCGGCGTTGCCTGAACTCAAACCTCTGCTGCTCGAGTGGCAACAGGCGATGACGCGCATGGCGTTGCGCCTGCTGCGCGCTTTCGCCCAGGCGCTGTCGCTGCGGGCGGATGCGTTCGATCAGTTGTACGGCGACAAGCCCAACGAACACGTCAAGCTAATGCGTTACCCGGGGCAGGCCGCCAACGCGAGCCAGCAAGGTGTCGGCGCGCACAAGGATTCCGGGTTTCTGAGCTTCCTGCTGCAAGACCAGCAGGCCGGGCTGCAGGTGGAGATCGAAGAGGGACGCTGGATCGATGCACTGCCGCGCGAAAACACGTTGGTGGTGAACATCGGCGAACTGCTGGAACTGGCCACCAACGGCTATCTGCGCGCCACGGTACACCGGGTGGTCTCGCCGCCGGCCGGCAGCGAACGCCTGTCGATCGCGTTCTTCCTCGGTGCGCAACTCGACGCCGTAGTGCCGCTGTATCCGTTACCCACTGCATTCCTGCGCGAGGCGCGCGGGCCGGCCAGCGATCCGCTCAATCCGTTGTTTCGAGATGTCGGCTGGAACTACCTCAAAGGGCGTCTGCGTTCGCATCCGGATGTCGCTCAACGTTTCTACGCCGACGCACTGATGGCGCAAACCGCCTGATTAATTACTCGATCAAGGATCAAGACCATGTTGAAAAAAGCAGGTGTGACCCTGGCCGTGCTCGGCGCGCTGGTGACTTCGCTTGGCGCGCAGGCGCTGGAGCCGTTGCGGGTGGCCGCTGACCCGGTGCCCCACGCGCAGATTCTCGCGTACGTCCAGACAATCGATCCGCAACTCGACCTCAAGGTCATCGAGATTCCCAACGGTGTGAACTCCAACGAGTTGCTGGCCCACGGCGATGTCGATGCCAATTACTTTCAGCATCTGCCGTATCTGAAATCCCAGGAGCAGGCGCTGGGGCAGAAATTTGCGGTGGCCGCCACCGTGCACATCGAGCCGTTGGGCATCTACTCGCACCGGCATGAAAGCTTCGCCCAGGTGCCGGAAAAAGGCACCGTCGCCGTGCCCAACAACGTCACCAATCTGAGCCGTGCGCTGTACCTGTTGCAGGACAACGGGCTGATCAGACTCAAGCCCGGGTTCAAGGATCCGGCAGCCGATCAGGCTACGCCCAAGGACATCGCCGAAAACCCGAAACAGCTGAAGATCCTCGAAATCGAATCGCCGCAACTTCCCCGGGCGCTGGACGATGTCGATCTCGCCGTGATCAACGGCAACTACGCACTGGAAGCCGGG
>NZ_QAIK01000183.1:22758-51207 GCF_003061005.1 Pseudomonas sp. HMWF021 | reverse complement strand
GCACTGGACCGGGTGTCGCTGAGCATTCCCGACGGCGCGATCTACGGCATTCTCGGGCGGAGCGGGGCGGGTAAATCGACCCTGCTGCGCTGTCTCAACCTGCTCGAACGCCCGGACAGCGGGCGGATCCTCATCGACGGTGTGGACTTGCTGACGCTGTCCGCCGTTGACTTGCGCCGCCAGCGGCAACGCATCGGCATGATTTTTCAGGGTTTCAATCTGCTGCATTCGCGCACCGTGTTTGACAACATCGCCGTGCCGCTGGAGATCGCCAACGTTGGCAAACCGTGGCGCCATGTGCGGGTGCGCGAGCTGCTGGAACTGGTGGGTCTGAGCGACAAGGCGCAAGCCTTTCCCTCGCAGTTGTCCGGTGGCCAGAAACAGCGGGTGGGGATTGCCCGCGCCTTGGCCGCGGAGCCGGCGTATCTGCTGTCGGACGAAGCCACCAGTGCGCTGGATCCGGAAACCACCGCATCGATTCTCGAGCTGCTGCGCGACATCAATCGGCAACTGGGCGTGACCATCGTGGCGATCACCCATGAACTGGACGTGGTGAAGTCGATCTGTGATCACGCGGCACTGATGGCTGACGGGCGTGTGGTGGAGGCCGGCCCCGTCCCGCGCTTGCTCGCCGATCCGCAATCGGGTCTCGGCGTTTCGTTACGCCCCACCTGCGGCCTGCCGCTGGGGCATGACATCCCCGGTCTCAGCTTTCTCAAGCAGTACGGCGTGCGGGCGGTGCAATCATGAACCGCAGCGTCGACTGGAATGAAATCCTGCAACTGCTGTTCAACGCTACCGGCGAAACCCTGTACATGGTCTTGCTCGCGGGGCTGTTCACGCTGCTGATCGGTTTGCCGCTGGGGGTGTTGCTGTTTGTCAGTCGGCGCGACGGACTGTGGCCGCTGCCACGGCTTAATGCCGCGCTGGGTTCGCTGGTCAATCTGGGGCGCTCGCTGCCGTTTGTGGTGATGCTGATTGCGCTGATTCCGCTGACGCGTCTGCTGGTCGGCACGACGCTGGGCAGCACGGCGGCGGTGGTGCCGATCACCATTGGCGCCTTTCCGTTTTTTGCGCGGATCGTCGAGAACGCATTGGATGAAGTCGACAAGGGCCGGATCGAAGCGATCCTCGCCATGGGCGGCGACATCCGTCATGTGATTTGCAAAGTGCTGTTGCCCGAAGCGCTGCCGGCGTTGCTGGCGGGGATCACCCTGACGCTGGTGATGCTGATCGGTTTTTCTTCCATGGCCGGGGTGATTGGCGGTGGCGGGCTGGGCGATCTGGCGATCCGTTATGGCTACCAGCGTTTCAACAATGAAGTGATGGTCGCCACCGTGGTGGTGCTGGTCATTCTGGTGCAGGGCGTGCAGAGCCTGGGCGACCGGCTGGTGCGGTCGCTGGCCCATCGACGTTAAGGAATTTTATGAGTGTGGTCGTGGCCCGCGCGCCGCTGATTCAGGTGCGTGAACTGAGCAAGCGCTTCGGTTCGAACCCTGCGCTGGATCGCGTCAGCCTGCAGATTCATCCCGCTGAAGTGGTGGCGTTGCTCGGTGCCAACGGTGCCGGCAAATCGACGCTGGTGAAGATTCTGGCCGGCAGCCAGCGTGCTGATGCCGGGGAGATTTACGTTGATGGGCAGCCCCGGCAATTCAGTTCGCCGCTGTCGGCGCGGCGGGTCGGGATTGTTGCGGTGCATCAGCAGATCAACGAGGGCATCGCCCCCGGTTTGAGCGTGGCGGAGAACCTGCTGCTCGATGAGCTGTGCAAGCCCGACGCGGACTTCTGGCTCAATCGCAAACATCTGCTGGAGCGCGCCGCTAGCATCGCCGCCGGGCTGGGGCTGGTGTTGCCGCTGGAGCAGCCGATTGAACACCTGGGCCAGGCCGAACGGCAATTGGTGGTGCTGGCCCGGGCCTTTGCCTTGCAGCCGCGCCTGCTGATTCTCGATGAGCCGACGGCGGCGTTGTCGGATGCCGAGGCGCAGCGCCTGTTTGGTCTGATCGACACTTTGCGCGGTCGTGGGGTGGCGATTATTTACATCTCTCATCGCCTGTCCGACCTGCAACGGGTAGCGGATCGCGCCATCGTGCTGCGTGACGGGCGCCTGGCGGGTGAGTTCAGCGCACGGCAATTGCCGCAGGCGCTGCACGCGATGCTCGGGCAGGCGCTTGACCGACATGTCTACAGGCCCGGAACCGTGGGGCGAAAAGTTCTGGCTGTGCGCGAGCTGCAAATCCTGCCGCGCTCGAAGCGTTTCGATTTCGACCTGCACGAAGGCGAAGTGGTGGTACTGACGGGGCTGCTCGGCGCCGGCAAAAGCGAGATCGCCGAAGTGCTGTTCTGCTTGCGCAAAGCCGTGGCCGGCAGCCTGCAACTGGATGGCGCGGACTGGCTGCCAGACTCGCCAGGTGAAGCGATTCGCAGTGGGGTGTTTCTCGCGGCGGAGGACCGCGCCAGTCAATCGCTGGTGCCCGATTTCTCCCTGCGCCGCACCCTGACCTTGCCGTTTTTGCAGCGCTTCACGCGTGCCGGTTTCATTCGCAACCGCGCCGAAGCGGCAGCGGTCGAGGCGCAGGTCGCGGCACTGGGGATCAAGGCCGCTGGCATTGAGGTGTCGATGAGTGCGCTGTCCGGCGGCAATCAGCAGAAAGTTGTGCTCGGCCGCTGGCTGCTCGGGGCAGGGCGAGTGCTGATCCTCGATGAGCCGTTTCAGGGCGTCGATGTGCGCGCCCGTCGCGAGATCGGCCAGTTGCTGCGCGACAGTGCCGGCGGCCGGGCGACGCTGGTGATTTGCGCCGACGTTGATGAAGCGCTGGAAATTGCCGACCGGATTCTGTTGGTGCGCGATCACGCGGTGGTCGCCGAATACCCCCGCGCCGGTCTTGAGCGCGCCACGCTGGTCGCCGCGCTGGCCGGCACCGACGCTAGCGAAAATCCCTTTCACGCCACGCCAAGGAGCAGAGCGAGTGCCTGATTCGAGTTCACTGTTGTCTTCCGCTTCGGCACCGGCCGAGCGCCTGCTGCATGCGCTGATCCGTTACGGCCTGTTGTGGCTGCTGGCGCTGATCGTGGTGTTTTTCAGCGTTGCGGAGCCGGCGTTTCTGCGTGTCGGCAATCTGTTCAGCATCTTGCAGTCGGTGTCGATTGTTGCGCTGCTGGCCCTCGGTGTGACCCTGACCATGGCCGTCGGCGGACTTGATCTGTCGATTGGTGCGGTGGCGGCCATGAGCCTGATGATCGCCAGTTACGTGATGGTGGTGCTCGGCTGGGGCGCGGTGCCGGCGGTGCTGATCAGTCTGGCCGGTGGCGCACTGGTCGGGCTGCTCAATGGCTGGCTGATCGTCAAGCTGCGGGTGCCGGACATTCTCGCGACACTGGGCAGCATGTTTCTGGTAATTGGCGTTCAACTGATTCCCACCGGGGGGCGCTCGATTGCGGTGGGCATGACCTTGCCCAGCGGTGTGGAAACCGAAGGCACGTTCAGCGCGGCGTTTCTCGCGTTGGGTCGCGGGCGTTTGTGGGACGTGGTGCCTGTGCCGGTGTTGATCACTGCGCTGGTGGCGCTGGCGGTGTGGCTGTTTCTCGAGCGCACGCGCATCGGGCGATTGTTTTATGCCATCGGCGGCAACGAGCAGGCAGCGCGGCTGGCGGGGGCGCCGGTGCAGCGCTTCAAGTTGCTCGCTTACGTGCTGTCGGCATTGCTCGCCTCGCTTGGTGGTTTGCTGTTGGCGGCGCGGTTGGGGCGTGGCGATGTCAGCTCCGGCAATGGTCTGGTGCTCGACGCTCTCGGCGCGGCGCTGATCGGTTTTGCCGTGCTCGGGGCGAAGAAGCCCAACGCTTTCGGCACCCTGGTCGGCGCGCTGTTGGTGGCTTCGTTACTCAACGGTCTGACCATGCTCAACGCGCCGTACTACGCGCAGGATTTCGTCAAGGGACTGGTGCTGGTGCTGGCCCTGATGTTCACCTTCGGCCTAGCGCATCGGGCGCGCTGAGCCGGTTCATTCGTCGCTGCAAGGAAGATTTATGCACGGTTCAATCACGCAGTTCGCACGCCATTGCCTCGCCGGTGCGATGCTTTCGGCATTGGCTTTGAGCGCGCAGGCCAAGGCATTGCCGGGTGCGCCGGCGCCGTTCGACAAGGGCCAGGTGCAGATCGCGCTGGTCGGTTATCTGTTTTCCGGGGACTTCCCCGAGGCGTATCTGCGTGGCGTGGAGAAGCAGACCGAGGCGCTGGGGGCCAATCTGCGGGTGTTCGATGCGCGGCAGCAGGCGGCGAGTCAGGGCGAGATGATCGATCAGGCGATCGACCTCGGGGTCGACGGGATCATCGTGCAATTGGGCCTGGCGGAAACCCTCAAGGGGCCGATTGACCGGGCCATCGCCAAGGGGATCAAGGTGGTGGCGTTCGACGTTGATCTGAATAGCCCGCAGGTGACTCAGGTCGAGCAGGATCACCACGCGTTGGCGCGGCTGGCGCTGGATCAGGCGGTGAAGGACAACGGCACGCGGTTCGACGCCGGTTACGTGTACATCAGCGGCTTCACGCCGATGGAGCGCCGCGACGAGATCTGGAGTCAGGTGAAAAAGGCCAATCCGGGCATTATCGAGAAAGCGCGCTTCGGCACGCTCAACCCGCCGATTGCAAACTCGGTGGCGGATCAGGCCAGCGCGGTGCTGCGGGCCAATCCGGGGATCAGCGTGATCTTCGCGCCGTTCGATGAATTCGCCAAAGGCGCGAAAATCGCCGTCGACGAGGCCGGGCTGGGGCAGAAGGTAAAGATCTACAGCGCCGACATTTCCACCGCCGATATCCAGATCATGAAAGAGCCGGACAGCGCCTGGGCGGCGACGGCGGCGGTCAACCCACAAGTCGCGGGGGCGATCAGCGTGCGCAGTCTGGCGATGTTGATTGCCGGCGAAAATCCAGGGCATCAGGTGCTGGTGCCACCGACTTTGATCACGCGTCAGCAGTTGCTCGATCTGGACGTGAAAAACGTTCGCGACCTGGCGCAAAAACTCCCGGCGTTCGGTGATACCGCCAACGTGGCGCGGGCCGAGTGGATTCCTGTGGCCAACTGAAAAATCCGTATTTATCTACCGAACCCTGTGGGAGCTGGCTTGCCGGCGAAATGGCCTGTTCAGCCACCTTATTCATTGACTGATACACCGTTTTCGCTGGCAAGCCAGCTCCCATAGGACGGTGTCAATATTTAAGTTAGTTGATTGTTAGTTAGTTTGAGTGTTGGTGGGTCAACACTTGTGTTGCTCTAAAAACAAATAATCAGCCCGATCTAACCTAAGTGTTATTGGTTCTTTTACGGCAGGCCTTCAGCCCGTCTAGCATCGGTATTCAAGGGGGATAATCTGACTTTGGGGATTCCGCACTTCAGCAACTAACCAGTCTTCACCACCTTCCTGCTTTCTAAAACTACAGCAGACATTGCCGTGCATTGATTGCCGACTTCCCATTGTCGGCAACGGCCGGGTATTAGCTGCGATAAAGGAGCTGTCACATGTATCAGCGTTCCCGTTCATTACTGGCCATCGCGGTGGTCGGTGCGATCTGGCAACTTCCGGCGCAGGCCGAAGACACTTCAGCAAGGGTTGACGACGACACACGGCTGGGCACCGTGCTGGTCACCGGCACCCGGGGCACCGCGCGTACGGTGCTGGATTCTCCAGTGCCGGTGGACGTGTTGACCGCCGCCGACCTCAAGTCCACCGGCGCGGCCGACGGTGAACTGGGCCAGGCGCTGCAAACGTTGTTGCCATCGTTCAGCATGCCGCGCCAGTCCAACTCCGGTGGTGCTGACCATGTGCGTGCAGCACAGTTGCGTGGCATGAGCCCGGACCAGGTGCTGGTGCTGGTCAACGGCAAGCGCCGCCACACTTCAGCGGTGGTCAACGACTCGTCGAAAATCGGTCGCGGCACGGCGCCGGTGGACTTCAACTCGATCCCCATCAGCGCGATCAAACGCATCGAAGTGCTGCGTGACGGCGCGGGGGCGCAGTACGGTTCCGATGCGATTGCCGGGGTGATCAACATCATCCTCGACGACGCGCCCGAGGGCGGTGAAGTGTCCACCAGCTACGGTGCGTTTCACACCCACCAGGACGCCATCGGCAAAACCACCACCGACGGCCAGAACAGCGTGACCACCGCCAAGATCGGCACACGCCTGGGCGAAGAGGGCGGGTTCATTCGCGGCGGCACCGAGTACAAGAATCGTAATCCGACCAATCGCGCCGGTTTCGACGGCTTTGCCGACACCCCCGATCAACGCAACTACGTGATGGGCGACGGCCTGGCGCGGGACGTCAACCTGTGGTTCAACAGCGAACTGCCGCTGGCCGGCGGTAAGGCCTACAGCTTCGGCACCTACAACCAGCGCCACACCACCGGCGCCGAGTTTTATCGCTATCCCTACGAACAGCCGCAGTTCTACCCCAATGGTTATCTGCCGCAATCGCTGGGCGACAACAAGGACATCTCCGCCACTGCCGGTTTCAAGGGCATGATCGGCGAGGACTGGGACTTCGACAGCAGCGTCACCCACGGCCGCAACCGCTTCGATTCATCAACCCGTCGCACCCTCAACGTCAGCCTCGGCGCGGACTCACCCACGAAGTTCGACACCGGCGATTACGAGCTGCGCCAGACCACCACCAACCTCGATTTCAGCCGCGAACTGCGCCTGGGCGGGCGCTCGTTCGTGCTGGCGCTGGGCGGTGAATACCGTTACGAAAATTACCTGACCTACGCCGGCGACGAGGCCTCCTACATCGGCTCCGGCGCTGACGGCGCCAACGGCTTGCGCCCCAGCGAAGAGTCGGACCTGGACCGCAACGTGTTCGCCACGTACGCCGAAGTGTCGGGCGATCTCACTGACCGCTTCTTCGTCGACGCCGCCACCCGCTGGGAACATTACGATGATGCCGGCAGCAAGCTCACCGGCAAGCTCAGTGGTCGCTACAAACTGACCGAACAGTGGGCATTGCGCGGCGCGGTGTCGAACAACTTCCGTGCGCCGTCGCTGGCGCAAAGCGGTTTCCAGAACACCACCAGCAACTTCGGCGAAGGCGGCACGCTCACCGATATCCGCGTGCTTTCGGTCAACGACCCGATCGCCCGCGCGCTGGGCGCCGAGAAGCTCGATCCGGAGACTTCGAAGAACTTCAGCCTCGGCCTGACCTTCCAGCTCAACGAACGCTTCGACGCTTCGCTCGATGTATTCCGCATCGACGTCAAGGACCGCATCACCCTGTCGCAGCGCATCGGCAGCGACGCCATGGAGCAATACATCAACGATAACTTCGGCGTGGCCGGGGTGCATGACGTCAACTTCTTCACCAACGCCGCCGATACGAGCACCCACGGCGCCGAACTGGTGCTCAACTATCACCAGCCACTCTATGAAGGGACGTTGGGCCTGACCACCGCGTACACCTACAACCACACCAAAGTCACCAGCACCAAAGGCACGCCGTCGCAACTCACCGCGCTGGGTATCGGCAACGATGCACTGGTCGGCGTTGAAGAAACCAACACCCTGACCGACGCCGCGCCCAAGGATCGTTTCGTGTTCAGTGCCAACTGGGCCAGCGAACACTGGGGCCTGCTCGGGCGTCTGACCCGTCAGGGCGAGACCACCCGCGTATTCGATTTCGGCGACTCACAACCGGAGCAGACCTATGGTGCGGTGTGGCAACTGGACGCCGAGGTGACCTACAAATTCACCCCGAAATTCAGCGTCGCCCTGGGCGGCAACAACCTCACTGACAACTACCCGGAACGCTCCGGCTCGGCGATCAACTACGGCGGTAATTTGCCGTATGACGTGCTGTCGCCAATCGGCACCAACGGCGCGTACTACTACGCCAGCGCCACCTACGGCTTCTGAGCCGATCCGCCACGGACGGCGGACTTTTTGCGGAACTCTGCATGAATCATTCGAACGGCCCCAAGCGCCATCTGCCGGTGTTGCAGGCGTTGCTGATCACGTTGGGCATGGTGATCACCACCGACATCCTCAAGACCGCGCCGACCGTGGCGCTGAACGTCGGGCCGGAATATTTCTACTGGGTGTGGGTGCTCGGCGGCCTGGCGTCGATGGCCGGGGCTTTGTGCTTTGCCGAAATGGCCACGGCATTTCCGCATCCGGGCGGCGACTATCACTTTCTGCGCACGGCCTATGGCGAGCGCATGGGGTTCCTGTTCGCCTGGTCGCGTTTTTCGGTGATGCACACCGGGTGGATTGCCTTGTCGGCGTTCATGTTTGCCGATTACGTCAATGCCGTGGTGCCGTTGGGGCGATACGGCTCGGGGCTGTTTGCGGGCTCGGTGATCGCTGCGCTGGTGCTGCTCAATCTCAGCGGCAAGCACATCGGTTTCATCACCCAGACCTTGCTGGTGGGCTTGTTGGCGCTGGGCTTTTTCAGTATTGCCAGCGCGGGTGTGTGGCTGGCGTGGCAGGGGCTGGAAGCACCGCCGCCGAGCGTTTCAGTCACGCCTGAAAACACCGGTATGGCCGGTTTTTCGGCGGCGATGATATTTGTGTTTCTGGCGTTTGGCGGCTGGAGCGATGCGGCCACATTGTCGGCGGAAGTGCGCGATGGGCGGCGAGGGATTTTCATCGCCACGCTCGGGGCGCTGACAGTGTTGATGGCGATCTATCTGGCACTGAACTGGGCGTTTGTGCGCGGTCTGGGTTTCGCCGGGCTGGCGGCGAGCAATGCGCCGGCGGTGGAACTGTTGAACCGCGCATTCGGCGCGCCGGGTGTGTTGCTGATTCTGCTGATGGTCGGCATCGCGGCCATCGCCACCATCAACTCGACCTTGCTGGTCGGCGCCCGGACTACCTACGCCGCCGCCCGCGATGTGCCACAGTTGCGCCGCTTCGGCGAGTGGGACGAGGACGATGGCGTGCCGCGCAAGGCCTTGCTGGCCGAGGGCGCGGTGGCGTTGTTGCTGGTGTTGTTCGGCAGTTTTACCCAGAGCGGATTCAACACCATGGTCGAGTACCTGACCCCGGTGTACTGGTTGTTTCTGAGCTTCAGCAGCCTGGCGCTGATCATTCTGCGGCGGCGTTTTCCCGATGTGCCGAGGCCGGTCCGGGTGCCGTTGTATCCGCTGGTGCCGCTGCTGTTTTTTGGCCTGTGCCTGTACATGCTCTATTCGAGCGTGACGGTGGTGGGGTGGGGCGCGTTTCTGGGGATTGGTGTGTTGCTGGTCGGTGCGCTGCTGTTGGCGGGATTGAGCCGCGTGGCGTCGACGCCTCGGCAAGCTCTGGAGCAGATCAGCGATTAAAACGAAACGTCGGCCGGTTGCGAAAGGCGCAGTACCGACAGGTCTCCGGTAATGCGTTTGTACGCCAGACGAATCGCCTCGATGTTGGCGGCGTTCTTCGGACTGTTCTCGTGGAGGATCACGATGACCTTGGTGCTCAGCCGTTCAGGCTCCTTCGCCCCATGATCACGCCACTGTCCGTAGGCATCCAACACAGTGAAACCGTCGGGAAACCGCGACGTCACTTCCTTGTCGAGAAACTCGCGCCAGCGCGCGGGGCTGACCGCACCTTCCTTGCCATCCACCGTCCCTACCGAGAAGTACAACTCGGTACGAATCCACTGCGCCTGCGCCGGACGTGTGGCGTCGCCCTGCAGGGTCGAACTCGCGGGGTCATGGGTGTGAACGGCGGCAGGCGGCGGGCTGGCACATCCGGCGACAGCGACGAACAGTGCGGCCAATAACAGGCGTCTTTGCATGGAGCATCCCTATTTATGAGTTGAGTACGGGGCGCAATTATAGAGGGCGAGGTTAATAGCGATAAAAGATTAAAAAATGGCTTTTTGGTTGATTTAAGGAATAAGAGACGAACCAATCCAGGATGCTGAATGTACCGCCGCCATCGCGGGCAAGCCCGGCTCCCACAGGTTTTGTGGTGTGCACACGGTTGGTGAGCAACACAGATCTCGTGTGGGAGCTGGCTTGCCAGCGAAAGCGGTGTGTCAGGCAATGAAGATGCTGGATGTACCGCCGCCTTCGCGAGCAGGCTCGCTCCCACAGGTTTTGTGGTGTGCACACGGTTGGTGAGCAACACAGATCTCGTGTGGGAGCTGGCTTGCCAGCGAAAGCGGTGTGTCAGGCAATGAAGATGCTGGATGTACCGCCGCCTTCGCGAGCAGGCTCGCTCCCACAGGTTTTGTGGTGTGCTCACGGTTGGCGATCAACACAGTTCCAGTGTGGGAGCTGGCTTGCCAGCGAAAGCGGTATGTCAGGCAATGAAGATGCTGGATGTACCGCCGCCATCGCGGGCAAGCCCGGCTCCCACAGGTTCTGTGGTGTGCTCACGGTTGGTGAGCAACACAGATCTCGTGTGGGAGCTGGCTTGCCAGCGAAAGCGGTGTGTCAGGCAATGAAGATGCTGGATGTACCGCCGCCTTCGCGAGCAGGCTCGCTCCCACAGGTTTTGTGGTGTGCACACGGTTGGTGAGCAACACAGATCTCGTGTGGGAGCTGGCTTGCCAGCGAAAGCGGTATGTCAGGCAATGAAGATGCTGGATGTACCGCCGCCATCGCTGGCAAGCCAGCTCCCACAGGATTTGCGGTGTGCACAAATCCGCTGATCGACACTGAGAAACGCCATCTGAAAATATGCCGCTCAACGCCCCTCATGCTGCTTGCGATAAGCCCCCGGCTGCACTCCAACCGACTTGGCAAACGCCCGAGTAAATGCGGCGATCGACTGATAGCCCACCGCCGCGCACACCTGTTCCACCGTGTGATTGGCCCGCAGCAACTGGCAGGCGTGGCGGATGCGCAACGCGAGCAGCACTTGTCCCGGTGATTGCCCGGCCAGTTCGTTGAAGCGTTTGAAGAACGCCGAGCGTGACAGGCCGATGCGCGCCGCCATGCTTTCCAGTGACCACGGCAATTGCGGCTGTTCGATCAACTGATCCAGCAGCGGCGCGAACTGCGGATTGCGTGCCAGTGCAACGAGGCCGCCGAGGTTCTGGTTGTCAGTCATTTGTTGGCGCAGCACATACAGAAACAGCAAATGACTCAAGCGTTCCAGCAGCGTCGAGGACGGCGCCGGCAGGCGTTCGCACTCTTGCAGGATCAATTCGAACAAGGCTCGCGCGGCACTTGAGGACGGATCGCCGGCACGCAGGATGATCCAGTCGGGCAAGCCATCGATGATCAGCGAAGACAGTCCCGACTTGAAGTGAAAGAAGCCGCAGACCAGCCCGACACCGTCCTCGGCATCGCGCTCCAGCGTCGTCATGGTCTGACGCGGCAGCACCTGAGCAAGGCTCGGTTGCTGGGCGCTGGACAGTCGATAGTCGAGGTCGCGCAGCAGAAACACCGCATCACCGGCATCCAGCCGCAATGCCGGTTCATGGCCGTCGATGTGCAGCCAGCAATGGCCCTGCACGATCAGATGAAAACTGGCGCGAGCAAGCCCGTGCGTACTCGCATGCCAGCCACCGCAGTAACGCCCGACATGAAACAGGCTGGCATCAAGTTCGAGGCTTTCTAATAACCAATCAACCAAGGGGCTGGACGAAATCATCTAATGGAAACACTCAGGAGCAAGTAATCGCTACTTTAGAATATGGATCGAAATTTTTATAACCAACAGACTGGCCCGACACTCAACAGCAGGAGTCCACTCCATGTCGCGCGTCACTCTACACACCGTGCAAAGCGCTCCCGAAGCCGCCAGACCGTTTCTGGAAAACGCTCAGAAGAATTCCGGATTCATTCCGAACCTGCTAGCCGTACTGGCCAATGCCCCGGCCGCACTGGAAACCTACGTTACGGTATCGGCGCTCAATGGCAAGTCCGAACTCAGCCTCGCCGAGCGCGAAGTGGTGCAACTGATTGCGGCGACCAACCATGGTTGCGATTTCTGTGTCGCAGGTCATACCGCCGTGGCGCTGAACAAGGCCAAACTGCCGCCGGAAGTGGTCAGTGCGCTGCGTGAGAAAGCCACTGTCCCCGTGGAAAAACTGGAAACCCTGGCCGCGTTTGCCCGCGAAGTGATTGCCACCCGGGGCAAGGTCAGCGATCAGACCTTCAACCAGTTCAAGGCCGCCGGCTACACCGAAGGCAATGCGTTGGAAGTGATCCTCGGCATCAGCCTGGCGACCCTGTGCAACTTCGCCAACGTGTTCGCCGACACGCCGCTCAACCCTGAGCTGGCGCCGTATCGCGCGTAATCGGCCAACGCTTCAGGCCGCATCGTCTATGGTTGATGCGGCTGCGTACAAGGAGAGAAACGACATGCTCAATCCGGCATTGATGCAATGGCTGGAACACAACGCCCAGGCACTGGATGCAGGCGACGGCGATCCGCAGCAGGTGCTGACGCAACTGGCGCAGGCCGGGGTGCTGCGGGTCGGTATCAGCCCGGCGCTGGGCGGCAGCGGTGGCCACGTCAGTGATGCGGTGGAAGTGCTGGCGAATGTCGCCAGCCATTCGCTGGCGGCAGCATTCGTGTTCTGGGGTCAGCGGGCCTTTATCGAATACCTGCTGCACAGCCCCAACGCGGCGCTGAGGGAGAAACTGCTGCCGGCGTTGCTCAGCGGCGAACTGGCCGGGGCCACCGGCTTGTCCAACGCGATGAAGTACCTGTCTGGCATCGAGGCACTGCAAGTGCGTGCCGCCAACATTGCAGACGGCTGGACCTTGAACGGGCGCCTGCACTGGGTGACCAATCTGCGCAAAAGCGGCTTCGTGGTGGCGGCGGCAATAGAGCACGAGGAGGGCGGTTCGCCGTTCGTGCTGGCGATCGCCGATGACGCTGCCGGCGTACAACGCTCCGCTGACCTGCAACTGATGGGTCTGCAATCGAGCAACACCGCGGCCATCGATTTCGCGCAAGTGGCGGTCGGTCGCGAATGGCTGCTGCATGACGACGCGCGCAAGTTTCTGCCAGCAGTGCGCCCGGCGTTTCTCGGCTTGCAGTGCGGCATGGCAATCGGTCTGGCGCGGCGCGCGCTGGCCGAGGTCGAGGGGCATTTGCAGGACGGGCGCTCGATCCTGCTGGAACCTTTGCAAGAGCAGCGCGAGCAACTGGCGCACACCGTCAGCGAACTCAAGCAAGGCCTGCATGACGGGCGCTTCCTGACCCAGCCGGGCGCGTTGTTCCAGATCCGCATCGCGCTGGCCGAATCTGCCGCCAACGCCGTGCAACTGGAACTGCAATCGAGCGGCGGCAAGGCCTATCTGACCGAGCACGGCAGTGGCTTTGCCCGGCGCTGGCGCGAGTCGGCGTTCGTGCCGATCGTCACCCCGAGCCTGGTGCAACTGCGCGCCGAATTGCAGCGGCAGAAACGGGAAGCGACGGCATGACCGCAGCGTTGCTGGAAGCGCAGGGCATCAGCCTCGGCTACCCACGGGAGCAGGGCTGGCACACCGTGCTGGAACATTTCGACCTGCAGTTGCAGGCCGGTGAAGTGGTGACGATTCTCGGCCCCAGCGGTGTTGGCAAATCCAGTCTGCTGCGGGTGCTGGCCGGTTTGCAGACGCCGCAACAGGGGCGGGTGAGTCTGCTCGACGAACCGCTGACCGGCGCGCATCCACGGGTGGCGGTGGCGTTTCAGGATCCGAGCCTGTTGCCTTGGCTGACTCTGGAAAAGAATGTCGCCTTCGGCCTCGACTTCGCCCGCCAGCCGCACCTGACGGCCGAGCAACGCAAGGCGCGGATCGACCACGCCATCGCTGCGGTCGGCCTCGAACATGCGCGTCAGCATCACCCGGCGCAGCTGTCCGGCGGCATGGCCCAGCGCACCGCACTGGCGCGGTGTCTGGCGCGCCAGCCGCAGGTGTTGTTGCTCGATGAACCGTTCGGCGCGCTGGATGAAATCACCCGCGCCGACATGCAGCAGTTGCTTCTGCAACTGATCGCCGAACACCACACCGCCGCCGTGTTGATCACCCACGACATCGACGAAGCCCTGCTGCTCTCCGAGCGGATTCTGCTACTGGGTAACAGCCCGGCGCACATCCTCGGCGAGTGGCGCATCGACCTGCCTCAGCCGCGTGCCGAGCTGGTCGAGGAACTGGGCGCGCTGCGCATCGACATCCTCAAAACCCTTCGGCGGGCGAGCCGCAACCCCCTCACTCAACCTGTGCCCGCTACGTCGGAGATTGACCATGTGCCTGGACGACTTCACTCACACACGTCGTGACTTCCTCAAACTCAGCGCGCTGCTGACCGCCGGCGGCGCGTTGCCGTTGCTCAACAGCCTCAACGCCCGTGCCGCGTCCGAGCCGAATGCGCCGGTGCGCATCGGTTATCTGCCGATCACCGATGCCACGCCGTTGCTGGTCGCGCACAACAATGGCCTGTTCGAAGCCGAAGGGATTCAGGCTGAGCGCCCGGTGCTGCTGCGCAGTTGGGCGCAGGTGATCGAGGCGTTCATTTCCGGGCAGGTCAACGTGATTCACCTGTTGTCGCCGATGACCGTGTGGGCGCGTTATGGCAGCAAGGTGCCGGCCAAAGTCGTGGCGTGGAACCACGTCGGCGGCTCGGGCCTGACCGTGGCGCCGGGCATCACCGAGGTCAAGCAACTCGGTGGGCAATCGGTGGCGATTCCGTTCTGGTATTCGATCCATAACGTGGTGGTGCAGCAGCTGTTTCGCGATCACGGGCTGGTGCCGGTGAGCAAATCGGCGAGTGCTGCGCTGGCGCCGAACGAGGTCAATCTGCTGGTGCTGCCGCCGTCGGACATGCCGCCGGCCCTGGCGAGCAAACGCATTGCCGGCTACATCGTTGCCGAGCCGTTCAACGCCCTGGCCGAGGAACTCAAGGTCGGCCGCGTGCAGCGCTTTACCGGCGACGTCTGGCGCAATCACGCCTGCTGCGTGGTGTTCATGCACGAGCAGGATCTGAACAACCGCCCCGAGTGGTCGCAGAAAGTGGTCAACGCCATCGTCAAGGCGCAGGTCTGGACCCGCGATAACCGCGCCGAGGCAGCGAAACTGCTGTCCAAGGACGGCGAAAATCGCTACACGCCGCACGCGCAACCGGTGCTCGACCGGGTGCTGGCGCCGGCCCTGACCGACCGCGAGCAATACCTCGTCAGTGGTGCCATCCAGCACAGCCATTGGGACGAGCAGCGCATCGACTTTCAGCCATACCCGTTCCCTAGTTACACCGAAGAACTGGTCAAGCGCCTGAAGGACACCTTGATCGAAGGCGACAGGGGCTTCCTCGCCGGCCTCGATCCGCAGCAAACCGCTAAAGATCTGGTGGACGACCGCTTCGTGCGCAATGCCATCGCGGCGGTGGGCGGCATGCAGACCTTCGGCCTGCCGGAAAGCTTCGATCGTAGCGAGGAGTTCAGCCTCTGATGCGTCAGCGATCTTCTTCGACCTTGCATGGTTTGTTGGGCGTAGCAGGGTTGTTGTGCCTGTTGCTGCTGTGGTGGCTGGGCGTGCATCTGCTGGGGGGCGGCGACAGTCTGGCGTTGCGCTTTTCCCCGGAGGCAACCCTGGCCAGCCTTGGTGAGCTGCTGTTGCGCCCGGAGCTGTACGAGCATGTGCTGGTCAGCCTGAAGCGGATTCTGGTCGGCCTGCTGCTGGCATTGCTGATCGGCGTGCCGCTGGGGCTGATGATCGGCAGCTACCGGCATCTGGAAGCAGCGACGACGCCGGCGTTTCAGTTTTTGCGGATGATTTCGCCGCTGTCGTGGATGCCGGTGGTGGTGATGCTGATGGGCGTTGGCGATCAGCCGATCTATTTTCTGCTGACCTTTGCCGCGGTGTGGCCGATCCTGCTCAACACCGTGGCCGGCGTGCGCCAGCTCGACCCGCGCTGGCTGCAACTCAGTCGCAGCCTCAGCGCCACCCGCTGGGAAACCCTGCGCAAGGTGATCCTGCCCGGCGTGCTCGGCCATGTGCTGACCGGGGTGCGGCTGTCGATCGGCATTCTGTGGATCGTACTGGTGCCGTGCGAAATGCTCGGGGTCAGCGCGGGGCTGGGGTACTTCATCCTCGATACGCGCGATCGTCTGGCGTATTCGGAACTGATGGCGATGGTGCTGCTGATCGGTTTGCTGGGCTTTGCGCTGGATGCGTTGGCGCGGTGGTTGCACCGGCGTTGGGCACCGGCCTGAGGCTCTTCCCGCCACCATCGCGTTGACTCATCCACCGCCATCGCGAGCAGGCTCACTCCTACAATGCTTTAGGCCAGCCGGCACATTTGCGTTAACCGCAAATCTCTTGTGGGAGCTGGCTTGCCAGCGATGGGGCCAGGTCAGCCACTATCTTCGCAGACTGACTCATCGCCATCGCTGGCAAGCCAGCTCCCACAATGATCTCGGCCAGGCGCAAGTCCGCACCCACCGCAGAACCTGTAGGAGTGAGCCTGCTCGCGAAAGCGCCGTTTTAGTCACCCCCGCTGTGACTGAACCACCGCCATCGCGAGCAGGCTCACTCCTACAATGGTTCAGGCCAGCCGGCACATTTGCGTTAACTGCAAACCCCTGTGGGAGCTGGCTTGCCAGCGATGGGGCCAGGTCAGCCGCCATCACTGCAGGCTGACTCACCGCCGTCGCTGGCAAGTCAGCTTCCACAGGGGGTGGTCTGCTACGGCGTGGTGGCCGGTTTTGCCAGCGCAATCCCCGCATCCCCCAGCCGCTTGAGAATCTCGAACAGCAGATCACTCTTGGTCCCGCCCACGATGCGCGGACTGGCGACGTAACCCGTCACTGTCAGGGTGATGCCATCCGGTGACAACTTGCTGAAACGCACGTACGACGCCGGTTTGTCGAGGATGTTTTCGTTTTCGCGATAAGTGTTCAGCAGCAGTTCCTTGACCTGTTCAGGGTCGATGTCCAGCGGGAACATCAGCTCAAGGCTCGCCACCCCCTGAGCGCTGCCGCCGAGGGTGACGTTGCGCAGGTTCTGCGAGATCAACTGCGAGTTGGGCACGATCACGATCGAGCGGTCGCTGAGCTGGATTTCCGTGGCGCGCACGTTGATCCGGCGGATGTCACCTTCCACGCCGCTGATACTGATCAGGTCGCCGACCTTCACCGGCCGTTCGGTCAGCAGGATCAGCCCGGAGACGAAGTTCTTGACGATCTCCTGCAAGCCGAAACCGATCCCCACCGATAGCGCACTGACGATCCACGCCAGATTGGTCCAGCGCACGCCCAGCGACGACAGCGTCAGGAGGATGACCGTGGCATAACCGATATTGGAAAACAGCGTGCTGAGCGAGGCGCACATGCCCGGATCCATGTCGGTCTTGGGCAGGAATTCGTTGTCGAGCCAGCGGCGCAGGGCGCGGATGAGGTAGATGCCGATCAGCAGCGCCAGCACGGCATTGAGCAGATGCGCGGGCACGATGTTCAGTTTGCGCAACCCGGCGCCGCCGAGGATGCCCATGACGTTGCTGGTCAACTGCCCGAGGGTGGAACCGATGCCGCCGACGAACAGGGTGACCACCGCCAGCAGCAACAGCCCGGCGCGGCTGAAACCGGACAGCACGATCGATATCTGCTCCAGCCGCCGGTCGCCCATGCCCAGCGTCTGCTTGAGGGTCTTGCCGGCCGAGTAGCGTGGCGAAAACAGGTATTCGCAAGCGTCCTTGACCACCTGGATCAGCAAATAGAACCCCGCCAGCACAATGTAGCCCCACACCAGTTCATAGGTGATGAACCGTGCCAGCGACACATAGCCGGCGAGCAGCGCCAGCGCCGAGACGCACATCGCCACCGTGGCAATGCTGTAGATCACCCCGGCGAACGTGTTGCCGGCGGCCGGGTCATTGGCGTTGATCAGCGCTTTGCGCGCCTTGCCGGTGCGCAACAGCAGCGGCACCAGAATCATCAGCACCACGATTGAAATCAGCCCGCGCTGAGCCATCACGATCTGGCTGCTCATGCCGGTGGCGTTGCTGACTTGCACCAGCGTCACCAGCACCAACAGGGTGGCGGCAAGAATCCGCGGATAGGGTCTGAGCGCCAGCGCCACCGAGTCGGCAATTGCCGGCAGCCGCCACGATGGATGTTGCGTCGACAGCAGCGCGCGGCTCAGGGCGGTGATCAGGACGCAGGCATAGACGGTTTTTTCGAACTCCTCGGAAAACGTCTGCAGCACCGGCGTCAGCGGTTCATGTCGGGTGCAGGCATAGAACAGAAGATGCAGGGCAATGGCGGTGGTGGCCAGGGTCGCCAGCGCCGAGGCGAAGGCCAGCGCACTGCGGCGTAGACGACCCTCCGGCATGCGGTGGATGCACAGCCAGGTCAATCCACGCTCGGCGAGTCGACGGCCGATCGTCCAGAAAGCCAAGGCCAGCAGCACCAGCAAACAGGTGAAAAACCGTTGCCCCGGCGCCCAGACCGTGGCCCAGGTGAGGTTCACCTGATTGATGAAGAAATTCAGCCGCTGGCGGTCGTCCGGCTCCAGCGACACCAATGGCGACCAGAAGCCCGGATTCAGAATGCTTTCAGTGCGCAGCGTCAGTTCGCTTTCCAGCAGGGTGCGACGGATGCCGGCGATCTGCGTGATCAGCTCGGCCGCGCTTTGTTTGAGCGCAGCAAGGCTTTTGAGCGTGGCATCGACCTTGTTTTTCTGTTCGCTGAGCAGCGCCCGTTGTGCAGCGATTTCCGCTTGTTCAGCAGCAATCTGGGTGTCTGGCGCCGCACCCAGCACGCCCAGTTGCACCGCCAGTTGCGCCTGCTGCGGAAGCAGCGTTGCCGACAACCGGTCGACATCCAGAATGAAGGTCTGCACCCGGTCCTGCGGGCCTTCGAGCTGGTTGTAGTTGTTGGCAGAGGAAACCTGCTGCTTCAGCCCGTCCAGGCGCAGTTGCAGGGCTTGCAGATCGCTTTGCGAGACTTCCACCAGTGGCGCCGGAGGCGTTGCCGAAGGGGCCGGCAAATCCGCAGCCCACAGTGGCGAACCGCCCGCAGCGAGCAGGATCAGCGCGACAAAAAACAATGACTTCAATGTGTTGCGCATGAGACGGGCCGGTTCTGGTTGATCACACAATCTATGAGGTTAGGTGATCGAACCGGGCGCGGCGGAAAATTTCGGAGGAGCAGGGCGCGACAGAGAATCGCACACCCTCAGTCTCGGCTAAGTATTGGCTCGTATCTTTCCTCCAGCGCAAGTTCAGCGCTGGACAGGAGAGGCGACCCACACATGAATCCCGCAAAAGCCGGATGGCTTAACAAAGTCCCCGAAGTGACACTCGCCTTCTGGGTGATCAAGATCCTCTCGACGACCGTGGGTGAAACCGGCGCCGATTTTCTCGCCGTGGATGCCGGTTTCGGGGCTGGCTGGACCAGCATCGGCATGGCGTTGCTGCTGGCGTGTGCGCTGTTCTTTCAAATGCGCAAAACCGCCTATTCACCCTGGATCTACTGGTTGACCGTGGTGCTGGTGAGCATCGTCGGCACGCAGATAACCGACATCATGACGGACATGCTCGACATCAGCCTGTACATCAGCACGGCGGTGTTCTCGGCGCTGTTGGCGCTAAATTTTCTGCTTTGGTACAGCATGGAGCACAACCTGTCGATCCGCGAAATCAACACGCCACGGCGCGAGCTTTTCTACTGGTCCACCGTGCTGTGCACCTTTGCCCTGGGCACCGCCGCCGGAGACCTGGCAACCGAAGCGCTAGGGCTGGGCTTCACCGTTGGTGCAGTGATTTTCGGCGCGCTGATAGCGGCGACGCTGCTGGCCTGGCGCGTGGGGGCCAACGTGGTGCTGACCTTCTGGATCGCCTACATCCTGACCCGTCCGTTCGGCGCTTCCCTCGGCGACCTGCTGACGCAGGCCAAGACTTACGGCGGCCTGGGCATGGGCGCGGCCTGGACCAGCGCAATTTTCCTGACGGTCATCGTGTTGCTGGTGGCCGTTGCACAAATCAGCCTCGGCAACCGTAAAACCCTCACTCAATAATCGTTCGAATACCGATCAAGGAATCACTATGCGCACCTTCAAGACTGTTTTCAGCCACGTCGCAATCATCTCGTCTCTGGTACTGCTCGGCAGCCTGGCCGGCTGCTCGAAACCGGCCGACAAACCGGCTGCCGGCACATCGGTCAGTTCCATGAGCGCCTCAGCTCAATCGGGTTCGAAACTGGGCGATCTGAGCGAGTTCCGCAGCATCGCCGTCGACGTCAGCGCGCTGGTCGAGAAAAACGACCTGCCGGGCGCCAAGGCCCGCATCAAGGATCTGGAAACCAGCTGGGATTCCGCCGAAGCGGGCATCAAGCCGCGGGCCGCTGCTGACTGGCATGTGCTGGACAAAGCCATCGACCGTGCGCTCGATGCCCTGCGTGCCGGTTCGCCCAAGCAGGATGAATGCAAGGCAGCCATGGATGACCTGCTCAAGGCCTTCGATTCGATGAAAGGCAAACAGTAACCTGCACTGAACCGACGGCGGACAAACGCCGGTTCAAGTGCTTCAATACAGGCGCGATGGCAATGACCATCGCGCCTTTTCTGTCGGAGCGGTGCATGCGGATTCTGCTAGTCGAAGATGACCCGATGATTGGCGAGGCCATCGAGGGCGCGCTCAACGAAGCGAGTTACGCCACCGACTGGGTGAAAAACGGCCTCACCGCGCTGGCGGCGCTGGACACCCAGACCTACGACCTGGTGCTGCTCGACCTCGGCCTGCCAGGCAAGGACGGGCTCGATGTGCTGGACGCCATTCGCGCGCGCAACAACCCCGTGCCGTTGCTGATCATCACGGCCCGTGATGGCCTCGATGACCGCTTGCGTGGCCTCGATGGCGGCGCCGATGACTTCCTGCTCAAACCGTTTGCCATGGCTGAATTGCTGGCGCGCATGCGCGCGGTGCTGCGCCGTCGCGGCGGTAACGCGCAGTCGCTGCTGGATAACGGCGAGGTGTCTCTGAACCTGATTTCCAAGCAGGCCGCCACTGCGCAAAACAGCGACATTCAACTGTCCAGTCGCGAGTTTGCGCTGTTGCAGGCGCTGCTGATCCGCCCCGGTGCGATTCTTTCGCGCAGTGAGCTGGAAGACCGGATCTACGGCTGGGGCAACGAAGTGGAAAGCAACGCGGTGGAGTTTTTGATCCATGCACTGCGGCGCAAACTGGGAAGCCATGTCATCAAGAACGTCAGGGGGATGGGATGGATGGTTTCAAAAGGCGTTTGAGCGACTCGGTGCAGGCACGACTTTCCGTCACGCTGTCATTGGCAATTCTCGTGGTCGCCTTGCTCGCCGGTGCATTCGCGTTCATTTCGGCACTCGACGAAGCGCACGAAATGCAGGATGAAAGCTTGCGGCAGGTCGCGCTGTTGTTCGATCGCCAGCACATGACCTTGCGCTATCCCGGCGGCGAGCAGATCGTTGGCGACGACGAAGAATCGAGGGTCATCGTCCAGTACCTGGCCGACAGCAGCAAAGCCGTCGGCACTGACGACGCCAGCATTCCGTTGCCTTTTCCCCCAACCCTGAACGACGGTTTGTCGACACTGAACATCGCCGGTGAAAACTATCGCGTGCTGGTCAGAACCACTTTGGCAGGCGAGCGTATCGCCGTTGCGCAAGAAGCCGATGTACGCGACAAGGAAGCGCGGGAAAGCGCGTGGCGCAGTCTGTTGCCTTTTCTGATCCTGTTTCCGGTGCTGTTGCTGGTGGTCGGGGATCTGGTGCGCAAGCTGTTTCGCCCGATTGCTGCGCTTTCGGCGGAAATCGATCAGCGCGACCAGCAGGCACTTCATCCCATCGAAGAACAACACCTGCCGAGCGAGATCCGGCCCTTCGTCGTGGCGATCAATCGATTGCTGCGGCGCGTTGCACAGGCCATGGAGATGCAGCAGCGGTTCATCGCCGACGCTGCCCATGAATTGCGCTCGCCGATGACGGCGCTTTCCCTGCAAGCGGAGCGCCTGGCCGCCACGCCCATGGCAGCGGATACCCGGCAAAGCTTTGAGCCATTGGCTCAGGGCATCGAACGCAGCAGGAATCTGATCGAGCAATTGCTGGCCCTGGCCGCCGCGCAATCGCTCGCGCAACGTTCAGAGACCGTCGTGTCGGTGCATGGCGTGTTTCGTCGCGTGCTGGAGGACCTGTTGCCGCTGGCAGAAAACAAGGGCATCGATATCGGCGTGGACAGCGTCGAGGATGTGCAGGTCGCCATCAATGAACTGGATCTGTTCATCCTGATCAAGAATCTGGTGGACAACGCCATCCGCTATACCCCGGCGGGCGGCAGAGTCGACCTGAGCGTGGAGATGGCGGAGCAGGGCGCGCTCATCGAAATCAAGGACTCCGGGCCGGGTATCGGCACCGCAGAACAAGCGCTGGTATTCGATCCGTTCTATCGCAGCCTGGGCACCGGAGAAGCCGGGTCGGGGTTGGGGCTGTCGATTGTCAGGGCGATTGCCGAACGGATCGGGGCACGGGTGAGTCTGAGTTTTGTCGATGAGGTGGCGCAGCGTGGATTGCGGGTTTCGCTGTGGTTGAAAGGGCGGTTGTGAGAGCGCCCGGCGTTTGAACATAAGCCGCGGATTTGAGCAGGCGATGCACCCTTTGCTGAAACGATTTCACTGAGAAGTGGTTATCGGAATTGGAAATAGAATCGCGATTTTTCATGCCTTTTTCTGGCTGATCCGGATTCCTCTGCTAGTTTTTTCTAACGATCAATCTTCCGTCAGAAGATTCGCTCCCCGAAAAAAGCTATCCAGCAAGGAAGCCCCTGTATGAACAAAACGCCTTTATTTGTCAGTGGATTACTCGCGACTGCAGTGTTGCTCGGCGCGGTGGCCGTGCAGGCGCAGACCTCGCCGGCGGTGCAGGTGGCTGGCCCCGAAGCCGATGTGAAGGTGACAGAAAGCTACGTACGGATGATGGCGCGGGAGGCGTATTTCTGGGGTTGGCCGATGGCCAATATTTTCAATCGTCGGCAGAAGTTCAAGGATCTTCCGGAGCCGGGCCTGATGGGCGGCATCGTCCCCGTAGCGCCGATCAATCATCTGTCGATGCTCACCGATTACATTTCCCCCGGCGAGCGGCTGGTGGCCTGTCCGAATCAGGATGTGGTCTACGGTGCGGGCAGCATTGCGCTGGATATCGAACCGGTGGTGATTCAGGTGCCGGACTTCGGCGACCGATTCTGGGTGTACCAATTGGTGGACCTGCGTTCCGACAGCTTCGCCGAACTGGGCAAGATGTACGGCACCAAACCGGGCTTCTATCTGCTGGTGGGGCCGGACTGGAACGGCAAAGTACCCGAAGGCATCACCCAGGTGTTTCGCGCAAAGACCAACACCGGTTTCGTGATTCCCCGAGTGTTCCAGGACGATACGCCCGAGGACCGCAAGGCCATTCAGCATTATCTGTCGGGTATCGACATGTACCCGCTGTCCAAATTCGACGGCAAACTCAAGCAGCGTGACTGGAGCCAGTCGCCTAAATTCCCCGCCGAGGCGTCGGGTGACGAGGAGACCCGCTGGGTGCTCCCGGAAAAATTCTTCGATGAGCTGCCGGCGATTCTCAAGGACGCCAAACCCTTGCCGGGCGAAGAGGCACGCTATGCGCAATTGTCGGTGTTGGCGCAGATCGCCCAGCGCGATCCCGAGCTGAAAAAAGCCATGATCGACGAAGCGCAAAAGGCTGACGGCGAAGTGGTCAAACCGCTGCTGCAGTTCCGCAATTACGGCCAGCAGTTACCGCACCACTGGAGCACCATCAGCAACGGCGCGGCGTTTGGCACCGATTACTTCCTGCGCACGGCGGTTGCCCGCTCGAACATCTTCGTCAACAAACAGATCGAGACCAAGTACTTCTATCAGGACCTGGACGAGTCCGGCACCCGGCTCAACGGCGCCCAGCGCTACAGCGTGACCTTCCCCAAAGGCGCGCTGCCGCCGGTCAAGGGCTTCTGGTCGGTGACGCTGTACAACCAGCAGCATTTCTTCGCCGAAAACCCGTTGGGCCGTTATTCCCTCGGCACCAAAAACAAGTCGCTCAAGACTAATGCTGACGGCTCGTTGACGCTCTATGTGCAGAGCGATTCGCCGGGTGCGGACAAGGAGAGCAACTGGCTCCCGGCACCGAAGGGCGCTGACTTCTCGCTCTACGTTCGCGCCTACTGGCCGGAAGCGGCCGCGATGAATGGCCAGTGGACGCCGCCGGCGGTGGTCAAGGTCAACTGAACCGATTTCCCGACTGCGTTCATAAGGACAGCCCATGAACCGTTTGCGCACCACACTCACGGCCCTGGCCGTAAGCCTCTCTCTAAGCGGCCTGGCCGATGCCGCGTCGCGCTATGAAGAACTGGCCAATCAACCTTTTGAAAAGGGCTTCCCGACTGAAGCGACGGCACGCAGCCTGATCGATGAACTGGTGTTTCAGCGTGCCGTGCAGTCGTATCTGTGGGCCTTGCCGGCGATCAATATCTGGTCGATGAAGGAAGCGTCGGAGAAGCAGTTCGGCGCGGGCTACAACATCCTGCCGACCTGGAAAAAACGCATCAACGCCAAGACTCTGGTGACCACGCCAAACTCCGATCTGGTCTACGCCATGAGCTATCTGGATCTGGCGAAGTACGGCCCGTTGGTGGTCGAAGCACCGCCCGGCGTGCAGGGCATGTTCGATGATTTCTTCCAGCGGCCGATTGTCGGGCCGACCCTCGACGGCAGGACCTGGCGCGGTGACGTTGGTCTGGCCGGCCCCGACAAGGGCAAGGGCGGCACCTATGTGCTGCTCCCGCCTGATTACAAAGGGCCGGAGCCGACCGAGGGATTCGTCTATCGCTCGCGCACCAACAACGTGTTCCTGTTCTGGCGCACCTTCTTCAAGGACCCGAAAGACCTCAGCGTGCCGGTGGCCGAAGTCGAGCGCACGAAGATCTATCCGCTGGGCAAGAAGGATTCGGCCCTGCCGATGCAATTCCCCGACGCCACGGGCGCACCGATCAACATGCTGTTCCCCGAGGACGGTCGTTACTTCGACATGCTGTCGCGCTTCATCGACGCCGAAGCCGTCGACCCGGCGGACATGGACATGCGCGGGTTCCTGCACACCCTGGGCATCGAGAAGGGCAAACCCTTCGCCCCGGATGCCGAGCGGCGCAAGTTGCTGGATGAAGCGGCGCGAACCGCGTTCAAGATGAGCAAGGTGGTGACCAGTCACCTTTTGTACAAAGAGCCGGGCGGCCTGTACTACAAGGATCGCCAGTACGTGAACACCTTTGCCGGGGAGAACACCGAGTTCCAGTCCAGCGGCAGCTTCACCAATCTCGAGCAGCGCGTGGCGTTCTTTACTTCGGCCTATTCCGACAGCCCCGGCATGGTCATGAACATGGTCGGCGCCGGCGCCAAGTATCCCGCCACCACCCGCGACGCCGAGGGCAAGTTCCTCGATGGCGCCCAGACCTACAAGCTCAACCTCCCGGCCAACGTACCGGCGGCGTTGTTCTGGTCGGTCACCGCCTACGACAACCTCACCGCGTCGGGTCTGGACAACGGCCAGCCGTTCCCGTCCCTCAATCAGATGGATAAACCGGCGCAGAACAGCGACGGCTCAACGGACATCTACTTCGGCCCGACATCGCCGGGCGAGGGCAAGAACTGGATCAAGACTGTACCGGAGAAGGGTTTCCTGGTGATCGTGCGCCTGTACGGGCCGAAGCAGGCGTTCTTTGATCAGAGCTGGAAACCGAGCGACTTGATCAAGCAATAACGCGCAAGTTGCGTTGTCCCGTCAGCAAACGGGGTGACGCGCACAACTGACGGTGAGGCCGGCTGCGCATCAGCAAAAGTTGGCGGTAGTGAGGATGCGACATTACTCATGGGCAAACGTCCGAAAGTAGCCATCGGCCTGCGCGGTCTTTTTCTGATCTTTGTCCTGCTCGCCGTTCTGGGGACTCTTTGCAACAGTCTGATCGTTGCCTACACGGTGCAACGTGATGCGTTGATCCACTCCGCACTTGAAGCCAACCGCGCCTATGCCTTCAAGGTCGCCTCGAGCATCGATCAGTTCCTGCACTCGGTCAATGAACGTCTGAAATACAGCAGCCAGCTTTTAGGGAGTGACATTGCCAACCCGACCTTGTCGGAAAATGAAGCGCGTCGCCTGCAGGCCCAGGACTCCGAGTTGAGCGCTGTGCTGATCACCGATTCTGCGGGCAGGATCTTGCAGGCTTACCCGACCACAACCGGGATTGGCCTGACCGTCACATCGGATGAGCTCAACGAAGCGCTCAAGCTGCGTCGCCCCATGGTCAGCCAGGCGTTTACCTCTACCAGCGGCAAGCTCATCGCCTTCGTATCACAACCGATTTTCAGCCCGACAGGGGAGTATCTCGGACTGGTCGGCGGGTCCTTGCATTTGCAGCAGAACGGCGTAATGCACTCGTTGATTGGCGAGCATCACCTCGATGGCACCTTCGCCTTCGTCGCCGACGGAAACCGACGATTGCTTTACCACCCCGATCAGCCAAGGATCGGTGAGCGCCTCGACTGGAGCAAGACCGTGGATCAGGCCCTGCTCGGTCAAGACGGTGCCATGGAGACCGTCAATTACCATGGTGTGCCGATGCTCGCCGGCTATGCTCACGTGCAAGGCTCGAACTGGGCTGTGGTCGTCCAGCAACCCCGGGAACAGGCCTTGGCGCCACTCGGCAAGCTGATGCGCGACATGCTGATCAAGATCATTCCGGCCGGGGTGGTCGGGTTGGGCCTGATACTGCTCGGCGTGATGCTGATCACGCGACCGTTGCGCGCGCTGGCCGGCCATGCCATCGACCTCTCTGCACCGAATGCCACCGCAGAGCTTTCCGCGATCAACGCCTGGTACACCGAAGCGGCGGCTATTCGCCAGGCACTGGTACGCCAGTCGCAACACCTGCAGCAGAAAATCGGCACCCTCAACGCCGCTGCCGACACCGACCTGCTGACGGGGCTGGCTAACCGGCGGGCAATGAACGCGGCACTCGAGAGGCTCGATGCTGCGCAACAGCCTTATTCGGCACTCGCGTTGGATATCGACTACTTCAAACGGGTCAACGACACCTTCGGCCACGACGTCGGCGACGTGGCATTGCAACACGTCGCACAAATCATCCGCGACTGCGCGCGAACCGGCGATCTGGCCTGCAGAGCCGGAGGCGAAGAATTCTGTCTGCTGCTTCCCGACACGGATCCTGAAACCGCCCACAGGGTCGCCGAGCGAATCAGGTCAACCTTGAGCAACACCCCCATCGCGCCGGTGGGAACTCTTACCCTTTCAATCGGAGTCGCCTGTCGTGATGCTGATACCCCCAGTGCCGAGGCCATTCTGAAGCGTGCTGATGAGCGGCTTTATCTGGCGAAGCGTAATGGACGTAACTGTGTGGTGGTGCGGGGGGGGGGGTGTAAGGGTGGCAGAAAACGGCCGCCGCAGCGCGGATGATTCTTTCCCGCCACCAAATTGAGGCTCCCCATGCAGGCCAGCCGCGCCAATCTTGCCGATTTCGTTTACTTCCTGGCCATTGCTCGCCACCGGAGTTTCAGTCGCGCCGGGAAGGAGGTCGGTATCAGTGCCGGCGGTAACTCGGCGACGACGCAGAAGGGTGACTATGTGATGGCCTTCGCGTTACCTGAGCAGAGCGTGCAGTAGCTGATCAACCAATGGCACTGAACCAAGGGCTCCTTCAGAATCCGTAGAGCTTTGCGGGATTATCAACCAGTATCTGTTTGATCAGCACGTCATCGTTTTCAACCCAGTCAAATAGCATTTCCAGAAGGCAGGCATCGTTGGGCATCGGAACCGGAATACAAGGATGCGGCCAATCGCTTGCCCAAAGCAGGCGTTCTGGATTGGCTTCGATCAGTGCCCGGGCGTAGGGCGTTACATCGTCGTAAGGAAAATCTTCAGACGAGGTAATACGGTAGGCGCCAGAAAGTTTTACCCACACACGACCTTCTTTCAGAAGTCGTAGCATGTCCTTGAATCCGGGATGGTCCAGCCCACAACTGGTGGGCATATGCCCCATGTGGTCGATAACGACTGCTACAGGCAGGTTTGTTACGGTTTCGTACAGGTCGGCGAATTCAGTGATATCGATCAGTAGTTGAAGATGCCAGCCAAGTGGCGCGACCTTTTTCGCCAATGCCGCAACATCCGATACTTCAACGCCACTTTTAAAGATCAGGTTGACGCGTACGCCACGCACTCCGAGCCGATGCATCTCCCACAAGCTTTCCATATCGCTGTTGGTGTCGATCACGACCACACCACGGTATGAACTGCCTGCGTCTTTTAGCGCCGCGAGTGTTGTGCTGTTATCCGCTCCATAAACACTAGGCTGGACAATGACTCCGCGACTCAGCCCAAGGGTTTTCTGGACGCGCTGAAAAGCCTCAAGCGGCGCTGGTGGCGGCGTGTAGGAGCGGTGAGGGGACAATGACTGGCCGTTTTCGTCACCGAAGATGTGGAAGTGGCAGTCGCATGCACCGTCC
>NZ_QAIK01000183.1:1331-22748 GCF_003061005.1 Pseudomonas sp. HMWF021 | reverse complement strand
GGTCTCACCCAGCGAACTCATCCGGGTAATCTCCCACCCCTGCAAACCTCGCAATCCGTTTCGTTCAGCGGAGTTGATGATTTGCTGCCAGGTGACTCGTCGGGCGAGGTCAGGGTCTCCGAGTTTGATCGCCTCAAAGATCGCCTGATGTTCAGCTAGTAACGTTTTACCCAAATTGCTCGAGCGAACGAGGCGATTCTCAAGCGAGGCCGCCTCATAAACATGGCTGCAGAGAAAGATGATGAAGTTCCTGAAGTATTCATTACCCGTGGCATCAGCAATAGCGCGCTTAAACTGGAGGCTGTGTTCGACCATGTCCTGGCGGTTTTGTATGCCGTCGCGAAGAGTATCCAGAGCGGTTGCAATCTTGTTGAGCTGACTGAGTGATCGCCGTCTTGCCGCCATGGCCGCAGCGGCCACTTCCAGGTCCAGGCGTAACTCATACAACTGACGCAGCTTGCTGCTGTCTGTCAGTTCCTCTTGAGTGATTCGGAAAGTGCTTTGGTTGGTTTCGGTTGCAACAAATACCCCGAGACCCTGGCGACTGATCACAAGGCCGGCCGAATTGAGTCGGGCAACAGCCTCGCGCACGACATTTCGGCTGACGGCAAAAGCTTCGGCTAACCGGCTTTCCGTCGGGATGCGATCACCCGGGCGAAGCCGGCCTTCACGTATCTCGTTTTCCAGGTGACGAAAAATCTCAACCGAGAAGTGATCACGGCGGCCAATTGCTTTTATAGTCATTTTACTCAGTCATCAACTGTCAGTTCCAAAAGCTTGAAACGTCAAACGCCCATGCATCGAGCGATGCGTGGGCGTTACTCTAACAAATGATGGCTCAGTCAGTGTAATTGCTTGCCTTTGGTTTCCGGCAGGAACAAGGTCACGGCCACGACCAGGCAATAAGCACCTCCCGCAAAAATCGCTATGGCAGTGCCCAGGCTATATTTAGCGCTTATAAAACCTACGAGTCCCGGAAACAGGGCACCTACCGCTCGCCCAAAGTTGTAGGAAAATGCCTGGCCGTTGGCTCTCACCGCTGAAGGGAACAGCTCAGTCAAAAACGCCCCCATGCCGCTGTAGATACCCGAGGCTGCGAAACCTAAAGGAAAGCCGAGAATCAGCATCTGGGTATTGGTCAGGTCAAGTTGCATGTAACAGACCACGCTGATGGCTGACAGAACGGCGAAGATGATGAAGTTGGGGCGACGGCCCAGGCGGTCAGACAGGAATGCGCCGCAGACATAGCCAAAGAATGAGCCGATGATGACGACCATCAGATAAGTGCCGGTGCCGAAGACTGACAGTCCCTTCTCTAATTTCAGGTAAGCCGGCAACCAGGTCGTGATTGCGTAGTAGCCCCCCTGTACACCCATGCAGAGCAAGGCGGACAACAGAGTCGTGCGCAGCAGAGAGGGGCTGAAAATGTGCCAGAAAGGTATTGAATTGCCTGTTTCGTTCTGGTGCTTTTTGGCCTCCAGAAACACCTCCGGTTCTGGCACATATTTGCGAATATAGAGAACCAGCAGTGCGGGAATGACGCCAATCCAGAACAGGGATCGCCAGGCGAGATCTTCAGGCAGGAAACTGAAAGACAATGTGTAAAGCAGGGCGGCTGCGCCCCATCCAATAGCCCATCCACTCTGGACGATACCGACAGCTTTACCGCGATGTTCAGCTCGTACCATTTCACCGATGAGCACTGACCCCACCGCCCATTCGCCTCCGAAACCGAGCCCCTGCAGCGCTCTCAAAACAAACAACTGCTCAAAATTCTGCGCGAACCCGATCAGTACGGTGCAGATCGAGAACCATAGGATGCTTATCTGCAACAGTCTTACGCGACCGTACCGATCAGCCAGAATGCCGGCTCCCCAGCCGCCAAGTGACGAAAACAGCAAAGTCACCGTACTCAGTAGCCCAACGGATCCTTTGTCAATTTGCCAAAGTGTCATTAGCGAGGCGATGACAAAGGTGAATACCATGAAATCCAAAGCATCCAGCGCCCAACCTCCAAACGCGGAATAGAACGTACGTTTTTCAACTGTGTGAAGTTCGCTAAACCAACTCATTATTATTCTCCGGGCAGCACCGTGCGTTGCTTTGTTGTTGTTTATTTGAAGTCGTAAAGTGTGGCTGGGTTATCCACCAAAATTTTCTGGCGTTGGCTTTCACTGGGTGCCCAGAAGCGCAGGCGATCCAGTAACAAACCGGTGTCGGGGGTACTTTCGAGTGCTACGTGAGGCCAATCGCTGCCCCACACCATTCGTTCCGGTGCGGTGCGCAGCAACGCATGGGCTAGCGCGTCTGTATCGGCGTAGTCTGGATGCTGGCTACTCAGGCGATAGGCGCCCGATAACTTGACCCACCAGCCGCGCTCCGCGACATTTTTCAGGAGTAACTCAAACCCTGGTTCTTTTACTCCCAGATGCGCCGGGAAGTGTCCCAAGTGATCTATCACAATGGGGCAGGGCAGCCTGGCCATCCGATCCTCAAGGTCGCTCAGAAGTCGAATATCAATCAAAAACTGCAGATGCCAGCCGAGATCGGCAATCCGATTGGCAAGTTGCTCCATCAAGTCCAGATCAACCCCACCGCGAAACAGCACGTTAATGCGAACTCCGCGCACGCCCAAGGCATGCATGTGCGCCAGTTCTTCATCGCCGATGTGTTGATTTATTACCGCGACCCCTCGCAGCTGATCTTGATGCCTTTGCAATACATCGAGCATGTACCTGTTATCAGTGCCGTAAATGCTCGGTTGCACCAGCACGCCACGCTGCATCCCCATAGCCCGCAACATCTTCAAGTACTGCGCCTCTGGTGCTGGCGGTGGGGTATAGCTGCGGTCGGATACAAGCGGATAACGCCCGAACTCATCCGAGATCACATGCGCATGCGTGTCGCAGGCTCCAGGCGGCAATGCAAAGCTCGGCGCACCCACATTTGCTTTAGGGGGCGCACAGGACGGTGGTGAATCACTGGGTGATTTCAGGTGAGACATGAATTTCAGCCCCTCAACAGCTTCTTCCGAGTCGTCTTGTTGGTTGTTGGTTGTTGGTTGTCCAACAAGTGAGGCGATACTGAGTTTTTGGCATTCAGTTGTCAACGGATAGAGGCGTTGACTTTCCTTGGCAGGGTCAAAGGGACGACGACAGGTAGCGGGGGGCTGGACACTTCCAATTGCTGGACCGTGATCTGTCAGGCCTCGTTTGTGTGTGGTTTAAAGACTGACTGCGGTAGGCCCACATCGATTTGGGTAGCCATTGCATCGGATGCCTGTATATCGCCATGGGCGGGTCAGGTCAGGATTCTTGTTTCGGGCTGCGGCGTTGACGGTTGCTTGAGACGAGGTGGTGGCCTGTGGACTGATGTGGGGCAGTCACAAAAAGCGGTTTTGCCGTCCGGCGTGGTTTATGCCTTCAGCGTGTGTGGGGGTATTGATGGGGGGGGGGCAGCCCCCGTAACTTCCATGCCCGTTCTAGGCTCGGGAAAGAATTCGAAGGAGAGGGCGCCAGTAATCACGGCATGTATGGCAGCTAACGGCCAGAAGCGGACGTTCGTACGCGACCGCTACCGGCCAAAAGCGGACAGTAACGACGGAAAAAAATCAGTGCAGTCAAAGTGTTATTAGCTTTTACGTCTTCTGTGATATCACTTCGAACCAGTCACGCTTCCCTAAAGCAGCAACTCTCAAACCCCCTATTTTTTATCCGGGCTAAAGCACGGCATCGCCGTTTCGGTAAACAATCAGCCAGGTGTTGTCAATTCCATTTGTGGAATATGCCTTTTGCATGCGCATTGCTATTACAAAGCATCCTGAGCTATGGTCAGACGATCAAGGGTAGGGGGTTATATGGAATTAGATCGGCTGAAGCTGGCATATCGAAACAGCAAGACTAACATCTGGTTGGTTAGGGCTACAGGCGGCAAGTTTCTAGAGCATTTCAGGCAGGGGGGAGTTGCTGCTATCGCGCATCTTGATGATACGTACGATCATCGGAGTGCTGTAGATTCTGCAATTCCAAGCTTTAATGATATCCACTCGATGTTACTTCGAAAACCAGAGTACACGACCACTGTCGAAGGTACTAAGCGATCAGCTCGAAAGCTGAATGGAAAAGGCACTCGAAAACTGCGTCAAATCACCAGTTTTAACGAGAGGATCAAAGTAGGGGATATTATTGTCTCTACTGATGGTGATGCTTTGGTGATTGGGATATGCAACGGGCCAGCCTATTTTAGTTCAGAACCTGTTGTGATTGAAATCCCTGAAAATGCCGAGCCTGAATACACGCCTCCTAAGATGAATCATCGGCTCCGACGCGACGTTGTCTGGGGGCCAAAAATTTCTCGCTTCAACTTACCCGGTGCGATCAAGAAGACCCTTCAGGGTCAACAAACAATTATCGATCTTCAAAAACATTGGGATAAGTTTTATCACTTGGTTTATCCATTCTTTGTTGATGAAAACTATCTATACATTTCTAACAAGATTGCAAGTGCTGGAGCGGTTAATAACTTATTCATCGGTGGATTGCTGCAAAATATTTCTCTGATGCAGCTTTTTGCACGAGAGATTGATGAAACCGGAACTATCGATCTTAAATCAATTGTACGTCTACTAAATTTTGAAATCGGATTAGGAGATTTTTCAGCTACTACAAAAGCTGAATTCATGTCTCCAGGTGATTTGTGGAATCGCATACCGCTTGAGGGATTCGGTGACAAAGCTCAAGGTGCAATACTTTGCGTAGCGCTTACACTAATCATGGCGGGATACGCTAAAGCAGATGATTTTAGTGTTCAGGCACCGGACTCAACACCCAAGACTGAGACTGTATCGCCAGATGAAATGGTCAGCGATATTTTTCGTTCCCCAAGGAAAAAAGAGGCAAAACAGAAAAAAGCGGTACGTTCCGTTGAATATAATGCGAACAAGCTAGATGAGGCGAGCGAACGCCGCCATTCAAAGAAAATCAAAAATTCCTTGGCATTGAATTTACCTGCGGTTGATACCCGTTCTCTCGAAAATTTTGAATTTGGAATTCCGGCAATCAGGGTTTTTCAGGAGCGATAGATGGTAAATAAGCTACTGGAAACCATAAGCGCGACATTTATGCTGACCGCGGCGGCTTATGCGGCCGGAGTTTTTCAGAGTAAAGAATTGTACAGGGAGCTTGGTGTTGAACCTGAGTTGGTTTCTATTGATTTTCAGAAAGCTCTCTATGATGGCGGCTTGCTGGTATTTTCAGAATTGGCGAAAGATTTTAGATTTCTGATTCCGTACATCTCTGGGGTGTTCGCTTTAGCCGCATTGGCATGCCTTTTTAAATGGGTTCGTCGTAGGGTCGTTACAAATGGCGCTGCACTGATTAAATGCTTGGCGGTTGTTGGGTATTTTATGGTGTTGTGGTTGATTTATGACGTCACTGTCGACTCATTCGGTCGGGGGCGCAATATGGGTGCAAAGCTTGCTACTCACCTAAAAACACAGTGTACGTTGACTAGTGTGAAACTTGAAAGTGGGACTAGTTCCGGTTTGTGTGCAGTTGGACGAAGTGCTGACTTGCTTTGGTTTTACGATCCTAAGACAGGGAACTCTGTTGCATTTGGCAAAGATAAGATTATAAAAGTGGTCAGTGGTGGGTAATGGGGGCTTCAGCCAGATGTTGGGCACCGCTCTCAAACGTCCGCTTTTGGTCGGATGACGCCATTCGTGATTCTTCCGACCAGACGCAGGCAATCGCCTATTCATCAATAAAATTAATAGACATATAGTGAGGCTCAATTTTGTTTTCTGCGCACCACAAATCAAAACGCTCAATGTCCGATCCGACAAATCCTGTCTCATCGTCATTGGTGATTACGTACGTTTGTGGATGTATTGGCCGGATGTATCCATCATCGCGCATAAACTGCCGAGTAATTATTAAAGCCTCAGCCACCTGTTCAATGGTCACGCCATGATTTCGGTTTAGATATTCACTCATGCCCGCATCCAAGTAAAGATACCCTCCTTGCATCGCCATTATGTTTATTGCAGACATTTCAGCCTTGCCTATCTTAGAAGGCGACCAAAAGTTATCATCGTCTCGCATCATATGCTTCTCCTTAAATTCTTCTGTCCTATAAACCCAACCTGCTGCATCTCCAACTTCTTTCGCCTCTGCAATTAATAGAGGCTGGACACTATCCATATGCAGTCCGTCATCCCAAGGCATTCTGGCATTAAAGTACTCCCCAATTTTTGACCAGATCAATTCTAAGATCAATTTTGCTGAGTTGTGTCTAGTTGAAAATACCGAGACCCATTCATTTTTATTTTTTATAACTAAAAAAGGATTTCCGCCACCTTTCACTAGACAAAAATTGTTCGATGTAACCAGCGTGGGAATGCTTGGTACCCCCCAGCCATCTCCATTATTACAAGCATCTTCAAGAATTTCGGAGAATGCAGTTCTAAGACCTTTCTCGGTTTTATAGCCTTCGTAACCATGTATTATCGAGATGGGCGACAATGACTCTTGGACAAGTGCATAAAACAATATGCCATCGGTTTTCGATAAGTGGTGTATATCGAGATATTCCTCTGGCCCAACCTTTCCAGTCAGTTGCGAGAAACGTCGACGCGCATTGGTGATATCTGGCTTGTAGCCTTCGTTAATCAAGCGATCTTCGAAATTGTCAGCAAATTTTCGTCTGATTTTAGCCAAGTGCTGCATAGCGTCAATGTAATCGGCCTTTCGCAGATTCTTCTTGACTTCAAATATACAAAGCACACTATTTATGTCATATTTGTGTTGCTGCGTAAGCCCATATCTTTCCCCCTCGCCATGAACTAACATGCAATCGATTTGCTCAGCTAACATTTCACCTCCAATTGAGATAAAACCTGAAACAACACGCAAATCTAAGTGTTTGGGAATGGCAAAGTCTTGATATATACCTTGCTTCGTTATCTCTTCATAGGCAGTGCCGAGTGTCGGCATGTGTGGCATGTTAAACCCATCGAGCTTTCTTTTCTCGACCTCAATGAACTCTTTAAGAAGCTCCGATGCTTTGCGGATCATATAACCTCCATTGGTAATCGATTACTCTGTAGGCGGTGAAACAGTTTCATCATTGCTATTCACAGATTTGACTCGTAAATCATACAAAATCGTTATGACCAAGAGTAAACAGTTTCATAGGTTATCGAAGATAAGATCTACCCCGCTTGGTAATGCAGCTCTCCCTGCTCTCGCAGTCTATCTGCAAGGGATAGCATTTTATTTTTATAGCGAGCGCATAACTTCTCGCACTAGCTTTTCAAATTCCTCCACTGAGGATGCCTTCGCATTCAGGGGCCGGATACGAATGAGCTTAGTGTTTGCTGCGCGGAAGATGGAGTCTTTAAGTTGGTCATTGGCCTGTGCGTGAGCCCCATCATGGAAGCTACTATCAAGCTCAATGAAGTATTTTGGTTCATATCCACTTCCCACATCAAACACCACGCTATCGATAATAGCTTGGAAAAAGTATGCCCTAGCCTTTTCGGACAGTTGACCTTTTATGGCCTGGTAGTCCAATACACAGCTTAATGCAACATTAGGATATGGGTGGTAGGTAGGAAAAACACGACGCACTGCCTCGTAGAAGTTTTCTTCCTGCTTGGACTTAAATAGGCGGATAGTTTTGGCTATGCCGACCACCACTTCTGTTGAGTGAATCGTCAGATTCTCACGCAGGCTGGCGGCGACCGTTTCTGGTTTTGTCTGTAGAAAAGACTGAATGATCTGCTTGGCTAAAGGACGCTGTTGATGCGTCTGAGCGTAGCTGAGTAGCGCAGAGTGCTTAGTTTCCTGCATTAGCTTCAAACGCTCATCGACAAACCGATCCACAAATGACTGGCTGAAGCCGTGCTGACCTAGTTCAATAATTAAATTAGTGAACTCAAATTGTTTTGCGCGAGCAGCAGGTGGTAAAGGATCAGCGAAGGTGAAAAACTCAGCCTCAAAGAACGTAGTTACTTGGGATAAAAAAGGGTCTTGTGTCCTCGCCTTTTTGTTCTTGTAGATGATTTTACCTATTGCTTCCCAGTCTTTTTGGGCCAGCAATTTGTACAGTTGTTCTCTATCGTCCATGTCAGTACTCCAGACCATCTTAATCGTGCGCCTAAGATAAAGCCGCAATGGGACGGTGACAAATGTTCCATAGAGTTGGTGTGGTAAATCGCGTGCGTGACGAATGGGTTCAGCAATGAACTCAACCGTTTAGGCACCCACTTCTGGACGGAAGCTGCCGCTCACGGACGTCTGATTTTGGCCGTGAGCAGCCGCTCAGGAACGTCCGCTACTGGCCGAAAGCTGCCCGTCGTGAGAGGCAGATTTCGGCCAGAATGCGTCACTACCTGTAAACGTTTACTCTAATCAGCCTTTTTGAAGTTCCAGACACGCCTTTACATGTGCTGCCAGCCCACAGAAATCTTCAAGGATCCTTGCGTTCCAGGTACTGCCAGACAGGAAGGTTCGCGTCCGCTGCTTGACGATTGAGCAGGCCGGACTGCTCATGGCAAACCATCCAGTTGGCACCCGCGAGAGAGTCTCTGACATGGGCAATCAGCAACCAACGTTCAGGGCCTTCATAACTTGAAACAGCTGCCTCCAGACGTTTGAGCGTGGCATCGTCTTCCTGTACGAAACGAAAGGCCACCCAGGGCAGGTCGCCAGGAACATCTATAAATTCGCGACCATTCCAAGTCTGAGCTATCCGTGAACAGTATCGCCTCCATGCAAGCGCGCCCCGTTCCCCGACGAGATTCAGCAATTCGGCTTCAGGTCGCTGTATTTGCAAGACATCGCTGCCGGTCACTCGCTTTTTACACGGTGTAAGCAACAATACAAACACGATTTCTGGCGTCAGTAGTGCTTGGTTGATTTCTGCTTTTGTCCGATTTCTGCCTGTTGTTGGGGCTGAGATTGCCAGACGCGATCACTCCACCTGCCCACTGAATCAGTGCGTTCCAGACTCCACATCTGCGACTGTTCGGTGGTCGTAAAATGCACCTGGGCGCTGTGTGGTGCGCACCTCAAGGACAGTAAATGGACATCACGATTCAACGGAAGAAAGGATTGTTTGATAGCGCCTATGGCCAGGCTATCCCGCTGGCAATCCTGTTTGATGGAGCGGTCGTGGGTCGTCTGGAGACGGGAGAAAAATTATCTTTGGCTCTTCCGGACATCTACGGGACTTTGCAGGTCGGCATGCTTGATCCTGGAAATTCGCCTTACATTGGCAGCGCTTCCGGAGCGGTCATATTGACCAGCAATGCACTGAGTATTACCCCCGGGCAATCCGTTAAGGCTTTTTCGGTAAGAACCCGCAGATGGGTTTTTTTTGACGTGCTGGGTTTGGCCGTCTCAGCTCCGTTCAACCGTTGGGTGCTGGCGCTTGAGATAGATCAGACCTGAGAGGCTTACGGCAGTGGATGAAACAAAGACATTCCCCTGCACGCACTCAAACCTCCAACCAAACCCTCAAACCTCAGCACTCTCACCCACCTGCAAAGCCTCTTCAGCCTCAAGTTTCGCCCGCTCGGCCTTGCTGATGTACTTCGGCTTCTTCGGCGCCAGTTTGGCGCTGGCCTTTTTGGCTTTTTCCTTGAACAACTGCTGCAATTTCTTCTGACGGTTCATGTTTTTCTGCTCGGGGTGAAAGATTTCGAGTGAAGGCGTGTGCCTTTCAATCAAAGTGGGCGAATCCTGACGTATGGATCGGGTCGAGGCAATGGTGTTGTCGTCGCGCCCGGGTGCGAGCATTTGAAATACCGCGCATTGCCCGCTAGAGTCGCGGCCCGATCCGGCCAGTGCTGGCGGACATTGGCGGATGAAGAGAGGCGGCAGTTGAACGAACACACATTGTCCATGCGTCTGGAGCGGGTGGCGGCGCAGGTGCCGGTGGGTGCGCGTCTGGCTGATATCGGTTCGGATCACGGCTATCTGCCGGTGGCGCTGATGCGCCGTGGGGTCGTGGAGTCTGCGGTGGCTGGCGAAGTGGCGTTGACGCCATTCCATGCCGCCCGGCGTACCGTGCGCGAGAACGCGTTCGAGCAAAAGATCACCGTGCGCCTGGCCGATGGTCTGGCTGCGATCGAGCCTGGGGACGGGATCAACGCGATCAGCATGTGCGGTATGGGTGGCGAAACCATCCGCGACATCCTCGACAGCGGCAAGGCGCATCTCAACGGCAAGGAACGGTTGATCCTGCAACCCAATGGCGGCGAGCAGCCGCTGCGCCAATGGTTGATGGACAATGGCTACCGCATCCTTTTCGAGGAAGTGCTGCGGGAAAACCGCTTCTATTACGAAATCATCGTCGCTGAACCGGCCAGTCCAGTGATTTATACGCCGGAAGAATTGTATTTCGGCCCGCTGCTGTTGCAGGCCCGCAGCCCGGCGTTCGTCGGCAAATGGCAGCGGTTGCTGCTGCGAAAGCAAAAGACTCTGCAGAGCTTCACCCACGCCCGGCAAGTCGTACCGGCGCAGAAAGTTCGGGAAACGGCGCAGCAAGTTGAATGGATCACCCAGCTCTTGGCTTGAACCCACGTTCTTCAGAAATGGCTGACGCAGGCGCTTGGCGGTTGACGCAAGCTTACGTGTACCAGCGTCTGAACGCCTTGCGCCCACGAATGACGCCCCACGACAGAGCGAGCCCCGCGCCAGTGAAGGCGACGAAAGACGCGGCCATCTGCAAAAAATAGAACGTGAAGCGAAATGGCTGCTCGTCGAGCGCGAGGTGTTCGCGGGTCTTGTGCGGGCGCCAGCCGGTCAAGGCATCGAGTTGCCCGTTCGTCAGCGCGGTGTAGAGTTGCTCGGCAGATGCCCACGCGACGAGCAGGCATAACAGGGCGCCGATCAGGCAGTAGATGCGCACGCGATAGCCCGGGATCATGGAAGAACCCCCATCTTGTTCATGAGCCGGATGCCGGTGTGATTGTTTTCATGCCGCAGCGAGTTCCCTGTCATCGCGATTTACTCCGAAAAGTACAAACCTGCTTTTCCCGACTATTTTCGGCTTTTTACACACCTTCCCTGAGCAATCGCCCAAGCGCCTCCAGCTCACCTTTCTCGACATCCGACACCAGCACGAAGCGCATGTGTCCAGCTTGCCAGGACACCACGTTGAAGCCGCGAATCGTCTGGCTCTGCGGCGGTTTGTCGTCATCCGGTGTTGGAAGGATGAACACATTGATGATGTGCTTGGCATGCCCGTAGCTCAGGGCGGCGGTGGTCTGGTGTTGCAGGTAGTCCAGCCGTCCGCCGAGCAGCGGAAAGCCCTGCGCCGCGTAATCGAAAACCGGCGGCGAGAAGTCCAGTTTGCCGCTGAACCACGGTTTGACGGTGTGGCGGTCCGAGGACACCACGTCGTTCAGGTGCTCACTCATCAACGAGCGCACATGGCTGGAAACGGCTTCGTCCAGCAACGGTTGTTCGCTGCCCGGTGTGGCGACGAAAAGCACGAGCGCCAGCGCCAGTGCGGCGGCGGAAAAAGCCGGGGCGAACAGGTTGCGCCAGCGCTGGAAAAAACTGCGCTTGTCGCCGGCAAGCACAGTGGCCGCCAGGGATGCCGGTGCCGCGTAGTAAGGCGCATGGCGTTTTACGCTGACCTTGAGCTGTTCCATTTCGGCGTGCAGCCGTGCGCAGGCGGCGCACTCGGTCAGGTGTGCAGAAACCCGCGCAGCCGCTGCCGAATCCAGTTCCTGATCCAGATAACCGTGCAGTTGTGTCTGGCACGCCGAGCAGTCGAGTTCATTCATGATTGTGCAACTTCAGTAGTTCGAGCTTGAGCATGGCACGCGCCCGCGCCAGTCTGGACATCACGGTGCCGATGGGAATATCGACCACCAGCGCGATGTCCTTGTAGGACAGGTCTTCGAGTTCCTTGAGCACAATCACCTCGCGAAACGTCGGGGGCAGGGCGGCCAGCGCCTGCTGGAGCAATGCCGCGTTTTCGGTGTGGATTGCCAGCAGTTCCGGGGTCTGGCTGTGGCTCAATGCGCTTTCGTCATCGGCAATGTCATCGACGATCGGCACCCAATGCCGACCGGCCGATGCCTTGAGCCAGGTGTAGCTTTCGTTGCGCACGATGGTCAGGAACCACGCCCGGGCGTTGCCATCGGCGAAGCGCTGCAAGAACCGGAAGGCGCGCAAGGCGCTTTCCTGCACGACATCGCGCGCGGCGCTGTCGTTGCCAGTGAGCCAGCGCGCGAGGTTGTACGCCGCGTCCAGATGGGGCGCAATCAGTTCCTCGAATCGTTTCATGGTCGGTTCCGCACCGTACCCCCCTATAACCGCGCAACGTGGTCATTTATTCCCTGAAAAGAATTTAATGTTCGGCGCGGAATAATCCCTCGTCGCACAAGGTTTACCTCGTGTCAGTCAACTCACTGTAGCCCGCCTGCGAGGACCTACCGATGGACATTCAAACAAAACATCCACTGCGCACCGACGGCTTGCTCGACCCCGATCGGCGAACGCTGCTCAAATGCTCGGCATGGGCGGGGGCCGGGGTGGTCTGGGCCTTGAGCGGCGGGATTCCCAAAGCGTTCGCGCTGGACGCGACAGGGAACGTCGCAGACCCCAAGGCACTGGCAAGCACTTTCCATTTCGTGCAGATCAGCGATTCGCACATCGGGTTTAACAAAGAAGCGAACCCGGAGCCGGTGAAAACCTTGCAGGTGGCGATCGACAAAGTCATTGCGCTGCCCAAACGGCCGTCGCTGATCCTGCATACCGGCGACATCACCCACCTGTCCAAGGCCGAGGAGTTCGACACCGCCGCACAATTGCTCAAAGGCCTGCCGTCCACCGTGCATTACGTGCCCGGCGAGCACGACACCCTCGACGAAGGCGGCGGCAAGCTTTACCTGGAGCGCTACGGCAAGGGCACCAAAGGCAATGGCTGGTACAGCTTCGATGACCACGGCGTGCATTTCATCGCGCTGATCAATGTCTTCAACTTCCAGGCCGGGCACGAAGCCACGCTCGGCGCCGATCAACTGGCCTGGCTGGCCGACGATCTGCGCGCGGTCAGCAGTAGCACACCCATCGTTGTGTTCACGCACATCCCGCTATGGACGATTTATCAACCGTGGGGCTGGGGCACTGAAGACGGCGATCAGGCGATCGCGATGCTGCGCAAGTACGGTTCGGTAACGGTGCTCAACGGGCATATCCATCAGGTGATCCAGAAGGTCGAAGGCAACATTACCTTCCACACCGCCCGTGGTACGGCCTATCCGCAGCCGGCACCCGGCGCAGCGCCGTCGCCGGGGCCGATGACCGTGGCGGCTGACCAGTTGCGCAATTATCTGGGGATCACCGAGGTGCGGGCGACTCAAAGCGAGCATCCGCTGGCGCTGATCGATTCGACACTGATTTAGGGAGGGCAACGTGATGAAAACGCGAGTGTTGGCGCTGGTATGCCTGCTGCTGTCGATGCCGGTGTGGGCGCAGGAAGTGAAGATCGACATCAAGGAGTTCATGTTCGGCCCCAAGGACCTGACCGTGGGCGTCGGCACCAAGGTGACGTGGGTCAATGACGATCAGATTCCGCACACGGTGGCCGAGACCCACAAGGTTTTTCGCTCCGCGGCGCTGGACACCAATGACAGCTTTTCCTGGGTGTTCAACACGCCGGGCGAGTTCGAGTACTTCTGCGCGCTGCATCCGCAGATGATCGGCAGGATTGTGGTCACGCAGTAAGTTGCCGGCTGATCCACCCTCGACTGTAAGCCAGGACCCGTTGGGCCATGCTGGTTGGAAAATGGATAAAGCCGTGGGCGGAGGCGGGCAGCAGGTGCATTTCGACCGGTGCACACTGCTGCCAGCGTTCGGCCAGTTCGAGGGTGTCGTCCCGCAGCGGATCGAGTTCACCCGTGAACATCAACGCCGGTGGCAAACCGCTGAAGTCGCCGTACAACGGGGACAGCGGCGGCTGCCGGCGTTGTTCATCGTTCAGGCCCGGCGTCAGCAGTCGTAATGCTGCGACCATGCTCGGGCCGTCGAGCACCAGGGTATCCTGCGTGGCTGCCTGCACGCTCGGGGTTCCTGTCAGATCATAAACGCCGTAATACAACAGCACGCCGCAGATCCGTTGCAACATCCGGGGCACCGGTTTGAGCGCCAGTAACGTGGCTGCGGCCAGGTGCGCGCCGGCCGATTCGCCGACGACGATCACCGGCAGCCCGGCGAACTCTGCGCGCTCGTCACTGAGCAGCCAGCGCGCGGCGCACAGGCAGTCCTTCAGCAGCCCTTCGACCGGGGTATTGATCGCCAATCGATAATCCACCGAGACCACCACCACGTTGCACGCCTTGACCATGGCAATGTTGAGGTCGTCGTTCATTCGCGCATTGCCGATCACCCAGCCGCCGCCGTGGTAATCGAGCACCACGCCGGCGGGTTTTCCTGGCGGTCTGATGATCCGTACGGGGACGCAAGCGCCGTGCGAACTCACCCGCGTATGTTCAACCAGCAGGCCCTGTTTGAGCGCTTTGTCCGCCGTTGCGAACTGACTGGCGCGCAGCAGCGTTTGAATCAAGCGCGGCGTCAACCGGTTGCGAATCCGGAATCGCGGCAGCCAGGCGAGTTTGCGGTTGAAGCGCTGCATCTGCGCTACATCACGCTGGCTGAACTCAAGCGTGTCATTGGTCAATGGCGTTCCTCGTGTCGCGGTTGTTGCGCAGGATCGAAAAGTTCAGCGCACAGGCGATTGCCAGCCAGAGCAAGTAGGGCAGCAGGATCAGACCGGTCACGAGATCCAGGCGCAATGTCGCCACCACCATGACTGCAACCACCAGCAGCAGCAGCGCCAGGATCAACATCGCGGCAAAAACGCGCCGCGCGCCGAAGAACACCGGCGTCCACAGGGTATTGAGTGCAATCTGCGCGGCCCACAACGCGAGGACGTCCTGACTGCCGGGCAGCAGCGTCAGGCGATACCCGGCCCAGGCCAGCAGCAGGTAGATGATCGTCCACGCGACCGGGAACGCCCAGTTGGGCGGGGTGAATGAGGGTTTATCGAGCTGCGCGTACCATTCGCCGGGCTTGAATATCATCCCGGTGGTGGCGGCAGCACCGCAGGCGATCAGGAAAATCACAAGGGTCATCATCTGTCCTTGGCCGAAGCCGGTGAGCAGAGTATTGGAGGTCGGGGAAATGTCCGGCTGACAGTAGACCGGACACTTGCAGGCGCATACAGATTGCCCTGAATGTTTATTTCACCCCCGCGCCAGGGTGGGAACGGTGGTCGACATGCTTGGGTCCCGCCAGCGCCCACGCGATCAACCCGAACAACGGCACAAAAACGATCAGGACAATCCACACACCCTTGTTACTCGATTTCCCCTCGCTTTTGCGCACCCGATTGATGGCCCACAATTCGATCAGCAAAAGAACTGCCGCCAGTACGATCCACACGGTTTCGATTTGCATTGGCTACCTCCTGTTGGTCTTTGCGTTAGGTGGCGTGGCGCACGTCCGGTTCATTTAATTTTCCGGGGCAGGCCGGCAACATGTCCCGCAAAAATCAACGCGATTGCGTGGTGTGGTCGCGCCGCGAGCCCGAAAGCACGAGACTTCCCGCGCAAAAGCCGGATAATGGCCGCCATTCGTTTAGCCGTATTCTGGTAATCCCGCATGGAAATCAAGGTCAATTTTCTCGACAACCTTCGACTTGAAGCCAAGTTCGACGACTTCACGGTGATCGCCGATCAGCCTATCCGCTACAAGGGCGATGGTTCGGCACCGGGGCCGTTCGACTACTTCCTGGCGTCGTCGGCCTTATGCGCGGCTTACTTCGTGAAGCTGTACTGCGAAACCCGCAATATCCCGACCGACAACATTCGCTTGTCGCAGAACAACATTGTCGACCCGGAAAACCGCTACAACCAGATCTTCAAGATCCAGGTCGAATTGCCGGCAGACATCAGCGAGAAGGATCGTCTGGGCATCCTGCGTTCGATCGATCGCTGCACGGTGAAGAAGGTCGTGCAGACCGGCCCCGAGTTCGTCATCGAGGAAGTCGAGAACCTTGACGCCGATGCGCAAGCCTTGTTGATGCCGCATTCGACGTCTGACGCCGGCACCTGCATTGCCGGCAAGGATCTGCCATTGGAGCAGACCATCGCCAACATGTCGGGCATTCTCGCCGGGCTGGGCATGAAGATCGAAATCGCCTCGTGGCGCAACATCGTGCCCAACGTCTGGTCGCTGCACATTCGCGACGCGCATTCGCCGATGTGCTTCACCAACGGCAAGGGCGCGACCAAAGAGGGTGCGCTGGCCTCGGCACTGGGCGAGTTCATCGAGCGTCTGAACTGCAACTTCTTCTACAACGACCAGTTCTGGGGCGAGGACATCGCCGCCGCCGAATTCGTGCATTACCCCAATGAGCGCTGGTTCCAGCCCGGCCCGAACGACGAATTGCCGGCAGAAATCCTCGATGAATACTGCCTGGACATCTTCAACCGCGACGGTGAGCTCAAGGGCTCGCATCTGTACGACACCAACTCGGGCAATACCAAACGCGGCATTTGCTCGCTGCCTTTTGTGCGTCAGTCCGACGGTGAGGTGGTGTACTTCCCGTCCAACCTGATCGAAAACCTCTACCTGAGCAACGGCATGAGCGCCGGCAATACCCTGGCCGAAGCGCAGGTGCAGTGCCTGTCGGAAATCTTCGAACGCGCGGTCAAACGCGAAATTCTCGAGGGCGAGATGGCCTTGCCGGACGTGCCGCAGCACGTGCTGGAGAAATACCCGAGCATTCTGGCCGGGATCAAGGGCCTGGAAGAGCAGGGCTTCCCGGTGCTGGTCAAGGATGCGTCGCTGGGCGGTGAGTTCCCGGTGATGTGCGTGACCCTGATGAACCCGCGCACCGGCGGAGTGTTCGCCTCGTTCGGCGCGCACCCGAGCATGGAAGTGGCGCTGGAGCGCAGCCTGACCGAGCTGTTGCAGGGCCGCAGTTTCGAAGGTTTGAACGACTTGCCGCAGCCGACCTTTTCGGGGCAGGCAGTGACCGAGCCGAACAACTTCGTCGAGCATTTCATCGATTCCAGCGGTGTGGTGTCGTGGCGTTTCTTCAGCGCCAAAGCCGACTTCGAATTCGTCGAGTGGGATTTCTCGGCCCAGGGCGAAAATTCCAACGCCGAAGAAGCAGCCATCCTGTTCGGCATCCTCGAAGACATGGGCAAAGAGGCTTACATGGCGGTCTACGACGACCTCGGTGCCAACGCCTGCCGGATTCTGGTGCCGGACTACTCGGAAATCTATCCGGTCGACGACCTGATCTGGGACAACACCAACAAGGCTCTGCAATTTCGCGCCGACATCCTCAATCTGCACAGCCTGAGCAAGGTCGGCCTGCGCAACCTGGCCAAGGGTCTGGAAAACAGCGAGCTGGATGATTACACCGACATCACCACGCTGATCGGCATCGAGTTCGACGACAACACGCCGTGGGGCAAGCTGACCATTCTGGAACTGCGCCTGCTGATCTACCTCGCCCTGCAGAAATATGAGCAGGCCAAAGACCTGGTCGAGGCGTTTCTGCAATACAACGACAATACCGTCGAGCGCGGCTTGTTCTATCAAGCGGTGAACGTGTGCCTGGAAATGGAGTTGGACGAAGATCTGGAACTGGCCGATTACGAGGCCAATTTCCGGCGCATGTTCGGCAACGAGCGGATGGATGCGGCGATTGGTTCAGTCAATGGCAGCGTGCGTTTTTATGGCTTGACGCCGACCAGCATGAAGCTTGAAGGGCTGGATCGCCACCTGCGCCTGATCGACAGTTACAAGAAGCTCCACGCGGCGCGGGCGAATGCGGCAGGCTTGCAGCGCTGAAAGGTTCTGCGTGATCGTGTAGCGGGGCGGTCATCCCCTCGCTACCCGATGCACAATCAGGCTCTTACCCAGCGCTGCCGGCTCCAGGCACTGAGGCTGTCGACCGCGAACACCAGCACCAGCATCGCCAGAATCACGGTGCTGGCCTGCGCTTCCTGAAACAGGCTCAGGCTCACGTAGAGCATCTGGCCCAGACCGCCGGCACCGACAAACCCGAGCACGCTGGCCATGCGGATATTGTTCTCCCAGCGGTACAGGCAATAGGCGAGCAGTTGCGGGGCCAGATTGGGCAGGGTGCCGTAGCAGAAAGCGACCACCGGATTACCACCCTGCAAGCGCAGCGCTTCGGCGGGTTGCGGTGGCGTGTTCTCCAGCGCTTCGGCGAACAGGCGACCGAGCACGCCGGTGGTGTGCAGTGCCAGGGCCAGCGTGCCTGCGTTGGGGCCGAGCCCGGCGGCCAGCACCATCAATGCCGCCCAGACCAGTTCGGGAATCGCCCGCAATCCGTTGAGCAGCAGACGTGCCGCGCTTTGTAACGGCCAGCCGAAACGCCCGGCCGCCGGCAGTGCCAGAAGAATGCCGAAGACTGCCGCGAGCAGGGTGCCGAGGGCCGACATGGCGAGGGTTTCCAGCGAGCCCTTGAGGATCGCCTGCAGGTGCGTGGCGCTCAGGTCCGGGCTGAGAAAGCGCTGCGCGTAGGCGCCCATCTGCTTGAGACTGGTGGCGCTGCCCAGTTCGCCGAGGTCGAGTCCCAGGTAACCGAACGAAGCGATCACCGCCACGCCAATGCCGACGATCAGCAACAGATTGATCAAACGGTTCATGTCAGCCTCCAGCGCAGCAGACGGCTGAGTTGATCGGCGCCGAGCACCAGAATAAGGAACGTCAACAGCATGCTCGCCACTTCACCACTGGCGAACATGCGCAGCGACAGGTCGATCTGCTGCCCCAGGCCCCCGGCACCGACAAACCCCATCACCACCGACGCACGAATCGCGCACTCCCAGCGATACACCGTGTACGACAGCAGTTCCGCCGCGACGTTGGGCAGAGTCCCGTAGGCGAACCCTGCCAGCCGTCCGCTGCCAGCCTGCATCAAGGCATGCGCCGGGCGCTGGTCGGTGGACTCGAAAATCTCCGCGTAAACCTTGCCCAGCATGCCGCTGTAGGTGATGGCGATTGCCAGCACACCCGCCGCCGGGCCGAGGCCGACAGCGCGAACGAATAGCAGCGCCCAGACGATTTCCGGCACGCTGCGCAAGAAGATCAGCAGCCCGCGCACTGGCCAGCGCAGCAAGCGGCCGACCCGGCCCGGGACGCCACCGCGTGAGGCTGCCGACAACGACAGCGCTCGACTGGCAAACAGGCTGGCCGGCACTGCCAGCAGCAATGCCAGGGCCATGCCGGCGGTAGCGATGGCCAGGGTTTGCAGGGTGGCTTTGAGCAGCAGTTGAAGAAAGTCAGGGTCATGCGCCGGTGGCCAGAATCCGGAGATGAAGCGGCCCATTTCGGTCTGGCTGTCGGTGTGCAGCAGCACCCCCAGATCCAGTTCGCTGAGCTGGATACCCGGCCACAGCAGGGCAATCGCCAGCAGGGTCAGCAGCAGTCGCGGGGCGGCGGCCGGATCGCGCGAATCGGCCCTCAGCATCGCGGAATCTGCACAATCAGTGGCGCACTTGGCGTCGTCGGGCTTTGCAATTGCTCGTTGGCGTACAGCGCATCCAGCATGTCGCGGCTGACCTGTCCGGCCGGGCTGTCAAACAGGATCTGCCCGTCGCGCAAACCGATGATTCGCGGGAAATGCGCCAGGGCCAGTTCCACCGCGTGCAGGCTCGCCACCAGCGTGACGTTATGCGCCCGGGCATGCTGCGAAAGGATCGACAGGGTGTGCCCGGCCAAAACCGGATCCATTGCGGAAACGGGTTCGTCCGCCAGCAGAATTTCCGGCGCTTGATACAGCACCCGGGCAATCCCCACACGTTGCAGTTGCCCGCCGGACAATTGCTGGCAGTGAGCAAACAGCTTGTCACCCAGATCCAGGCGCGCGAGTGCCGCACGGGCACCGGGAATGTCCAAAGGATGCAGCAGATTCAACAGACTCTTGCCCAGGCTCCACTGCCCGAGCTTGCCGGCCAGCACCGCCGTCACCACACGCTGGCGTGGTGGCAGCGGCGGCGCTTGATGCACCAGACCGATGCGCGCACGCAGGCGTTGTCGTTGACGGGTGGAAAGGTGCCAGGGACGTTCACCCAGGACCTCGATGTCGCCGCTGCTGGGACGTAAAGCCGTGGCCAGCAGGTTCAACAGGCTGGACTTGCCGGCCCCGGACGGCCCGATGATCGCCACCTGTTCACCTGCGCCAATCTGCAGGTCGATGCCGCGTAGCGCGTCGACTCCATTGGCGTGGTGCAGGCAGCCTTGTGTGAGGCTCAGGGTCATTTCAACAGATCGGCGGCGCGAGCAGCTTCCTCGATGCCCTTGTAGTTCTCAGGCTTGGTGTCGATGAAACGGCTGGCGGCCTGAAGATCCAGGATCTTCTTTTGCTCGGGGTTGGCTGGATCAAGGTCGAGGAAGGCTCTCTTGATCTTCGCCGCGAGTGCGGGGTCGAGGGTGCCGCGCACGGTCCAGTTGTAATCGAAGTAGGCCGGGGTGGTGGCGAACACATGCACCTTGCTGGTATCGACCTTGCCGGCGTCCACCAGTTTCTGCCAGACGCTGGCGTTCAGCACGCCGGCATCGACCTTGCCGGCCTGAACCCAGGCGACGGTGGCGTCATGCGCGCCGGAGTAAGCGACGCGGCTGAAATAGGCCTCAGGTTTGATGTTGTCGTTCTTGAGCATGAAGTAACGCGGCATCAGGCTGCCGGAGGTCGACGACACGGAGCCGAAGGCAAAGGTCTTGCCCTTGAGGTCGGCCAGGCTCTTCACGTTCGGGTCGGCGCTGATGAACTTGCTGGTGAACTGCGCATCCTGTTCGCGCTGCACCAACGGGATCACCGGGGTGGTGGCGTCGGTCTTCAGGCGTGCCTGAACAAAGGTGAAACCGCCCAGCCAGGCCATGTCGAGACGGTCGGTAGCCAGCGCTTCAACCACCGCCGGATAATCGGCCACGGGAACGAACTGCACCTTCATGCCCAGTTGCTGCTCCAGATAAGCACCCAGCGGTTCGAACTTGCGCAGCAATTCGGTCGGAGCTTCATCGGGAATCGCGCTGACCCGCAGTACATCGGCGGCGTGCGCCACCAGCGAGGAAAAAGACAGGGCCAGACCAGCCGTCAGTGCCAGGGTTCGTTTGAGCATGGAATTCTCCGTTTCATGAGCGTCGCATTCTAAGCGCCGCAGCGCGAGGTGTCGCGGTCGGGCGCTCAATCAGGTTAGACGAAACGGCGAGGTTATACGCAGCCGCGCCGTGAAAGGCCAGCGCAGGTGTCTGTTGATGTTTTGCCCCACATTTCCTGCAGCCCACACTGCCGCTGTAACCCCGATAAACCCTGTAGGAGCTGTCGAGTGAAACGAGGCTGCGATCTTTGTGC
>NZ_QAIK01000183.1:0-1287 GCF_003061005.1 Pseudomonas sp. HMWF021 | reverse complement strand
CCTGTAGGAGCTGTCGAGTGAAACGAGGCTGCGATCTTTGCGTTTCGATTGAAGATCAAAAGATCGCAGCGTGCCGCAGCGCCTACAGGCTTACGACACGGGATCGCTCACCGCCGCTGTGACCCCGAAAAACCCTGTAGGAGCTGTCGAGTGAAACGAGGCTGCGATCTTTGCGTTTCGATTGAAGATCAAAAGATCGCAGCGTGCCGCAGCTCCCACAGGCTGGCGACACAGGACCGCTCACCGCCGCTGCGACCCCGAAAAAACCTGTAGGAGCTGTCGAGTGAAACGAGGCTGCGATCTTTGCGTTTCGATTGAAGATCAAAAGATCGCAGCGTGCCGCAGCTCCTACAGGCTTACGACACGGGATCGCTCACTGCCGCTGTAACCCCGAAAAAACCTGTAGGAGCTGTCGAGTGAAACGAGGCTGCGATCTTTGTGCTTCGATTGAAGATCAAAAGATCGCAGCGTGCCGCAGCTCCTACAGGCTTGCGACACGGGATCGCTCACCGCCGCTGCGACCCCGAAAAAACCTGTAGGAGCTGTCGAGTGAAACGAGGCTGCGATCTTTGCGTTTCGATTGAAGATCAAAAGATCGCAGCGTGCCGCAGCTCCTACAGGCTTACGACACGGGATCGCTCACTGCCGCTGTGATCACGCAAAACCCTGTAGGAGCTGTCGAGTGAAACGAGGCTGCGATCTTTGTGCTTCGATTGAAGATCAAAAGATCGCAGCGTGCCGCAGTTCCTACAGGCTTACGACACGGGATCGCTCACCGCCGCTGCGACCCCGAAAAACCCTGTAGGAGCTGTCGAGTGAAACGAGGCTGCGATCTTTGTGCTTCGATTGAAGATCAAAGATCGCAGCGTGCCGCAGCGCCTACACGGGGATCTTGGCGATCACCTTGATCTCGAACTGAAACCCGGCCAGCCAGGTCGCGCCGACAGCGGTTATCGTCGGGTACGGCGCATTGCCCCAGAACTCCGGCACCACTTCCCAGATGGTCTCAAAGGTCGATTGCGGGTCGACCATGAACACCGTGACGTCCACCACATCGGCGAAGCTGCAACCGGCGGCATCGAGGATCGCATTGAGGTTGTTGAAGGCCAGACGCACCTGATCCTGCAGGTCCGGTTCGGGCGAGCCGTCTTCACGGCTGCCGACTTGCCCGGAGACGAACAGAAAACCATTGGAGCGAATTGCCGGCGAGTAGCGATGGCGCTCGTAAAGGGCATGGCGGGCGGGTGGGAAAACTGCGTCGCGCTGGGTCATGGGTGTCTCCATCAT
>NZ_QAIK01000037.1 GCF_003061005.1 Pseudomonas sp. HMWF021 | reverse complement strand
CACCGGGCCCCACAACAGAATCGCGTAACGCGCCGGTTTCAACATGAAATACGCCAGGCCCAGTACCAGCACCGTGCGGTTGCGCAGGATTTCCTTCAACGGCTCCCAGACACTGAGCTTGCTGTTGGCTTCGGTTTCTTCAGCGCTCAGTTCCGGCTCCGGCTCTACCGCCGGCAGGCCGACGTCTTCCGGTTTGTTGCGCTGGAAGATGAAGAACAGCACCGCCACCGCCGCAACCACCGCCGCGCTGGAAATGAACGCGGCGTGCCAGGTGCCGACCAGCGTATACGCCCACCAGCCGGCGAACGGTGAGGCCACCAGACCGCCGAACGCATAGCAGGAACTCCACAGACCGAGCACTCGCCCGCGTTGTTCGGCGGGGAAAAAACTACCCAGGTTCTTGCACAGACCCGACCAGCCGGTGGACTGCGCCAGGCCCTGAATCAGCATGCACGTGGCGAAGATCGGCAGCGTGGCGAAACTGCCCATCACCAGCGCGGCGCCAGCGGAAATCAGCAAGCCGCCGAGCACCACGACCCGTGGGCCGAAGCGGTCGGCGAGCATGCCCCAGGTGAATTGGCCGATGGCGTAGGCCGCCAGATAGATCGCATCGAGGTTGGCCATGGCCATCTTGTCGAGCATGAAGGTCGGGTCTTCGGCGATGCCCAGTTTGGCCACCGAAAACGCTTTGCGGGTGAAGTAGAAAGCGGCGTACGCGAGCCAGGTGACAGCGAAGATCTGCATGCGCCAACGCGCAATGGTGCCGATGTGCTTGTTCATTGTGGTTCTGACCTCAGGGTGTGAGTGTGCCGGCAGAATCGTTAAGTAAACGTCTGTGTTTTTTATTGTTGAGCACTGCGCCAGCGCCCCATCCCTATGGCGATAGCGGTCAGATGAGTCCTGTTGTTGCACGCACAGGCTCATCGCCAACCCTGCGGCCCGAGCGGGCAGTCAGTGATGGCGTGAGCGGATCAAAGCAATTACTGTTTAATAAATAAAATCGATTTATCGTATTTCACACATAAGCTCAGCTTGTTACCGGAGGCTGCATGTCGGTGTCCCACGCCCAGCTCAAAGCCTTTCACGCCGTGGCCGTGCATGGAAGCTTCACCAAAGCGGCCGAACGGCTTTTTCTCACGCAACCGGCGATTTCCGACCAGGTGCGCAAACTCGAAGAACGCTTCGGCGTGTTGCTGTTTCATCGCAACAAGCGTTCGGTGCGCCTGACCGATCTGGGGGAGCGCTTGCTGGCGATCACCCAGCGGCTGTTTGTGATCGAAGCGGAAGCCCAGGAATTGCTGCAGGAATCCCAGGCGTTGCAGACCGGCAGCCTGATCCTTGCGGTCGATGCCCCGGTGCACGTGCTGCCGCAGATTGCGCGGTTCTGCGAGCGCTACCCGGGGATCAACGTGAAGATCGAGACCGGCAACACCGATGAATCGCTGTTTCGCCTGTTCAACTATCAGGCCGATCTGGCGCTGCTCGGGCGGGATGTCACTGATGAACGCCTGCTGTGCGTGCCGCTGCGCAACGACCCGATGGTGGCGTTCGTCTCCCGCCATCACCCGTGGGCCGAGCGCGAGTCGATCTGCCTGGCGGACCTGGACGACACACCGTTGGTGTTGCGTGAACACGGTTCGGTGACCCGTCAGACCCTTGAAGAGGAAATGGCCCGGGCCGGGTTTCGTATTCGCCCCGCGATTCAGGTCGAGGGTCGGGAAGCGGCGCGTGAAGCGGTGGTGGTGGGGATTGGTGTGGGGGTAGTGTCAGCGGCGGAGTTTGGCGCGGATTCACGGGTGTGCGCGTTGCCGATCACCGATTGCACCCGACGGTTGACCGAGACGCTGGTGTGCTTGCGCGAGCAGAGTTCGCGGCGGGTGGTGGCGACGTTTCTCGACATGGTTCGCGAGAGCCTCAACTGACAACCCCTGTAGGAGCTGCCGCAGGCTGCGATCTTTTGATTTTGCTTTTAAAAACAAGATCAAAAGATCGCAGCCTGCGGCAGCTCCTACAAGGGGATATGGGCATGGCGCAATACCAGTGGATGAAGGCACCCCGGTGTGTCGTGAGGCGGTGGGGATTCACGGGTGTGCGCGT
>NZ_QAIK01000182.1 GCF_003061005.1 Pseudomonas sp. HMWF021 | reverse complement strand
GTTGCTGACCGGCAATCAGCCGTTCAGCGGCACCGTCTCGGTCGATCAAGGCGTGCTCCAGGTCGGCAGCCGAGCGGCACCGGCTTCGCTGGGCGGACAGGTTACCGTCGCCAACGGTGCAGGACTGAGCGGTAACGGCAGCGTCGGTTCGGTACTCAACCATGGCGTGGTCGCTTCCGGCGGCGCTGACGGCACCTTGAGCGTGGCCGGCAATCTGACCAACGCGGCGGACGGTGTGCTGGCGCTGACCGTCAGTTCGCCCACCGCCACACCGCTGGCGGTAGGGGGGACGGCGGCATTGGGTGGTGGTCTGGTGGTCAACAGCCTCGCGCCGTTCACCGGCAACACCACTTACTCACTGATCACTGCGGGTGGCGGTGTGACCGGCACCTTCAGTGCCGCCGATCTGCCGCAGTACGCGTTCCTCGACAGCTCGCTGGTCTACGGTGCCGACTCGGTGACCCTGGCCGTGAGCCGCAACGGCAACTCGTTTGCCGACGTTGCGGCCACCGGCAACCAGCGCGGCACCGCCACGGCATTGAGCAACAACGGTGCGGCCGGCGCGGCGCTGCAGAACCAGATCGTCAACCTCAGCGTGGCCGGTGCGCGCAATGCCTTCGACAGCCTCTCCGGTGAAATCCACGCCAGCACCTCGAGCGCCATGCTTGAGGACTCGCGCTTCATCCGTGAGGCGGTCAATGACCGCATGCGCCAGCCGTCATGCAGCGCCTCGGACGATCCACGCAAAACCCTGGCACCGAGCGACACGCAACTGAGCAGCAACGGTTGCCACGGGGAAATGGTCGGCTGGATCCGGGCCATCGGTGCCTGGGGTGACATGGGCGGCGACAGCAACACGGCGAAGGTCGATCGCAACCTCGGCGGTTTCATGCTTGGCACCGACAAGGCGCTGGATGACACCTGGCGTGCCGGGATGGCGGCTGGCTACACCCGCAGCAACCTCAACGCGCATGATCGCAACTCCGATGCCAAGGTCGACAGCTACCACCTGGCCGGTTATCTGAACTCGCAATTCGATGCACTGGCAGTGCGCCTCGGCGCGGCCTACAGCTGGCACAGCATCGAGACCAAACGCGATGTCAGCGTCGGCAGCTACAACGATCGTCTGAAGGCCGATTACGATGCGCGCAGTGCTCAGGTGTTCGGCGAAGTGGGCTATGCGATCAACGCCGCCGGTGTTGCCATCGAACCGTTCGCCGGTCTTGCCTACGTCAACTACGACAGCGACACCGCCAAGGAGAAAGGTGGAGTGGGGCGCCTGAAGGCCGACGCCGATCAGGACATCACTTACTCGACCCTCGGCGTGCGCATCGGCAAATTGGTGACCCTGGCCAACGGCAGCCAACTGACGCCACGCGCCGCCATCGGCTGGCGCCATGCCTACGGCGACACCAAACCCGACGCCGACCTGACCTTCATCGACGGCGGCGCCTCGTTCAGTACCCAGGGCGTGCCGATTGCCAAGGACAGCGCACTGCTCGAAGCCGGCGTGGACTTCCAGGTCACTCCGACCGGCAAACTGGGCATCGGCTACTCGGGACAGGTCTCGAGCGACAACAACGACAGCGCCTTCAACATCAGCTTCAGCCAAAGCTTCTGAATCATGGTCGAAGCACTTTAGCCGCCCGAAAGGGCGGTTTTTTTTGCACAATCGAAAGTCTTCGTGGCGAGTGATTTATGCACTGAGGTGGGAACGAGATGGATCTGTCGAAGCATTTGTTACATCTGGAAAACCGCCTGCTGTCGCGCGCCGTGCGCGAGGATGCCGCTGAACTGGCGCGACTGATCGCGGACGACTTTGTCGAATTCGGCGCCAGCGGCGGCATCTGGAACAAGTCCGATGTGCTGGCAGCGCTGCCGCAGCAAGCATTCGCACCACGTACCGTCAGTCAGTTCACGCTCAAGCCCTTGTCGGAAGATTCGGCGCTGGTGACGTATCACTGCCATACCGGCGCTGTCGACCAGCGGATGCCGGCGGACAGTTTGCGCAGTTCGGTATGGCGGCGGCAGGGCGAGCAGTGGCAAATGGTTTTTCATCAGGGCACCTTTTGTGCCCGGCCGTGAAGCCGTGGTGACCCGTCGATAGCTTTCGCGAGCAAGCCCGCTCCCACACTGGATCTTCAGTGAAAGCAGGATTTGTGAATGACAGCGATCCCCTGTGGGAGCGGGCTTGCTCGCGAAGGGGCCGTGACATTCAGCCCAAGAATCAGCCGGCCCGCGCTCTGCTAGAATCCGCCCCATCAACTGCCAGAGACTCCCCCATGAGCGAGCCGATTCGTCTGACCCAATACAGCCACGGTGCCGGTTGTGGCTGCAAGATTTCCCCGCAGGTGCTGGAAGTGATTCTGGCCGGCAGCGGTGCGCAGAACCTTGACCCGAAACTGTGGGTCGGCAATGCCTCGCGTGATGACGCGGCGGTGTACGAGATCGATGCCGAGCGCGGTGTGGTGTCGACCACTGATTTCTTCATGCCGATTGTCGACGATCCTTACGATTTCGGCCGTATCGCGGCCACCAATGCGATCAGCGACATCTACGCGATGGGCGGCGACCCGCTGATGGCGATCGCGATCCTCGGCTGGCCGGTCAATGTGCTGGCGCCGGAAGTGGCCCGCGACGTGATTCGCGGCGGGCGGGCGGTGTGTGACGCGGCGGGTATTGCGCTGGCCGGCGGGCATTCGATCGATGCGCCGGAGCCGATCTTCGGCCTGGCCGTGACCGGTCTGGTGGAAAAGCGCCACATGAAGCGCAACGACACCGCCACCGCCGGTTGCCTGCTGTACCTGACCAAACCGCTGGGCATCGGCATCCTCACCACCGCCGAAAAGAAGGGCAAGTTGCGTCCCGGCGATATCGGCGTGGCCCGCGACTGGATGTGTACCCTGAACAAACCCGGCAGTCGTTTCGGCAAATTGGCCGGCGTCACCGCAATGACCGACGTCACGGGTTTCGGTCTGCTCGGGCATCTGGTGGAAATGGCCGACGGCAGCCACCTGACCGCACGTATCGGCTACAACCACGTGCCGCGCCTGGACAGCGTCGAGTACTACCTCGAACAGGGCTGCGTGCCCGGCGGCACTCTGCGCAACTTCGACAGCTATTCAAGCAAGCTCGGGCGTCTGCAGGAGTTGCACAAGCGTGTGCTGTGCGACCCGCAGACCAGCGGCGGCCTGCTGATTGCGGTCACCCCTGAAGGTAATGACGAATTTCTCGCCGTCGCCGCTGAACTGGGCCTGGACCTGGCGCCGATCGGCGAACTGGTCGAGCGACAGACCCACGCAGTCGAGGTGATTTGATGTCCCGCGACTGCACCGATTACCGCGATATTTTCCTCAACGACCGGCCGCTGATGGATGCCCGTGCACCGGTCGAGTTTCACAAAGGCGCGTTCCCCGGCGTGGTCAACCTGCCGCTGATGAACGACAGCGAGCGGCAGAAAATCGGCACCTGCTACAAGCAACACGGCCAGCAGGCCGCCATCGAGCTGGGGCACCAACTGGTGTCCGGCGCGGTGAAGGCCGAGCGCATCCAGGCCTGGGCCGATTTCGCCCGGGCCCATCCTGATGGCTATCTCTATTGTTTTCGTGGCGGCTTGCGTTCGCAGATCACGCAACAGTGGCTGCGCGATGAGGCTGGCATCGACTATCCGCGGGTCGGTGGCGGCTACAAGGCGATGCGTAACTTTCTGATCGACACCCTTGAGCAGGCAATCGGACAGTGTGATTTCGTATTGCTGGGTGGCATGACCGGTACGGGCAAGACCGAGGTGCTGGTGCAGTTGCGCAACGGCCTGGATCTGGAAGGCCACGCCAATCACCGTGGCTCCAGCTTCGGCAAACGCGCCACCGGGCAGCCGTCGAACATCGATTTTGAAAACCGTCTGGCCATCGACATCCTCAAGAAGCGTGCTGCCGGTATCGAGCAATTCGTGCTGGAAGACGAGAGCCGGGTGGTGGGCAGTTGTGCGCTGCCATTGCCGTTATATCAGGGCATGCAGCAGTACCCGATGGTCTGGCTGGAAGACCGTTTTGAGGATCGGGTCGAGCGGATCCTGCGTGATTACGTGGTGGATCTGTCGGCGGAGTTTTCGGCGGTGCACGGTGAGGAAGGTTTTGCGCTGTTCTGCGAGCGCTTGCTGGAAAGCCTGAACAATGTGCAGAAGCGTCTGGGGGGCGAGCGCCATCGGCGGATGTTGCTGTTGATGGAAGACGCATTGGCCGAGCAGGCGCGCAGCGGATCGGTGGATTTGCACCGTGGCTGGATCGAAGGGTTGCTGCGTGAGTATTACGACCCGATGTATGTCTTTCAGCGTGAGAAGAAGGGCGGACGGATCGAGTTTGCCGGGGAGCGCGAAGCTGTGATCGAGTATTTGCGCGAGCGGGTGAATCAGCAGATTTGATGCTGTCCTTGCTGGCCCCATCGCTGGCAAGCCAGCTCCCACAGTGTTTTGGGGATGCCGTAGATTCAAGCATCACTCAAACCCTGTGGGAGCTGGCCTGCCAGCGATGAGGAACTGACAGACGACCCATCACTCAAGTCGGGCAAGTCACCTTGCCGTTATCCAGCCCCTGCTTGTAGCTATGGCTCTGCAAACTGGCCTTGCCGTTGTGCCAGGTCAGGGTCAGCACGTACAGCGAATCGAAATCGCCCGCCGCCCAGTCATCGGTGATGGTCTGTTTTTCGCCAACCGCCTGGCCCGCCACCTTGTTGATCAGCTCCGGCAGGTAGCCGTGTGACCACGCGGTGTAGATCGTCGCGTTGTGGTACTTGTCTTCGGTCAGCTCGCGCGCCAGGTCACTGGTGTCGTTGGCGGAGAACTCGATGTTCACCGGCAGGCCGAGCTTGATCGCGGCGGGGCTGATGGTCATCAACGGGCGGATGTAGCTGTAGGAGTTGTCCAGTTCGCCTTCCTCGACATTGCGCGTCGGGTTGGCGGCGAACACGTAATCGGCCTTGCCGAATTTTTCCGGCAGCAGGGTCGACAGCTCGATCGCCCGGTTCAGGCCCTGACAGTTGAGCTGGCCGAGACCGCCCGCAGGTTTTTCCGCGTGGCGCAGGAAGACCAGCGTCTGCGTACCGTCCACCGGTTGTGCGCGAATCTGGCTTGACTCCAGCGACAAGGTCAGTGCACTGACCGCCAGCAGGGAGGGCAGGGCCACGCAGGCACGATGTTTGAAGCGTTTGGCGAAACTCATGAGGTTCGTCATTGAATAAAGGATTCTTCAGCAAATTCGGTTGGGGCTGACCAACCCTTACACCGCGGGCTCCCAGCACCGGGCGTTGTCCATGTCGTGTGTCGCGCTTCCTTGGCGAAAGGCATAGCTCAGAGTCCTCTGAGACCGGTTTGGTTCATGCACGTTACCCGCAGGATGTTACGGTTCGTGTAGGAGCTGCCGCAGGCTGCGATCTTTTTGATTTGGTTTTTTAAAGTCAGATCAAAAGATCGCAGCCTGCGGCAGCTCCTACATTATGATCAGTGCTTTCCATGTGACTGGATGTTTCCCATGACCGATCTGTCCGCGTTCCCGATCACCCAGAAATGGCCCGCGCAGTACCCTGACTGGATTCAGCTCTATTCGCTGCCGACCCCCAATGGCGTCAAGGTCTCGATCATGCTCGAAGAGATCGGCCTGCCGTACGAGCCGCACCGCGTGGGTTTCGACACGCAAGACCAGATGTCCCCGGAATTTCTGTCGCTGAACCCCAACAACAAGATCCCGGCGATCCTCGACCCCCACGGCCCCGAGGACCAGCCGCTGCCGCTGTTCGAATCCGGCGCGATCCTGATCTACCTCGCTGACAAGAGCGGCCAGTTGCTGGCCCAGGAAGGCGCGCTGCGTTACGAGACGATTCAGTGGCTGATGTTCCAGATGGGCGGTATCGGCCCGATGTTCGGCCAGCTCGGTTTCTTCAACAAATTCGCCGGCAAGGATTACGAGGACAAGCGTCCGCGTGATCGCTACGTCGAGGAAAGCAAGCGCCTGCTCAGCGTGCTCGACAAACGCCTGGAAGGCCGCGACTGGATCATGGGCGAGCGCTACACCATCGCCGACATCGCCACGTTCCCGTGGGTGCGCAACCTGATCGGTTTCTATGAGGCCGGGGATCTGGTCGGGATCAGCAATTTCCCCAACGTGACCCGGGTGCTGGAGCGCTTTGTGGCGCGCCCGGCGGTTGTCCGAGGCCTGACCATTCCCTCGTAATCAACACAAATCCCTGTAGGAGCTGCCGCAGGCTGCGATCTTTTGATCTTTCTTGTAAAAATCAAGATCAAAAGATCGCAGCCTGCGGCAGCTCCTACAGGGGGATGTGGGGTGTTTGAGGGATTATTGCACCGCCGGTAATGCTGTCTTGATTGATCCAGGTTTGTACCTGCGCCCGGCGAAGGCATAAGCTTCGCCCCCTACGACTTTCGTCTCATCTGCCGTTTTCAGGAAGCACCATGTCCAGCCAGTTCCCCGAAGCACGTCCCCGCCGTCTGCGCCGCAATGCGAGCCTGCGCAGTCTGTTCCAGGAAACCGAGTTCAGCCTGAATGATCTGGTGCTGCCGATTTTCGTCGAAGAAGAAATCGATGACTTCGTACCGATCAAGAGCATGCCGGGGGTGATGCGCATTCCCGAGCGCAAGCTGGCCAGCGAAATCGAGCGTTATGCCCGTGCCGGGATCAAGTCGGTGATGACCTTCGGTGTCTCCCATCATCTGGACGCCAACGGCAGCGACACCTGGCGCGAAAACGGCCTGGTCTCGCGCATGTCGCGAATTGCCAAGGACGCGGTGCCGGAAATGATCGTGATGTCCGACACCTGCTTCTGCGAATACACCGATCACGGCCACTGCGGCGTGATGCACAACCACGAAGTCGACAACGACCAGACCCTGATCAACCTCGGCAAGCAAGCCGTAGCGGCTGCGCGTGCCGGCGCTGACGTGATCGCCCCGTCGGCGGCGATGGACGGCCAGGTGCGGGCGATTCGCCGCGCACTGGATGACGCCGGGTTCACGCAGATTCCGATCATGGCCTACTCGACCAAATTCGCCTCGGCGCTGTACGGCCCGTTCCGCGAGGCCGGTGGCAGCGCGCTGAAGGGCGACCGCAAAAGCTACCAGATGAACCCGATGAACCGCCGCGAAGCCCTGCGCGAATCGCTGCTCGACGAGCAGGAAGGCGCCGATGCGCTGATGGTCAAACCGGCCGGTGCGTACCTCGACATCATCCGCGACATCCGTGAAGCCTCGAACCTGCCGCTGTCGGCGTATCAGGTCAGCGGCGAGTACGCGATGATCAAGTTCGGCGCGCAGGCGGGTGCAATCGACGAGGACCGCGTGGTGCGCGAAAGCCTGGGCGCGATCAAGCGCGCGGGTGCGGATCTGATCTTTACCTACTTTGCGATGGATCTGGCGCTGGCCGGGATTTGACAGACACCGAAATACCCCTGTGGGAGCTGGCTTGCCAGCGATTGCGTCGGTACAGTCAAAATCAATGTTGGCTGATCCACCGCTATCGCTGGCAAGCCAGCTCCCACAGGAATTCAGGGTGTTCTTGGGTCAGGGGCAGGCGAAGAACGGCCTTATCCCGTGATCCCGAAAGTACCGCTCGATCACCTTCGGATCCGCACTGTTATCGGCAATCGCCACATACGTATCCGGGCGCAGCAGATAAAACCCGTTACGCCCCAACCCCGCTGTTTCAAACGCCGGACGCCAGTCGAACACGTGCAGCGGCAGGTTGTGTTCAGTGCACGAGGCGATCATCTCGTCACTGGTGTCGCCGTACACGTGCACCTGCCAGCACGGCTGGCGCAACGGTTCGTAGTTATCCCCCTCACCATCATGCGCCCACGGCAGGCGGTCACCGCCGTGCACGTGGCCGGCGGTGCCCTGGCTCAGCGGCATGCCGCGATAATTGAGGGTGACCTGTGAGACGGTGCGAAACAGGAACTCGCGGCTGGCCTCGAAGGCTGCCATTTTCGGAATCAGAAACGGTGCCAGGCGCGTGCGCAGCAGATCGGCGATGCGCCCTTCGGCAGTGACGAAAGTGAACACCTTGTCGGTGGTCGACACCAGGCGGCGGGCGAAGGCAATGCGCTCGGTTTCGTAGGTGTCCAGCAGGTTTGCCGTGGCACTGCCGTTGAGCACGGCGGCGAGTTTCCACGCCAGATTGATCGCATCGCCGATGCCGGTGTTCATGCCCTGGCCGCCGGCTGGGCTGTGCACGTGCGCGGCATCGCCAAGCAGAAACGCCCGGCCGCTGCGAAAGTGTTCGGCCACGCGGTGATGCACGCGGTAGGTGGAGAACCAGTTGACCTCGTCGATGTGCACTTTCAGGTGCTCGATGGCGCGGCTGCTGACGTCGGCAAACTGCAGGGTTTCGGCGTGGTCGGCACGTTCGTCGCGCACCGTGCCGATCAGCCGGGCGCGGCCTTCACCGGCCAGCGGGAACACCGCGAGGAAATCCGCTTCGTCCAGATCCAGATGCAGTTCGCCATTGAGGGCCGGGCCGCTGGCCTGCACATCCGCGACGTAGAAAATCTGCTGATAGGTGCCGCCCGGGAAACCGCTGTCGAGGGCTTTGCGCACCACCGAGCGGGCGCCATCGCAGCCTGCCAGAAAGCACGCCTGACAGATTTCCTGCTGCCCGTCGGGCAAGCGCAGATGCGCGGTGAGGCCGTCACCGGTCTGGTCGAAACTCTCAAGTTCGGTGTTGCGCTCAACGGTCACGTCGTAGTCTTCGAGGCGTTCGAGCAGGAGCCGCTCGTGTTGGTCCTGGGGGAAGATTTCGATGAACGAGTAGGGCGTCAGCCCTTCGCCGATGCGCTGCAGCGGCAACTGCGCAACCGGTTTGCCCTTGACCCAGAAATTCGCCGCCGCAACCTTGTGCCCGTTGCGCACCACGGTGTCGGTCAGGTCCAGCTGGCGGTACAGCTCCAGGGTGCGTGCCTGCACCGCCAGCGCCCGCGAAGTGGTGCCGGGGGCGGACGTCTTGTCGAGGATGCGCACGCGCACGCCCAGTTTGCTCAGCCACAGGGCCAGCACCAGACCGGTCGGGCCGGCGCCGATGATCAGTACGTCGCTGCGGTTCATGGGCCTGTCCTCCGTTGGCTGTGGATCAAGTATGGATCAGATGGAAAGGCTAGCCAGTGCCGGCCCCTTCGCGAGCAGGCTCGCTCCCACCGTCGAACGCATTCCAAGGTGGGAGCGGGCTTGCTCGCGAAGGGGGCTTATAACTCGCCGCAGAAACAAAAAAAGGCCCCGCAACGGTAAAGCTGCGGGGCCTTTTTCATTTCACGGCGAGGTTTAGAAGTCGATGGTGCCCGACAACTTCGCCACCCGCGGATCACCCTGGGTCAGATAGCCGCCCTGCGCCGATTCCCAATACTTCTTGTTGGCCAGGTTTTCCACGCCCAGACGCAACGTCACGTCTTTCTGCGAGACCTTGAAGGCGTAACGCGCGCCGGCGTCGAAACGGTTCCAGGTCGGCAGGCTGAGGTTGTTGGCCGCGTCGGCGTACTGGCCGCCGGTGCGCAGCATCCGCGCATTCAGCGCCACGCCTTGCAGGCCCGGTATGTCCCAGTCGGCGCCGGCGTTGAACTGGAAGCTCGGCACGCCGATGGCGCGGTTGCCGTCGTTGGCGCCGTTCTGGGTGTTGCGCAGTTCGGTGTCCATCAGGGTCAGGCCGCTGATCAGGCGCAGGCCATTGATCGGCTCGCCGAACACGTTCATTTCCACGCCTTTGTTGATCTGCTCGCCTTCACGCACGTAAGTGCAGGTGGTGGCGCTGTTGATTTCGCAGTAACCGTCGCTCGGCTGCTCGATGCGATACACGCCCAGGCTCGCGCCGTAGCTGCCCATGTCGACTTTTACCCCGGCTTCGGTCTGCTTGGAGCGGGCCGGTGCGTAGACCTCGTTGCCGTTGGTCACACGCAAGCCGCCGGTGCTGGTCGGCGAGGTCGGGCCTTGCGCCAGGCCTTCGATGTGGTTGGCGTAGAACGACACATGCTCCCACGGCTTGAACACGATGCCGTAGACCGGCGTGGTGATCGATTCGTCGTAGCTCGACTTGCGGCTGCCGCTGCCGTAACTGGCGTAGTTGTAGCCTTGCACCACCAGTTGCTGGCGACGCAGGCCGGCGGTGATCAGCAGGCGATCATCGAAGAAACCGAGGGTGTCGGAGAGCGCGAGGCTGCGGTTGAAGGTTTTGCCGACAATGCCCGGATCGCTGAGGTCGCCGCCGGAAAAATTACCGACCGGCGACGGGGTTTCCACCGGGTGGTAGATGTTGTTGGCGTACTTGGTCAGGTCGAAATCGTAGGCGCTGCGCTGTTCAGCCCACAGGCCGCTCAAACCGAAGTTGAGCTTGTGACTGACGGCGCCGGTGTTGAACTTGCCGTTGAGGCCGGCCATCAGGCTGGTGTTGTCTTCATCGTGCGGAATGAACGAGCCGGTGGTGTACGAAGCGCCATTGTTGCCCACCAGGGTGGTCGAGTTGTAGCGCCCGACTTCGCGGGTGTGCTTGGCGCCGCCGGCAACGTATGCGGTCCAGTTGTCGTTC
>NZ_QAIK01000036.1:27086-29383 GCF_003061005.1 Pseudomonas sp. HMWF021 | reverse complement strand
CTGGCGGCATCACCGAGGGCAAGCATGCGGCCGAGAAGATCATGGCGGGTGCTAGCCTGGTGCAGATCTATTCCGGGTTTATCTACAAAGGCCCGGCGCTGATTCGCGAATCGGTCGATGCCATCGCCGCGCTGCGTAAATAACCCAGGCTGACCCGGTCCATGTAGGAGCTGCCGAAGGCTGCGATCTTTTGATCTTGTTTTTTAATATCAAAATCAAAAGATCGCAGCCTGCGGCAGCTCCTACATGGTGCGAGTGAAAATTCTCCACGGCATAAAAAAGGGCTCCTCGAAGGAGCCCCTGGGCCGTAGCCCGCCGTCCGGGAAGGACGTGCATGGTAAGTCGTTAAAAATTCAGATTGTCGTGTTGCAATAAGTGCCCTGTGTCAGCCGACGGCGTGAAGTTCGTTGAGTCTGTGGATCCCCGCAGTGCCGGTCATACCGTCCCAGTTGTCGCCGCGTCCTTCTCGCCAGCCGTTGATCCAGGCTTGGCGTACCGACGGTAGAGTAAATGGGCAAAGCTCGCGGGATTTGCCACCAACGCCATATTGATATCCGCGCAAAAATGCTCTTTCCAACGGATCACGCTTAAGTCTTCTCATAGGGTGTTTCCCTCACTTGTTGACTGTTTGTGTCGCGTTGACCTCAACCGAGGTCTGGCAGAAAAAACCTGCCGTGGTGCGGCTCGCTGCCGGCGTGGCGAGCCAAGGTGTTGACGCCGTTGCGACGTCAACCTGTGATCAGTTCTAACCAATGAGTCACACCGAGGGAATGATCGTTTTGTCATAAGGACGTAACGAAAATAGTGCTACAGCCATAAGTAACGACGGGTTTCATGAACGTTTTTTCACCAAACCCCGGTATGATCGGCCCCGCGCTGGATGATGGGGTTAATCCTTTAGTGAGAATGACCCACGTTTACGCTGGGGTACTAAGCGACGAAGGGTCGCTTTGAGACTTTTTGTTTCACCGACTTTTTTACCTGTCCTTGCATCTAAGCTCTTTTAACCCGAGCAGCGGGGATGGAACGGCACACCTTCGTGCCACGCGGGCGCTCTTTTAGAAAAGTGCCTGATTGAAAACCGGATCGGCAATGCGTTGCCGATTCACTAGCCAAAGGCTCTGGAAATACCATGTCCGATCGTTTCGAACTCTTCCTCACTTGCCCCAAAGGCCTTGAAGGCCTGCTCATCGAGGAAGCCGTCGGGCTTGGCCTTGAAGACGCCCGCGAGCACACCTCCGCCGTGCGTGGCATGGCCACCATGGAAACCGCCTATCGCCTGTGCCTGTGGTCGCGTCTGGCCAACCGGGTGCTGCTGGTGCTCAAGCGTTTCCCGATGAAGGACGCCGAAGATCTGTACCACGGCGTGCTCGATGTCGAATGGCAGGACCACATGCTCGCCGACGGTACCCTGGCTGTTGAATTCAGTGGCCACGGTTCGGGCATCGACAACACTCACTTCGGTGCGCTGAAAGTCAAAGACGCCATCGTCGACAAACTGCGTACCCCGCAGGGTGACCGCCCAAGCATCGACAAGCTCAACCCTGACCTGCGCATTCACCTGCGCCTGGATCGCGGCGAAGCGATCCTGTCCCTCGACCTGTCCGGCCACAGCCTGCACCAGCGCGGTTATCGCCTGCAGCAGGGCGCGGCACCGCTGAAGGAAAACCTCGCGGCAGCGATCCTGATCCGTTCCGGCTGGCCGCGCATTGCGGCCGAAGGCGGCGCGCTGGCTGACCCGATGTGCGGTGTCGGTACGTTCCTGGTCGAAGCGGGGATGATCGCCGCCGACATGGCACCGAACCTGCGTCGCGAGCAATGGGGCTTCACTGCGTGGCTGGGTCACGTTCCGGCGCTGTGGAAAAAACTCCATGAAGAAGCCGTCGAGCGTGCCGCTGCCGGTCTGGCCAAGCCGCCACTGTGGATTCGCGGTTACGAAGCCGACCCGCGCCTTATTCAACCGGGCCGCAACAACGTCGAGCGTGCCGGTCTGAGCGAGTGGATCAAGATCTATCAGGGCGAAGTCGCGACCTTCGAGCCGCGCCCGGACCAGAACCAGAAAGGTCTGGTGATCTGCAACCCGCCGTACGGCGAGCGTCTTGGCGACGAAGCCAGCCTGCTCTATCTCTACCAGAACCTCGGCGAGCGTCTGCGTCAGGCCTGCCTGAACTGGGAAGCGGCGGTGTTCACCGGCGCTCCGGATCTGGGCAAGCGCATGGGCATTCGCAGCCACAAACAGTATTCGTTCTGGAACGGCGCGCTGCCGTGCAAATTGCTGCTGATCAAGGTGCTGCCGG
>NZ_QAIK01000036.1:0-27076 GCF_003061005.1 Pseudomonas sp. HMWF021 | reverse complement strand
GCGTCAGGCCGAGCGCGAGCAAGCGGCTTACGATCAGACGCCGAACGAGCCGCAGGAGCGCAAGTTCAACAAGAACGGCAACCCGATCAAGCCGACGCCAGCCCCGGCGCCAGTGATCGAGCAGCCGCGCCTGAGCGAAGGCGGGCAGATGTTTGCCAACCGCCTGCAAAAGAACCTCAAGGCGATGAGCAAGTGGGTCAAGCGCGAGGGCATCGACTGCTACCGCGTCTACGATGCCGACATGCCGGAATACGCCATGGCCATCGACCTGTATCACGATTGGGTGCACGTGCAGGAATACGCCGCGCCGAAGTCGATCGATCCGGAAAAGGCCTCGGCGCGCATGTTCGATGCTCTGGCCGCTATCCCGCAGGCGCTGAGCGTCGACAAGAGCCGCGTAGTGGTCAAGCGCCGCGAGCGCCAGAGCGGCACCAAGCAGTACGAGCGTCAGGCGGCGCAGGGCAAGTTCAATGAGGTCAGCGAAGGCGGCGTCAAGCTGCTGGTGAACCTTACCGACTACCTCGACACCGGGCTGTTCCTCGATCACCGGCCGATGCGCATGCGTATTCAGAAAGAAGCCGCCGGCAAGCGCTTCCTCAATCTGTTCTGCTACACCGCGACCGCCAGCGTGCACGCGGCCAAGGGCGGTGCGCGCAGCACCACCAGCGTCGATCTGTCGAAGACTTATCTGGACTGGGCGCGACGCAACCTGTCGCTGAACGGCTTCTCCGACAAGAACCGTCTGGAGCAGGGCGACGTGATGGCCTGGCTGGAGAATTCCCGCGACGAATACGACCTGATCTTCATCGATCCGCCGACGTTCTCCAACTCCAAGCGCATGGAAGGCATCTTCGACGTGCAGCGGGATCAGGTGCAGTTGATCGACTTGGCGATGGCGCGTCTGGCAAGCGGCGGCGTGCTGTATTTCTCCAACAACTTCCGCAAGTTCCAGCTGGAAGAAAACCTCGCCGAGCGTTATGCGGTCGAGGAAATCAGCGCCCAGACCATCGATCCGGATTTCGCCCGTAACACCAAGATCCACCGCGCCTGGAAAATCACGGCTCGTTGACGCTCGGTCTGGTTGGATCCACAGAGCCTTGATTTTTAAAGGCTCTTGGATCCGATCAGAGCTAGCCAAATTAATGGCTAATAGCTATAACTCAACTCATGGCCAGTGGGGATTTCCCCGGAACAGTGGCGTCGTGAGTTGCCCCTATGTCGTTGCACCCCGTGCGCCCGAAGATATTGGGTTTTATCAGTGAAGAAGTCTCGGCCTGGCTGGTCGCGCTGCTGGTATTGCTCGCCGGCGGGATTCTCACGGGGCTGCTCGCCTGGGCCACCCTCAATCAATTTCATCAACAACTGCATCAACGCTTCCAGTTGTTGGCCAATGAACGTTACAGCCGCATCGAAGAACGTTTCCAGGATCAGGAACAGCGTCTGGATGGACTGCGGCGTTTTTTCGCCAATTCCGATTCGGTCTCCCGTGCCGAATTCGACGGCTATGCCAAACCTCTGCTGTTACGAACCCAGGCCTATTCCTATGCGCCACGGGTCAGCCGTGCCGAACGCCCGGCCATCGAACAGGCAGTGCGTGCCGAAGGCTTCAGCACTTTTACCTTTCGTGAACTGAACGCTGACGACAAGTTGCAGACCGCCGGCGATCGCCCCGAATACGTGCCGGTGATCTACACCCAGAGCCAGAGCCGTTTGCCCCCGCCGCTGGGTTACGACCTGCTGGCGCAACCCTTGCGTCGCGCGACGCTGGAGCGCGCCGACCGTACCGGACAAATGGCGGTGTCCCAGCCATTGCATCTGGTGGGCATCGATCCGGCCTATGCCCGGGGCGTGTTGCTGCTGGCACCGGTCAGTCAGGAAGGGGCGCCGAAAGGTGTGCCGCAGGGGTACGTGATGGCGGTCATCAGCATGCACCAGTTGCTGGCCGACGGATTGCCCGAAGACAACCAGGATTTTCTCTCTGTACGCATTCTTGACCTGTCCACCGACGATCGGCATGAAGTGCTCTACGAGTCACCCAACAAAGCCGGGGCCAGCGACCTGTCGGCCACACGGTTGCTGCGCATGGCTGACCATGACTATCAGGTAGACATGCAGCCCAGCGAGGCCTTTTTGCAGGCCAACCATTCGTCGATCAGCAGTCTGGTGATATTGGGTGCGTTACTCAGTCTGCTGCTCAGTGCGCTGCTGTACGTGCTGGTCAGCCAGCGCCAGCGCGCGTTGCGTCTGGTCGAACTGCGTACTCAGGAGCTGCACGCGCGCGAGCAGGAATTGCGCGGCACCCACGGCCAGTTGCGGGGCGTGCTGAATGCCGCAACCCAGGTTGCGATCATTGCCACGGACCTGCGCGGGGTGATCAACACGTTCAACCCGGGTGCAGAGCAGATGCTCGGCTACAGCAGCGCCGATGTGGTCGGCCACATGACTCTGGAAAACCTGCACCTGCCGCGAGAGCTGGCGGCGCGCTCGGCTGAATTGAGTGCGCGTTACGGCAAGACGATCCCGACCTGCCACGCGATGCTGGTGGAGGGCGGCGAGGTCGGTGGTCACGAAGCACGTGAGTGGACGCTGGTGCGCAGCGACGGCAGTCACCTGCCGGTCAACATGCTCGCCACGCCGGTGCTCGATGAGCAGGGTCTGTGGGTCGGGCATCTGGCGATCTGCATCGACATCACCGAACGCAAGCGCGTGCACGAGGCGCTGGCGGCGCGGGATGTGCTGCTCAAGAAACTCAGCGCTCACGTGCCCGGCGGCATTTACCAGTTCAAGATGGAGTTCGACGGGCGCTTCAGCGTGATCTACGCCAGTGACGGTATCCGCGAGATTTACGAGCTGGAGCCGGACGTGTTGCTGCTCAATGCCGAGGCGATTTTTACCCGTATCCATCCGCAGGACATCACCCGCGTGCGCACCTCGATCCGCGCCTCGGCGGACAATCTCAGCCCCTGGCGCGAGGAGTATCGCGTGCAGTTGCCGCAGCGCGGACTGCGCTGGGTGCGTGGCGAGGCGACGCCGGAAGAGCTGCCGGGCGGCGGCGTGCTGTGGCACGGCTACATCTCGGACATTTCCGATCTGAAGCGGGTGGAAGAGGAGCTGCGGGCGCTGTCGGTCACCGACTCGCTGACCGGCATCCATAACCGCCGCTACTTCCAGGAACGCCTGACCACCGAAATGGCCCGGGTCGAGCGCGGCGGAGGCGAGCTGTCGGTGATCATGCTCGACATCGACCACTTCAAGCGGATCAACGACCAGTACGGCCATGCCGTGGGCGACCGGGTGCTGCAGGCGGTTTGCGAGCGCATTGGTCATCGCCTGCGCCGCACCGATGTGTTCTGCCGCCTGGGAGGTGAAGAATTCATGGTGCTGTGCCCGGACATCGACGGTGAGCATGCGTACATGCTGGCGGTGGAATTGTGGCAAGGCCTGCGCAGTGCGCCGGTGGATGTGGTCGGGGTGGTGACGGCCAGTTTCGGCATCGCCAGTTGGCGCCCGGGGGAGGGCGCGGATGCGCTGTTGCTGCGGGCAGATTCGGGGGTGTATGCGGCGAAGCAGGGCGGGCGTGATCGGGTTGAGCAGATGAGCTGAGGCGTTACGGCAATCCTGCAGAAGATCAAAAGATCGCAGCCTTCGGCAGCTCCTACATGGGAGTGATGTACACCCTGTAGGAGCTGCCGAAGGCTGCGATCTTTTGCTTTTTTTAGAGGGCTGAAGCGGTCTGCGGCAAGCGCGGCTGCTTGTACAGATCCAGCAGCACCTGATCCAGCACCGACGACGCACCGAACGGCGCCTTGTCGTTGAGGATCGCCACCACCGCCCAGGTGTTGCCGTTGACGTCTCGGCTGAAGCCGGCAATCGCACGCACGGTATTCAGGGTGCCGGTCTTGACGTGGGCTTCACCGCGCATCGCGGTGGTTTTCAGGCGTTTGCGCATGGTGCCGTCAGTGCCGGCAATCGGCAGCGAGCTGATGTACTCGGCGGCGTACGGGCTGTGCCAGGCGGCTTGCAGCATGTTGGCCATCTCGCGGGCGCTGACGCGTTCGGCGCGGGACAGCCCGGAACCGTTCTCCATCACCAGGTGCGGCGCGGTGATGCCTTTCTTCGCCAGCCACTGACGCACCACCCGTTGCGCGGCCTTGGCGTCGTCACCGTCGGCTTCGTTGCGGTACTTCTGGCCGAGGCTCAGGAACAGTTGCTGAGCCATGGTGTTGTTACTGTATTTGTTGATGTCGCGGATGATTTCCGCCAGATCCGGCGAGTAGGCACGGGCCAGCAATTTGGCGCTGCTCGGAGTTGCGGCAAGGCGATCCTTGCCCTGGATGCTGCCGCCCAGTTCTTTCCAGATCGCGCGCACGGCGCCGGCGGTGTAAGTCGCGTGGTCGAGCAGCGACAGGTAAGTCTGCGAGCTGCAGCCATCGCCCAACTGGCCGGCGACGGTCACGGTGACGCTGCCGTCAGGCTGGGTCACCGGGTTGTAGCGCACACCGCCGGTGCATTGCTTGGAATTGAGCGCCTTGACCGTGTTTTCGATGCGCACGCTGGCAATCGGCGGCTCGACCGAGATCAGCACCCGGCCCCCGTCATTGCGCGCGACAAAGCGCAGGGCCTTGAGGTTGACCAGCAGCGAATCCGGTTTGACCAGGAACGGCTTGTTCTCGTCGTTGCCGTCGTCGTTGAACTCAGGCAGTTGCGGCTGGATGAAGAAGCTGCGGTCGAGGATCAGGTCGCCGGTGACCTGGGTCACGCCGTTGGCGCGCAGGTCGCGCATCAGCAGCCAGAGTTTCTCCATGTTCAGCTTCGGATCGCCGCCACCCTTGAGGTACAGGTTGCCGTTGAGGATGCCGCCGCTCAGGTCGCCGTCGGTGTAGAACTCGGTTTTCCACTGATGGTTGGGGCCGAGCATTTCCAGGGAGGCGTAGGTGGTGACCAGTTTCATGGTCGATGCCGGGTTGACCGAGACGTCGGCGTTGTACACGGTCGGATTGCCCGGGCCGTCGAGCGGGATCATCACCAGCGACAGTGCGGTGGGCTGCAACTTGCTGGCCTTGAGGGCTTTTTCGACGTTAGGCGTGAGGGCGGTGTTGATGGTGGCTGCAGAAACCGGCAGGGCCAGAGGCAGAAGCAGGCCGGCGAGAAACAGTGGACGCAACGATTTGATCATATGAAATAAAACCCTGCACAAGAGGGGGAAATAACGAAGGCATGGATGAAAAAGCCCTCAGTGGTCATGAAAGTGTCGGCATTATGCCCCAAGGTGTAACAGCTTGTGCCTTGCCCGGGGCGGCCATTTCGTTATTTTTTTACGGGCGGTCGGCCACAGCCCCCAGAGAGTCGGGCAATTGACCGCTTAAACTGGTAAAGTGCCGGCCGTTATTACTTAAGAGGATTGTTCCAATGGCGACTAACCGTTCCCAGCGTCTGCGCAAAAAACTGTGCGTTGATGAATTCCAAGAGCTGGGTTTCGAACTGAACCTGGACTTCAAAGAAGATTTGTCCGAAGAAGCCATTGACGCTTTCCTCGAAGCATTCATCAAAGAAGCCATGGAAGCCAACGGTCTGGGTTATGTGGGTGGCGATGACTTCGGTCTGGTTTGCCTGCAGAAGCGTGGCTCGGTCAACGAAGAGCAGCGCGCTGCCGTTGAAGCCTGGCTGAAAAACCGTAGCGAACTGACCGGCATGACCGTCAGCCCGCTGCTGGACGTCTGGTATCCGGAAAAGCCGATCAACGCGGCCAAGTGATACTGAAAAAACGGCGACCTTCGGGTCGCCGTTTTTTTTGCAGAATCAAAAGATCGCAGCCTGCGGCAGCTCCTACACTGATCTCTGTAGGAGCTGCCGAAGGCTGCGATCTTTTGCTTTAAGCTTTACGCCAATTGAGTATCAGCAAGGTGAGCACTCCCGCGACAATCCCCCAGAACGCCGACCCAATGGAAAACAGCGTCAACCCCGACGCCGTGACCATAAAGGTAATCAACGCCGCCTCGCGTTCCTTCACCTCGGTCATGGCAATGCTCAAACCATTGATGATCGAGCCGAACAGCGCCAGTGCGGCAATCGACAGCACCAGTTCTTTCGGCAACGCGGCAAACAGCGCCGCCAGTGTGGCGCCGAACACTCCGGCAATCCCGTAGAAAATCCCGCACCAGACCGCGGCGGTGTAGCGCTTGCTGCGATCCTCATGGGCGTGCGGCCCGGTGCAGATCGCTGCGCTGATGGCCGCCAGGTTGATGCCATGGGAACCGAACGGCGCCAGCAACAGGGAGGCGATGCCGGTGGTGGTGATCAGCGGCGAGGCCGGGACGTTGTAGCCGTCGGCGCGCAGCACGGCGATGCCGGGCATGTTCTGCGAAGTCATCGCCACCACGAACAGCGGGATGCCGATGCTGATGGTCGCCGCCAGCGAGAAGTGCGGCGTGGTCCACACCGGCGTTGCCACTTCCAGATGAAAGCCGCTGAAATCCAGCAGGCCCATGAAGCCCGACAACGCGGTGCCGATCAGCAACGCGGCAAGCACCGCGTAACGCGGCGACAGGCGCTTGACCAGCAGATAAGTGAAGAACATCCCCAACACCAGCCCGGTGCGATGCTGAGCGGCAACGAAAATTTCGCTGCCGATCTTGAACAGAATCCCCGCCAGCAACGCTGCCGCCAGCGACGCCGGGATCTTCTTCACCAAGCGTTCGAAGCTACCGGTCAGCCCGCAAATGGTTACCAGCACCGCGCAGGTGATGTAGGCGCCGATGGCCTCGCCGTAGCTGACGCCACCGAGACTGGTGATCAACAACGCCGCGCCGGGTGTCGACCAGGCAATGGTGATCGGTGTGCGATAGCGCAGCGACAGGCCAATCGAGCACACCGCCATGCCGATGGAGATCGCCCAGATCCACGAGGAAATCTGCCCGCTGCTCAGGCCCGCCGCTTGTCCGGCCTGGAACATCAGCACCAGGGAACTGGTGTAGCCGGTCATCATTGCGATGAACCCGGCGACGATGGCCGAAGGCGAGGTGTCGGCGAGGGGGCGCAGGCGAGTGTAGGTGGCGTCGTTCATGACGGCGGTGTTCCTTATACAGATGAAGATCCCCGCAATTACGCTGAACCTTGTGTAGGAGCTGCCGAAGGCTGCGATCTTTTGACTTTGATTTTCAGAAGCAAGATCAAAAGATCGCAGCCTTCGGCAGCTCCTACATGAGAGCCGTTGTGCGCAAAGGCGGATTCTGCGATCAAGCCTAAACTCAATCGTAACGGATCGTTGCAATACAGCCGTGGTCACAAACAGCCATACAGTCGTGTTGCCACCATCCATTGTGTACAATCGCGCTGTTTTTTACGCGATACTTGCCAGCGACCTACTGTGCCGTATTACAGTCACGGTCTATTCGCCGCAGTTCTCCCGACTCGAGTGCCCATGAACGAACAGTTGCAACCCCTCAAGAAACAACCGCGAGCAGGCAAAGCCGGCCGCAGCGGAACCCAGGACGATATTGTCTACGCGCATATCTTCGAGGCCATACTCGAACAGCGTCTGGCGCCCGGCACCAAGTTGAGCGAAGAAGCGCTGGGGGAAATCTTCGGGGTCAGCCGCACCATCATTCGCCGCGCGCTGTCGCGTCTGGCCCATGAAGGCGTGGTGCTGTTGCGGCCAAACCGTGGCGCCGTGGTCGCCAGCCCGAGCGTTGAAGAAGCGCGTCAGGTGTTCATGGCCCGTCGTTTGGTGGAGCGCGCGATCACCGAACTGGCCGTGCAACACGCCACCGCCGAGCAGATCGCTGAACTGCGCCAGATGGTCAACGACGAGCGCGACAGCTTCTCCCGTGGCGATCGCGGTGCCGGTATCCGTCTGTCGGGCGAATTCCACCTGAAACTGGCCGAAGCGGCGAAAAACGCGCCACTGATCAGCTTCCAGCGCAGCCTGGTGTCGCAGACCTCGCTGATCATCGCCCAGTACGAAAGCGGCAACCGCTCGCATTGCTCGTATGACGAACACACCCAGTTGATCGACGCTATCGAAGCGCGCAACGGTGAACTGGCGGTGGATCTGATGATGCATCACATGGATCACATCGACAGCAAGCTCAACCTCGATGAGGAAAGTGCGTCGGATGATTTGCATGCGGTGTTCTCGCATTTGTTGCAGACCAAGAAGTCTGGGCGCCCAAGCGCCAAGCTTTGAGCTGACACCGAGTCGCCCCAATCGCTGGCAAGCCAGCTCCCACAGGGATTTGTGGGGTTCACCGAATCTGCGATACACCGGAAAACCTGTGGGAGCTGGCTTGCCAGCGATAGCAATCTGACAGGCAACAAAAATCCCCCAGGCTGAAAAGCGCTGGGGGATTTTTTATGCCTCGGGAAAACTCAGCGTTGATGCACCAAAGCCCCCGCCGCATACGTCTGCTGCACCGTGCGGTCATCGCCCAGCGTCATCAGCACAAACAACGTTTCGGCAATGTTGTTGGCCTGTTTCAGGCGATAGCTGAGCAGTGGCGTGGCGTTGTAATCCAGCACCAGGAAGTCGGCGTCTGAACCCGGCTGCAGGTTGCCGATCTTGTCTTCCAGACGCAGCGCCCGCGCACCGCCCAGCGTCGCCAGGTACAGCGATTTGAACGGACTCAACCGCGCACCCTGCAACTGCATGACTTTGTAGGCTTCGTTCAGGGTTTGCAGCAGCGAGAAACTGGTGCCGCCGCCGACGTCGGTGCCGAGGCCGACGTTGAGTTTGTGCTTCTCCGCCATCGGCAGGTTGAACAGGCCGCTGCCGAGGAAGAAGTTCGAGGTCGGGCAGAACGAGATCGCCGAGCCGGTTTCCGCCAGACGCGCGCACTCTTCATCGCACAGGTGCACGCCGTGGGCGAACACCGAGCGCTCGCCGAGCAGCTTGTAATGGTCGTAAACGTCCAGATAGCCCTTGCGCTCCGGGAACAATTCCTTGACCCACTCGATTTCCTTGAGGTTTTCGCTGATGTGGGTCTGCATGTACAGATCCGGGTATTCGGTCAGCAATTGGCCGGCGAGGGTCAGTTGCTCCGGGGTGCTGGTCGGCGCGAAGCGCGGGGTGACGGCGTAGTGCAGGCGGCCCTTGCCGTGCCAGCGTTCGATCAGCGCCTTGCTCTCGACGTAGCTCGATTCGGCGGTGTCAGTCAGATAGTCCGGCGCGTTGCGGTCCATCATCACCTTGCCGGCGATCATCCGCAGGTCGAGCTTCTCGGCGGCCTCGAAAAACGAGTTCACCGATTGCGGGTGCACGCTGCCGAACACCAGCGCGGTGGTGGTGCCGTTGCGCAGCAGTTCCTTGATGAAAATGTCCGCCACTTCATCAGCGTGGGCCTTGTCACCGAACTGGCTTTCGCACGGGAAGGTGTAGGTGTTGAGCCAGTCCAGCAGTTGCTCGCCGTAGGCGCCGACCATGCCGGTTTGCGGCAGGTGGATGTGGGTGTCGATGAAGCCCGGGGTGATCAGCGCATCCTGATAATGGGTGATCTCGATGTCCGCCGGCAGGGTCGGCAGCAGTTCGCTGGCGTGGCCGAGGGCGCTGATCTTGCCGCCATCGACCACCAGCAGGCCATCTTCGAAATATTCGTAAGAGGCTTCGATCCCGACTTCGGCGGGGTCAGCGATGCTGTGCAGGATGGCGGCGCGGTAGGCTTTGCGAGTCAGAGGCATGAGGGTTCTCTAATCAGTTTGAGGCTTTGAGTTTGGCGGCCTGACTGCGCCGCGAAACCGGCAGCAGTTTGGCAATCGGTTCGGCGCTGGCGGTGTGCTGGCCGAAATTGGCGTTATAGGTGGCGATGATTTCGCCGGCGATGGAGATGGCGATTTCCACAGGCAGTTTGCCTTTGACTTCGCCGATGCCCATCGGGCAGCGCATGCGTTGCACGACGCCGCTGTCGAAACCGCGATCACGCAGGCGATGTTCGAACTTGGCCCGTTTGGTCTTCGAACCGATCAGACCGAAGTAGGCGAAGTCGTTGCGCTTGAGGATCGCGGCAGTGAGTTCCAGGTCGAGCTGGTGGTTGTGGGTCATGACGATGCAATAACTGCCGGCGGGCAGGTCGTCGATTTCATCCACAGGCTCTTCGGCGACGATTTTACGCACGCCGTGGGGGATCTGTTCGGGGAATTCCTCGTCCCGCGAATCGATCCAGCGCACCCGGCACGGCAGACTGGCGAGTAGCGGCACCAGCGCGCGGCCGACATGCCCGGCGCCGAACACGGCGATCTGCGCCTGCACCTGGCCCATCGGTTCGAACAGCAACACCGTGGCGCCACCGCAGCACTGGCCGAGGCTGGCGCCGAGGCTGAAGCGCTCCAGATGGGTGTCCTGCTTGCCGCTGGCGAGCATGTCGCGGGCGATCTGCATGGCTTTGTATTCCAGATGCCCGCCACCGATGGTGTCGAAGGTCTGCCTGGCGCTGACGACCATTTTCGAACCGGCATTACGCGGGGTCGAGCCGAGTTCTTCGATGATCGTCACCAGAACACAGGGTTCGCCCTGGTTCTGCAGGTCGGCGAGGGCGTCGATCCAGTTGTACATGTTCACCTCGACATCTTCGTTGTCTGTTCGGGCCTCATCGCTGGCAAGCCAGCTCCCACAGGTTTTGTGGTGTACCGCAAATCCTGAAATCACCACAGATCACTGTGGGAGCTGGCTTGCCAGCGATAAGCCGCACCTCGGTCCTAGAGCGGAGCCAACTCGGTTTCAGCTTCGACCGCTTTCACAGTCTTGAGCTGGCGCATCTGCTCACACCCCCACAACACCCGCTCCGGGGTCGCCGGTGCATCGATCTTCGGCTGATGCTTGTAGTCGCCAAGGCTGGCCACCGCGTCCTTGATCGCACACCACGACGCAATCCCGAGCATGAACGGCGGCTCACCCACGGCCTTGGAATGGAACACCGTGTCTTCCGGGTTCTTGCGGTTTTCCACCAGCTTCACCCGCAGGTCCAGCGGCATGTCCGCCACCGCCGGGATCTTGTAGCTGGCCGGGCCGTTGGTCATCAGCTTGCCTTTGTTGTTCCAGACCAGCTCTTCCATGGTCAGCCAGCCCATGCCCTGAATGAAGCCGCCCTCGACCTGACCGATGTCGATGGCCGGGTTCAGCGAGGCGCCGACGTCGTGGAGGATGTCGGTACGCAGCATCTTGTACTCGCCGGTCAGGGTGTCGACGATCACTTCGCAGCACGCCGCGCCGAAGGCGAAGTAATAGAACGGCCGACCACGGGCCTGGCTGCGGTCGTAGTAGATTTTCGGGGTCTTGTAGAAGCCGGTACTCGACAGCGAGACCTGATTGAAATACGCCAGTTGGATCAGCGCTTCGAAGGTCATGATGTGGTCGCGCACGCGCACATGACCGTTGTGGAATTCCACGTCTTCTTCGCTGACCTTGTAGTGCCGCGCGGCAAACTCCACCAGACGCTGCTTGATGATCTCGGCAGCGTTCTGCGCGGCCTTGCCGTTGAGGTCAGCGCCGCTGGAGGCCGCCGTCGGCGAGGTGTTCGGCACCTTGTCGGTGTTGGTGGCGGTGATCTGCACGCGGTCCATTTCCACCTGGAACACTTCGGCCACCACTTGCGCGACTTTGGTGTTCAGACCCTGGCCCATTTCCGTGCCGCCGTGGTTGAGGTGGATGCTGCCGTCGGTGTAGACATGCACCAGCGCGCCGGCCTGATTGAGGAAGCTGGCGGTGAAGGAAATGCCGAATTTCACCGGGGTCAGCGCCAGGCCTTTTTTCAGGATCGGGCTGTTGGCGTTGTAGCGACGGATCGCTTCGCGGCGTTCGGCGTACTGGCTGCTTTCCTCAAGTTCCGCGGTCATTTCTTCGAGCATGTTGTGCTCGACGGTCTGGTAGTAGTGGGTGACGTTGCGTTCGGTCTTGCCGTAGTAGTTGGCCTTGCGCACAGCCAGCGGATCGAGGTTGAGGTGGCGGGCAATCGCATCCATCACTTCTTCGATGGCGACCATGCCTTGCGGGCCGCCGAAACCCCGGTAAGCGGTGTTCGACGCCGTGTTGGTCTTGCAGCGATGACCATTGATGGTCGCGTCGCCCAGGTAGTACGAGTTGTCCGAGTGGAACATCGCCCGGTCGACAATCGACGCCGACAGGTCCGGTGAGCAGCCGCAGTTGCCGGCCAGGTCCATGTTGATCCCGTGCAGACGCCCGGTGCTGTCGAAGCCGACGTCGTACTCGACGTAGAACGGGTGGCGCTTACCGGTCATCAGCATGTCTTCGACCCGCGGCAGACGCATCTTGGTCGGCTGGCCGGTGAGGTGCGCGACCACCGCGCACAGGCACGCCGGGCTGGCGGCCTGGGTTTCCTTGCCACCGAAACCACCGCCCATGCGGCGCATGTCGACGACGATCTTGTTCATCGACACGTCGAGCACTTCGGCCACCAGTTTCTGTACTTCGGTGGGGTTCTGCGTGGAGCAATAGACGATCATGCCGCCGTCTTCGGTGGGCATCACCGAGGAGATCTGGGTTTCCAGATAGAAGTGTTCCTGGCCGCCGATGTGCAGCGTGCCTTGAATGCGGTGTTCAGCCGTCGCCAGCGCCGAATCCGAATCGCCGCGCTGATGGGTGTGGCTGTCGAGCACGAAGTGGCGTTTGCGCAGGGCTTCGACCACGTCGAGCACCGGTTCCAGATCTTCGTATTCGATGATCGCGGCCATGGCGGCCTTGCGCGCGGTTTCCAGGTCTTTCGCAGCGACGGCGAGCACCGGTTGCCCGACAAATTGCACATCGTCGATGGCCAGCAGCGGGTCGCCCGGCATCAACGGGCCGATGTCTTTGAGGCCCGGCACGTCTTCGTGGGTGATCGCAATGCGCACGCCTTCGAAGGCGTAGCAGGGCTTGGTGTCGATGCTGATGATTTTCGCGTGGGCGCGATCCGACATCCGTGCATAAACGTGCAACTGGTTGGGAAATTCCAGGCGATCATCGATGTACTGCGCTTCACCGGACACGTGCTTGGGCGCGCTGTCGTGCTTGACGCTGCGGCCGACACCGGTGGTCAGGTCTCTGGCGAACAGTTCAGCCAGTTCAGCTTGAGTTTTCTCTACGCCGTGATGGTTAGACATAAGCGGTCACCCGAGTCTCGATGTGCGGTGTTTGCAGTTCGATGAAGTATTTGCGCAGCAGGTTCTGCGCGCTGAGCAGGCGATATTCCTTGCTGGCGCGGAAGTCCGAGAGCGGCGTGAAGTCTTCGGCCAGCGCAGCGCAGGCACGTTCGACCACGGCGCTGTTGAACGGCTGGCCGAGCAGCACGGCTTCACAGTGAGCGGCGCGTTTCGGGATCGCGGCCATGCCGCCGAACGCCATGCGCGCGTCGGTGATTACGCCGTTTTCCACACGCAAGTTGAATGCGGCGCAGACGGCGGAGATGTCGTCATCCAGGCGCTTGGAAACCTTGTAGGCGCGAAAGCGCTGCTCCGCGGTCGCGCGGGGGACGATGATCTTCTCGATGAACTCGCTTTCCTGACGGGCGGTGACCTTGTAGTCGATGAAATAGTCTTCCAGGTTCAGCGTGCGGCGGGTTTCACCCTTGCACAGCACCACCTGTGCGCCGAGGGCGATCAGCAGCGGTGGCGAATCACCGATCGGCGAGGCGTTGCCGATGTTGCCGCCGAGGGTGCCCTGGTTGCGGATCTGCAGCGAGGCGAAACGGTGCAGCAGTTCGCCGAAATCCGGGTATTCGGCATTCAACGCTTCGTAGCAGTCGGAGAGGGCGGTGGCGGCGCCGATTTCGATGCGGTCGTCGAAGGTTTCGATGCGCTTCATCTCGGCGACGTTGCCGACGTAAATCATCACCGGCAGGGTGCGGTGGAACTGGGTGACTTCCAGCGCCAGATCGGTGCCGCCGGCCAGCAGCCGCGCTTGTGGGTAAGCGTCATACAGATCCGCCAGATCGGCCACGGTCAGCGGCACCAGGCAGCGCTTGTCGCCGCTGTTGAGTTCGCCGATATCGGTCGGGGCGATGGCTTTGAGGCGGGCGATGGTCTCGGCTTCACGGGCGTCGAACTGATCCGGTTGCTTGCCACAGCACGATTGCTCGGCGGCGGCGAGGATCGGCCGGTAGCCGGTGCAGCGGCAGAGGTTGCCGGCCAGCGCTTCGTGGGCTTTGGCGTGATCCGGTGCATCGCTGTTCTTCTGCAGGGCGAACAGCGACATGACGAAACCGGGGGTGCAGAAACCGCACTGCGAGCCGTGGCACTCGACCATGGCTTTCTGCACGCTGTGCAGTTCGCCCTTGTGCTTGAGGTCTTCGACGCTGATCAGTTGTTTGCCGTGCAGCGACGACACAAAGGTCAGGCACGAATTGAGGCTGCGATAGCGAATGTGTTCGCGGCCGTCGTCATCCGTTTGCAACTCGCCGACCACCACGGTGCAGGCGCCACAGTCGCCGCTGGCGCAGCCTTCTTTGGTGCCGGACTTGCCCACGTGTTCGCGCAGGTAATTGAGCACGGTCAGATTCGGGTCCAGGGCGTGCTCGCTACGGAGTTCCTGGTTAAGTAAAAACTGGATCACGGAAGGCCTCGCAGACTCATTATTGTTGTTAACCGACTTGAGCCGAATTTAGCAGGTCTGACTTTTCGGTCAATGGTTTTCTGACTTAAAGGTCAGGAAAATCCGTTTTGTCGATTAACCTGTACTCCATTGAGTATTGACCCTGAGCGGATCCACTGCTTTTTTTGCTTGAATCGTGCCAAAAACCGCGCTGCGGGCACTCCGCCATGACCGTGCATTTGCGCTACACTGCGCCGCTTGTGCAGATCGAAGAGTTTGAAGGACAACCATGACGTTCAAGGCGCCGGACAGCCTCGCCGAGCAAATCGCTCACCACCTCGCCGAACGCATCATTCGCGGCGAAATGAAGCCGGGAGAGCGCATCCAGGAACAGAAGGTCACGCTGGCCCTCAATGTCAGCCGCGGATCGGTCCGCGAAGCCCTGCTGATCCTCGAACGCCGCCACCTGATCGCGATCCTGCCGCGACGGGGCGCCCATGTCACCGAACTCACCGCGCACAAGGTGCAGAGCCTGTGCACGCTGATGAGCGAGCTGTACATCCTGCTCGGCAACGCGGTCGCCAATGGCTGGCAGACCCAGGCCGACATGGCGCCGTTCGTGCAGATCCAGCAGCGTCTGGGTGCCAGCTACGAGCGTCAGGACATCCGCACCTTCGTCGACGACAGCTTCGCCGTGATGCGCGCCGCGTACCCGTTCGCCAACAACCCGTACCTGCAAGAGACCGTCGAGAACCTGCAGCCGGCCATGAGCCGTGCGTATTTCCTCGCCCTCGAACAGCGCAAGGCCGAAATGAGCGAGTTCCTCGAACTGTTCGAACGCCTGCTCGCCGCTGTGCTCGCCCGTGATTTGCCGCAGATCCGCATCGTGCTGACGGCTTACGCCCAGCGCAGCTGCGATCTGGTGGTCTCCGCCCTGACGGTTGCCTGAGCGTGCGGCTAAAGTGCATCAAACTGGCGGGGTTCAAGTCCTTCGTCGACCCGACCACGGTGAACTTCCCCAGTAACATGGCGGCGGTCGTCGGGCCGAACGGTTGCGGCAAGTCGAACATCATCGACGCCGTACGCTGGGTGATGGGCGAAAGTTCGGCGAAAAACCTGCGCGGCGAGTCGATGACCGACGTCATCTTCAACGGCTCGACCAGCCGCAAACCGGTGAGCCAGGCGAGCATCGAACTGGTGTTCGATAACTCCGACGGCACGCTGGTCGGCGAGTACGCGGCTTACGCCGAGATCTCCATTCGCCGCAAGGTCACCCGCGACAGCCAGAACAGCTATTTCCTCAACGGCGCCAAATGCCGCCGTCGCGATATCACCGACATCTTCCTCGGCACCGGCCTCGGCCCGCGCAGCTACTCGATCATCGAGCAGGGGATGATCTCCAAGCTGATCGAAGCCAAACCGGAAGACCTGCGCAACTTCATCGAAGAGGCGGCGGGCATCTCCAAATACAAGGAGCGCCGGCGCGAGACCGAAAACCGCATCCGCCGCACCCACGAAAACCTTGCGCGTCTGACCGACCTGCGTGAAGAACTCGAACGCCAGCTCGAGCGTCTGCACCGTCAGGCCGAGTCCGCCAGGAAGTATCAGGAATACAAGAGCGAAGAGCGCCAGCTCAAGGCGCAACTGTCGGCCCTGCGCTGGCAGGATCTGAACGATCAGGTCGGCCAGCGCGAGTCGATCATCGGCACCCAGGAGGTCAGTTTCGAAGCGCTGGTCGCCGAGCAGCGCAATGCCGATGCGGCCATCGAGCGCCTGCGCGACGGGCACCATGAGCTGTCAGAACGCTTCAATCTGGTGCAGGGGCGCTTCTATTCGGTCGGCGGCGACATCGCCCGGGTCGAGCAGAGCATCCAGCACGGTCAGCAGCGCCTGCGCCAGTTGCAGGACGATCTGAAAGAAGCCGAACGCGCGCGCCTGGAAACCGAATCGCACCTGGGTCACGACCGCACGCTGCTGCTGACCCTTGGCGAAGAGCTGGACATGCTCACCCCCGAGCAGGAAGTCACCAGCGCCGCCGCCGAAGAAGCCGCCGCTGCGCTGGAGGATTCCGAAAGCGTCATGCACGGCTGGCAGGAACAGTGGGACGCCTTCAACCTGACCGCCGCCGAACCCCGGCGCCAGGCCGAAGTGCAGCAGTCGCGCATCCAGCAGCTGGAAACCAGCATGGAGCGTCTGGCCGATCGGCAAAAGCGTCTCGCTGAAGAGCGCGATCTGCTTTCCGCCGACCCGGAAGACGCGGCGATCATGGCGCTCAACGAGCAACTCGCCGAATCCGAAGCGACCCTTGAAGATTTGCAGACCAGCGAAGAAGCGCAGGTCGAAAAACTTGAACAATTGCGTCAGGAACTGCAACAGGCACTGACCGCGCAGCAACAGGCGCAGGGCGATTTGCAGCGCCTCAACGGGCGACTGGCCTCGCTGGAAGCCTTGCAGCAAGCCGCGCTCGATCCGGGCACCGGCACCGCCGAATGGTTGAAGGAACACAACCTCACCGAACGTCCACGTCTGGCCGAAGGCCTGAAGGTCGAGGCCGGCTGGGAGCTGGCGGTGGAAACCGTGCTCGGCGCCGACCTGCAAGCGGTGCTGGTGGATGACTTCAGCGGTTTCGATCTGTCCGGGTTCACCCAAGGTGATCTGCGCCTGCTCAGCCCCGCCAGCGATGGTGTGCGCGTGGCGGGCAGTCTGCTGGATAAAGTCGAGGCGCAGATCGATCTGTCGCCATGGCTCGGCCAGGTCAGACCGGTCGACAGCCTTGAGCAAGCCTTGGCCTTGCGCGGTCAGTTGACTGCCGGGCAGAGCCTGATCAGCCGCGACGGTTACTGGGTCGGTCGACACTTTTTGCGGGTGCGTCGTGCCAGTGAAGCCGAGAGCGGTATGCTCGCCCGGGGCCAGGAAATCGAAACGCTGCACGCCGAGCGCGAAGAACGTGAAGCCACGGTCGAGGCCATGGAAACCCGTTTGCAAACCCTGCGGGCGCAACAGCGGCAGCAGGAAAACGGCCGCGAACATTTGCGCCGTTTGCTGCAGGACGAAGCCCGTTCCCAAGGTGAATTGAAGGCTCAACTGTCCGCCGGTAAAGCCAAGGCTGAACAACTGACGCTGCGCCGCACCCGACTCGATGAGGAGCTGGTCGAACTCGGCGAACAGCGCGAGCTGGAGCACGAACAGGTCGGCGAAGCGCGCATGCAATTGCAGGAAGCGCTTGATGCCATGGCGCTGGACACCGAGCAGCGCGAATTGCTGCTGGCCCAGCGCGACAGCCTGCGCGAACGCCTCGATCGCGTGCGCCAGGAAGCCCGCCAGCACAAGGATCACGCTCACCAATTGGCGGTGCGTCTTGGTTCGCTGCGCGCGCAACATGACTCCACGCGTCAGGCGCTGGAACGTCTGGAGATGCAGGCCGAGCGCCTGACGGAAAAGCGCGAACAGTTGAGTCTGAATCTGGAGGAGGGCGAGGCACCGCTGGAAGAGCTGCGCCTGAAACTCGAAGAGCTGCTCGACAAACGCATGACCGTCGACGAAGAGCTGAAGACGGCGCAGATCGCGCTGGAAGACGCCGACCGCGAACTGCGCGAGGCGGAAAAACGCCGGACCCAGGCCGAGCAGCAATCGCAACTGATCCGTGGCCAGCTCGAACAGCAACGCATGGAGTGGCAAGCGCTGACCGTGCGGCGCAAGGCGTTGCAGGATCAATTGCTCGAAGACGGCTACGATCTCAATGGCGTGCTCGCGACATTGACCCCGGAGGCCAGTGAACGCGCCGCCGAAGAAGAACTCGAACGAATCAATGCGCGGATTCAGCGCCTGGGCGCGATCAACCTCGCGGCCATCGATGAATACACGCAACAATCCGAGCGTAAACGTTATCTGGACGCGCAGGACGCCGATCTGGTGGAAGCACTGGAGACCCTGGAAAACGTCATTCGCAAGATCGACAAGGAAACCCGTAACCGTTTCAAAGATACCTTTGATCAGATCAATGGCGGTTTACAGGCACTTTTCCCGAAAGTTTTCGGTGGTGGCAGCGCGTATTTGGAACTGACGGGCGAAGATCTACTCGATACAGGGGTGACGATCATGGCGCGGCCGCCAGGAAAGAAGAACAGCACCATCCATTTGCTCTCCGGCGGGGAAAAGGCCCTGACTGCGCTGGCACTGGTTTTTGCCATCTTCAAACTGAATCCGGCGCCGTTCTGCATGCTCGATGAAGTTGACGCGCCACTGGATGACGCTAACGTTGGACGCTACGCACGATTGGTTAAAGAGATGTCGCAGACCGTGCAGTTCATCTATATCACCCACAACAAGATCGCCATGGAAATGGCCGATCAACTGATGGGGGTGACGATGCACGAGCCGGGTTGTTCGCGACTGGTTGCAGTGGATGTCGAGGAGGCGATGGCGATGGTGGACGCCTGAGTCAGCGTGGTGTCGGAAGGGTATGAGTAGTCTGTAGGACTTTTTTACCGACTTCGACTTGCTGGCCAATCGACATATTCGCGCAAGCCAACGTGACAGACGGTGTAAAGTTGTCTTTGGTCGTGCTAGTTTAATGTCAATTTTTCGTATACGTGGGCAAAACGCCTGTCAGAACATAGAGTTGGCGCCACGTTTTAAAGCGGTTTGCACAATGTAAACCCCTTATTTTTCAGCATTTTTTATAGAGGCACGGGATTACATGGAAATCGGTCTGCGCGAGTGGCTGATCGTCATCGGCATCATTGTGATAGCCGGTATTCTTTTCGATGGCTGGCGCCGTATGCGCGGCGGCAAGGGAAAACTGAAATTCCGTCTTGACCGAAGTCTGTCCAACCTGCCGGACGAGGACACCAGCGCTGAGCTGTTGGGCCCGGCCCGCGTGCTGGATACGCATAAAGAGCCGCAACTGGACGAACACGATCTGCCGTCGGTGAGCATGCCGGCCCGCGAAGCACGCGAGCCTCGCGAATCCGGTTCGAAACGTAGCAAGCGCGGCAGCAACGGCCCGGCCCAGGGCGACCTGAACCTCGACCTGGACCTGGACGGCGGCCCGAGCTTCAGCAGCCGTGATGATGACTTCGTCGAAGACAGCAAGCCTGCGCCGACCGTGGCCGACAAGGATCAGCCGCAAGCTGAGGAAGTGCTGGTGATCAGCGTGATCTGCCGCGACGCCGCCGGCTTCAAAGGCCCGGCCCTGCTGCAGAACATTCTGGAAAGCGGTCTGCGTTTCGGCGAGATGGATATTTTCCACCGCCACGAAAGCATGGCCGGCAACGGTGAAGTGCTGTTCTCCATGGCCAACGCGGTCAAGCCGGGTATTTTCGATCTGGACGACATCGACCATTTCAGCACCCCGGCGGTGAGCTTCTTCCTCGGCCTGCCTGGCCCGCGTCATCCGAAGCAAGCCTTCGACGTGATGGTGGCGGCAGCGCGCAAGCTGTCCCAGGAACTGAACGGCGAGCTGAAAGACGACCAGCGCAGCGTGCTGACCGCGCAGACCATCGAGCACTACCGTCAGCGCATCGTCGAATTCGAACGCCGCGCCCTGACCCAGAAGCGCTAAGGCCGAGATCAAAAGATCGCAGCCTTCGGCAGCTCCTACAGGGAAACGCGATCCCTGTAGGAGCTGTCGAGTGCAACGAGGCTGCGATCTTTAATTGATGAAAACTGGAGCAGCCTCGGCTGCTCTTTTGCTTTATGAGAGAACACCCATGACCGCCGCCAAAAACCGCATTCTAGAGCTGCGCGCTGAACTCGATCAGCACAACTACCGCTACCATGTCCTCGATGAGCCGAGCATTCCGGACGCCGAGTACGACCGGTTGTTCCACGAGCTCAAGGCGCTGGAAGCGGCCAATCCGGAACTGATCACCAGCGACTCGCCGACCCAGCGCGTGGGCAGCGTGGCGCTGACCGCGTTCACCCAGGTGCGTCACGAAGTGCCGATGCTCAGCCTCGGCAACGCCTTCGAAGAAGCCGACATGCGCGAATTCGACCGCCGGGTGACCGAGGGTCTGGATCTGCCGGTCGGCGATCTGTTCGGCGGTGGCGCGGCGGTGGAATACAGCTGCGAGCCGAAGCTCGATGGCCTGGCAGTCAGCCTGCTGTATCAGGACGGCGTGCTGGTGCGCGGCGCTACTCGCGGCGACGGCACCACCGGTGAAGACATCAGCGTCAACGTGCGCACCGTGCGCAACATTCCGTTGAAGCTGCATGGCACAGGCTGGCCGGCGACTCTGGAAGTGCGTGGGGAAGTGTTCATGTCCAAGGCCGGTTTCGAGCGCCTCAACGCCTCGCAACTGGAAGTCGGCGGCAAGACCTTCGCCAACCCGCGCAACGCCGCTGCCGGCAGCCTGCGTCAGCTGGATTCGAAGATCACCGCCAATCGCCCGCTGGAATTCTGCTGCTACGGCATCGGCCAGGTTTCCCACGATATTTCCGACACCCACATCGGCAACCTGAAGCAGTTGCAGAAGTGGGGCATGCCGATCAGTCATGAACTGAAACTGGCCAAAGGCATCGGCGAATGTCTGGACTACTACCGCGACATCGGTGAGCGACGTAACGCGCTGGCCTACGAAATCGACGGTGTGGTGTTCAAGGTCAACAGCATCGCCGATCAGCGTGAGCTGGGCTTCCGCGCCCGCGAACCGCGCTGGGCGATCGCGCACAAATTCCCGGCGATGGAAGAACTCACCGAGTTGCTCGACGTGGAATTCCAGGTCGGTCGCACTGGCGCCGTCACCCCGGTGGCGCGGCTGAAACCGGTCAAGGTCGCTGGCGTCACCGTGGCCAACGCCACCCTGCACAACATGGATGAAGTGGCGCGTCTGGGCCTGATGATCGGCGACACGGTGATCATCCGTCGCGCCGGTGACGTGATCCCGCAAGTGGTCCAAGTGGTCATGGATCGTCGTCCCGAGAACGCGCGCGCGGTGCAGATTCCCGAGAGCTGCCCGGTCTGCGGCTCGCACGTCGAGCGCACGCAACTGGTCAAGCGCAGCAAAGGCAAGGAAACCATCAGCGAAGGTGCGGTGTACCGCTGCGTCGGTCGTCTGGCCTGTGGCGCGCAACTGAAGCAGGCGATCATTCACTTCGTGTCGCGCCGGGCGATGGACATCGAGGGGCTTGGCGACAAGAGCGTCGAGCAACTGGTCGACGAAGGCCTGGTTAGTTCGCCGGCCGATTTGTACGCGCTGAAGTTCGACGACATTGTTGATCTGGAGGGCTTTGCCGAGGTCTCCAGCAACAAGCTGCTGGCGGCTATCGAAGACAGCAAGAAACCGGGGCTGGCACGGTTTATTTATGCGCTGGGCATTCCCGATGTCGGTGAGGAAACGGCCAAAGTTCTGGCGCGCTCGCTGGGTTCGCTGGAGCGCGTGCAGCAGGCGTTGCCGCAAGTGCTGACCTACCTGCCGGACATCGGCTTGGAAGTGGCGCACGAGATTCACAGCTTCTTCGAAGATGCGCATAACCAGCAGGTGATTACCGAGTTGCTGGGGCATGGTCTGCAGATTCAGGATCAGGGCGAGCTGGGCGCCGAGTTCGCCGCCAGCACCACGCTCGGCGGTCTGCTCGACAAGCTGCACATTCCTTTTGTCGGCCCGGGCGGCGCGCAGAAACTGGCGGACAAATTCGGTTCGCTGGACGCGGTAATGAATGCCGACTGGCTGGACATGCGTCAGGCGCTGCCGGAGAAACAGGCCAATTCGGTGCGCGAGTTTTTTGCTGTGCCCGAGCATCGGCAGATCGCCGAGGCCGCCGAGAAACAGCTGCGTGATTTCGGCATGCACTGGCTGAGCGAGAAGAAAGTCGTCGAAGGCCTTCCGCTGTCCGGCGAAACCTGGGTGCTGACGGGCAAGGTCGAGTTGATGAGCCGCGATGTGGCCAAGGAACACCTGGAAAGCCTCGGCGCCAAGGTTGCCGGCTCGGTCTCGGCGAAAACTCATTGCGTGGTCGCCGGGCCGGGCGCTGGCTCGAAACTGACCAAGGCCAATGAGCTGGGGGTGAAGGTGATGGATGAAGAGGCGTTTATCGCGTTCCTGAAGGGACACGGTTTATCCGTTTAAGAGCAAAAGATCGCAGCCTTCGGCAGCTCCTACAGGGCTGGTGTCTCGGGATCTCCTGTAGGAGCTGCCGCAGGCTGCGATCTTTTGATTTCTCCCCACGCAAGGCATGGGAACGATGTTGGCTCGGCAATGATCTAGTCTTGGCAAGCCCCAGGGAGAGATCGCCATGTACCGCTTTTTCGAGCAGCTCAGTTCTCGTATCGTCGCGCCGTTCATGGGCGAATCTTCACGCAACAGCAAAATCTGGCCGTGCCGCTGCGGCCAGTCGCTGTTCTTTCGCAACAGTCAGTGTCTGGCCTGCAATGCCATGCTGGGTTATCAGCCCGAAGAAAGTCGCTTGACCTCGTTGCAGCCGGGGTCGGAAGAGGGCACCTGGACACTCGATGCCGACCCTGACGCCGGACTGTTCCGCCGCTGCGCCAACCTCGATACGCCCGCCGCGTGCAACTGGCTGCTGCCGGATAACGGCCGCGACAGCCTGTGCATCGCCTGCAGCCTCAACCGCACCATCCCCGACCTCTCGGTGGCGGAAAACCCCGAACGCTGGCGCAAGGTCGAGATCGCCAAGCGCCGACTGGTGGCGCAACTGATTACCCTCGGCCTGCCGGTCATCCCGAAAACCGTGGATGAGGCCACCGGTCTGGCCTTCGACTTCATCGGCGTCGACCTCGAAGGCAACGCGCCGATGACCGGCCACGCCAATGGCCTGATCACCCTCGACATCAAAGAAGCCGACGATGCCCATCGTGAGCAGGTGCGGGCGGCGATGCATGAACCTTATCGCACGCTGCTCGGGCATTTCCGGCATGAGGTCGGGCATTACTATTGGGATCGTCTGATTGCCAACGGCCCGTGGCTGGAGTCGTTCCGCAACCTGTTCGGCGACGAGCGCGCCAGTTACGCCGAAGCGCTCGACCGTCACTACCAGCAAGGCGCACCGCTGGATTGGCCGCAACACTTCGTCAGCGCCTACGCGACCATGCACCCGTGGGAAGACTGGGCGGAAACCTGGGCGCATTACCTGCACATGATGGACGCGGTGGACACCGCGCTGGGTTTTGGCATGAGCGCGCGGGAGATGGACCTCGATTACCAGCCGTTTCCGTCGAGCACGTTGTACGACCCGGAGCACCCGGGCGGCGCGGCGTTCCTGTCGTTCGTCAACGCGTGGATCGAACTGGCCGGCATGCTCAACGAACTGTCACGCAGCATGGGTCAGCCGGATTTCTACCCGTTCGTGTTGCCGGCGGCGGCGATTGCCAAGCTGCACTTCATCCATCTGGTGATCCAGCAGGCGGGCGGCAAGGCGGACGAGGTGCTGACCCTGTAGGAGCTGCCGCAGGCTGCGATCTTTTCGGGCACTGCGCATGTCCTTGAACCCGTTCATATTTTTTATCTGCAACCAACGGTTGTAACTTCATCTCAGACAGGTACAATGGCGCGGCTCGCCGACAGGTGAGTGTCGTTATGGTGACCCCATCGGTCCCCCCGCAACGATTACCCGTGAACCTGGTCAGAGCCGGAAGGCAGCAGCCACAGCGGGAACATTGTGTGCCGGGGTGTGGCTGGTGGGGTTACCACCTTAACGAACAGCGATCGCTTCAACAGAACTGCATGGGTTTCGCCCACTGCGGTTTTTTTATGCCTGTGATTTAGGCTTTCACGCCGGCTCCCTGTGGGAGCGAGCCTGCTCGCGAAGGCTGCCCCCCCCGATGCCTGTTCAGCCACCAAGGTTGAACAGTGGCATACTCCACCGTCTTGCTGCGCGCGTCGTTGACAAGTTCGCGTCCTGGCTACGAGGTTGTATGCACCCGGAACATCACGATTTATCCACCGCCGTGTACTTGCCCGTCACGGACGAGACCTGCGCGAGCCTGTTGCAACCCGATGGCGCAAAAAACCTCGGCGAACTCACGGATGCGCAACTGGCCGCCGTGCTGGTCATCCAGAATCTGGCCCAGGCCGCCGAAAGGGATCTCACCGCCGCAGCGGCGGAGAAGGTGCTGGCTCGCTTGATCGCCTGGGCGGTCGATGGCGGGGCAGGCCTGCTGTCCGAGGCGCAACGATTGTTCGATCCGCGCCAGCTGTATTTCGGGCTGAACGTCATCAGAGGGCTGAACCTGCGGTTGCTGTTGGCCGAAGAGGTGGCGGCGCAGGATTACCTGCTGGCCGATGGCAAATGGGATGACGAGTTCAAGACCCGCCACCACGCGATCAATAATCCGTTCAGCCAGCAGATGATCAGCCCCGCGCACCGCGAGCGCTGGCTCAGCGCCGCGCAAGACAAACTGGTCAGAACCTTTCGCGCCAACCTCGATGAAGACCTGCACGTGCAAGGCTATGCCGGGATCGGCAAGAGTCATCTGGTCGGTGCTCTGACTGAGTGCCTGCGACCGCAGCAAACCCTGTTGCTGGCGCGCACGCCGGAAAAACTCGCGACCCTGTGCCAGCGCATGGGCTTTGCCAGTGAGCGCAAGCCCGGCATCACCTTCGAGGCGTTCGCGCGCGGGCTGATTTACGGGCGCAGGCCGCAGCCCGCAGGCGCAACCAGAGTCGCGAGCAAAAAGAACCTGGCGCAGGAACTGAACATCCTCGGCTTTCGCGAGCATGACGCGCAGAGAACCCTCAACATCTGTCTGGAAATCCTCGAGCGCTATTGCCACTCCCGGGACTACAGCCTGTCGGCGCATCATCTGCCGCATTTCAAACTGTCGCTGTCCAGCCTCGAGTCCAGGGTGCTGCTGGAGTATTCGAGCCGCGTCTGGACCTACCTTGAGGCCAACCCGGCGTGGGGCCGGCAGAGCGGCTTCGAAGCCTTGTTGCTGATCAAGCGGGCAAGCCTCGCGGGCTGTATGGTGCCGCCGCGGTATACCCACGTGCTGATCGACGAGAGTCAGGACATTCCCGCCTCGCTGTTGCAGATCATCGAGCGCGGCCGGCAGGTGTTGATCACCCTGGGCGATGAGTACCAGCACGCCGAGCGCGATCTGGTGAAAAGAAAGCGTGAAGTACGCCAGAGCGATATCACTTATTCCGTGCGCTCCGGGCGCAACGTCGAACGTCTGGTCAATCCGTTGATTTCCCGGCACTCGGAAAAAGGCAAGGTGCCCTTCGAGGGCGCGCGTGAGGCGGACGTCGGCATCGAGTTCTATCCACTGGGCTTCGTGCCACCTGAAGGCTGCGTGGTGCTGACAGCCTCACCGTGGGACACGATGAAGTGGGCCATGCAACTGCACGATGCCAACTGCCTGTTCAGCTTTGCCGACATGAAAGCGCAGCGCGATCTTGAGCATTTCATGATCAGCGCCATCGAGTTGTTCAAGGCCGATTACTACAGTGCCGAGCACAGCGAGAAAGGCCCGCATCGCTACTTCAGCGACCTGCCGAAGTGGCAGCAGGTACGCGATGCCAACCAGTTCGACGAGGCGTTTCTGTGGGTCGAGGCCGAGCTGGAAAAAGGCTTCAAGGTGGCTGATCTGACCCGGCTCAACCGGATGATCGGTGGCCCCGGCAAAAGCTGTCTGCTGATGCAGGCGCAGGAGGCGGGCGGCATGGAGTTTGATCGGGTTTTGCTGACGCCCGAGTTGCTGACCAACGTGCAGTTCAGGGACGCTTATGCGTTCGACAAGCGGATCTGCGCCGTGTACATCGCCATTTCCCGCGCCCGGCAGCAGCTTTATCTGCCGTACGATGTGGTCGAGTGGATCGAATTCCACGACTACCAGAAATTCCGCGAGTCGCACGGTTACTGAATAATTCTCTGTCGGAAATGCCTCCCTGTGGGAGCGGGCTTGCTCGCGAAGACGGTGTGCCAGTTAACGAATCAGGTGACTGACACACCGCCTTCGCGAGCAAGCCCGCTCCCACAATGGGTTATGGGGTGGTTTCCGAGGACCCGGTATACAACCGGATAATCTCATCAATCTCCCCCGACATTTTCATCCGCAGCAACGTGCGCAGAATTCGCTGCACCGGCACCTGCGGGTCATTCCTCACATAACAGCCGACATGCTGCTCCTGCAGCACCGCTACCCCTTGCAGTTGCTGTTCGGGCAGCAGGCGCTGGTTGAACCAGTCCAGGGTCCATTGATTGCTCACCGCATAGCGGTAGCGGCCGGCCAAGAGTTTTTCCAGCACTTGCTCCTGATTGCGCGCGTCTTCGCGTTGCAGGCGATCGGCGTCGAACATGGGTTGCAGAGTCGGGTAGGTGTAGCCGAGCACGGTGCCGATCGATTGACGGGGGAGGCGGGCGGGATCGACAAGGGGCGGTTGATCATGGCCGCTGATCAGCAAATCGCGCTGGAACAGCAGCGGAATGCTCCAGATGTAGTCTCCGGACTGATTCGGCAGCCACGATTGTGCGGCATAGCAGCGCACGTCGACTTCACCGCGCTCCATGGCACTTTGCACGCGGGTGCGCGGCAGCACGTGAAATTCGGCCGGCACGCCGACCTGCGTCGCCAGGCTGAGCATGATGTCGTGGAGAATGCCCTGG
>NZ_QAIK01000181.1 GCF_003061005.1 Pseudomonas sp. HMWF021 | reverse complement strand
TTGGATAGTACGGATACAAAAAGGTTATGATGGATTTCTGATGCGGAAACCTGTCAGAGTTGACAGTTTTTTAGTGTGTTTTGGTATTTTGTGATGATTTTATCGTTATATGCCCGTCCTGCTAAAAAGCTTGATGTGTCGGATTTATATCCTTTTGAAATGTTCTTTATTTCTTTTTAGTCTTAAATACTGTCATTTCTGACAGTGGTTGGGAGTTTTTCTTTAAGATAGGCTTCGGCTGGATTGTTTTCTGATATTAAGGCATTCAATCAAGCACTTACTTAAGGGTGATGCATATGAACAGATTTTTGTTTTGTCTCGCAGCAACGGTTATTGCATTCAATGCTGTAGCCGGAAGCTCGCCAAATGAAGATCGGCGGAATAATGAACCTGTTGGTACGGTGACGTTGGACCAGGATGGTGCAACCATGTATGTGGTTGACGATGGACAAACTTATGGCTGGACGGGTGTCGTGACATTGCCAAAGGGGCCGAATGAATACAATAGCGGCATTATTGTGTTCAACCGGGCCTCCAAACCCACTTCGGTTAACACTGGTAGCGGTTCATATGATGTAGCGAGTGGAACGTCCACCTTCTTTTCTTATCGTGAAAAAAAATGGATTAACACGCGTAACACTCCTATAACTGACAGTGGTCCAAGCGGGCCAGTGTTCATACCGCCATCGAAAGCCCCTTAAGGATACTTTGCTTGTAAAAAAGGGAGACCATTTCGGTCTCCCTTTTTAGTTCGGCACAGTGAGTTTACAGGCTGGAAATCCGCGCATGCTGCTCGGCCAGTTTGCCCAAGGCCTGCTCAGCTTCGGCCAGTTTGGCGCGTTCCTTCTCGATGACTTCGGCCGGGGCCTTGTCAACGAAACCGGCGTTGGACAGCTTGCCGCCCACCCGCTGGACTTCGCCCTGCAGACGCAGGATTTCCTTGTCCAGACGTGCCAGCTCGGCGCCCTTGTCGATGAGACCAGCCATCGGCACAAGCACTTCCATCTCGCCAACCAGCGCGGTGGCGGACAGCGGTGCTTCTTCGCCAGCGGCCAGGACGGTGATCGATTCCAGACGCGCCAGCTTCTTCAGCAACGCTTCGTTCTCGGCAAGGCGGCGCTGGTCTTCGGCGCTGACGTTCTTCAGGTAGATCGGCAGCGGTTTGCCCGGGCCGATGTTCATCTCGCCACGGATGTTGCGCGTGCCGAGCATCAGGCCCTTGAGCCATTCGATGTCGTCTTCGGCGGCCGGATCGATGCGCTCTTCATTGGCCACCGGCCATGGTTGCAGCATGATCGTCTTGCCCTGAATGCCGGCCAGCGGCGCGATGCGCTGCCAGATTTCTTCAGTGATGAACGGCATGAACGGATGCGCCAGACGCAGCGCCACTTCCAGCACGCGCACCAGCGTGCGACGGGTGCCGCGCTGACGCTCGACCGGCGCGTTTTCGTCCCACAGCACTGGCTTGGACAGTTCCAGGTACCAGTCGCAATACTGGTTCCAGATGAACTCGTACAGCGCTTGCGCAGCGAGGTCAAAACGGAACTGATCCAGTTGGCGGGTCACTTCGGCTTCGGTGCGTTGCAGTTGCGAGATGATCCAGCGATCCGCCAGCGACAGCTCATAGGCTTCGCCGTTCTGGCCGCAGTCTTCACCCTTGTCCAGAACATAACGCGCGGCGTTCCAGATCTTGTTGCAGAAGTTGCGGTAGCCTTCGACGCGGCCCATGTCGAACTTGATGTCGCGACCGGTGGACGCCAGCGAGCAGAAGGTGAAGCGCAGGGCGTCGGTGCCGTAGCTGGCGATGCCGTCGGCGAACTCGTCGCGGGTCTGCTTCTCGATCTTCTTCGCCAGTTTCGGCTGCATCATGCCGGAGGTGCGTTTCTGCACCAGATCTTCCAGCTCGATGCCGTCGATGATGTCCAGCGGATCAAGGACGTTGCCCTTGGACTTGGACATCTTCTGGCCCTGGCCATCACGCACCAGACCGTGCACGTAAACGGTCTTGAACGGCACCTGCGGGGTGCCGTCCTCGTTTTTGATCAGGTGCATGGTCAGCATGATCATCCGGGCAACCCAGAAGAAAATGATGTCGAACCCGGTGACCAGCACGTCGGTGGAGTGGAATTTCTTCAGGAACTCGGTCTTTTCCGGCCAGCCCAGGGTGGAGAACGTCCACAGACCCGAGCTGAACCAGGTGTCGAGCACGTCGTTGTCCTGTTGCAGCGCAACGTCCGGGCCGAGGTTGTGCTTGGCACGCACTTCGGCTTCGTCGCGACCGACGTAGACCTTGCCCGACTCGTCGTACCAGGCCGGAATCCGGTGGCCCCACCACAACTGACGGCTGATGCACCAGTCCTGGATGTCGCGCATCCACGAGAAGTACATGTTCTCGTACTGCTTGGGCACGAACTGGATACGGCCGTCTTCAACGGCAGCAATCGCCGGCTCGGCCAGAGGCTTGGTCGACACGTACCACTGGTCGGTCAGCCACGGCTCGATCACGGTGCCGGAACGGTCGCCTTTCGGTACTTTCAGGTTGTGATCGTCGACGCTGACCAAAAGGCCCGCGGCGTCGAACGCAGCAACGATCTGCTTGCGCGCTTCGAAACGCTCGAGACCGGCGTATTCGGCCGGAATCTTGCCGTCGATGCTGTCGTTCAGTGTGCCGTCGAGATTGAACACCTGCGCCGCTGGCAGCACGTTGGCGTTCTTGTCGAAGATGTTCAGCAGCGGCAGGTTGTGGCGCTTGCCGACTTCGTAGTCGTTGAAGTCGTGGGCCGGGGTGATTTTCACGCAGCCGGTGCCGAATTCAGGATCGCAGTAATCGTCGGCGATGATCGGGATGCGGCGGCCAACCAGTGGCAGCTCGACGAATTTGCCGATCAGGGCTTTGTAGCGCTCGTCGTTCGGGTTAACCGCGACGGCGGAGTCGCCGAGCATGGTTTCCGGACGGGTGGTCGCGACGATCAGGAAGTCGTTGCCTTCAGCAGTTTTCGCGCCGTCGGCCAGCGGGTACTTGAGGTTCCACAGGAAACCTTTCTCGTCGTGGTTTTCCACTTCGAGGTCGGAAATCGCCGTGTGCAGCTTGGTGTCCCAGTTGACCAGACGCTTGCCGCGGTAGATCAGGCCGTCTTCGTGCAGGCGCACGAAGGCTTCTTTAACGGCTTCCGAGAGACCGTCGTCCATGGTGAAGCGCTCGCGGCTCCAGTCTACGGACGAACCGAGGCGACGGATCTGACGGCTGATGTTGCCGCCGGACTGATCCTTCCACTCCCAGACTTTCTCGAGGAATTTTTCGCGGCCCAGGTCGTGGCGGTTCTGGCCGGTGGCTTCGAGTTGACGCTCCACCAGCATCTGCGTGGCGATACCGGCGTGGTCGGTGCCCGGCTGCCACAGGGTGTTGCGACCCTGCATGCGGCGGAAACGGATCAGGGCGTCCATGATCGCGTTGTTGAAACCGTGACCCATGTGCAGGCTGCCGGTGACGTTCGGCGGCGGGATCATGATGGTGTAGGAATCGCCCGCGCCTTGCGGGGCGAAGTAGTTCTCGGACTCCCAGGTGTTGTACCAGGAAGTTTCAATGGCGTGCGGCTGGTAGGTCTTATCCATGCGCGGCGGGACCCTATTGGCATTTATTCAGGAAAAGCCGGGAAGTATAGCGGGGATGAGGCGACGTGCGTAGGACTAGGTGAGGGGCGTTGCACAAAGCAGCAACGCCCGGTGTCCCGCGAGGGGTATCAGGGGGCTACGGTCATGACGACCGTTGTCCAGGGCGATGTCAGGGCGCCGGCGGCAGTGAATGCGCCAATGGAGAGGGTCGTGTTGCCATAGCCATACAGTCCCT
>NZ_QAIK01000180.1:130745-145086 GCF_003061005.1 Pseudomonas sp. HMWF021 | reverse complement strand
CATCGCTGGCAAGCCAGCTCCCACAGGTTCTGAAGGTGTTGCCTGTATTTGTGAACACCCTGGAACACTGTGGGAGCTGGCTTGCCAGCGATGGGATCAACCTGATGACCAGTTGGAATCCACAACCTGCATCCGCGCGATGTACGCCTGAATTTCCTGCTCTGCCTTTTCGGCGCTGTCGAACGGCCCTTCGAGGGTGTTCTCCCGCGTGCAGAAAAACAATTCGCCATTGACCCGACATAACCGGTCGCTGCGAAAGTGCGTGGCGGGGGCGGTGTCGTGGGCGCGCATTCCGTACATGACCTGGCTCCTTGAGTGATCCGTTGAAAGGATCCAATGAGCTTATGCCTGAAGCACTTGGCGCGCCCGGCGAGCCGATCAACGGCAAAGCGTCAATTTAATACTGCGACCTGCACAGTTTCATTCGCGGCCTGGCCCGAACTGTCCCTGTGTTACGCCTGACGGCGAGCCTAGAATGACCGCTCTTGTCAGCAGGCATTGGGGTTCGCATGCACATTTCATCCGGTCGCTGGGTCTACGGTCTGTTCCTGGCGCTGCTGACGGCGTTTTTGTGGGGCATCCTGCCGATCAAGCTCAAACAGGTATTGCAGGTGATGGACCCGATCACCGTGACCTGGTTTCGCCTGTTGGTCTCCGGGGGATGCCTGTTCGTTTATCTGGCCTCGGTCAGGCGCTTGCCCAGTCGCAAGGTGCTGGGGCCAAAGGGCGGCTGGCTGGTGTTGATGGCGGTGCTCGGGCTGGTGGGCAACTACGTGTTGTACCTGATGGGCCTCAACCTGCTGAGCCCCGGCACTGCGCAACTGGTGGTGCAGATGGGGCCGATCATGTTGCTGATCGCCAGCCTGTTCGTGTTCAAGGAGCGCTTCAGTATCGGTCAGGGCATTGGCCTGGCGGTGCTGTTGATCGGCTTCGTGCTGTTTTTCAATCAGCGGCTGGCCGAGTTGCTGACGTCGTTGTCGGACTACACCGCCGGCGTGTTGCTGGTGCTGCTGGCATCGACGGTCTGGACCTTCTATGCGCTGGGTCAGAAGCAATTGCTCACGGTGTGGAATTCGCTGCAGGTGATGATGGTGATCTACCTGTTCTGCGCGCTGCTGCTGACGCCGTGGGTGCACCCACTCAAAGCGCTGGAGTTGAGCCCGTTGCAGGGCTGGCTGCTGCTGGCGTGCTGCATGAATACGCTGATTGCCTACGGTGCCTTTGCCGAGGCGCTGGCGCATTGGGAGGCGTCGCGGGTCAGTGCGACGTTGGCGATCACGCCGTTGGTGACCTTTGGCGCGGTGGCGATTGCCGCCGCGGTGTGGCCGGACTATGTGCACGCCGAGCAGATCAACGGGCTGGGTTATGGCGGGGCGGTGCTGGTGGTGCTGGGGTCGGCGCTGGTGGCGTTGGGCCCGTCGCTGATTGCCGGGCTGAAAGCGCGGCGGATGCGGATTGCAGCCAGTTAGACCGCGTTATCGTTCTTCGCGAGCAAGCCCGCTCCCACATTGGTACGGCGTACACCGATCAAAATGTGGGAGCGGGCTTGCTCGCGAAGGCGGCCTGTAAGGCGCTACAGGAGTCAGCCCTTGGCGCCAGCCTCGATCATGTTCTCCGGCCGCACCCAGGCATCGAACTCTTCATCGGTCAGATAGCCCAGCTGCAGCGCTGCCTCACGCAAAGTCAGGCCTTCACCGTAAGCCTTCTTGGCGATTTCTGCCGATTTGTCGTAACCGATGTGCGGGTTCAGCGCGGTCACCAGCATAAGGCCACGTTCCAGGTGCTGGGCCATGACCTGCGCATCCGGCTCGAGACCGGCGATGCAGTGCTGCTGGAAGTTGCTGCAACCGTCGGCGAGCAGGCGAATCGATTGCAGCACGTTGTGGATGATCACCGGTTTGTACACGTTCAGTTGCAGGTGACCCTGACTGGCCGCGATGCCGATGGTGACATCGTTACCCAGCACCTGGCAGGCCAGCATCGACAGCGCTTCGCACTGGGTCGGGTTGACCTTGCCGGGCATGATCGAGCTGCCCGGCTCGTTCGCCGGCAATTTCACTTCGGCAAGCCCTGCGCGTGGGCCGGAGCCGAGCAGGCGCAGGTCGTTGGCGATTTTCATCAGAGCCACGGCGAGCGTCTTCAAGGCGCCGGACAGACTGGTCAGCGGCTCATGCCCGGCCAGCGCGGCGAACTTGTTCGGCGCGGTAACGAACGGCAGGCCGGAGAGGGCGGCGAGTTCGGCGGCAATCGCTTCGCCAAAACCGTGTGGCGAATTCAGCCCGGTGCCGACGGCAGTGCCGCCCTGCGCCAGTTCACACACCGCCGGCAGCGCGGCGCGGATCGCCCGTTCGGCGTAATCCAGCTGTGCTATGAAACCCGACAGCTCCTGACCGAAGGTGATCGGCGTCGCGTCCATCATGTGCGTGCGGCCGGTCTTCACCAGTTTCATGTGCCGTGCGGCCAGTTCGGCCAGACCGCCGGACAGCTCGGCGATTGCCGGCAGCAATTGTTCCTGCACGGCTTTGGCAGTGGCGATGCTCATGGCGGTAGGGAAGCAATCGTTGGAGCTTTGCGAGCGGTTGACGTGATCGTTGGGGTGCACCGGCGTCTTGCCGCCGCGCGGGTTGCCGGCCAGTTCGTTGGCGCGACCGGCGATCACTTCGTTGACGTTCATGTTGCTCTGGGTGCCGCTGCCGGTCTGCCAGACCACCAGCGGAAACTGGTCGTCGTGCTGGCCGTCGAGGACTTCGTCGGCGGCTTGTTCGATCAGGCGGGCGATGTCGGCGGGCAGGTCGCCGTTGCGGTCGTTGACCCGGGCGGCGGCTTTCTTGATCAGGGCCAGGGCGTGCAGTACCGGCAGCGGCATGCGTTCCTGACCAATGGCGAAGTTGATCAGCGAGCGTTGCGTCTGAGCACCCCAGTAGGCGTCGTCCGGGACTTCGATCTGGCCCAGGCTGTCGGTTTCGATACGGCTCATCGTGCACACTCCTGTTGGTTCGTTTGCGCAGTTTAGGCCCGGTCAGGCCCAGGTGGTTCCCTCGAACCGATTGTTGACCGGTAAAACCCGGCCAATCAAGCGCGGCAAGGCTCGGGGGTTGAGCCACGAGGTTTTTTAGGCGCAGAATGGTCGCCCTTGGGGTTTGACCTCGCCTAGCTGAAAAGGAAACTCGATGACTCGTCTTCGTGCCATCTGCACCGCGGTTGCACTGGTTTGCGCCAGCGGCCAGGTGCTTGCCGATACCGCCAGCCACAACGCCAGTGCTGAAGCTTTCCTGACCCTGGCGCACGCTGACAAGCTGGGCACTCCGGTGTACATGCAAGTGCAGCAAATGTTCGCTCAGCGTTTTGAACAGACCAAAGCGCCGGAATCCAAGAAAGCCGTACTGGAAACCTACCAGGCCAAGGCCAACGCCGCCCTGGACCAGGCCATCGGCTGGAACAAGCTCAAGCCTGACATGGTCAAGCTCTACACCAGCAACTTCAGCGAATCGGAGCTGAAAGACCTGGTCGCGTTCTACCAGTCGCCACTGGGCAAGAAAGTCCTGGAAAAAATGCCGCAGCTGACCCAGCAATCGGCCCAGATGACCCAGGCCAAGCTGGAAAGCGCCGTGCCTGTCGTCAACAAGTTGCTCGACGACATGACCAACGAGCTGGCACCGAAAGGCGCTGCGCCGGCCAAGAAGAAGTAAGCGGAGTTCGTGATGAGCATGCAACAACGCATCGAATCGACGCTGGGCCTGCTGCAGCCTGAGCATCTGCAAGTGCTGGACGAAAGCCACATGCACAGTCGCGGGTTACAGACGCACTTCAAGGCGGTGGTGGTCAGCGCGCAGTTCGAAGGCCTGAACCGGGTCAAGCGCCACCAGAAAGTCTACGGCACGCTGGGCGAGCTGATGGGCGAGTTCCATGCGTTGGCGCTGCACACCTACACCCCGCAGGAATGGGCAGAGGTGGGCGCCGCTCCTGCGTCGCCGACCTGTGCCGGCGGTAGCAAACATTAAGATCAAAAGATCGCAGCCTGCGGCAGCTCCTGCATTGGATTGAGTTCCCTGCAGGAGCTGCCGCAGGCTGCGATCTTTTTTGCTAGAATCCGCAACGCGCCGCTCACCTGGCGCGTTTTTTTTTGAATCCGGTTCACCCTTTGCGAGGGTAGCCACCTGGAGAAATACCCATGACACAACCGATTGTCGTGGCGGCACTGTATAAGTTCGTCACCCTCGAAGATTACGTCAACCTGCGCGAGCCCCTGCTGCAAGCGATGGTCGACAACGGTATCAAAGGCACCCTGCTGATCGCCGAAGAAGGCATCAACGGCACGGTGTCCGGCAGCCGCGAAGGCATCGACGGCCTGCTCGCCTGGCTGAAGAACGACCCGCGCATGATCGACATCGACCACAAAGAGTCGTACTGCGACGAGCAGCCGTTCTACCGCACCAAGGTCAAGCTGAAAAAAGAGATCGTCACCCTTGGCGTCGAAGGCGTGGACCCGAACAAAAAGGTCGGCACCTACGTCGAGCCGCAGGACTGGAACGCGCTGATCAGCGACCCGGAAGTGCTGCTGATCGACACCCGCAACGACTACGAAGTGTCGATCGGCACCTTCGAAGGCGCCATCGATCCGAAAACCACCAGTTTTCGCGAATTCCCCGACTACATCAAAGAGCACTTCGACCCGGCCGTGCACAAGAAGGTCGCGATGTTCTGCACCGGCGGCATTCGCTGCGAGAAAGCCTCCAGTTACATGCTGGGCGAGGGTTTCGAAGAGGTTTACCACCTCAAGGGCGGCATCCTGAAGTACCTCGAAGAGGTGCCGCAGGAAGAGACCAAGTGGCAGGGCGACTGCTTCGTGTTCGACAACCGCGTGACCGTGCGTCACGACCTCAGCGAAGGCGACTACGATCAATGTCATGCCTGCCGCACACCGGTCAGCGTTGAAGATCGCGCCTCCGAACACTACGTGGCCGGCATCAGCTGCCCGCATTGCTGGGACAAGTTGAGCGAGAAAACCCGCCGCAGCGCCATTGATCGGCAGAAGCAGATCGAACTGGCCAAGGCGCGCAACATGCCGCACCCGATCGGCTACAACTATAAACAAGCATCCACCGAGGCCTGATCATGACTGCGCGCCTGCTCTATGTGATGGATCCGATGTGTTCCTGGTGCTGGGGGTTCGCTCCGGTCGCCAAGGCATTGGTCGAGCAGGCGCAGGCAGCCGGGGTGGAATTGCATCTGGTGGTCGGCGGTTTGCGCACTGGTAGCGGTGCGGCGCTGGAACCGACCACGCGGCGCTATATCCTTGAGCACTGGCAAGCGGTCAACGAGGCCACCGGCCAGTCGTTCAAGTTCGACGGTGCATTGCCCGACGGCTTCGTCTACGACACTGAGCCGGCCTGCCGGGCCATTGTCACCGCGCGCAGCCTGGCGCCGGATTGCGCGTGGACACTGTTGGGGCTGATTCAGCAAGCGTTTTACGCCGAGGGCCGCGATGTCACTCAGGCCAGCGTACTGGTGGAACTGGCGGAAAAGGCCGGCGTACCGCGTATCGAATTCGCCGCGCTGTTTGATCGTGCTGAACAGCATGAAGCCACTCTGGCGGATTTCAATTGGGTGCAGGATCTGGGCATTGCAGGTTTTCCGACCCTGCTCGCCGAGCGCAACGGCCAACTGGCGTTGTTGACCAACGGCTATCAACCCCTCAGTGAACTCTCGCCATTGCTCGGTCGCTGGCTGGAGCGCGCAGCCTGTGCCTGACCGGGCCGATGACACGCCAGCCGTAAAGCGTGTCGACCGGCTGAGCTGGGCAGAAGTCCGGCGTCTGGCACTTCATCACAAAAAATCCCTGTGGATCGCCAACGGCGTGGCCGTACTGGCGACGCTGTGCAGCGTGCCGATTCCGTTGCTGTTGCCGTTGCTGGTGGACGAAGTTCTGCTCGGCCACGGCGACGCCGCGTTGAAAGTCATGAACCATGTGTTGCCGACGATGTGGCAGCAAGCGGCGGGTTATATCGGCCTGATGCTGGTGGTAACGCTGACCCTGCGTTGCAGCGCCCTGTGTTTTGGCGTGTTGCAGGCGCGGCTCTTTGCCCGGCTGGCAAAAGACATCGTGTACCGCATTCGTGTGCGCCTGATCGAGCGCCTCAAACGTATCTCCCTCGGCGAATACGAAAGCCTGGGCAGCGGCACCGTGACCACGCACTTGGTCACTGATCTGGACACCCTCGACAAGTTCGTCGGCGAAACCCTCAGCCGTTTTCTGGTGGCGATGCTGACCCTGGTCGGCACCGCCAGCATCCTGATGTGGATGCACTGGAAACTGGCGTTGCTGATTCTGCTGTTCAACCCGCTGGTGATCTACGCCACGGTACAGCTGGGCAAACGGGTCAAGCACCTGAAGAAACTGGAGAACGACAGCACCTCGCGTTTCACTCAGGCCTTGAGTGAAACCCTCGATGCGATCCAGGAAGTGCGTGCCGGCAACCGTCAGGGCTTCTTCCTCGGGCGGCTTGGCTTGCGTGCGCAGGAAGTGCGCAATTACGCGGTCAACTCGCAGTGGAAGACCGACGCCTCGAACCGTGCCAGCGGTCTGCTGTTCCAGTTCGGCATCGATATCTTTCGCGCCGCGGCGATGCTCACGGTGCTGTTTTCCGACCTGTCGATCGGGCAGATGCTCGCGGTGTTCAGTTACCTGTGGTTCATGATCGGCCCGGTCGAACAACTGCTCAATCTGCAGTACGCCTACTACGCGGCGGGCGGTGCGCTGGCGCGGATCAACGAACTGTTGGCGCGGGCCGACGAGCCGCAATATCCGGGTGGCGTCGATCCGTTCAAGGGGCGCGAAACCGTGGGCATCGAAGTGCAGGGCCTGAGCTTTGGTTATGCCGATGAGCTGGTGCTGGATCAGATGAACCTGTCCATCGCTCCCGGAGAGAAAGTCGCGATTGTCGGTGCCAGCGGCGGCGGCAAAAGTACCTTGGTGCAAATGCTGCTGGGGCTGTATACGCCGTCGGCGGGCACGATTCGTTTTGGTGGTTCGACCCAGCAGGAAATCGGCCTTGAACTGATTCGCGAAAACGTCGCGGTGGTGTTGCAGCATCCGGCGCTGTTCAACGACACCGTGCGGGCCAACCTGACCATGGGCCGCACCCGCAGCGACGAAGCCTGCTGGCAGGCGCTGGAAATCGCCCAGCTTGCGGCCACCCTGCGTGCGTTGCCGGAGGGCCTGGACAGCATCGTCGGACGTTCCGGCGTGCGCCTGTCCGGTGGTCAGCGCCAGCGTCTGGCGATTGCGCGGATGATCCTCGCCGAGCCGAAAGTGGTCATCCTCGACGAAGCCACCTCCGCTCTCGATGCCGCTACCGAATACAACCTTCATCAAGCCATGGCGCGTTTCCTCAACGGCCGTACCACGCTGATCATTGCCCATCGCTTGTCGGCGGTGAAACAGGCCGATCGGGTGCTGGTGTTTGATGGCGGGCAGGTCGCCGAAGATGGCGATCATCTGCAATTGATCGCCGATGGCGGTCTCTATGCAAAGCTTTACGGCCACTTGCAGCAAATCCAGCGCTCCTGAGTGAGGCTGTCAGTTTGTGCTTAGTGCTTGAATTCCCTTGAGTTAAAAGAGTCGGATGAGCTATTGGTGCTGCTCGATTGCACGATCAGTGTGCAAGACGGCACGCCAGCCACTTCGAAAAGTCGAAAATTAGCCTAGGCTGACGGGTCAGGAACGGTTTTTTCCAGTGTTCATCTGGCAGTACTGGTGCAAGGGACCTCATGAAGCAAAAGCGGACTCTCGGAACGCCACGGTTGTTGGGTATCGTCTGGCCATTCATCGCCGTCGTACTGTTTCAAGCGCTATTGGGGGGCGTGAGTCTTTACGTCCTGTCTGCGGTTCGTGGCTATGTCGCAGGTGAGAGCCTCTGGTCGAAGGGCCAGAAGGACGCCATCTATTACCTCAATCTGTACGCGGACAGCCGTGACGAGGCGATCTACCTCAAATACCAGAATGCGATCGCGGTGCCGCAGGGCGGGCATCAATTGCGTCTGGCGCTCGATCGCCAGCCACCGGACCTGCAATCTGCGCGCGAAGGCATTCTCAAGGGCGGCAACCACCCGGATGACGTCTCCAGCCTGATCTGGCTTTACCTCAACTTCCGGCATTTCAGTTATCTGGAAACCGCCATTGAGCGCTGGACGGTGGGTGACGCGTATCTGGTGGAACTCGATTCCGTGGCGCGGGAGATGCACGAGCGCATCACCGCCAATGCCGCTACCGAGAGTGACATTCAGCGCTGGAAGGCGCGAATCTTTGCCATCAACGATGGCGTCACGCCTGCCGCCAAAGCTTTCAGCGATGCTTTGGGTGAAGGTTCTCGGGTGATCTTGCGCCTGTTGCTGTTGACCAACCTGGCCACGGCGCTGGGCCTGATCGTGCTGGCGCTGTTACGCACGCACAAGTTGCTCAAACAGCGGCATGCCTTTGCTCAGGCGCTGCAACTGGAGAAGGATCGGGCCCATGTAACCCTGCAGTCGATCGGCGATGGCGTCATCACCACCGATGTCACCGGGGCCATCGATTACATGAACCCGGCTGCCGAAGCGATGACCCACTGGAAGGGCGAGCAGGCCGCCGGTCTGCCGCTCGCGGCATTGTTCAATCTGCTCGACGAAAACGCGCAGGCCGAGGGCCTGACCCTGATCGAGCACATCCTCAGCGGGCAGCTAAGCGGCGGGAGCGAGCACTCGAGGCTGATCCAGCGCCTGGACGGCAGTACGGTTTCGGTCACCCTGGTCGGCGCGCCGATCCGCAATGCCGGCAACGTCAGCGGCACGGTGCTGGTACTGCACGACATGACCCAGGAGCGGCAATACATTGCCAATCTGTCCTGGCAGGCCACTCACGATGCCTTGACCGGGCTGGCCAACCGCCGCGAGTTTGAATATCGCCTGGAACAAGCGCTGCATAACCTGACCCGGCAGCCGGGGCGTCACGCCTTGATGTTCCTCGATCTGGATCAATTCAAACTGGTCAACGACACCTGTGGACATGCCGCAGGTGATGAGTTGCTGCGCCATATCTGCGCGCTGTTGCAATCGGGATTGCGCGAGGGCGATACCCTGGCGCGCCTGGGTGGCGACGAGTTCGGCATCCTTCTGGAAAACTGCGCGCCGGAAGCGGCAGAGAAGATCGCCGAGAGTTTGCGACAGACCGTGCAGAATCTGCATTTTGTCTGGAAGGGGCGTCCTTTCGTGACAACCGTGAGCATTGGCCTCGTGCATGTGGCGCAAGCACCGACCACGCTGGAGGCGTCACTGCGTGCAGCGGATATGGCCTGCTACATGGCCAAGGAGAAGGGCCGCAACCGGGTTCAGGTCTATCACGCCGATGATTCGGAACTCTCGCTGCGTTTCGGTGAGATGGCCTGGGTGCAACGGTTGCACATGGCCCTGGAGGAAAACCGCTTTTGCCTCTACGCCCAGGAAATCACCCCGCTGAGCGCAGCCGGAAAGGCCGGCGGGCACATCGAGATTCTCCTGCGTCTGCATGATGAAGCCGGGCGCATGATTTTGCCTGACAGTTTCATTCCCGCTGCCGAGCGGTACGGGCTGATGACATCGCTGGATCGTTGGGTAGTGCAAAACGTATTTAAGGTAATTGCTCAATGTATTGCACAAGAGCACGAAGGCACTTTGGCAATGTGTGCGATTAATCTTTCAGGCATTACTATAGGAGATGACGCGTTTTTGCACTTTCTGCGTGAACAGTTTGTTAACTACGGCATACCTCCTGAAATGATTTGTTTTGAAATTACTGAGACCAGTGCAATTTCAAATCTTGGTAGTGCTATTCGATTTATTAATGAACTCAAGGGCTTAGGTTGCTACTTTTCACTGGATGACTTTTGTGCCGGAATGTCTTCATTCGCGTACTTGAAACATTTACCTGTAGACTTCCTGAAGATCGACGGGAGTTTCGTGAAGGATATGCTGGACGACCCGATTAACCGCGCTATGGTCGAAGTGATCAATCACATCGGGCATGTCATGGGTAAGCAGACGATTGCAGAGTTCGTAGAAACAGCACAGATCGAGCAGGCACTGCTTGAAATTGGTGTGGATTACGCTCAGGGTTATGTCATTGAACGCCCCCAATTGTTTACCTGTGACAGTTTGCAAAGTCGGCCCGCCAGACCGCAGCCGTTGTTATTCAAAGCGCCTGGCACGTTCCGTTGAAGTCTCTTGCCGATCCTTACAATCACAAATCAAAAGGAGCCGAACAGTGATCGACACATTCAACCGAACCGGACCACTCATGGAAGCTGCAAGTTATCCTGCCTGGGCACAACAGCTCATTCTGGATTGCAGCGAGAGCAAGCGCCGGGTTGTCGAACATGAGCTGTACATGCGCATGCGTGATAATAAACTCAGCGCCAGAACCATGCGTCAGTACCTGATCGGGGGCTGGCCGGTTGTTGAGCAATTCGCCTTGTACATGGCGCAGAACCTCACCAAAACCCGATTTGCCCGTCATCCGGGTGAAGACATGGCGCGACGCTGGCTGATGCGTAATATCCGCGTCGAACTCAATCATGCCGACTACTGGGTGCACTGGAGTCGCGCGCATGGCGTAAGCCTAGAGGATTTGCAGGCCCAGCAGGTGCCACCGGAACTGCATGCCCTGAGTCATTGGTGCTGGCACACCAGTTCGGCGGATTCGCTGATTGTCGCCATCGCCGCCACCAACTACGCCATCGAGGGCGCGACCGGGGAGTGGTCGGCGCTGGTGTGCTCCACGGGTGTGTATGCAGCGGCTTTCCCCGAAGAAGACCGCAAGCGCGCAATGAAGTGGCTGAAAATGCACGCGCAGTATGACGATGCCCACCCGTGGGAAGCACTGGAGATCATCTGTACTCTGGCCGGGACGAACCCGAGCAAGGCCTTGCAGATCGAGTTACGCCAGGCAGTCTGCAAAAGCTACGACTACATGTACCTGTTCCTTGAGCGGTGCATGCAACTGGAAACCGCTGAGCGTGCGCTGCATGGACGTGAGCGGCGGGCACTCGTAGAAAGCTGATTTTCGGCAAACGCAAACCCCAATGTGGGAGCGGGCTTGCTCGCGAAGAAGGTGTGTCAGTGGGCGTTTGTCTGGCTGACATACCGCGTTCGCGAGCAAGCTCGCTCCCACAGGTTTTTTGTGTGTGGGAGAATTCAGCCCGCCATCGCCAGGCGATTGCGCCCCTCGCGCTTTGCCACGTATAGCGCACTGTCGGCGCGGCGCAACAGGCTGTCGGCCGATTCCCCTGGCAGCAGGGTCGAGCAACCGAGGCTCACTGTCAGATCGATCAACTGGCCATCGGCGAAGTATTCTGCCGCCTGCGCAGCATGCCGCAGACGTTCACCAACCATTGCTGCCGCTTCCCGACCGGTGTTGGACAGCAGGATCAGAAACTCTTCTCCGCCGTAGCGAAACACCATGTCGACATTGCGCAACTGGCCCTTGATCGATGCCGCCACCGCTTTGAGCACGTCATCCCCGGCGCTATGACCGTGACTGTCGTTGACCCGTTTGAAATGGTCGATGTCGAGCATCAACACCGACAGCGGTTGCAGGTGCCGGCGCGACATGTCGATCTCGCGTTGCAGGGTCTGTTCCATGGCGATCCGGTTGCCGGTTCCGGTCAACGGGTCGCGCAATGCACTCTGCGTCGCGGCGCGGTAGAGCAGGGCGTTGCGCATCGGGAACAGCAGCGACGACAGCAGCGATTCGAGGTTGCCCTGATCCTGCTCGCTGAAACGCTGGTTTCGACGAAACACCAGTTCGCCCAGATGCTCGCCTTCGTGGCTGAGGCTGTAGCTGACCGAATGGTGGCCGCGTGCGCCGAACTCCAGGCGCAGGTCGCTGCCCGAATGCACATAGCTCAAGGCATCCAGCGGCACAAGGCGTTGAACTTCGCGGAAAAACAGACCGAGGATTCGTTGCGGCTCAAGACTGGTTTGCAGTTGCAGGCTCATTTGCTGGCGCAATTGCGCCAGACTGGCCGGGCGTTCCAGAAGCGGAGGCAGCTGACCAAAGCCCAGGCGTTGCAATTTGGCACTGTCAAAGTCAATTGCATTGGTCTGGGAGGGTGATTTCATATGGCGTGAGCCCCTAAGCAGTAAGTCTGTCTTACAGGCTGGGTGAGAGCGGCTATGGGCTGCGCGTCATACTGATCCATCAGTCCCGTAGGACATTTGGCGTAAGTTTAGTCTGCCTGATGACGATTAGTCAGCTATCGAAATCGGCCTTGCCCCAGTGCCTTCACACGGCATGCTTTGAGGAAAATTAGAGCGAAAGTCGTGCCATTCGGTTCATGTTTATTAAAAACGTTATGAATCAAAGAGATGGCTTTTTGATTTGAGGGTGGGTGGCGGATATTTGACTGGGATGTGACAGCTGGAAGCGGCAAATGTGTGCCGCGACGGGAATCCGCCACGGCAACAAATGCGACGTATGGCAGTTATTGCGCGTTGAATGCCTGGCCATTGATGCCTGTGCTGTCCGGACCCATCAGGTACAGGTACACCGGCATGATCTCTTCCGGGGTCGGATTGTTCAGCGGGTTTTCCCCAGGATAGGCCTGTGCTCGCATGCTGGTACGCGTGCCGCCCGGGTTGATGCTGTTGGAGCGTACCGGCGCCACGCCGTCGACTTCATCGGCCAGGGTTTGCATCAGGCCTTCGGTGGCGAATTTGGATACACCGTAGGCGCCCCAGTAAGCGCGACCCTTGCGCCCGACGCTGCTGGAGGTGAACACCACCGACGCATCCTGCGACAGCTTGAGCAGCGGCAGCAGGGTGCTGGTCAGCATGAACATGGCGTTGACGTTGACTTGCATGACGCGCATGAAGTTTTCGCCCGACAGCTGTTCGATCGGCGTGCGTGGCCCGATGATAGAGGCGTTGTGCAGCAGGCCGTCGAGATGGCCGAACTCGGTCTCGATCATTGCTGCAAGCTCATCGTACTGATGCGGCAGGGCCGTCTCGAGGTTGAACGGGATCACCGCCGGTTGTGGGTGGCCCGCGGCTTCGATCTCGTCGTAGACCTGAGTCAGATTGGCTTCGGTCTTGCCCAGCAGCAGCACGGTGGCGCCATGAGCGGCGTAGGTTTTCGCGGCGGCCGCACCGATGCCACGACCGGCACCGGTGACCAGAATGACCCGATCCTTGAGCAATTCGGGGCGGGCGGTGTAATCAAACATAAAAACCTCACAATCCATTCATGAAGACCTGCTTCCCGGTGGTGAGGGGATTTATCCCCGACCGGCTGCGAAGCAGTCGTGAAACCTGAATATCGAATCGACCTGAAAGAATGTGGGGGCTGCTTCGCAACCCATCGGGGATGAATCCCCTCGCCACAGAGGCCGTATCAGCAGCTGCAAAGGGCGCTGTCGAGCACCTTGCGCAACTCCAGCGGATGATCCACCACCACGTCCGCGCCCCAGTGCCTCGGGTTGTCGTCCGGGTGGATATAGCCATAGGTCACGGCGCAGGTCTTGGTGCCGGCATCGCGGCCCGACTCGATATCGCGCAGATCATCGCCCACAAACAGAACCGTCGACGGATCCAGATCAAGCATCTTGCACGCGAGGATCAGCGGCTCCGGGTCCGGTTTGCTGTTTTTCACGTGATCCGGGCAGATCAGCAGCGCCGAGCGCTCGGCCAGCCCCAGCTGTTGCATGATCGGCTCGGCAAAGCGTACCGGCTTGTTGGTGACCACACCCCAGATCAGGTTGGCCTTTTCGATATCGGCCAACAGTTCGCCCATGCCGTCGAAGAGCTTGCTGTGCACCGCGCATCCGGCCAGATAGCGCTCGAGGAATTCCTGACGCAGTTCCTCGAAGCCCGGCGATTCCGGGTCCATCGAGAAAGTCACCGCGACCATCGCCTTGGCGCCGCCGGAGATCTCGTCGCGGATGTGCTTGTCGTTCATCGGTGGCAAGCCGCGATCCGCGCGCATCGCCTGGCATATGGCGATGAAGTCCGGCGCGGTGTCGAGCAGGGTGCCGTCCATGTCGAAAAGAACTGCTCTGATAGCCATCGGCTTACTCCTCGCGCAGGGTCTGGATCATGTAGTTGACGTCAACGTCGTTGGCCAGCTTGTAGTGCTTGGTCAGCGGGTTGTAGGTCAGGCCGATGATGTCCTTGACAGTCAGGCCGGCGATGCGGCTCCAGGCGCCCAGCTCGGACGGGCGGATGAATTTCTTGAAGTCGTGGGTGCCGCGCGGCAGCAGCTTCATGATGTATTCGGCGCCGACGATGGCGAACAGATACGCCTTCGGGTTGCGGTTGATGGTCGAGAAGAACA
>NZ_QAIK01000180.1:107112-130735 GCF_003061005.1 Pseudomonas sp. HMWF021 | reverse complement strand
CGGCTTGACCATGCGGTAGCAGGCGCGGATCACTGACGACGGATCCGGTACGTGCTCAAGCATTTCCAGGCAAGTGACCACGTCGAACTGCTCGGGCATTTCCTCGGCCAGGGCCTCGGCGGTGATCTGCCGGTATTCGACGTTGACGCCGGATTCCAGCTGATGCAACTGCGCGACCGCCAGTGGCGCCTCGCCCATGTCGATGCCCGTCACGGTTGCACCGCGCTGAGCCATGGCTTCGCTGAGGATGCCGCCACCGCAGCCGACGTCGAGGACTTTCTTGCCGGCCAGATTGACCCGCTCGTCAATCCAGTTGACCCGCAGCGGGTTGATGTCGTGCAGCGGTTTGAACTCGCTTTCGCGGTCCCACCAACGATGGGCCAGGGCTTCGAATTTGGCGATTTCGGCGTGGTCGACGTTGCTCATGATCAATTCCTCGAAAAACTTGAAAAAAGGCTGTAGCCGCAGAGTTTGCTCTGCGGTGTTTACGATTCGGTGTGGCCGCTGATGCGCTGGCCCCAGGCCCGGGCGGTGGCGCCCAGTTGTTGTTCGTCCAGGCGCGTCAGGCGCCGGTCGTCGAGTAACTGTTTGCCGGCGACCCAAAGGTGTTTCACGCAGTCGCGGCCGGTGGCATATATAAGCTGCGAAACCGGGTCATAGACCGGCTGCTGGGCCAGGCCGGACAGGTCGAAGGCGACGATATCCGCAGCCTTGCCAATCTCCAGTGAACCGACCTGCGTCTCGATGCCCAAGGCCCGGGCGCCGTTGAGCGTCGCCATGCGCAGCGCACGATGGGCGTCCAGCGCGGTGGCCGAGCCGGCGACGGCTTTGGCCAGCAGGGCGGCGGTGCGGGTTTCGCCGAGCAGGTCGAGGTCGTTGTTGCTCGCTGCGCCATCGGTGCCGACGGCGACGTTCACGCCAGCCTGCCACAGACGCTCCACCGGGCAGAAACCGCTGGCCAGCTTCAGGTTCGATTCCGGGCAGTGGATCACGCTGGTGTTGCTTTCTACCAGCAATGCCAGATCGTCATCGCTGATCTGGGTCATGTGCACCGCCTGGAAGCGCGGGCCGAGCAGGCCGAGGCGACCGAGGCGGGCCAACGGTCGCTCGCCGCGATGCTCCAGCGCCTGTTGGACTTCGAAAGCGGTTTCGTGGACGTGCATGTGGATCGAGGCGTCCAGCTCTTCGGCGATCACGCGGATTTTTTCCAGGTTCTCGTCGCCCACGGTGTAGGGTGCATGGGGGCCGAAGGTGATCTTGATCCGTTCGTGATGCTTCAGATCGCCGAACAGCTCGACGCCCTGACGAATGGCCTCGTCGGCACTGCTGGCGCCGGGGATCGGGAAATCGAGGATCGGAATTGCGATCTGTGCGCGAATGCCGCTGTTGTGCACGCGCTCGCTGGCGACTTTCGGGAAGAAATACATGTCCGAGAAGCAGGTGATGCCGCCCTTGATCTGCTCGGCAATCGCCAGATCGGTGCCATCACGGACGAAATCTTCATCGACCCATTTGGCCTCAGCCGGCCAGATATGGTTTTCCAGCCAGGTCATCAGCGGCAGATCATCGGCCAGGCCACGGAACAGGGTCATCGCCGCATGGCCGTGGGCGTTGATCAGGCCCGGGCTGAGCAGCACGTCCGGCAATTCACGCACTTCGGTGGCGTTACACTTCAGTGCTTCGGCGCGCGGGCCGATAAACACGATGCGACCGTCGCGGATGCCCAGGCCATGCTCCTTGAGCACAACGCCTGCGGGTTCGACGGGTACCAGCCAGGTCGGCAGCAATAATAAGTCGAGCGCAATGGCAGGTTTCGGCATCGAGGGTCGGTTCCAGTGCTTTTGTAAAGGATGGCGAAGTATACCCGAGCGTCTTCGCGGGGGGATCGCTATAATCGGCGGCTTTTGTTCATGAGTGCGGGGTGAGGGATGCGCGATCGACTGTTGGCTGCGGAGAAAGTAAAGGCCATCGATTGGCGAGATGGCGCGCTCCACCTGCTGGATCAGCGTATTTTGCCGTTCGAGGAAACCTGGATTGCCTACACCAGCGCCGCCGGCGTGGCTGAGGCGATTCGTTCGATGGTGGTGCGTGGCGCACCGGCAATCGGCATCAGCGCGGCCTATGGCATTGTGCTGGCGGCCCGTGCTCGGTTGGCCGAGGGCGGCGACTGGTACGCGGCGCTGGAAGAGGATTTCGCCTTGCTGGCCGATTCGCGTCCGACTGCAGTCAATCTGTTCTGGGCGCTCAATCGCATGCACGACCGTCTGGATCGGCTGAAAGAAAACGCCGATCCGCTGGCGGCGCTGGAAGCTGAAGCCATCGCCATTCATGAAAGCGATCGCGAAGCCAACCTGACCATGGCCCAGCTCGGGGTCGATCTGATCCGCAAGCATCAGGGCAATGCCCAGGCGATTCTCACTCACTGCAACACTGGCGCTTTGGCCACCGGCGGTTTCGGTACGGCACTGGGGGTGATTCGTGCGGCGTACCTGGAAGGCATGGTCGAGCGGGTGTATGCCGATGAAACCCGGCCATGGCTACAGGGTTCGCGCCTGACCGCCTGGGAGCTGGCGAACGAAGGTATCCCGGTGACGCTCAACGCCGACTCCGCCGCCGCGCACATCATGAAAACCAAAGGGGTGACCTGGGTGATCGTCGGCGCTGACCGCATCACCGCCAATGGCGATGTAGCGAACAAGATCGGCACCTACCAGTTGGCGGTCAACGCCATGCACCACGGCGTGCGTTTCATGGTGGTGGCGCCGAGTTCGACCATCGACATGACTCTGGCCAGTGGCGACGATATTCCGATTGAAGAGCGTGATGGCGCCGAGCTGCTGGAGGTCGGTGGCAAGCGTGTAGGCGCCGACGTTGAGGCGTTCAACCCGGTGTTCGATGTGACACCAGCGGATCTGATTGACGCGATCGTCACCGAGAAGGGCATCGTCGAGCGACCGGATACGGCGAAAATGGCCCAGTTGATGTGCCGCAAGCGCCTGCATTGATTGGTTGTGGCGTCTGTAAGGACGCCTTCGCTGGCAAGCCAGCTCCCACAGGTTTTGTGTTCGCCACTGACCCTGTGGGAGCTGGCTTGCCAGCGATGGGGCCCTAAAAGTCAATAAACATCGCAAAACCTGACCTCAAATCTGCATTCAAAGAAGCTCTGAGCCTCTCTCGTCCCCTTTACGCCTGTCATCGGTCAACTAACTATGCTCCATGCGCATCTGGGGGATAGGTGCGTGGCGGCTCTTGTGATAACATCCGGCGTTTTCCGAGGCAGCTTCACGGAGCTGTCTTTACTGCGCAAATCACGGTCCGACTTGTTGATTTGTCGTAAGTCGGCGCACGGCACTCAGCCTGCCCCGACGAGCTTCGTACATCCCATATGGATATGACGAAGTTTCACCAGAAAAAGGAATCAGGCTTCTCATGGGCGAACTGGCCAAAGAAATCCTCCCGGTCAATATCGAAGACGAGCTGAAACAGTCCTACCTCGACTACGCGATGAGCGTAATCGTCGGCCGTGCACTGCCGGATGCGCGCGATGGCCTCAAGCCCGTGCACCGTCGCGTACTGTTCGCGATGAGCGAGCTGGGCAACGACTTCAACAAGCCGTACAAGAAATCTGCCCGTGTTGTCGGTGACGTGATCGGTAAGTATCACCCGCACGGTGATACCGCGGTGTACGACACCATCGTCCGCATGGCCCAGCCTTTCTCCCTGCGCTACCTGCTGGTTGACGGTCAGGGCAACTTCGGTTCGGTCGACGGCGACAACGCCGCGGCCATGCGATACACCGAAGTGCGCATGACCAATCTGGCGCACGAGCTGCTGGCCGACCTGCACAAGGAAACCGTGGACTGGGTGCCGAACTACGACGGCACCGAGCTGATCCCGGCGGTCATGCCGACTCGCGTGCCGAACCTGCTCGTCAACGGCTCCAGCGGTATCGCCGTCGGCATGGCGACCAACATTCCGCCGCACAACCTCGGTGAAGTCATCGACGGTTGCCTGGCCCTCATCGACAACCCCGAGCTGACCGTCGATGAGCTGATGCAATACATCCCCGGTCCGGACTTCCCGACTGCCGCGATCATCAACGGTCGCGCCGGCATCATCGAAGCCTACCGCACCGGTCGCGGCCGTATTTACATGCGTGCGCGCTCGATCATCGAAGACATCGACAAGGTCGGTGGCCGTCAGCAGATCGTCATCACCGAACTCCCGTACCAGTTGAACAAGGCGCGTCTGATCGAGAAGATCGCCGAGCTGGTAAAAGAGAAGAAGCTCGAAGGCATCACCGAACTGCGCGACGAGTCCGACAAGGACGGTATGCGCGTCGTGATCGAACTGCGTCGCGGCGAAGTGCCTGAGGTGATCCTCAACAACCTCTACGCCCAGACCCAGCTGCAATCGGTATTCGGTATCAACATCGTCGCGCTGATCGACGGCCGTCCGCGCATCCTCAACCTCAAGGATCTGCTGGAAGCCTTCGTTCGTCACCGTCGCGAAGTGGTTACCCGCCGTACCGTGTTCGAACTGCGCAAGGCTCGCGAGCGTGGTCACATTCTCGAAGGTCAGGCCGTTGCCCTGTCGAACATCGACCCGGTGATCGCCCTGATCAAGGCTTCGCCGACCCCGTCGGAAGCGAAAGAAGCGCTGGTCAGCACCCCTTGGGAATCCTCGGCGGTGGTGGCGATGGTGGAACGTGCTGGCGCCGATTCGTGCCGTCCGGAAAACCTCGATCCGCAATACGGTCTGCGCGAAGGCAAGTACTTCCTGTCGCCAGAGCAGGCGCAAGCCATTCTCGAACTGCGCCTGCACCGTCTGACCGGTCTGGAGCACGAGAAGCTGCTGGCCGAGTATCAAGAGATCCTCAACCAGATCGGCGAGCTGATCCGCATCCTCAACAGCGCCGTGCGCCTGATGGAAGTGATCCGCGAAGAGCTGGAAGTGATTCGCGCCGAATACGGCGACGTGCGCCGCACCGAGATTCTCGATGCGCGCCTCGACCTGACCCTGGGCGACATGATCCCGGAAGAAGAGCGCGTCGTGACCATTTCCCACGGTGGCTACGCCAAGACCCAGCCACTGGCTGCGTACCAGGCTCAGCGTCGTGGCGGTAAAGGCAAGTCGGCGACCGGCGTCAAGGATGAGGACTACATCGCTCACCTGCTGGTTGCCAACAGCCACACCACGCTGCTGCTGTTCTCCAGCAAGGGCAAGGTGTACTGGCTCAAGACTTATGAAATTCCGGAAGCGTCCCGCGCCGCCCGTGGTCGTCCGCTGGTCAACCTGCTGCCGCTGGATGACGGTGAATACATCACCACCATGCTGCCGGTCGAGGAATACACCGAAGGTCACTACATCTTCATGGCGACCGCCAACGGCACCGTGAAGAAGACCCCGCTGGAATCCTTCAGCCGTCAGCGCAGCGTCGGTCTGATCGCGCTGGAGCTCGACGAAGGCGACGTGCTGATCTCCGCAGCCATCACCGATGGCGAGCGCGAAGTGATGCTGTTCTCCGATGGCGGCAAAGTGACGCGCTTCAAGGAGTCCGATGTACGTGCCATGGGCCGTACTGCTCGCGGTGTACGCGGCATGCGTCTGCCGGAAGGGCAGAAGCTGATTTCGATGCTGATCCCGGAAGAAGGCAGCCAGATCCTCACCGCTTCCGAGCGTGGTTATGGCAAGCGCACCGCGATCACCGAGTTCCCCGAGTACAAGCGTGGCGGCCAGGGCGTGATCGCCATGGTCAGCAACGAGCGTAACGGCCGTCTGGTCGGCGCGGTCCAGGTGCTCGACGGCGAAGAAATCATGCTGATTTCCGATCAGGGCACTCTGGTGCGCACGCGGGTCGACGAAGTGTCGAGCCTGGGTCGTAACACCCAGGGCGTGACTCTGATCAAACTGGCCAAGGATGAAACCCTGGTCGGTCTGGAGCGGGTTCAGGAGCCGTCGGAAGTAGAAGGCGAAGAGCTTGAAGGTGAAGAGGGTGCCGGGTTCGAGGGGGATGTCGTGAACGACGACGTTGCCGAGGACCAGCAACTCGACGCCGCAGCTGACGAAGAGCCGCAGGAATAAGCGGACAAGCGAGGGGGCGGATGAAAATTCGCCCCCTTGTTATTTGTCCGGAATGAAATTCCCCTGAAGGAGCTGCCGAAGGCTGCGATCTTTTGATCTTGATTGGACATGGCAGGATCAAAAGATCGCAGCCTTCGGCAGCTCCTACACGGGGTCGGTGTACAGATGTCGATGTGCAGAATCACCGATTTACAGATTTTTTGTGTATCACCAAGTCAGAGCGAGATTGGATGTGAGCAAGCGAGCCTATAACTTCTGTGCCGGTCCTGCGGCGCTTCCTGAAGCTGTCCTGCAACGTGCCCAGGGTGAACTCCTTGATTGGCATGGCAAGGGTCTGTCAGTCATGGAAATGAGCCATCGCAGTGATGAGTTCGTGTCCATTGCCACCCAGGCCGAGCAGGATCTGCGTGACCTGCTGAATATTCCGTCGAACTATAAAGTGCTGTTTCTGCAGGGTGGCGCCAGCCAGCAGTTTGCGCAGATCCCGCTGAACCTGTTGCCGGAAAACGGCTCTGCCGACTACATCGACACCGGTATCTGGTCGCAGAAGGCCATCGAAGAAGCCTCGCGCTATGGCCACGTCAACGTTGCCGCCACCGCCAAGCCTTACGACTACTTCGCCATCCCGGGCCAGAACGAGTGGAGCCTGTCCAAAGACGCCGCTTACGTTCACTACGCGCCGAACGAAACCATCGGTGGTCTGGAATTCCAGTGGATCCCGGAAACCGGTGACGTGCCGCTGGTGGCCGACATGTCCTCCGACATCCTTTCGCGTCCGGTGGACATCTCGCGTTTCGGCATGATCTACGCCGGCGCGCAGAAAAACATCGGCCCGAGCGGCATCGTCGTCAACATCATCCGCGAAGACCTGCTGGGCAAGGCGCGGTCGCTGTGCCCGACCATGCTCAACTACAAGGTCGCGGCCGACAATGGTTCGATGTACAACACGCCGCCAACCCTGGCCTGGTACTTGTCCGGTCTGGTGTTCCAGTGGCTGAAAGAGCAGGGCGGCGTTGAAGCGATCGCCAGACTCAATGACGTCAAACAGCGCACGCTGTACGACTTCATCGATGCCAGCGGCCTCTACAGCAACCCGATCAACAAGTCGGATCGCTCGTGGATGAACGTGCCGTTCCGTCTGGCTGATGACCGTCTGGACAAGCCATTCCTGGCCGGGGCCGACGAGCGTGGTCTGCTCAACCTCAAGGGCCACCGCTCCGTGGGCGGCATGCGCGCCTCCATCTACAACGCCGTCGACATCAACGCCGTCAACGCGCTGGTGGCGTACATGGCTGAATTCGAGAAGGAACACGGCTGATGTCCGAGCAAGAACTCAAGGCACTGCGCGTTCGCATCGACGCTCTGGATACCAAGGTCCTCGAGCTGATCAGCGAGCGGGCACGTTGCGCCCAGGAAGTTGCGCGAGTAAAGATGGCCTCGCTGGCCGAAGGCGAAGTGCCGGTGTTCTATCGTCCCGAGCGTGAGGCTCAGGTGCTCAAGCGCGTAATGGAGCGCAATCAGGGGCCGCTGGGCAACGAAGAGATGGCGCGGTTGTTCCGCGAAATCATGTCCTCGTGCCTGGCGCTCGAGCAGCCGCTGAAAGTGGCTTACCTCGGCCCTGAAGGCACCTTCACCCAAGCGGCGGCCATGAAGCACTTCGGCCACGCGGTGATCAGCAAGCCGATGGCGGCGATCGACGAAGTGTTCCGTGAAGTGGCGGCCGGTGCGGTGAATTTTGGCGTGGTGCCGGTGGAGAACTCCACCGAAGGCGCGGTCAACCACACCCTCGACAGCTTCCTCGAGCACGACATGGTGATCTGCGGCGAAGTCGAACTGCGCATTCACCATCACTTGCTGGTCGGTGAAAACACCAAGACCGACAGCATCAGCCGCATCTACTCCCACGCGCAGTCGCTGGCCCAGTGCCGCAAGTGGCTGGACGCGCACTATCCGAATGTCGAGCGCGTGGCGGTGGCGAGCAACGCCGAAGCGGCCAAGCGGGTCAAGGGGGAGTGGAATTCGGCGGCGATTGCCGGCGACATGGCAGCAGGACTGTATGGTTTGACGCGCCTGGCCGAGAAGATCGAAGACCGTCCGGACAACTCGACGCGCTTCCTGATGATCGGTAACCAGGAAGTGCCGCCGACCGGCGACGACAAGACGTCGATCATCGTCTCGATGAGCAACAAACCCGGCGCGCTCCACGAGCTGCTGGTGCCGTTCCATGACAACGGGATCGACCTGACCCGGATCGAAACCCGTCCGTCGCGCAGCGGCAAATGGACCTACGTGTTCTTCATCGACTTCGTTGGGCATCACCGTGATCCGCTGATCAAAGGTGTGCTGGAAAAGATCAGTCAGGAAGCAGTAGCACTCAAAGTGCTGGGTTCCTACCCGAAAGCAGTTCTCTAAGGGGCGGTAGCAAATGAGTGGCAACTTCCTCGCTCTGGCACAGCCGGGCGTGCAACAACTTTCGCCGTACGTGCCGGGCAAGCCTGTGGACGAACTGGCGCGTGAGCTGGATCTGGATCCAGCGAAAATCGTCAAACTGGCGAGCAACGAAAATCCGCTGGGCGCCAGTCCGAAAGCGCTGGCGGCGATCCGCGAAGAGCTGGCCGAGCTGACCCGTTATCCGGACGGCAACGGCTTTGCGCTGAAATCGCTGCTGGCCGAACAGTGCCGCGTCGAGCTGAGCCAGGTCACGCTGGGCAACGGCTCCAACGACATTCTCGAGCTGGTGGCGCGTGCCTATCTGGCGCCGGGCCTCAACGCCGTGTTCAGTGAGCATGCGTTCGCCGTCTACCCGATCGCGACCCAGGCGGTCGGCGCGCAGGCCAAAGTGGTTCCGGCCAAGGACTGGGGGCATGACCTGCCTGCAATGCTTGCGGCCATCGACGCCAATACCCGCGTGGTGTTCATCGCCAATCCGAACAACCCCACCGGCACCTGGTTTGGCGCCGAAGCGCTGGACGAGTTCCTGCAGGATGTGCCAGAGCACGTGCTGGTGGTGCTGGACGAAGCGTACATCGAGTACGCCGAAGGCAGTGATCTGCCGGACGGTCTGGATTTCCTCGCGGCGTACCCGAACCTGCTGGTATCGCGCACGTTCTCCAAGGCCTATGGCCTGGCAGCGCTGCGCGTCGGTTATGGCTTGTCCACTGCGGTAGTAGCGGACGTGCTGAACCGCGTACGCCAGCCTTTCAACGTCAACAGCCTGGCCTTGGCTGCGGCCTGTGCGGCGCTGAAGGACGACGAGTATCTGGCGCAAAGTCGTCAGCTCAACGAATCCGGCATGCAGCAGTTGCAGGCGGGTTTCCGTGAGCTGGGTCTGAGCTGGATCGAGTCCAAGGGCAACTTCATCTGTGTCGACCTCGGTCAGGTCGCAGCACCGATCTTTCAGGGCTTGCTGCGCGAAGGTGTGATCGTGCGTCCGGTGGCCAACTACGGCATGCCGAACCACCTGCGGGTGACCATCGGTCTGCCGGCGGAAAACAGCCGCTTCCTCGAAGCGTTGCGCAAGGTTCTGGCTCGTGGGTGATGTCACTGCTCTGCAATCTGCTGCACCTATGATCGGTCGCCTTGTGGTGGTCGGTCTGGGATTGATCGGTGGTTCGTTTGCCAAAGGCTTGCGTGAAAGCGGTATTTGCCGCGAAGTGGTCGGCGTTGATCTCGACCCGCAATCGCGCAAGCTGGCGGTCGAGTTGGGGGTGGTGGATCGTTGCGAGGATGACCTGATTGCTGCCTGTCAGGGCGCTGACGTGATTCAACTGGCGGTGCCGATTCTGGCCATGGAAAAAGTGTTGGCCCGTCTGGCGAGCGTTGATCTGGGTTCGGCGATCCTGACCGATGTCGGCAGCGCCAAAGGCAATGTGGTGCGCGCAGCGACCGAGGCGTTCGGCGGCATGCCGGCGCGTTTCGTGCCGGGTCATCCGATTGCCGGGTCCGAGCAGAGCGGGGTGGAAGCTTCCAACTCTGAGCTGTTCCGTCGGCACAAGGTGATCCTCACGCCGCTGGAGCAAACTGATCCGGCTGCGCTGGCAGTGGTTGATCGCTTGTGGCGCGAGCTGGGCGCCGACGTCGAGCACATGCAGGTCGAGCGCCACGATGAAGTGTTGGCGGCGACCAGTCATTTGCCGCACTTGCTGGCCTTCGGTCTGGTCGATTCGCTTGCAAAGCGCAATGAAAACCTTGAGATCTTCCGTTACGCTGCGGGCGGTTTCCGTGATTTCACAAGAATCGCCGGAAGCGACCCGGTGATGTGGCACGATATCTTCCTCGCCAATCGCGAGGCTGTCCTGCGCACACTCGATACATTTCGCAGCGACCTCGACGCCTTGCGCGACGCGGTCGATGCAGGGGATGGGCACCAATTGTTGGGCGTCTTCACGCGCGCCCGGGTTGCCCGCGAGCATTTCAGTAAAATCCTGGCCCGCAGGGCCTATGTGGACGCTATGAATTCCAACGATCTGATTTTCCTGGCTCAACCTGGTGGCCGCCTGTCCGGTCGGATTCGCGTACCAGGTGACAAATCGATTTCCCACCGTTCGATCATGCTCGGCTCGCTGGCCGAAGGCGTGACCGAGGTTGAAGGTTTCCTTGAAGGTGAAGATGCCCTGGCGACCTTGCAGGCATTTCGCGACATGGGCGTGGTCATCGAAGGCCCGCACCACGGTCGTGTGACTATTCACGGTGTCGGCCTGCATGGCCTGAAGCCGGCGCCGGGCCCGATCTATCTAGGCAACTCCGGCACTTCGATGCGTCTGCTGTCCGGCCTGCTGGCGGCGCAGAACTTCGACAGCACCCTGACCGGCGATGCGTCGCTGTCCAAGCGTCCGATGAATCGCGTGGCCAATCCGCTGCGGGAAATGGGCGCCGTGATCGAAACGGCTGCCGAAGGTCGTCCGCCGATGACCATTCGTGGCGGGCATAAACTGAAAGGCCTGACCTACACCATGCCGATGGCCAGTGCTCAGGTGAAGTCCTGCCTGTTGCTGGCGGGTCTGTACGCCGAAGGCAAGACCACCGTGACAGAGCCAGCGCCGACCCGTGACCACACCGAGCGCATGCTGCGTGGTTTCGGCTATCCGGTAAGCGTTGATGGCGCTACCGCGTCGGTCGAATCCGGCGGCAAGCTGACCGCGACCCACATTGAAGTACCGGGCGACATCTCGTCGTCGGCGTTCTTCCTGGTGGCGGCGTCGATCGCCGAGGGTTCGGAGCTGGTGCTGGAACACGTGGGCATCAACCCGACCCGTACCGGCGTCATCGACATCCTGCGCCTGATGGGCGCTGATATCACCCTGGAAAACCAGCGTGAAGTCGGCGGTGAGCCAGTGGCTGACTTGCGCGTGCGTGCAGCTAAACTCAAGGGTATCGAGATTCCGGAAGCGCTGGTGCCCCTGGCCATCGACGAATTCCCGGTGCTGTTCGTGGCGGCGGCGTGTGCCGAAGGTCGTACCGTGCTGACCGGCGCCGAAGAGCTGCGCGTCAAGGAATCGGATCGCATTCAAGTCATGGCGGACGGCCTGCTGGCGCTGGGCGTCAAGTGCCAGCCGACCCCGGACGGCATCATCATTGATGGCGGCCAGATTGGTGGTGGTGAAGTGCATGGTCACGGTGATCACCGTATCGCCATGGCGTTCAGCGTCGCTTCGCTGCGCGCCACTGCACCGATCCGGATCCATGATTGCGCCAACGTCGCGACGTCGTTCCCGAACTTCCTCGCGTTGTGCGCGCAGGTCGGCATTCGTGTGGCTCAAGAGGCTCAGTCGTGAAAAACATTGCACCGGTCATCACCATCGATGGGCCAAGCGGTTCGGGCAAGGGCACGGTCGCCGGGATTCTGGCCAAGCGTCTGGGCTGGAATCTGCTGGATTCCGGTGCGCTGTATCGCCTGCTGGCGTTTGCTGCGCACAACCATGGTGTCGACCTGACCAATGAAGAGCTGCTGAAGAAACTGGCCGCTCATCTGGATGTGCAATTCATTGCGGCGACCGACGGTCAGTTGCAGCGCATCATTCTGGAAGGTGATGAAGTCAGCGATGTCATTCGCACTGAAAGCGTTGGTTCCGGCGCTTCTCAGGTGGCGGCATTGCCGGCGGTGCGTGAGGCGCTGCTGCAGCGCCAGCGCGCGTTCCAGGAAGCGCCGGGCCTGGTAGCGGACGGTCGAGACATGGGCACGGTGGTTTTTCCGGACGCGCCGCTGAAGATTTTCCTCACCGCCAGTGCCGAGGAGCGAGCGCGCCGTCGATATTTGCAGTTGAAGGGAAAAGTCGAGGGTGTTAGTCTGTCGAGTCTGCTAGATGAGATCCGTGCACGCGACGAGCGTGATACCCAGCGCGCAGTAGCCCCGCTCAAGCCGGCGGCTGATGCGATACAGCTGGATTCCACGGAGTTGTCCATCGATCAGGTGCTTGAACGCATCATGAGCGAGATCGCCATTCGCGATATCGCCGGGTGACCAAGAAGGCCGCAGGGGACCAGTCATAGTCCTGCAGCGCTTCTTTTAAATGAAACTAACCCACACCGTCTGGGGTGTGGAGATGGGCGTATTCTTCGCCCTCATCTACAGGAATTAAAATGAGCGAAAGCTTTGCGGAACTCTTTGAAGAAAGCCTAAAGACCCTGAACCTTCAGGCAGGCTCCATCATCACCGGTGTTATCGTTGATATCGATTACCAGGCTCGCTGGGTAACCGTTCACGCTGGCCTGAAGTCTGAAGCACTCATCCCGCTGGAACAGTTCTACAACGACGCTGGTGACCTGACTATCAATGTCGGTGACGAAGTTCACGTTGCTCTGGATTCGGTTGAAGACGGTTTCGGTGAAACCAAGCTGTCCCGTGAAAAAGCCAAGCGCGCTGAATGCTGGATCGTTCTGGAAGCAGCCTTCGCAGCCGAGGAAGTGGTCAAGGGCGTTATCAACGGTAAGGTTAAAGGCGGCTTCACTGTCGACGTTAACGGCATCCGTGCGTTCCTGCCAGGTTCCCTGGTTGACGTCCGTCCAGTGCGCGACACCACGCACCTGGAAGGCAAAGAGCTGGAATTCAAGGTCATCAAGCTGGACCAGAAGCGCAACAACGTTGTCGTTTCCCGTCGCAGCGTCCTGGAAGCCGAGAACTCCGCCGAGCGTGAAGCTCTGCTGGAATCCTTGCAGGAAGGCCAGCAAGTCAAAGGTATCGTCAAAAACCTCACCGACTACGGCGCATTCGTCGATCTGGGTGGCGTGGACGGCCTGCTGCACATCACCGACATGGCCTGGAAGCGCATCAAGCATCCGTCCGAGATCGTCAACGTTGGTGACGAAATCGACGTCAAGGTTCTGAAATACGATCGCGAACGCAACCGTGTTTCCCTGGGCCTGAAGCAACTGGGCGAAGATCCATGGGTTGCTATCAAGGCCCGTTACCCAGAGAGCACTCGTGTTACCGCTCGTGTAACCAACCTGACCGACTACGGCTGCTTCGCTGAGCTGGAAGAAGGCGTTGAAGGTCTGGTACACGTTTCGGAAATGGACTGGACCAACAAGAACATCCACCCTTCGAAAGTCGTACAAGTCGGCGACGAAGTGGAAGTCATGGTTCTGGACATCGACGAAGAGCGTCGTCGTATCTCCCTGGGCATCAAGCAGTGCAAGTCGAACCCATGGGAAGACTTCTCTGGCCAGTTCAACAAGGGCGACAAGATCTCCGGCACCATCAAGTCGATCACCGATTTCGGTATCTTCATTGGTCTGGACGGCGGCATCGACGGTCTGGTTCACCTGTCCGACATTTCCTGGAACGAAGTGGGCGAAGAAGCCGTGCGTCGTTTCAAGAAGGGCGACGAGCTGGACACCGTTATCCTGTCGGTTGACCCAGAGCGCGAGCGTATCTCCCTGGGTATCAAGCAACTGGAAAGCGATCCGTTCTCCGAGTACGTCTCGGTTAACGACAAGGGCGCTATCGTGACTGGCACCGTGAAAGAAGTTGACGCCAAAGGCGCCATCATCGTTCTGGCTGACGACATCGAAGCGACCCTGAAAGCCTCCGAAATCAGCCGTGACCGCGTTGAAGACGCGCGCAACGTTCTGAAAGAAGGCCAGGAAGTTGAAGCCAAGATCATCAGCGTCGACCGCAAGAGCCGCGTAATTCAGCTCTCGATCAAGTCGAAAGACGACGCTGAAGAGAAAGAAGCTATCCAGAGCCTGAAATCGGCTCCGGCAGCTGAAGGCGAAGCAGACACCACTATGGCTGCACTGCTGCGTCAAGCAATGGCCAAACAGAACTAAGTTCTGCTTGATCCTGAAAAAGGGCGACTTCGGTCGCCCTTTTTTGTGCCTGCGATTTGGCGGCGAATCACCACCGTTGAAACCATTGTCTGTTACAGGTTGTCTGTTTCTTTAATCGGATCAATCGTCTATTCGCGTCTAGGCTTAGTTTGAAGATCGCAGTAGTCGGGCGGTGTGCCCGGCATAAGGAAGTGAATGAACAGATTTATTGTATTGCTCGGCGTGCTGGTGTTGGCAGGGTGTGCCACTAGTGCCAAGACTCACGTTGTTCGTGGGGTCAGTGGCATAGAGGTCGATTGTTCCGGCTTGGGATCTGGCTGGGAAAAGTGTCAGAAGCGTGCGGCGAAAGAGTGCAAAGGGGCGGGGTTCAAGGTAATCACCCGATCTGATGATGCCAAGGAAGAAGATGGATTTCCCTTTGGATTCAATCCTGCGGGGTACGTGACGCGCACCATGTTGGTGATCTGTCGTTAAGTATTGGGGGTGCCAATGCAATCGTTGCTGCCCGGAAAACGGACGTTTCGACCCGAAGGAAGATATGTCAAGTGCTGGGCTGTTCAAAATCTTCGCGGCGTGCTAAAACCTTTCAAGCGCTGATCTAGCTGCTTGAAAAAGAAGGGAAAAATATGACGAAGTCGGAGTTGATCGAACGAATTGTCACCCATCAAGGGCTACTCTCATCCAAGGATGTGGAGCTGGCCATCAAGACTATGCTTGAACAAATGTCCCAATGTCTGGCCACCGGAGATCGAATTGAGATTCGTGGGTTTGGCAGCTTCTCCCTGCACTATCGTGCGCCACGCGTAGGGCGTAATCCGAAAACTGGCCAGTCTGTCAGTCTCGATGGCAAATTTGTTCCGCATTTCAAGCCGGGCAAGGAGCTACGGGATCGAGTCAACGAGGAAGAGGAGGAGGGCAGTGGCGATCATTCCAGGTAAAAGTCGTTTCAAGCAAGTCCTGGTCATAGGGCTCATATTGCTGATAGCCGTCGCTTGCTTGCTTTTTGTTTTGGAGAACCAGCAGCTCGTAGCTGTATCGTTCTTGGGTTTTTCTACTCCTCTGTTGCAGGTGTCTATATTAGGAGTAGTGTCATTTTTGCTGGGTATGATTGTGGGTGGATTAATGGTGTCGGCGATTGCTTTGAGGTTCAGCAGGAGAAAAAGGCTACAGTCGGCTCATTGATTTTCTACTTTTTGTTTCGAATGTTCAGTCTCGCTTGATGTTAGGGTATTCTGCGCGGTTTCGGGGTAGGATGCGCAGTACGGTTTCAGTCCGCTGACTGAAACATGCGATTGCTCTCAAATGGCTTGCATTCAAGGAAGTAATGTGAATCTAAAGGTGAAAGGCTAATATATGTACGTTGACTCTAATAAAGAAAGTGGCCTGCGTGATTTTGAATTTGAACGATTTATTCGAGCTGTTCTGCGACAAAAATTTATTGTAATCATTTTTACAGTCTTGGTGGGAGTTGCAGCGGCGGCTTATGCATTTCTTGCCACTCCGGTCTATGAGGCCAAGGCGTTTGTCGTTCCGCCAACCCAAAACGATATTGCTAACTTCAATTATGGCCGCAGCAGGGACTTGGACTTGTCGCCATATAGCGTCAAGGACGTCTACGATATTTATACTCGGCGCTTGCAGGCCGAATCTTTGCGCCGAGACTTTTTTAACCGGGTTTATTTGCCGAGCTTATCTGCTGATGAGCGTAAACACTCTCAGGATGTTCTTTATTCAAAATTTTCCCAGGTTCTTCGTGTAGTTCCTCCGCTCAAGGAGACGTCCGACAGATATTCAGTCGTCGTTCAATCTGATAATCCTGAGCAGGCCAAGGAGTGGGTTGCAGCCTACATCGCGCAAGCAGGGGATCTCGCGAAGAATGAGATGATCAAGAACCTTTCGATCGAATCGGAAGTTCGTGCAAGAAATCTGGAGCAACAGATCAGCTCTGCGAGAGAGAATAGTCGCAAGGCAAGAGAGGATTCTATTGTCAAGTTGGGTGAGGCGTTGCGTATCGCCGAGTCGATTGGTCTCGAGAAGCCGCCTGCAATTACTGTGAATCAGTCTACCATCGCGGGTGGTGAGTCCGGGCAGCTGACGTATATGCGCGGTTCGAAAGCGCTCAAAGCGGAAATTGAAAACCTTCAAGCTCGTAAGTCGGATGATCCCTTCACGGATCGCTTGCGTGATCTTCAGGACAAATACAATTTCTTCACGGGTCTGAAAACCGATGCTGCTTCGGTTTCCGTCTACCGACAGGATGGCGATGTAGAGCTGCCTGATAACCCGATCAAGCCCAATAAAGCGCTGATATTGATATTGGGCGTCATTTCCGGCTTTATTTTGGGCGTGGCGTTCGTAATGTTTCGTAGTTTCTTTGCTTCTAAATCAAATAGCTGAAACTTGTATTGCTTTTGTAATCTCCAATGCCGTGTCACCTGAAGGTGCGCGGCATTTTTTTTGATTGAGAATTGGGCGTTAGTGCTACGGCCCGGTTTGCGTTTGTAAAATATGTCAGCTGAATACGCGTGTGGACAGCCACGACCAGGTGAGTCCGGCTGTCGGAAAACAGAGGGATGGGCGAGGTGGAGGGGCGCATGCCGTCGGCAGTGTTCGTTAGGCTTGAGCAGGTGGCAGCCACGCTCGGCTTGGGTTTGCTGAAAATGACTTTGGCTCCCTGCGGCGCTTTCGGTATAATTTTCAGTTTACGCGGCTATGATGCTCGTTTGCGAAGCAGAAAATCAGAAGTGATTTCGCAGATCGACTTAATATTGATGAATGGCAAGGGAAAATAATGCTTAAACTCGAAGATGTAAAGTTGGCCATAGTGGGGCTCGGTTATGTGGGCTTGCCACTGGCGGTTGAGTTTGGCAAAAAAGTGCAAGTGGTTGGTTTTGATATAAGTCAACGACGAATTGATGCGTTGAAAGCTGGTCATGACGCTACTCTGGAAGTGTCCGATGACGAGCTGAAGTCGGCGTCGAAATTAAGTTTTAGTTCGAAGCTTGGCGAGTTGGCTGCGTGCAATGTTTTTATCGTTACTGTGCCAACACCAATTGATGAGCATAAGCGTCCAGACTTGACTCCTTTGATCAAGGCGAGCGAATCCATTGGTAGTGTTCTGAAAAAAGGCGATATCGTTATTTATGAATCAACGGTTTATCCTGGTGCTACCGAGGAAGACTGTGTTCCGGTACTGGAGAAAGTCTCCGGTCTGAAGTTTAATGTTGATTTCTTTGCAGGATATAGTCCTGAACGGATCAATCCGGGCGATAAAGAGCACCGCGTTACCACCATCAAGAAGGTTACTTCAGGTTCTACCCCGGAAGTGGCTGACCTGGTTGATGAGCTTTACAATGAAATCATTGTCGCTGGTACTCATAAGGCCACTAGCATCAGAGTCGCCGAAGCAGCCAAAGTTATTGAAAACACCCAGCGCGACCTGAACATCGCTTTGATCAATGAGTTGGCCCTTATTTTCAATAAGATGGGCATTGATACCCAAGCTGTTTTAGAAGCTGCCGGTACGAAATGGAATTTCCTGCCATTCAGGCCTGGTCTGGTAGGCGGACATTGCATTGGAGTAGACCCTTACTACCTGACGCATAAAGCACAATCTATTGGCTATCATCCAGAAATTATCCTTGCCGGTCGCCGTTTGAATGACAGCATGGGTGCTTACGTCGTTTCGCAACTGGTCAAGGCGATGCTCAAGCGAAAGATTCATGTTGATGGCGCTCGCGTCTTGATCATGGGCTTGACGTTCAAAGAAAACTGCCCGGATCTGCGTAACACCAAGATTATCGATATTGTAAACGAGCTCGCTGAGTTCAATATTGTTGTGGATGTATATGACCCTTGGGTCGATGCGGCCGAAGCCATGCACGAGTATGCGATTTCGCCGATCAGCCAGCCAAGTGCCAATGCCTACGATGGTATTATTCTCGCGGTGGCACATAACGAGTTCGCGACAATGGGTGCAGAGCAGATTCGGAGTTTGGGTAAGGCTGAACACGTTCTCTATGACCTCAAGTATCTGCTGGATGCCTCCCAGTCAGATCTGCGTCTCTGAGCTTCAGGGTCTTCTGAGACCCTGAATCGTTCCTGCTGATTAAAATACCAAATCGAGAGTTACATGACCCAATTTGAAAAAGTCAAAGCCGAGATTAAGAGCGAACCGAAAGTCTGGTTGATCACGGGCGTTGCTGGTTTTATTGGCTCCAATCTTCTGGAAACGCTGTTGCAACTGGACCAGAAAGTTGTGGGTCTGGATAACTTTGCTACCGGGCATCAACGTAATCTCGATGAAGTTCAATCGGTAGTCAGCGCCGAGCAGTGGGCGCGGTTCGTAATGGTAAATGGCGACATCAGAAATATTGATGATTGCAGGAAGGCGATGACGTTTCGTGGCGTTTCGGACGTTCCAGTGGATTACGTATTGCACCAGGCGGCCCTGGGTTCGGTTCCTCGCTCTATCAATGATCCTATCACCACGAACGCCACGAATATCGATGGCTTCCTGAATATGCTGGTCGCAGCGAAGGATGCGCAGGTCAAGAGCTTCACTTATGCGGCCTCAAGCTCCACCTACGGTGACCATCCTGCGCTACCAAAGGTAGAGGGCGTGATCGGCAAGCCACTTTCTCCTTATGCCGTTACCAAATATGTAAATGAGCTGTATGCAGAAGTCTTTTCCAGCACTTACGGGTTCAAGACTATCGGGCTTCGTTATTTTAATGTTTTCGGTAAGCGTCAGGATCCCAATGGTGCCTATGCTGCCGTTATTCCCAAATGGACTGCGGCCATGATCAATAACGAAGAGGTTTTCGTTAATGGTGATGGTGAGACAAGCCGCGATTTCTGCTTTGTGGAAAATGCGGTTCAGGCCAATATTCTGGCTGCCTGTGCGTCTGTAGAAGCAAAAAACAATGTCTATAACGTAGCCGTTGGTGACAGGACAACCTTGAATCAGGTCTTTGCTTGTATCAAGGATGCGCTGTCCCGCGTTGAAGTTCGCTCGACGTCTGAAATGGTATACCGAGACTTTCGTGCGGGGGATGTACGGCATTCTCAAGCTAACATCGACAAAGCGAAAGAGCTGCTGGGATATGCGCCTCTTTTCAATGTTGGCGAAGGGATGCTGAAGGCCGCAAGTTGGTATGTTTCGTTTTTTGCAAGAAGTTAATTCTTGTGATTAAAGAAATCAGTGCGATTACTGTTCTGGCGAACAAACTCTGCATGTTTGTAATGCTATTCAGTCTGGCTCGGATTTTAGGAGTCGAGCTGTACGGGGTGTTCTCCTACCACTACGCGATCATTACCGGTATTGCTACGGTTGCAGGTGAATGTCTGAGCGTGGCCTTGAGCCGCTACGCCGTCTTGAACGCCGAGAACGTTAACTACAGGACTTCTTTGAGTTTAATGACATGGGGCGGCATTGTTGTCGGCGCCCTCTGTGTCATCGTATTCATGGTTTTCCCGGCACCGGCTTCGTCATATGAAATCAATCCGGGCTATTTATTAGTCGGCGCTTTCCTCTTCGGTTTTGCCTGTGTTTGCAACTTGACCATAACCGGATTGATGTTTTCCCTTGAAACCACAGGCAAATGGGTTGCAGCGCTTGCTGCCCATGGCCTGTTCGGTTTGCTGTTGGTCGTAGCGGCAGCATGGTTAGCCGGCCGAATAGAGGGTGTCGTTCTAACACTCGCATTTTGCACGTTGATCGCTCCGGTGTTTGGCTTCTGGATGATCAAGCGTAGCAAGTTTACAGCTGGGGAAGGGGAGCATGAGTTTTTCAATTTTCGCAAAATGACAGCGCTTCTTGTCGGCTCGGGAGCGCCTACTATTGCTGGAAGCATGCTGCTGGGGGCGCCGATTCATATTATCTGCTTGATGATTTTTGCTAACTCAAGCCTGAATGTTTCTGAGGTTGGTTATTTCAACCTTTTTTTCCTCTTCTATATTTTAGTGACGGTGCTTCCAAGTTCGCTTACTTCTTATGCGATTGTCAGACTTGCTGGTTACGGTAGTACGGCTAGTAAGTTGTATCTTGTGTCGGGTGTGGCAATCTCTATTTTTCTGCCTTTGTTCATGGTTTTGACACAGAATTATTGGTTGTGTTTCCTCGGTAATGGCATTTGCAGCAAAAGTGATTTGCTGTCTTATGCGGTTGCCGCAGGGGGGATCGGTCTGACAACGACTATTATTGTCCAAATCCTCCATAGTAAGAATGCGACAAGGGTCGTATTTTTGGGTAGTTGTATTTACTCAATTGTTTATCTTTCGCTAACAGTGATTTCTGGGATGAAGGGCGATATGTTGGCAACTGATCTTTTCAGGTCGTTCCTGGCAGCGCTAACTTGCCAGGTCGCTGTGCTTGTCGCCCTGGGTGGGCGCAAGCTGGCGCAGTGACGCAGGTGATTCATGAGTAACGGCCCCGTGATTCACGTGGCCAGAGATAGTTTCGGTGCCAGCGCTGTATCTGGTTTACTGCTCAGCTTCGTTTTTAATGGTTGAAACGTATGGTCACATTACTTGTTTCATTGTGCTTATTGATTCTGCTGACGCAATGCGTGCTATGTCTGATATCAAAAAAGTACCTGGTTGCACTATATGCTGTTTGCTATTCCGTGCCATTTCTTGGCCTGATCAGTTGCCTGTGGGGCGATACCATTACGCTTTGGCCAATCGGCGACTATAACTTTTATCTCGATGATCTATTGGTTTTCAGATTATCGCTGGTATGGCTTCTGGGGGTTGCAGGTGGTTTAACTGCCTATATTTTATCCTATTTGGTCCCAGCTCAAGAGTTGCACGCGCGTCCGGTCACTTTTTTTTCTCCTCTGGATTTCAAGCTGGCCGGTGTGATTTTTTTTGCGTTATCCGTTTTTTTTATCGCTTTCAGATTCGTTAACGCCGACGCGATGCTCGAGATGTTCGCAGGCATCGAATCAGTGGTTGTGTTCTCGATTATCGGAATTACCGCACTGGCTTTTGCTTATCCGTCGCGGACAATGATTGTAACTTCCGCGATGTTGGTCCTTGCCTATTGCGTTGCCAATGCAATGACCGGCGATCGGGATTTCGTGGTGCTGGTGGTCGCTTACATTCTAGGGATGATGTTCCGATACAACCAGTTCATCAAGCTAAAAACGTTGTTGTTCGTCGCGACGTTCATGGTTTTACTTCTTGCCACTGGTGTTGTTGTATCGATGAGTCGAATGGACGTGGCGTTAACGTCGGACAACATTACTCAGTATTTTCTTTTCAATTCGTGGAACGCGATTATTCTGCCGCTTGTCACGCAGTTGACGAATTTTTGGGATGGCGAGCATCTGCGTTACGGCCAAACGTATCTTGATATGTTTCTTTCGCTGGCGCCATCTCCATTGTATTCCGCTTTTGGTCTGGAAAAGCCCATCATGCTGGATAACCCTGCTCTCTGGTACTACATTACCGGGCTTGGCGGTATTCATGTAGCAGGTGTAGCGTTCGAGAATTTTGGATTGTTTGGAGTATTCCTCAATGGATTCATCAGCGTCTGTTTCCTGCGGCTAATCGACTCGCGCTGTCGCGATAACGACTTCCTGCGGCTGTTTTTGTATATGCTCTGCGCCGCCTCTGTGATGCACTGGGTCTGGTACGGTGAAATATACCTGCTGAATTCGTTGGTTTTTTATGTGATGTCGCTAGGATTGTTCTTCGCTATGAAACTCGTTCGAGTTTTGAAGTGAGTCTAAATATTTTCACTGGATTGAGAGAATAGGTATGTGCGGAATTGCGGGAGTCGTCGGGTGGAAGCTGGATCAGCTCAACGCTGTTGCCGTAGGCAAAATGGTAGATGCGTTGATCCATCGTGGGCCTGACGCCGGAGCAGTTTGGTCAGATGCCGAAAGCGGTATTTCGCTGGGCCACCGGCGGCTTTCCATTTTGGAGCTGTCGGAACATGGCAGTCAGCCCATGGTGTCCGATAGCGAACGATTTATCATTGTATTTAATGGTGAAATCTATAATTTTAATGAGTTGCGTGAACAACTTGTTTCGGCGGGTTCCAATCGTGTTTGGCGTGGTCACTCGGACACGGAAGTCCTACTGGCATCGATCGAGCAGCTTGGCATACAAAAAACCCTCGACAACCTGGTGGGCATGTTTGCATTTGCTGTATGGGATAAGGTCGAGAAAACCCTTACCCTTGCTCGGGATAGAATGGGAGAAAAACCGCTCTATTACGGTTTTATCGGCGAACGCTTTGTTTTCTCTTCCGAACTAAAGGCAATCAAGGCTGCTTTCGGCGACTACTTGCGTATCGATCGTAATGCTTTGGCGAAGTTCGTCAGATATGGATATGTTCCGGCCCCGGAATCGATCTATGAAGGGATCAAAAAGTTAACGCCAGCGCATTACCTGACTATTGACTCTGTTTCTTCCGTTCAAGTACCTGCTGCCTATTGGTCAATTGCCCAATCCAGTGCTCTGAAGGATGAGATGTCGCGGGCTTCTGATGCAGAAGTCGTGGATATCGTCGGCGAACGACTTTCTGCCGCCGTAAAATCGCAAATGATCGCGGATGTACCGCTGGGCGCCTTCCTTTCCGGCGGCGTGGATTCCAGCCTGGTCGTTTCGCTGATGCAGTCGCAAAGCAATTCAAGTATCAATACTTACACGATTGGCTTCAATGAGCCAGAGTTTGATGAGGCTCCTTACGCCAAAGCCATCGCCAAGCACCTGGGAACTAATCACACCGAGTTTTACCTCGGTGCAGATGATGCTGTTTCGATCATTCCGCATCTGCCGGAAATTTATGATGAGCCATTTGCCGACTCCTCTCAAATTCCGACCATTCTTGTTTCCAGAATGACCAAGAAGCATGTGTCGGTAGCGTTGTCGGGGGATGGCGGTGACGAACTGTTCGCAGGTTATCCGCGCTATCAGATTACCGCCGGATTGTGGTCGCGCGTTGAAAAGCTACCATTACCTGCACGTCGCGTCATGGCGTACTCACTTCGTGCACTTTCTTCTAAAGGTTGGGACAACGTTTGTTCTGTTTTGCCAGGCACAATTCGGTCTAAGGTTAACGGTCGACGCATCTATCGTATGTCCGAACTGTTAGCCTCGGAGAACCTGGCTCAAATGTATACCGGCTTGATGTCGCAGTGGCAGCCTACCGACAGTGTGGTAATTGGCGCTGATGCTCAACTTGCGAGCATTGTCACCTGGGAGTCGTCGGATGATTACATTGAGGAAATGCGTCGCTGGGACGTCTCTCAATACTTGC
>NZ_QAIK01000180.1:106766-107102 GCF_003061005.1 Pseudomonas sp. HMWF021 | reverse complement strand
TTTCCTTGTCTTCTGATCAGTTGATCAAGAATGGCGTCGGCAAGTGGCCACTCAGGGAGTTACTGAAACGGTACGTGCCGACATCATTCTTCGACAGACCAAAAGCCGGCTTCTCTATTCCGTTGGCGCAATGGTTGCGTGGGCCGCTGAAGGAGTGGGCAGAAGAACTGCTGTCTGAGGAACGCATCAAGCGAGAGGGTTATTTTGACTGCCAGAAAATTCGCTCGGCATGGCTCCAGCATCAAAATGGAACTTATGATCGTAGTCTTCATTTGTGGAATATTTTAATGTTCCAGTCCTGGCTTGATAAAAATAGTCGCTAATTTGTATTGAGCA
>NZ_QAIK01000180.1:87643-106756 GCF_003061005.1 Pseudomonas sp. HMWF021 | reverse complement strand
CTCTGCTCGGCTTGGCGGGGGGCAAACTTATCTGATCAATCTGTTCCAGTTCGTTCCTGACAACGATGAACTGGAAATTCTCGTTTTCGCTCCGGCATCACTCAAGTTGCCGGATCATCCGCGTATTCGCAGAGCCGAACCTGCATGGCCAACGGAAAATCCGCTGGTCAGAGCGCTCTGGGAAAAATGGGTACTGCCAGGCATCCTGAAGGCGGAGAAGGCGGACGTTCTGTTTTGCCCGGGTGGGGTCGTAGGTACTCGCGCACCGGCGGGTTGCAAAGTGGCAACGATGTTTCGAAACATGATTCCGTTCGATTTACGCGTGCGTAAAAGCATTCCGTTCGGGTTGCAGCGTCTGAGAAACTGGTTGTTGAATCGCATTATGCTGAAAAGCATGTCGGAAGCTGATTTGACGATCTTCATTTCCAACTATGCGCGCAGCGTCATTGAGTCGTTGACTCAAATCAGGAACCCAATCACCATTCCTCACGGGATCGGCTCCGTATTTAGAACCAGTTCCTCTCATCCAGTTCGGCCAAGCTTTCTGCCCGATGGACCCTATATTTTATATGTGTCCAGATTTGATGTTTACAAGCATCACTATGAGGTGGTCAGTGCTTACGGAATGCTACCTCAAGCACTTCGCGAACAGTTTCCGCTGATCCTCGTGGGTGAGACAAATCTGCCAGAAGCAGAGCGTGTCAAGTCGCTGATTTCTACCTTGGGCCTGGAGAAACAGGTGTTGATTCTGGGGGCGATTCCCTACCAGAGCCTTCCCCCGCTGTATCATCACGCCTATCTGAATCTGTTCGCCTCGTCTTGCGAAAACTGTCCGAATATTCTTCTTGAGGCGTTGGCTTCCGGCCGACCTATGGTTTGCTCGAATGTCATGCCGATGCCTGAGTTTGGCGCGGACGCGGCACTTTACTTCTCGCCATTTGATGCAACGGATATTAACAATGTTCTGGGTGAAGCATTAACCAACCCGGATCTCTTGAAGAAGCTGTCCGCGGCAGCGATTGTGCAGAGTGACAAGTTCGACTGGGAAAACACCTCAAAGAAAACATGGTTTGAGTTGTTGGCATTGGCCGAGCGCTCAAGGACAGGTGCTTGATTAATGAAAATTCTCGTGTTGTCACAATATTTCTGGCCAGAGTCCTTCATTATCAATGACCTGGTAAAGAGCCTGTCCTCTCAAGGGCATACGGTAAAAGTTCTCACCGGTAAGCCTAACTATCCGGATGGCGTGGTATTCAATGGATACAGCGCTTCGGGATATCAGGAAGAACGCTACGAATCGTCGGTCAGTGTTTGTCGTGCGCCACTTAGGCCGCGCGGGACGTCGGGTGCAAAAAATCTGCTGCTCAATTATTTGTCTTTCATTATCAACGGACTGAAGTTCTACCCGCGTGCCGTGAAGGGCGAAAATTATGACGCGATTTTCGTGTTTGCACCTTCTCCGATTACGTCGGTAATTCCTGCTATTTATCTGAAGTGGAAACTCAAGAGTCACCTGGCGGTATGGGTTCAGGATTTGTGGCCGGAAAGCTTGAGCGCCACAGGATTCATCAAGAACAAGGTCGTGCTTGGTGCCGTTGGCTGGATGGTAAAGGGCATTTACGCGTGTGTTGACACACTGCTCGTTCAGTCACGAGCCTTTCGCGATCCGGTTGCCCGATATGCCCATCGCGACAAGGTGGTTTACTACCCCAATTCCTTCCCGGATGTAGCACCGAGTACCGAGGAAACATTGATTCCTGCGCCCTTGCTGGCAGAACTCGATAACCATTTCTGCCTGGTTTTTGCAGGTAACCTGGGTACTGCGCAATCGGTTGAAACGCTAGTGGAGGTGGCAGACAAACTGCGTCATTTGTCCGGGCTGAGAATCGTACTGGTCGGCAGTGGCAGTATGTCGGGCTGGATCGAAGATCAGAAGCAGTCCCGAGCTTTGGACAACCTCATCCTCGCCGGCCGCTTTCCTGTAAGTGAAATGACACATTTTTTCCGCCGGGCCGCCGGATTGTTGGTGACGTTGAAGCAGGATAAGGCGTTCTCCTATACCATCCCCAGTAAAGTTCAGGCGTACCTGGCGGCGGGGCGACCGATTGTCGCGGCGCTGGATGGCGAGGGGGCTCGTGTCATACAGGAAGCGGGCGCAGGCCTGACGTGCCCAGCGCAGGACGCCGAAGGTATGGCGAACAGCATTGAGCAACTTTTTCGCATGACTGCTGATCAGCGTGAACAGTTGGGACAGTCAGGACGAGCGTACTACCTGGAGCATTTCGAAATGGAGCGGCAAAGCCAGCGTCTGATCGAAATCCTCAGTAGCAGGATCAATGAATTGAAAGGAAGGTCGAAATGAAGGTTCTTGTGTTAGGGGTCACCGGAATGCTGGGTAGCACGGTGTTCAGGCAATTCCATGGAAACCCGCACCTGGAAGTGTGGGGCACTTTGCGCAATCCCAACGGCGTAAAACACTTTCCTGAAGACACCCACAGCTCGTTGATCAGCAACGTTGACGTACTTGACCAGGACTCACTGGTTTCGGTGATGGCGCGGGTCAAGCCGGATGTTGTCATCAACTGCGTCGGGTTGATCAAACAACTTGCCGATGCCAAAGACCCGCTGTTTGCGCTGCCCATCAATGCCATGTTGCCGCATCGGATTGCCAAGTTGTGCGCGCTGGCCAATGCGCGGTTCATTCACATCAGTACAGACTGTGTATTTTCCGGTCGCAAGGGCTTGTACACTGAAGAGGATATTTCCGATGCGGAAGACCTCTACGGCAAGTCGAAGTATATTGGCGAACTGCACGCAGAGCCGAACGCGGTCACGCTTCGGACTTCCATCATTGGTCACGAACTGGGCAGCCAGTTTTCCCTGGTCGACTGGTTCTTGTCTCAGAGCGGCTCGGTAAAAGGTTACGAGAAAGCGATATTTTCGGGACTGCCTACCGTTGAATTGGCGCGGGTGATTCGCGACTACGTGATTCCGAATCCCGAGCTGCGTGGCCTTTATCATGTGTCGGTAGCGCCCATTGACAAGCTTTCATTACTTAAGCTGATCGCTGAAGTCTACAAAAAAGAAATCGATATTGTTGCTGATAGCAACGTGGCTATTGACCGCTCGCTGAACTCATCAAAATTTCAGGCCGCCACCGGTTATGTTCCACCTTCATGGTTGGAATTGGTCAAATCGATGCACGCGCTGCGTTGATCATTAAATTCAATCAAGTTTGGAAAGGTATTTATGTTCGATAATAAAGTTTTGATGATCACCGGCGGCACGGGCTCGTTTGGCCACACGGTACTGAGGCGTTTTCTCGATACTGATGTAAAAGAAATTCGCGTATTCAGCCGCGATGAAAAGAAGCAGGAAGACATGCGTATCGCATTGTCTAACGACAAAGTGAAATTTTACATCGGGGACGTGCGCGATCGCGACAGCCTGACTCAAGCGATGGTTGGCGTGGATTATATTTTCCACGCAGCAGCACTGAAGCAGGTTCCTTCCTGCGAGTTCTACCCGATGGAAGCGGTACGTACCAACGTGATGGGTACTGAAAACGTACTCAATGCTGCTATCGCTTCGGGCGTGAAGCGTGTTGTCGTGCTGAGCACTGACAAGGCGGTCTATCCGATCAATGCCATGGGCATTTCCAAGGCTATGGCCGAAAAGCTGATGGTTGCGAAATCCCGGATGATTCCGGCCGATGGTCCAGTGATCTGCGCAACCCGTTACGGCAACGTTATGGCTTCGCGCGGCTCGGTAATTCCGCTGTTCATCAACCAACTGCAAAATGGTGAGCCGTTGACGGTCACCGACCCGAACATGACGCGTTTCCTCATGTCGCTTGAAGACTCCGTTGATCTGGTACTGCATGCATTCGAGCACGCAGAGCAGGGTGATATCTTCGTTCAAAAAGCGCCGGCATCAACTGTCGAAGACCTGGCGCAGGCACTCAAGGAGCTGTTCGCTCGCGACAACGCCGTCAAGGTTATTGGTACCCGTCACGGTGAAAAACTTTACGAATCGCTGATTTCTCGTGAAGAAATGGCCAAGGCCGAAGACATGGGCCGCTACTATCGCATTCCATCGGACAACCGCGACCTGAACTACAAAAAGTTCTTTGTTGAAGGCGAGCAGGAGATTTCCGATCTGGACGATTACACCTCGCATAACACTGAGCGCCTGGATGTAGAAGGCGTGAAAAAGGTTCTTTTGAATCTGGAATACATTCAGGAGAAGCTTGATGCTTAAGGTCATGACGCTGGTCGGAACGCGACCAGAACTCATCAAGATGAGCCGCGTGATTGCTGAACTTGATAAGCAGGTCAATCATGTTCTGGTTCATTCCGGGCAAAACTACGATTTCGAATTGAATCAGGTTTTCTTCGATGATCTCGAAATCCGCAAGCCGGATTACTTCCTCGGTGCCGCGGGTGATACTGCTGCCAAGACCATTGCCGAAGTTATTTCGAAGGCCGATGAGGTATTTGAGGCTGAGAAACCTGATGCGCTTTTGCTCTACGGGGATACCAACACCTGTCTGGCGGTCATCGCCGCCAAGCGTCGCAAAATTCCGGTATTCCATATGGAAGCCGGCAACCGCTGCTTCGACCAGCGTGTTCCGGAAGAGTTGAATCGCAAGGTGCTGGATCACTTGAGCGATATCAACATGGTGCTGACCGAACACGCACGGCGTTATCTGATCGCCGAGGGTATTCGTCCTGAAACCATCATCAAGACCGGCTCGCACATGGAGGAGGTTCTCGACTATTACATGCCGAAGATCCTTACTTCTGACGTATTGGTCCGTGAAGGTCTGGAGCAGGACAAGTTTTTCATTGTCAGCGCTCACCGTGAAGAGAACGTCGATACGCCGGAAAACCTGCGCGACTTGCTGGCAACATTGCGCGCACTGGCTGAAAAGTACCAATATCCAATCATCGTTTCCACGCATCCGCGTACGCGCAAGCGTCTGGAAGCGATCGGCGAATCGCTCGAACACCCTTTGATTCGTTTTTCCAAGCCCTTCGGTCTGCTCGACTACATCAAGTTGCAGATGTCCGCGTTCTGCGTGCTTTCCGACAGCGGCACGATCACTGAAGAAGCGTCGTTGCTGAACCTGCCTGCCATTACGATTCGTAATGCGCACGAGCGTCCTGAAGGGATGGATGAAGGCACGCTGATCATGAGTGGCCTGAAAGTGGACGGCGTCCTGGATGCCGTGCGTGTGGTGACCAGTCAGCATGACCGCACGCAGCGCGTCATTCCCGTTGTGCGGGACTATCAGGCCGGACCGGTTTCCAAGCAGGTAGTTCGGGTTGTATTGAGTTACACCGACTACATCAATCGTACAGTCTGGTCGAAATCCTGAGCGGCATCGAGGTTCGAAAATGCGTGTTTTGTTGACAGGCGCTACCGGTTTTGTGGGTCGTGCAGTGTTGGGGCGATTGAGCGCCTCTGCCGACCTTGATCCGGTGGCAGCCATTCGCGGGCACGCTTTGCCCGATGCCCCGCAGCGTGTTAACACCATTAAGGTCGCCGGGCTGGATGCAGCTACCGATTGGTCGCAGGCGCTGGATCAGGTGAAGGTGGTCATTCACAGCGCGGCGCGGGTCCATGTCATGAATGACACGGAATCCGACCCGCTGGAAGCTTTCCGCAAGGTCAATGTCGAAGGCACCTTGAACCTCGCGCGGCAGGCTGCCCGTCAGGGTATTAGCCGTTTCATCTTCATCAGTTCGATCAAGGTGAATGGTGAAGGCACGTTGCCTGGAAAACCCTATCTGGCCGACGCCGAACCGGCGCCGGCAGATCCGTACGGCATTTCGAAAATGGAAGCCGAACAAGGTCTGCGGGCGATTGCAGGTGAGTCTGGAATGGAGGTGGTAATCATCCGACCCGTACTCGTTTACGGACCGGGGGTAAGAGCCAACTTCCTGAACATGATGCGCTGGCTGGATAAGGGCATCCCGTTGCCATTCGGTTCGATTGATAATCGGCGCAGCCTGGTTGCACTGGATAATCTGGCCGACCTGATCATGACGTGCATTCGGCACCCGGCTGCCGCCAACCAGACTTTCCTCGTCAGTGATGGCGAGGATCTGTCCACCACTCAACTGTTGGTCCGGATGGCGCGCGCACTCGACAAGCCAGCCCGTCTGTTGCCTGTGCCAAGTGTTTTGCTTGAGCGAGGGGCACAGCTTCTCGGCAAGCAGGCCTTGTCACAACGGCTGTGTGGTTCATTGCAGGTCGATATAGATAAAACTCGACAGTTGCTGGGCTGGACGCCCCCGGTGAGTGTCGACGAGGCGCTTTTGTCGGCCGCCAGGTTTTATAAGGAAAAGCAGCGTAAAGCTGGCTAATGACAGCGCTGATTCAATTGCATGATTGATTTGGCTGTTTCAGGAAGTGGAACTTTGAACACAATATGGTTGTTGGCTTTAGTGGTTGGCGGTTCTTTTTTGACCACCGGCGCGCTGCGTAAATACGCCTTGGCACGGAGTTTGATCGACGTGCCAAATGCACGAAGTTCGCATTCGGTTCCGACTCCTCGAGGGGGCGGCGTTGCGATTGTCTTGAGTTTTCTGATCGCACTGCCAGTCCTTATGTGGGCGGACGACATTGCATGGCAGATTGTCGTGGCGCTGCTGGGGGCCGGAAGCTGGATCGCGGTCATTGGTTTTCTCGACGACCATGGTCATATTGCTGCGCGCTGGCGCTTGCTCGCGCATTTCGCCGGCGCCTTCTGGGCTCTCTTCTGGATAGGCGGAATGGCGCCGATCAATATGTTTGGCTACTCGGTCAACTTGGGCGGGTTCGGCTACGTTATTGGGGCTTTGTACCTGGTCTGGATGCTTAACCTCTACAATTTCATGGATGGCATCGATGGGTTGGCGAGCGTAGAGGCGATCTGTGCCTGCCTGGGTGCCTGTCTGGTCTACTGGATTGCGGGTCACGACAGTCTCGCGGCAGCGCCGCTTCTGCTGACGATGGCGGTTGTCGGTTTTCTTGCCTGGAATTTCCCTCCCGCGAAGATTTTCATGGGGGATGCCGGGAGTGGTTTTCTGGGCATCGTGCTGGCTGTGTTGTCTCTTTACGCGGCCTGGACAGATCAGGCTTTTCTCTGGGCCTGGCTTATTTTGCTGGGTGTATTTGTCGTGGATGCCACTTTTACGCTAGCGCGCCGGCTGTTGCGGGGAGACAAGGTGTATGAAGCTCATCGCAGTCACGGATATCAATATGCATCGCGAAAGTTCCGCAGCCATCGTGTAGTCACGCTGGCAATCGCGGCCATCAATTTGTTGTGGTTGGTCCCTGTCGCTATATTGGTTGTGATGCAATATCTCGATGGCTTGACTGGATTGCTGCTGGCGTATGTGCCACTGGTGTTGCTGGCGTTGAAGTTTCACGCAGGTGAGTTGGAAAAAGTGGAAAATGCCTGCTGAGGTGCTGTGGCTGGTGAGTATTGCTTCGTCCGCAAGTGAGAGACTGAAATCTGCAGTTGCTTTATAAACGCTAGGAGCTTCGAGAGGTGGTTAGAGGGGTTATGGATAAGATTCGGGCAATGTTGTTAAGTCTGCCAAGGCGACAGAAGCGTTTTCTGCAGGTACTTACTGATATCTTGTTGGTCTGGCTGGCCCTTTGGATGGCGTTCGTCGTGCGTCTGGGGCTGGACGAGATGGTCAATCCCCTCACTCAGCATCTCTGGCTTTTTGTCAGCGCGCCCGCCGTGGCCATTCCCCTATTCATCCGCTTCGGCATGTATCGCGCGGTCATGCGCTACTTTGGTAACGATGCACTGATTGCCATTATCAAGGCGGTGACGCTGTCATCGCTGATTCTGGGTGTCGTGGTGTATTGGTACAGTAATCATCAGAACGTTGTTCCTCGCTCGATCATCTTCAACTATTGGTGGCTGAGCCTGATAATGATCGGCGGATTACGCTTGGCCATGCGTCAGTATTTTCTTGGTGACTGGTTCAGTGCTGCCCAGCATGTTCCGTTTACCAGCCGGGATGATGGTTTGCCGCGCGTGGCTATATATGGGGCGGGCGCAGCCGGTAATCAACTTGTCGCTGCTCTGAGGATGGGGCGCGTCATGCGTCCGGTGGCCTTTATCGACGACGATAGCGGCATTGCCGACAGGGTCATTTCCGGCTTGCAGGTCTATAAGCCCAAGCACATCCAGCAGATGATCGATAACACCGGGGCCCAGGAAATCCTATTGGCCATCCCCTCGTCCAATCGTGGTCGCCGTCGCGAAATTCTCGGTTTTCTCGAAGGCTTTCCGCTTCACGTACGCAGTGTCCCGGGCTTCATGGACTTGGCCAGTGGTCGGGTCAAGGTCGATGATATTCAGGAAGTAGACATTGCCGACCTGCTTGGTCGGGATGCTGTTCCGGCCCAGCCAGATCTGCTCGAGCATTGCATTACGGGCCAGTCGGTGCTGGTTACGGGAGCCGGTGGATCGATCGGTTCGGAGCTTTGCCGGCAGATTCTGATACTGCGGCCGAAGACTCTTTTGCTGTTCGAGCACAGCGAGTTCAATCTTTACAGCATCCAGTCGGAACTTGAGCAACGAATTGCTCGTGAGTCGCTGTCCATTCGTCTCCTGCCAATCCTTGGTTCGGTGCGTAACCAGGCCAAGTTGCTTGATGTCATGAAGTCCTGGCATGTTGATACTGTTTATCACGCGGCAGCTTATAAGCACGTGCCGATGGTTGAGCATAATATTGCCGAAGGGGTCATGAACAATGTGATCGGCACACTCAATACGGCTCAGGCAGCACTGCAGGCAGGCGTGGCCAACTTTGTATTGATCTCGACGGACAAGGCTGTGCGCCCGACCAATGTCATGGGCAGCACCAAGCGTCTTGCCGAGTTGACGTTGCAGGCTCTCAGCCGGGAATTGGCACCGGTACTGTTCGGCGACTCGATGAACGTTTCCCGAGTCAACAAGACCCGATTCACCATGGTGCGCTTCGGTAACGTTCTGGGCTCGTCGGGTTCGGTCATTCCGCTGTTCCACAAGCAGATCAAATCGGGTGGCCCGCTGACCGTCACGCATCCGAAGATTACCCGTTACTTCATGACCATCCCGGAAGCTGCTCAGTTGGTCATCCAGGCAGGCTCCATGGGGCTGGGTGGCGATGTATTTGTTCTGGACATGGGCGAGCCGGTAAAAATCGTTGAACTGGCCGAGAAAATGATCCACCTGTCGGGCTTGAGTGTTCGCTCGGAAAAAAACCTGCACGGCGACATCTCTATCGAGTTCACGGGGTTGCGGCCAGGTGAAAAGCTTTATGAGGAATTGTTGATTGGTGACAACGTGTCTGCCACTCAGCATCCAATGATCATGTGCGCCAATGAAGACCACCTACCCTGGGATCTGCTGAAGACCAAGCTGACCGAGTTGCTCAATGCCGTGGATCAGGATGACTATGCGCGTGTTCGCCAATTGCTGCGTGACACCGTCAGCGGCTACACCCCTGATGGAGAAATTGTCGACTGGATCTATCAGCAGCGCCGCCAGGAACCTTGATTGTTTCATATCCTGTAACGAAGGCTTTTTTGACAGTTCCATGAGATGGCCTAAGTTTGAAGAGCAGCTTAGGAAAAGCTGCTTTCTCAAACGATGTCATGGAGCTTCACCAATGCGTACAAGCTATTTCCATTCTCTGGTTTTTGCATTTCTCACCAGTGCCTCTATCGCGGCTATAGCCGCGCCAGAGCCGACGTCGAGCACAATCATCGGCCCACTGGCGACGGAGATCGACAACAAGGCCGAGGTACGTAAGGTTGATCTCAATAGTGCTGATGCGGCTACGCTGCAACGAGAGTTGGCCGGAGTAGGGGAGGCCAAGGCGAAAGCGATTGTTGCCTATCGTGAAAGTAACGGAACGTTTGCCGCCGTTGATGAGTTACTGGAGGTAAAGGGAATCGGCAAGGCGATACTGGAGCGCAACCGCGACAAGCTCGATGTAAATTGAATAAGTAAATGAAAAAAAGACCGATCAATGATCGGTCTTTTTTTTCATGAGGTTCAGGCAAAGTAAAGGTCGGAGCCGCTCAGCAGGGTGGTCTGGCCGAGCAGTGTAATATTGCCGCCATGGGCGCCGTCCCCAGCGGTGTCGAACGTCACGTACAACCCGTTGGCCTGCAGTGTCTGGATTATCACCTTATCCGTCGTCCACCCGTAGATGTATAGGGTGTCTTCACCCGATTTGAAGTCCCGGATGGTGTCCGAACCTGAGCCGGCGGTGAAAACAAAGATGTCCTGCCCCTTACCGCCAATCAACAGATCATTGCCCGTTCCGCCTACGATAAAGTCGTTGCCGCCCCCACCGACCAGAACGTCATCGCCATCGTGACCGTACAGCGAGCAACTGGCATCCGAGTGCGATTGGATAAGGTCATTGCCACTGTTGAGGCCGTTAACGCTGCCGGACAGTTCTGCACCGAGTGTACCGGTGTAAATAATGTTGTCGGCTGAACTGGTGCCGGTGATTTTTTCGGCATACCCGGAGCCGACATTGCCGGCCACCGCCGTTGTATTGAACCCTTGAAGGGGATCCTGATTGAACACAAAAGTAGCGTCTTTAGCCGTCAGTAGCGAAGTTCGGCCCTGAATCAGCATGCCACCGTCAAAGCGAGCATCACCGTCGGTGTCATATCGCAAGTACACGCCATCGGAGGTCAGCGTCTGGTCGATTCTGTAGTTGAACTCTTGTTCGGAAATCTGCGTACGACCGGAACCGCCTGTTCCGCTGACACCAAGGAACAGCAGTTGATCGTCGCCTACTCCGAAGCTGTTGACGATATCGTTAAATCCATCGCCCTTGGAAAACGCGTACTGGTCGGCACCGCCGCCGCCGGACAAATAGTCATCACCTGTTCCGCCCACCAGCAGGTCAGTGTATTGACCGCCAATCAGAATATCGTTGCCTTCATTGCCATATAGTTGGCCCGCAGAAAGACGCAGAGCGAGTGTATCGTCCCCAGCGCCGCCGACAAGTGTCGCGAGAATTGGCTGGCTGGTATTGCCGTCGTAGGAAATAAAGTCCTCTACAGCGGTGCCGATTATCGTCGCCCGTCCATTTGAAATAACTGCATCACGATCCGTAAAGTGGAAGACATCAGGATTAGTGGTAGCGTTTTCGACCGAATATTCATATACGCCGTTCAGCGAATTGGAAATGCTGCCCAGCAAGGTGTCGGTCAAACTGTTATTGCTGACGTACAGCTTGTTTTCGGAGGTTACTATTTGCGCGGCGTAGAGATTTGCCTGGCGCAGGGCATCGGCGCCGGTTTCCGCCCAGCCGCTGACTTTCGCGTTATGAGGAATAAAGTATTCCACATCGCCCGCGCTCATCATTTCGGCTACACCAATACGTTCGCCGGTGCGGATGTCGGTGTAATAGACATTGTAATCGGCGTCCTGAATTTCCCACTTGTTCGTCGTTGTATTGAAGATTTCAAGATAAGTATGACCTTGAAAGAAACCCTGGCTGTCTGAATATGTCCAGACACTACGCTTTTGCAAACCAAGTTCCGCGCATACGCCTGCAAACACATTGACCATGTTGCCGCAAAGCAGTTGTGCTCTTTCAGCGGTTGGATCACCGATGACAGTTTTATAAATCTGTTCAGCTGTGTAAAAGGCGTCATTACCATGCAGAGCCCACCATTCACCATCACTGTGGGTCGTATTGTTAGCCAGAAGTTCACGAGCAGTATCTTGAAGTAGTTGCCCGGTCGCAGCAGATTCTTGCCGGATGATATCGGCGATTAAGGCAAAATAATTGGTCAACTTGAACTCCGCTACGGTTTGGTGGCCATTCCGTATATGTCCCTCCGTGGACTTTGTTGGTGGCCAAAATTTGCGCGATTCTACAGGTATTTCGCCGAGATGTTAAATGGCCATTACCTGGTTGTCGGAAGGTGAAACGAAAGGTTCGCGTCGCTGGCGGTGTCAGCCTGAGAGGCCAACCCTGCCAGCAACGCGGGCATCACGGTTGCTGCGCCAAAGCTGGCGCAACAGACGATATCAACGCCGATAGGTCCTGATTGAAAACAGTGCGCTTCGCAAAATGGCGACGCCGATGCCCAGCATCAATCCCAGTATCAGGCCGAACCCTACGATGAGCGCTTTCTTCGGCTTTACAGGCGAGTCGGGGGGCGTCGCCTCTTTGTCAACTCGAGCCAGATCAAACCTGTCGAAGTCGACATTCAATTGATCCAGGTGCGCCAATTCACCGCGAATGTCTGCAAAGTCTTTCAAAAACAGCTCCGGGTTGTCGCGCTGTTTGAGCAGTGCCGCCTCACGGTTGGTTGCAAGGAGGCTGAGTTCTTTCTGAATTTCATCAATGCGCGGCTCGGTGAAATCATCGGAGCGACGAGTTTCAAGTGTGGCGCGCTCGGCTTCCAGTGCCGACTGTCCAAAGAAGTACAGAGGTATTTTTTGGTTGTTCACTTCTGTACGAATCATACTGCCTTGACGAGCCTGATTCTCATCTCCCAAGGCCGAAGGCGTTGTCGGTTTGACAATCCCCAGCTTTTTGGCGATAGCAATAGCCTCGTCAAGTTCTTTGATTCGATTTTGTCTCCGACTTTGCAACTCTTGACGCAATGCCTTGAGTTCGTCTTGAAGAACTTGTTTCTTTAGTTGGTCTTTTTCAAGAAGCTGAGCAATTTTGGAATCTTTCTGTGCTTCATATTCCGATTTCTTTGACTGCAGTTTCTTATCTACTTGAGCAATACGGTTAGCCACCAGCGTCTTGAAGCTGGAAGCAATCTTGTCTTTCTCACTGTTGATGACGAAGGCAGTGAAATCATTAACGATGTTTACCCCATCGATACCTTGTGGATACCTGAGACTGAGGTGAATGGTTTCAGTGAGACTTGTACTTTTCTTCGGATCGACGCGCTCCAGGGAAAACGCTTTCTCGTTAAATTTTTCGAAGGTTTCTTCCAGACTGACACCCGGGGCTTGTAAGGGCGCCAGGTACTGTGGATTTGCTTTGAAAAATTTTAGTCGGACATCGTATGACTGTATGGCGGAGCCAACTCGGGTCAACGCATCCTTTGGCAGGAGCTTATACAGTCCCGACTCATTGAGTTCATCCAGATCGGACAGGGCTACGGGTCGAATGCTGGTATCGACTTCGTATTCAGGTGTTGCCCAAATGGCATAGGTAACGGCGGCCGTAACGGTCAGTGCGGTAAATAACAGGATAATGGCCCTTTGGTTCCAAAGGCTATTAACAAGCGCTTTTACTTCGACCAGTTCGTGCGGGGATTCAATATCGGTTTTGACGGGGACCACACTGTACGCTCAAGAAGTCAATAGCGGGCGTTCTTTGCATCGATTTGCCTGCTGGTGGAAATTAAACATCGAGTAAAACTTTTTTGATTTTCTAGTATTTGCGGTAAAACGGCAAGAGTGCATGGCCGCAGGGACTATTGTCTGATGTCTATCTTGGCCAATGGATTCAACGAATTTAACTGGCTCTGGATATAGTTATTTAATCAGGAATTCAGTCTGTTCCGTTCCATGGAGCCCCCGGCATTTCCCGGGGGCTCTTGCTTTCGGCGTCATGAGTACTCGATGCATGTCGCTTGGGTTATCGGCAGCGTGGGGCGGTTGGTGATGGCCGCCCGACCAATGGAAAATTACAGCTATCATATTCCGCTTGAATTATGCCTATAATAAAAATCACATGCCCATGCGCGTCCAGTGCAGGCTCTCATCAATGTCCTCCGGAGTACGTTTATGAACGCTGTCCAGTCTCAGGGTACTGCCCTTATCACCGGTGCTTCTTCCGGCATCGGTGCGATCTACGCCGAGCGCTTGGCCTCGCGCGGTTACGACTTGCTGTTTGTCGCACGCGATCAGCAACGGCTGGAGACTGCCGCCAGTAAGCTGCGAACGGCGTATGGTGTAAAGATTGAAGTGCTCAAGGCGGATCTCACCCAAAAGGATGACGTACTCAAGGTCGAACAGCGCCTGCGCAGCGACTCCAGCATCAGCTTGCTGGTGAATAACGCCGGCGTGGCAACCGATGGGTTATTGGCCAACGCCGATATGGAGCAACTTGAGCGTCTGATTCAGCTCAATATCACCACTGTCACTCGCTTGGCATCGGCTGCCGCTGCGAGTTTTGCCAGGTCCGGTCGGGGAACGATCATCAACATTGCCTCGGTGGTCGCATTGTTTCCTGAGCGTTTCAATGCCACCTACAGTGCCAGCAAGGCTTATGTGTTGAGCCTTACCCAATCACTGAATACGGAGCTCGAGGGCACCGGCGTGAAGGTGCAAGCGGTACTCCCCGGCGTCACCCGCACCGAAATCTGGGAACGCTCGGGCATTGATGCCAGCGGCATTCCGGCGGAGATGGTGATGGAGGCCGGCGAGATGGTTGATGCAGCGCTGGCCGGTCTGGATCAGGGGGAGCTGATCACTATCCCGTCGCTGCCTGATGAAGGCGAATGGCAGGCCTTTGTCCGTGCACGACATGTCATGGCACCGAATCTGTCGCGCAGCTCGGCGGCCCAACGTTACAAGAATTGATCAGAGGTAATGGTGGTATGAGTCAGCGTCGAATTGTTGTTACCGGTATGGGCCTGGTTTCTCCCTTGGGCAGTAACGTCGAGGTTGTCTGGCAGCGCCTGCTTGCCGGACGCTCTGGCCTGCGCAATTTATCGGACGCGGTGAGCGCTGATCTGCCGACCCGGGTCGCCGGGATGGTGCCAACGGCGGCGGAGGACACCGAGGCCGGTTTCGATCCGGACCTTGCCACGCCACCCAAGGAACAGAAGAAGATGGACCGCTTCATCCTGTTCGCCATGGAAGCGGCGCGCCAGGCGTTGTTTCAGGCGGGATGGCATCCTTCGGATGCAAAGGCCCAGGAGCGCACCGCGACGATCATCGGCTCCGGTGTCGGTGGTTTCGGCGCAATCGCCGACGCCGTACGCACCACGGACAGTCGTGGCCCGCGTCGTTTGTCGCCGTTCACCATCCCATCGTTTCTGGTCAATCTGGCCGCTGGGCATGTATCAATCCAGCACGCCTTGAAAGGCCCGCTCGGCGCACCGGTAACCGCCTGCGCCGCCGGGGTCCAGGCGATTGGCGATGCAGCACGGATGATTCGTGCCGGTGAGGTGGACATCGCGGTTTGTGGCGGGGCGGAAGCCTGTATCGATCGGGTCAGTCTGGCCGGGTTTGCCGCAGCGCGCGCATTGTCCAGCGGTTACAACGATACCCCCGAGCGCGCTTCGCGCCCGTTCGACAGCGGTCGCGATGGTTTCGTGATGGGCGAGGGCGCCGGTCTGCTGGTCATCGAGTCTCTGGAGCATGCGCTGGCCCGCGGTGCGCAGCCTTTGGCTGAACTGGTCGGTTACGGCACTACCGCTGATGCGTATCACCTCACCGCCGGGCCGGAGGATGGCAGTGGTGCACGACGGGCGATGCAGTTGGCGTTGGCTCAGGCGGGTGTCGCACCGGATCAGGTGCAGCATCTCAATGCACACGCCACTTCGACTCCGGTTGGCGACCTGGGTGAGTTGGCTGCGATAAAAAGTGTGTTTGGCCAGCAAAACAACATTGCCGTCACTTCCACCAAGTCAGCGACAGGGCATTTGCTTGGCGCTGCCGGTGGGCTGGAGGCGATCTTTACGCTGTTGGCGATTCGCGATCAGGTGGTGCCGCCGACGCTCAACTTCGACAATCCCGATCCTGCAAGCGAAGGGGTGGATATCGTTCATCGCAACGCGCGTTCGATGCCGATCGAATATGCGTTGTCCAACGGCTTCGGATTTGGCGGAGTTAATGCCAGTGTGCTGTTCAAGCGCTGGCAGGGTTAATCCTGCGATCGCTTGAGGTGCTCACGGGTGACGTCGAGGATGCGCTGGGCAAACTCGGCATCGGCGACGCTGCGCGACAACAACAGGGCGCCCACCAGCGTCGACATGATGACAATGGCCTGGTCGGCTCTGTCGTCGGTGCTCAGGGTGCCTTCGATTTGAGCCAGTCTGGCATTGAGTACGGCATCGCTGGTCGGGCTCGGTTGCCCGCGCAGGCCCAGTTCCGAAGAAATGGTCAACAACGGACAGCCTTCGTGCGGCGAGGTCTGGTGCCATTCGGAAAGATAAGTGTCGATGAACACTTGCAGCGGGTTTTCCTGGGCAAAGATTTCAGCGCACAAGCCATCGACCTGATCACCAGCCTCCTGCAAGGCTTTTTCGACGAGTTCGTCCTTGGACTTGAAGTGCGAATAAAAGCCGCCATGGGTCAGCCCCAGCGCCTTCATCAATGGTTGCAGCCCCGTGGCACCGATACCGTCCTTGCGAAATCGTGCCGAAGCTTCCTTGATGATGCGTTGATGGGTCTGGGCTTTATGGTTCTGCGAGTAACGCATGTGGAACTCTCCGCAACAAGACCACCATCTTAACCAAGGAAAATTAAATGGTGACTGTACTTCTACTTCTAAAAAGTCTGCGGATAAGTCCAAAGTCCTGAAAAGCAAACCCCGCCGAATCAGGCGGGGTTTTTGTTCAGCGATCCTGCGCTTCCTTCGCGTCCGCTTCAGCATTGCGCTGTGCAACACGTTTGCGCTCTTCATCGGTCAGTTCGACCTTGTTGGCGGTATCGCGCAACATCATCAATCCGCCAACGATCGAGCCGATTGCAACGACCAGAATCAACCAGGCATACCAAGGCATAACGGCTCTCCTTAAAGGCAGCTCGACGGGCAAGGGTTTCGCCAGCGACGCTGCATACCACTTTGAGCGAATTGAATTCGCAGTGGTTCCATTCTAGGCCCGATATCCCCGGTGCACCTTAATTCCCTGTAGGAGCTGTCGAGTGAAACGAGGCTGCGATCTTTTGATTTTTAAACGTCAAAGGATCGCAGCCTCGTTTCACTCGTCAGCTCCTACAGGAGGTATGTGTTATCGCCCTGTCAGCATTGCATCGGCCGGCGCATCGGCGCGTAACTGGCCGGTCAGCAGGAAGTAGCCGAAACCGACCGCCATGAAACCGAGGAAGATCAGCCCGATCAATGCGTTGAACCAGGCCATCGCCACCAGGCACACCACCGCCAGCACCAGCGCGATCAACGGAATCAGCGGATAGCACGGCGCACGGAAAGTCCGCTCCAGATTCGGCTCGGCTTTACGCAGTTTGAACAGACTGAGCATGCTCATGATGTACATCACGATGGCGCCGAACACTGCCATGGTGATCATCGCGGCAGTCAGGGTCATGCCGCCAAGGTTGATCAGACCGTCGCTGTAGATCGCGGCGATGCCGATCACGCCGCCGGCGATGATCGCCCGGTGCGGGGTCTGGAAGCGCGAGAGTTTCGCCAGCGAGGCCGGCAGGTAACCGGCGCGGGCGAGGGCGAAGAACTGCCGCGAGTAACCTAGGATGATCCCGTGGAAACTTGCCACCAGGCCGAACAGGCCGATCCATACCAGCATGTGCAGCCAGCCGGAGTTGTCGCCGACCACGGTTTTCATCGCCTGCGGCAACGGGTCGTTGATGTTCGCCAGCGTGCGCCAATCGCCGACACCGCCGGCGAAGAACATCACGCCCATCGCCAGCAACACCAGGGTCAGTATGCCGCTGATGTAGGCCTTGGGGATCGTGCGCTTGGGATCCTTGGCTTCTTCGGCGGCCATCGCTGCGCCTTCGATGGCGAGGAAAAACCAGATCGCAAACGGAATCGCGGCGAACATCCCGGCAATCGCTGGAGGCCCGAACACATCTGAGCCGGCCCAGCCATTCAACGCAAAACTGCTGAAGCTGAACGCCGGGGCGACCACGCCCATGAACACCAGCAATTCGATCACCGCCAGCACGCAGACGATCAGCTCGAACGTCGCCGCCAGTTTCACACCGAGGATGTTCAGGGTCATGAACACGATGTAGGCACCGACCGCCGCGTGTTTCGGATCGAGGGCCGGAAACTGCACATTCAGATAAGCACCAATCGCCAACGCAATCGCCGGCGGTGCGAAGACGAATTCGATCAGCGTCGCCAGCCCGGCGATCAGCCCGCCTTTTTCACCGAACGCCCGGCGACTGTAGGCGAACGGCCCGCCGGCATGGGGAATCGCCGTGGTCAGTTCGGTGAAGCTGAAGATGAAGCAGGTGTACATGGTCGCGACCATGAACGAGGTCACCAGAAAACCCAACGTACCGGCCACGCCCCAGCCGTAGCTCCAGCCGAAATACTCGCCGGAAATCACCAGCCCGACGGCGATGCCCCACAGGTGCAAAGTGCCCAGCGTGGGTTTGAGTTGTGTGTTCATACGCATGCTCCCTGAACGGTTTGGAAAGCTCGGGGGAGGGTGCGTGCAGTGGGCGTGCCATTGCTGTGAGTCAGGTCGTAATGCGGTGAAAGCTGTCGTATCGAGGATGTTCGCAGTGGGATTGCGGCTTTTTGTGCGCCAGTTGAGTGCGATGTTGGTAGTTATGCCGTCTTCGCGAGCAAGTCCGCTCCCACATTTTGATATGCGCTCGTCCAAACAACGCTTACCCCTGTGGGAGCGGGCTTGCCCGCGAAGAGGCCCGCCCATACAGCGCAAAACCCCGCTGTAACGCCAGCATAAACCCACTCTTTACGCTTTCTTTATGCCTCTCAGCACCCCTCGCTCTCGTTCCTTTACAGCCTCCTTTCCGACAATGCCTCCACACGCGGCAATACGCCGTAACACGGAGATCTTCCATGAGCGTTCTGGACGGGGTGTCCCTGCTGTTGGCAGCCGGGCTGTTCATTTATCTGTTGGTTGCGCTGTTGCGCGCGGACCGGAACTAGGAGCGGCTATGCACAGTTATGACTATTGGCTGATCCTCGCGTTTTTTGCGGTGGTCTTGCTGCCGGCGCCGTTCCTCGGGCGTTTTTACTACAAGGTGATGGAAGGTCAGCGCACCTGGCTGACGCCGGTTCTCGGCCCGGTCGAGCGTGGTTGCTATCGGATTGCCGGGGTCGATCCGCAGGCTGAACAGAGCTGGCAGAAGTACACGCTGGCGTTGCTGGCGTTCAACCTTGCCGGTTTCCTGCTGCTGTTCGCGATCCTGTTGTTTCAGGATCACCTGCCGCT
>NZ_QAIK01000180.1:86072-87633 GCF_003061005.1 Pseudomonas sp. HMWF021 | reverse complement strand
GGAATGGACTCAGGCGTTCAACACGGCGGTCAGTTTCATGACCAACACCAACTGGCAGTCCTACAGCGGTGAAGCGACCCTCAGCTACCTGAGCCAGATGGTCGGCCTTACCGTGCAGAACTTTGTCAGCGCCGCCACCGGTCTGGCGGTGCTGGTTGCGCTTTGCCGTGGCATCGGGCGCAAGTCGACCAAGACTTTGGGCAACTTCTGGGTCGACATGACCCGCGCCACCCTCTACGGCCTGCTGCCGTTGTGCCTGCTGCTGGCGCTGTACCTCGTCTGGCAGGGCGTACCGCAGACCTTCGCGCAATACGTCAATGCCGTGACGATGCAGGGTGTCGATCAAGTGATCCCGCTCGGCCCGGCCGCCAGCCAGATTGCGATCAAGCAACTGGGCACCAACGGTGGCGGTTTCTTCGGCGTCAACTCGGCGCATCCGTTCGAGAACCCGACCGCGTGGAGCAACCTGTTCGAACTCGCCTCGATCATTCTGATCCCGGTGGCGCTGGTGTTCACCTTCGGTCATTACGTGAAAGACCAACGTCAGAGCCGCGCGATCATCGCCTGCATGCTGGCGCTGTTCCTGATCGGCGGTGCGACTTCGCTGTGGGCCGAATATCAGCCCAACCCTGCGCTGAACAACGTCGCTGTCGAACAGACCGCGCCGCTGGAAGGCAAGGAAGCGCGCTTCGGCACCACCGCTACCGTGCTGTGGTCGGTGACCACCACGGCGGCGTCGAACGGTTCGGTCAACGGCATGCACGACAGCCTCAACCCGCTCAGCGGCATGGTCGCGCTGGTCAACATGATGGTCGGCGAAGTGATCTTCGGCGGCGTCGGTGCCGGACTCTACGGCATGTTGCTCAACGTGCTGATCGCGGTGTTCCTCGCCGGCCTGATGATTGGCCGCACCCCGGAATACCTCGGCAAGAAACTGCAGGCGCGGGAAGTGCAGTTGCTGGTGGTGACCTTGCTGGTGATGCCGGTGGGCGTGCTGGTACTCGGCGCCATTGCGGCGGCGCTGCCTGGCCCGGCGGCGACCATCAGCAACCCCGGCCCGCATGGTTTCAGCCAATTGCTCTATGCCTACACCTCGGCCAGCGCCAACAACGGCTCGGCGTTCGGTGGTCTGAGCGCCAACACGCCGTTCCACAACCTGATGCTCGGTCTGGGCATGTTGATCGGCCGCTTCGGTTACATCCTGCCGGTGCTGGCCCTGGCCGGCAGCCTGGCGATGAAGAAAACCGCACCGATCGGCCAGAACAGCTTCCCGACCCACGGCCCGCTGTTCGTGACCCTGTTGACCGTGACCATTTTGCTGGTGGGCGGCCTGACCTTCCTGCCGACTCTGGCACTCGGTCCGATTGCTGAACACCTGAGCTTGGGCTTCTAAGGAATCCATCATGAATATGCATGTTCCTGCAAAACCTGCGGTGCCGACCCAGTCGGCAGAAGCACCGAAAACCGCGATCTCGGCCCTGTGGCGTCCGGCGCTGGTGCAAGCCTTCGTCAAGCTCGACCCGCGCCAACTGGTGCGTTCGCCGGTGATGCTGGTGGTCGA
>NZ_QAIK01000180.1:81759-86062 GCF_003061005.1 Pseudomonas sp. HMWF021 | reverse complement strand
CCACCGTGCTGTGTTTCATCCCGGACAACGTCGTGCCGACTTTCGTCGCCGCGCAGATTGCCTTGTGGCTGTGGTTCACCGTGCTGTTCGCCAACTTCGCCGAGGCCTTGGCCGAAGGTCGCGGCAAGGCCCGCGCCGACAGTCTCAAGGCCGGTAGCGAAGGCCTCAGCGCGCGGCGCAAACTGGCCAACGGCAGCTTCCAGGTGGTGCCTGCTGCCAGCCTGCGCAAAGGTGACGTGGTGCGCGTTGAGGCCGGGGAGATGATCCCCGGTGACGGCGAAGTCATCGAAGGTATTGCCGCGGTCAACGAAGCGGCGATCACCGGTGAATCGGCGCCGGTGATTCGCGAGTCCGGCGGCGATCGCTCGGCGGTCACCGGCAACACGCGCCTGGTGTCCGACTGGCTGCTGGTGAAGATCACCGCCAACCCCGGTGAATCGACCCTCGACCGCATGATCGCATTGGTTGAAGGCGCCAAGCGCCAGAAGACTCCGAACGAAGTCGCCCTCGACATCCTGCTGATCGGCCTGACCCTGATCTTCCTGCTGGTGGTGGTGACCCTGCAACCGTTCGCCCATTTCGCCAACGGCAACCTGCCGCTGGTGTTCCTGGTGGCGCTGCTGGTCACGCTGATTCCGACCACCATCGGTGGCCTGCTGTCGGCCATCGGTATTGCCGGGATGGATCGTCTGGTGCGGCTGAACGTGATCGCCAAATCCGGGCGTGCCGTGGAAGCGGCCGGTGACGTGCACGTGCTGCTGCTGGACAAGACCGGCACCATCACTTTCGGCAACCGTCGTTGCAGCGCGGTGTATGCCGCGCCGGGTGTGAACGGTCGCGAACTGGCCGAAGGCGCGCTGTTCGCCTCGCTGGCGGACGAAACCGCTGAGGGCAAATCCATTGTCGAGTACCTGCGCGGTCTGCACCCACAAACCGAGCCGGCGCTGGATACGTTGACTGCCGTGCCGTTCAGTGCGGAAACCCGTCTCTCCGGTGTTGACTATCAGGGCCGCGTTTACCGCAAGGGCGCCGTGGATTCGCTGCTGTCGTTCCTCGGTCAACAACGCTCCGTTCTGGCCCCCGCACTGTCGCGGGAAATCGACAAGATCGCCCAGAGCGGCGGCACACCGTTGCTGGTCTGCGCCGACGGCAAGCTGCTCGGTGCGATCCATCTCAAGGACGTGGTCAAGCCAGGCATTCGCGAGCGTTTTGCCGAGCTGCGCAAACTGGGGATTCGCACCGTGATGGTCACCGGCGACAACCCGTTGACCGCTGCCGCGATTGCCGCTGAAGCGGGTGTCGACGACGTACTCGCCGAAGCCACCCCGGAGAAGAAGCTGGCGCGTATCCGCCTTGAGCAGAACGACGGTCGTCTGGTCGCCATGTGCGGCGACGGCGCCAACGATGCCCCGGCGCTGGCCCAGGCTGACGTCGGCATGGCGATGAACGACGGCACGCAAGCCGCGCGCGAAGCGGCGAACATGGTCGACCTCGACAGCGACCCCACCAAGCTGCTGGACGTGGTGCAGATCGGCAAGGAATTGCTGGTGACCCGTGGCGCGCTGACTACCTTTTCCATCGCCAACGACGTGGCCAAATACTTTGCGATCCTGCCGGCACTGTTCGCCGCAATCTATCCGCAACTGGGCGTGCTGAACATCATGCACCTGACCAGTCCGCAGAGCGCGATCCTCTCGGCCATCGTCTTCAACGCCCTGATCATCGTGGTGCTGATTCCACTGGCACTGCGGGGTGTGCGCGTGCAGGCAGCGAGTGCGGCGGCACTGTTGCGTCGCAACCTGCTGATCTACGGGCTGGGTGGGATTCTGGTGCCGTTCGTGGGGATCAAGGCGATCGACATGCTGCTGACGGCGCTGCATCTGGTGTGATCCCTTCACGAGCAGGCTCGCTCCCAGATTTGCAATGCGGCCCGCTGTGGGAGCCAGCCTGCTGGCGATGAAGTCGACTCGGTCCACCTGAATTAACGCGGTATCCGCTTTCTGAATTCGAGGATTTTGCAATGTCCACAATGATACGTCCGGCCCTGAGCCTGCTGGTGCTGATGACCCTGATCACCGGCGTGGCCTATCCACTGGTGGTGACCGGCGTTGCGCAGGTCGCTTTCCCTGAACAGGCCAACGGCAGCCTGGTGCACGATGCTGATGGCAAGGTGCGCGGCTCGTCACTGATTGCCCAGGATTTCGTCGGTGATGCGTGGTTCCATCCGCGTCCATCGGCAGGTGCGTTTGCGACCGTTTCCAGCAGCGCCAGTAACCTGGCACCTAGCAATCCGGCGCTGGCCACCCGGGTGATCGACGACGCCCACAAATTGCAGGTGCCCGGCCAGGGGCCAGTGCCCTTGGCGCTGCTGACCACCTCCGGCAGCGGCCTCGATCCGCACTTGCCTCCGGCGGCAATTGCCTATCAACTGGCGCGTGTCGCGCAAGCGCGCAACCTGCCGGTGTCTACCTTGCAGCAACTGCTCGATGCGCACATCGAACAGCCGCTAGTGGGGCCACCGGTGGTGAATGTGCTGGAGCTGAACATGACGCTGGAAAAACTGTAGATCAAAAGATCGCAGCCTTCGGCAGCTCCTACACTGGATCGACCTGTAGGAGCTGCCGCAGGCTGCGATCTTTTAACGGTTCACCCTCATTTCAAATCGAACAAGGCAATTCCCGATGAGCGACTCCGGCCGCGCCGACGCACTGTTAGCAGACCTGCCCCGCGACGGCCGTGGCCGGCTGAAGATCTTCCTCGGCGCCGCCCCCGGTGTCGGCAAGACCTACGCCATGCTCCAGGCCGCGCACACGCAACTGCGCCAGGGCGTGAAAATCATTGCCGGCGTCGTCGAAACCCACGGCCGCGCGGAAACCGAAGCGTTGCTCGGCGGTTTGCCGCAGCAGCCATTGGTGCGCTCGGAATACCGTGGCGTGATGCTCGAAGAAATGGACCTCGACGGCCTGCTCGCCGCCAGACCGAAACTGGTGCTGGTGGACGAACTCGCCCACACCAACGCCCCCGGCAGTCGCCACGCCAAGCGCTGGCAGGATATTCAGGAGCTGCTCGCCGCCGGCATCGACGTCTACACCACGGTCAACGTCCAGCACCTGGAAAGCCTCAACGATCAGGTGCGCGGCATCACTGGCGTGCAAGTGCGCGAAACCCTGCCGGACTGGGTGCTGCAGGAAGCCTACGAACTGCTGCTGATCGACCTGCCGCCGCGCGAATTGCTGGAGCGTCTGCGCGAAGGCAAGGTCTACGTGCCGGAACAGGCGCGGGCGGCGATCGATGCGTTTTTCACCCAGACCAACCTCACCGCGTTGCGTGAACTGGCGATGCAAACCGCTGCCGCGCAGGTCGATAACGATCTTGCGCAAGGCTATCGCCAACTCGGTCAGTCAGCCCCGGCAGTGCGCGGGCGCTTGCTGGTGGGTGTCGATGGTGATGCCCATGCCGAACGCCTGGTGCGTCATGCCAGTCGCGTGGCCCAGCGTCGGCATCTGCCATGGAGTCTGGTGCATGTCGACAACGGCACGGTGCGCGATGAACAGTCGCGCCTGCGCCTGCAAAATGCCCAGCAACTGGCTGAACGCCTCGGCGGCGAAGTGGTGTTGCTGCGCGCCGGCGAAGTGGCGAAAACCTTGATCCAGCACGCCGCCGAACGTCGCGCGAGCCTGCTGCTGGTCGGCCAGTCACGGCCTAGTCTGCGTCGGCGCCTATTCGGCGGCGGGCTGGCTGCACGGTTGCTGCGCCAGGCTCACGGCCTGGAAATCAACGTCCTCGACAACGACCATGAACACCTGCAACCGCGCCTGCGGAGCACGCCGACGCTGGTCTGGTTCGACTATGCGCTGGCGCTGGTTGCCACGGTGCTTGCCAGTGCATTGGCGTGGGCGGTGTCGAGTATCTTGCCGCTGCCGAACATCTCGCTGGTGTTCCTTGCGGCGGTGTTGCTGGTGGCGGTGCGCAGCAGTCTGGGGCCGGCGCTGGCCTGTGCGGCGCTGTCGTTTCTGACTTACGATTTTCTGTTCATTCCGCCGAATTTTTCCTTCGCTATCCAGCGTGAAGAAGATGTTCTGACCTTGCTGTTCTTCCTGTTGATGGCGGCGCTCACCGGCAATCTCGCCGCACGCCAGCGCCGTCAGTTGCAGGCGTTACGCGACACCCAGGAAGAGACCACGGAGCTGCTTGATCTGTCGCGCAAACTGACTGCGGCGACGGATCGTCAGGCCGTGGTCAGCGCCGCCGCGCAGCACCTCAACGGCTGGAGCGATCTCCAACTGTGCCTGCTCAATCGAGA
>NZ_QAIK01000180.1:80191-81749 GCF_003061005.1 Pseudomonas sp. HMWF021 | reverse complement strand
CAACCGGCCGGCATGGGCACCGGCACGCTGCCGTTCGGTCGCTGGTGGTGGTGGCCGCTGTCGGTGGAGGACGGGCCGCTGGCGCTGCTCGGGGTCTGCGCCAAAGAGGGCCAGACCCTGAGCGGCCAACGTCGACGCCTGCTCACCGCGTTGAGTCAGCCACTGGCGCAGGCACTGGCGCGGGCGCAACTGGCGGACGATCTGGAAGCCGCGCGCCTGCACGGTGAAACCGAGCAATTGCGCAGCGCGCTGCTGGCCTCGGTGTCCCACGATCTGCGCACGCCGTTGACGTCCATGCGTGGCAGCATCGACAGCTTGCTGGCGCTCGGCGAAGCCATTCCATTGGAGGATCGTCGCGAGTTGCTCGAAGGCACCCGCGACGAGGCCGAACGTCTCGACCGCTACATCCAGAACCTGCTGGACATGACCCGCCTCGGCCACGGCGCACTGAAACTGGCGCGGGACTGGGTGGCGCCGGCCGACATCGTCGGCAGCTCGCTCAATCGCCTGCGGGCAGTGCTGGCGCCGTTGCAGGTCAGCACCGATGTGCCGGCCGAGTTGCCGCTGCTGTTCGTGCACGCGGCGCTGATCGAGCAGGCGCTGGTCAATGTGCTGGAAAACGCCGCGCGCTTCTCACCGGCCCACGGTCGCTTGCAACTGAGTGCCGGGGCCAATGATGAAGAGATCTTCTTCACGGTGAGCGATGAAGGGCCAGGGATTCCCGAGGACGAACGGGCGAAGATTTTCGACATGTTCTACACCGCCGCACGCGGTGATCGCGGCGGGCAGGGCACGGGGCTGGGGCTGGCGATCTGTCAGGGCATGGTCGGCGCGCATGGCGGACGCATCAGCGTTGCCGACGGCATCGACGGGCGCGGCACCAGCATCACCCTGCACCTGCCATTGCAGGCGCAACCGGGGATGGACAATGAAGCCTGAGCCCGGCTGCGCTACTCTCTTGCCAATCTTTTGTGTTGATGTGAATTCATGAGCCAGACCGCGACCATTTTGGTCATCGATGACGAACCGCAGATCCGCAAATTCCTGCGCATCAGCCTCGCTTCACAAGGCTACAAAGTGCTGGAGGCCGGCACCGGCGCCGAGGGCCTGGCCCAGGCGGCGCTGAACAAACCGGACCTGCTGGTGCTTGACCTCGGCCTGCCGGACATGGACGGCCAGCAGGTGCTGCGCGAGTTTCGCGAGTGGGCCACCGCGCCTGTTCTGGTGCTCTCGGTGCGCGCCAGTGAAGGGCAGAAGGTCCAGGCGCTGGATGGCGGCGCCAACGACTACGTGACCAAACCGTTCGGCATTCAGGAATTTCTCGCCCGGGTCCGCGCCCTGTTGCGCCAGGCACCGGCTGGCGAGGCCCAGCAAGCGGCGCTGAGTTTCGGCCCGTTGACCGTGGATCTGGCCTATCGGCGGGTGTTGCTCGACGGCGCCGAAGTGGCGCTGACCCGCAAGGAATACGCGGTGCTGGCGCAACTGGCGCGGCATCCGGGGCGGGTGATCACCCAGCAGCAATTGCTCAAGGATATCTGGGGCCCGACGCATACCGAGG
>NZ_QAIK01000180.1:67831-80105 GCF_003061005.1 Pseudomonas sp. HMWF021 | reverse complement strand
TGGGGTATCGGTTGTTGAATGACAACAGTCTGTAGGTTTTGTGTTGCCTGGTCTGGCCTCTTCGCGGGCAAGCCCGCTCCCACAGTGGCCGGTGTGCTACACAAATCTCAATAACACCTTAGAACCCTGTGGGAGCTGGCTTGCCAGCGAAGAGGCCCTGACAGTCAGCCGAGAACTTCAGGGCTCTCTACTCTGCTCACTTTCATACCGATCCAGCGTATCCCGCGCAATCTCCCGCCCCAGCGCGATCAGTTCCGGCGCCTTGTAGAACTCGAAAAACCGGCACACTCGCTTCGGCACGTTGATCAGAATGTCCGGCGGATAGCCGGCGATCTTGTACTGCGCCAGCGAGGTCTGCATCACCTCGAAACTCTGGTTGATCAGGTCCAGCAGCGACGCCGGCCCGACGTTGTCGATGATGAACGAGCCGGTGGCGGACTTCGGCGCGCCTTCGCGCTCAGGGGCGGCTGCCGGTTGCTGACTTTCCGGCTCGCTGCCTTCCAGCCACGGGTTGATGTCGGCGGCTTCTGCACGCAACGCTTCCTGTTCAAGCAACAGCAATTGCTCGGCCTGTTTGCGGCGGAACGGCATCTTCGAACCCAGCGAACTGAGCAGGCTGTCAAAGCGCGAGCGAAACGCTGGCGGGCGCTGGATCACCGGCAATTTGTAGTGACGCTGGTTGGTCGCGTTAAGGTTGACGGCGATGATCAGGTCGCAGTGGCTGGAGACCACCGGAACGATCGGCAACGGGTTGAGAATGCCGCCGTCCACCAGCATCCGGTTGCCCTGCATCACCGGGGTGAACAGGCTGGGAATCGCCGCCGAGGCACGCATCGCCTGATGCAGACAACCTTCCTGAAACCAGATTTCCTGTTGGTTGGTCAGGTCGGCAGCGACGGCGGTGTAGGGGATGCGCAGGTCTTCGATGTTGATTTCGCCGACGATCTTGCGGATCTGCCCGAAGACTTTCTCGCCACGAATCGCCCCCAGGCGAAAACTCACGTCCACCAGCCGCAGCACATCCAGATAATCGAGGGATTCGATCCAGGCGCGGTACTCGTCGAGTTTGCCCGCCGCATAGATCCCGCCGACCACCGCGCCCATCGAACATCCGGCAATGCAGGCGATGTCGTAACCGCGTCTTTCGATCTCCTCGATGACCCCGATATGGGCATAGCCCCGGGCGCCACCGGAACCCAGTACCAGCGCGACACGCTTTTTCATCCAGCTTCCTCCCCGACAAGCTTGCACAATGCACCCATCCGGGGGCGGGCGACAATCGTCAGGGTCGTTCGGGGCGGCAGGGGCGTCGTTTTTTCGATACTCCATGACCACTCGGCGCTATCCTTTGGTCACCGCAGATTCATGGGCCGCCAAGGCACTTTTCCCTTGGCGTAACGTCTTACCTGCACGACTGTTGACCTATTTGAGGTGTAAGTGATGAAAGCCTGGATCTGTGTGCCGTTGATTGCGCTGGCATTGGCCGGTTGCGCTGGCAAGACTGCTTATCGTGACAGCTGTGGCAGTCAGCTCGATGCGGCGTGGCATGAACTGGATCTGGCCAAGGCCGAAGGTTTTGCCGGCACGGTCAGCTACTCCAAGGCGCTGTCGCTCTTGACCGCAGCCAAGACCCAGCAGCAATTCGAAGGCTTCGAAGGCTGCAGCAACAAGGCCGAGAAAGCCCGTTTCTATATTCGCGAATCCCGCGCCGGGCGCTAAGCTGCTGACCTGACGCAAGGATGCGTCTGCCTTGCAGCGGCAGACTGGTCTTTCAAGCCATTTGAATCAGGAGCAAGTGATGTCAGCGTTGGTTGACCGGTTGGTGGCTCATGTCCTGAGCCTGGAAGTGCGGCTGCTGGCCTGTCAGGCGCGTCTGACCGCGCGTACCGACCCCGAGGCGCTGCATGATTTGCGCACCACGGTGCGGCGCTTGCGCAGCCTGTTGCGACCCTTGCGTGGCTTGCCCGGTGTCGAGCAACTGGAAGTGGCGGCGTCCGCGGTGGGGCAGTTGACCACGCCATGGCGCGACCGCGAGGTGTTGGCCGCCTACTTGCTCAAGCACGATCAACCGCAAGCCGCACAGCGACGCATGGCGCAAATGGACGAAGCCTATCCCGCATTGGCAGCGAGCGCCGAAGTGGCTTCGCTGCTGATCATCCTCGATGCCTTCCCGCGTTTCCTGCGAGCTTCCGAGCGTCAGGGGCTGCTCAAGGGCCTGGGCAAACGCATCGAAAAACGCCTGCACAAACAATGGAAAAAACTCGACGAGGCGCTGCACGATCCGGCCCACGACCGCCATCGTCTGCGCCTGCTGATCAAACGCGTGCGTTATGGCATCGAAGCCTACCCGGAACTCGATCGCCTGCCGGAATCAGCGCTGGCGCGGCTGAAGTCGGCGCAGGGCGCGCTGGGCGACTGGCACGATTGCTGGCAGTGGCTGGCGCGGGCCGAGCTGGAGAGCGATCTGCAACCCTGCGTCGCGACCTGGCAGGCGGGCCTGATCAAGGCTGAAGCCAAGGCCGATCGGGTGCTGGATAAACTCAGTTCAAGCTGCTTCAAATAATCTCGATATCACCCGGCCCCGGTAGGAGCTGCCGAAGGCTGCGATCTTTGTTTTTTAAAATCAAAAGATCGCAGCCTTCGGCAGCTCCTACAGGGGTTTTTGTTTGAATGGGAATCGGGGTAAGGCCTTTCTGTCAGTCCATTTGACCGGAATAGACGCTGCGGCGCTCTGCCATGCTGGTTAAGATCGCTGCATTCCTTTTTTCGCTTGCCGAGGTTGTCATGCGCTTTTCCGATCTGATTGAGGCGGTTCGCCGCGATCCAGAAGTGACCATTCCCGCCGAGTGGGGTCAGGGTCGGGCCAGTTTTGGTGGCCTGGTGGCGGCGCTGCAATACGAAACCATGCGCGCCAGGGTGCCGGCCGATCGCCCGGTGCGTTCGCTGGCGATCACCTTTGTCGGCCCGGTGGAGCCGGACGTCCCGGTGCGTTTTGAAGTCGATGTGTTGCGCGAAGGCAAAGCGGTCAGTCAGGTACTGGGCCGTGCGATGCAGAACGGTCAGGTGGTGACGATCGTGCAGGGCAGCTTCGGTGCATCGCGGCCTTCGGAAGTGGCGGTCGAGGCCTACCCGGCGGTGGAAATGAAACACTGGGACGAATGCCCGGAACTGCCCTATATCAAAGGCGTGACCCCGGAGTTCATGCGGCATCTGGCGATGCGCTGGAGTGTCGGCGGCATGCCGTTCACTGGCAATCAATCGCGGCAGATGGGCGGCTGGGTGCGCTTGCGTGGCGATGTGAAAGAAGAGCCGGTCAATGAAGCGCATCTGCTGGCGCTGGTGGATGCGTGGCCGCCGGCACTGTTGCCGTACCTGAAGAAACCGGCACCGGGCAGCACGTTGACCTGGACCATCGAATTCGTGCAGCCGCTACGCGATTTGCGCACGCTGGACTGGTGCAAATACCTGGCGGACATCGAGTACGCCGCCGACGGCTACGGCCATGTCGCCGCCAAGCTGTGGAGCGCGGAAGGGGAGTTGATCGCCACGAGCCGGCAGACCGTGACGATTTTTGCCTGAATCAATGCCGACGATGACGCTCACGCCAGGCACGCCACCAGCCGCCGCTGAGAAAAAACCGCGGAAAGGTCAGGAACTGTTCGACCAGCAAGCGTGACACCGCATCCTGGCGATCGCTGAACGGCTCGGAGGCTTGCGCCTCCAGGCTGTGGCCGTGGCGCTGCAGACCCAGCGCCGCGACGATCCCGATCACGCCAATGGCGACACTGGCCAGACTCAGGCTGAACACCCCGGACACGATCAACAGAAACGCGACGATGAACAACGGCACGGCAATCAGGTGCAACACCAGATTGGTCGGATGCTGGTGATTGTTCGGGTACGCGCGCCATTGCCACGCGGGAAGATTGGGGTGACGTTTGCCCATGTTGACTACTCCTCGATCCATGTTGAACACATGCTTGAAGAATAGGCCGGGGCGGGTGGGGCGGCGAATCAAGGTTGGCTATTGGCATCATAGTAATGATGGACAAAAAAAGATCGCAGCCTTCGGCAGCTCCTACATTGAATTGCGTACAGCTGTAGGAGCTGCCGAAGGCTGCGATCTTTTGATCTTCAGAGTTTCAACTGCCCGATTGCCTTGCTCAGCTCCCCGGCCAATGTCGCCAACTCATTACTGGTAGTCGCCGAATCCACGGTCTGCTGCACGGTGTTTTCGGTCACATCACGAATGCTCACCACCGCCCGGTTCATCTCTTCGGCCACTTGGCTCTGCTGCTCCGCAGCCACCGCGATCTGGGTGTTGCTCTCGCGCATCTGCGCCACGGCGCCGGTGATTTCCGCCAGCGCCTCGCCCGCTTCCTGTGCCTGTTGCACGCAGTCGTCGGCCTTGTACGAACTCTCCTGCATGAAGTCCACCGCATCGCGGGTGCCGGCCTGCAGCGCCGAGACCATGGTGGTGATTTCATCGGTGGAGGTCTGCACGCGTTTGGCGAGGTTGCGCACCTCGTCGGCGACCACGGCAAACCCCCGACCCATCTCGCCGGCACGCGCCGCTTCGATGGCGGCGTTGAGGGCGAGCAGGTTGGTCTGCTCGGCGATGCTGTGAATCACGCTGACCACGCCGTTGATCTTCTGGCTGTCCTCGGCCAGGCGCTGGATCATCTCGGCGGTCTGCTGCACCCCGCTGGAAAGTCCGGCAATCGACTGCTGTACGCGGCTGACCACTTGTTGACCGCTGCCGGCCAGACCGTCAGCGGTCTGCGACAGGTCGCGGGTGGCGCCGGCGTGCTGGGCGATGTGATACACCGTGGCGGTCATCTCGTTGATTGCGGTGGCGGCCTGATCGGTTTCGCTCTGTTGACCGAGCATGCCGTGGCGCACTTCGTTCATGCTCGACGCCAGCCGCGCGGCACCGACGTCCAGTTGCCGCGCCGTGTTGGCAACGGTGGTGACCACGCGCTGATAACCGGCCTGCATCGCGTTGAACGCATTGGCCATCTGCCCGACTTCATCCTTGCAAGCCAGTGGCACACGGGCCGAGAGGTCACCACTTTTTTCGACGTGCAGCATCACGTCCTTCAGCGTGTTGAGCTGACTGAGCAGGAAGCGGATCAGCAGTTGCGAAGCGCAAAGCATGGCGAACATCAGGATGAACACGGCAACGGCGTAGTTGGCGAAGCGTTCGCTGAACACCTGCGCCAGGCTCGGGCCGTAGGCAATGACGGCGACTTGCTGTCCGTCGGCACGACTGAACACTTCGGCACCCATCAGCGGGTTGTTACCGAACAGAGGCAGGTGATTGACCTCGTTCCAGCCGTTGCTGTCACTGATTTCCAGCACGGGTTGGTTGTTGAGGCGTGGTGCTTCACCCCGTTTGAACGTCAGCACGTGATCAGCCTTGGGCAGTGCCTGTTCGACTGGCCAGGCCTTGAGCAATTGCGCCTGAGCCTGTGCGGATGCCTGCGCCGCGTGGCTGCGCGCCTGTTGTTCGAGCTGCACGGCGTACAGCACCAGCAGCAGGGTGGTGACAAAGGCGACCGCATTGACCGCCCAGAATTTGTATTTCAGCGAGATATTGCTAAGCCAGGCACCCATGGAGGTCTTCTCTGATAGCGGAAACAGTTTTGGCAAGGTGCCATTATTGTGCCGCTACCCTGGAAGTCGGGCTTGATGTGGGTCAACGGATCAAAAGATCGCAGCCTTCGGCAGCTCCTACAGGGAATTCACCCTCTCAATGTAGGAGCTGCCGAAGGCTGCGATCTTTTGCTGTTTAAACCTGTGCCGGCAGGTTGAAAAACGCCCGGGCACAGGCGGTGGTGTGCGCAGCCAGATCGTCCTCGCTCTCGCCGCGATGCAACGCCACCTCGCGCAGCACTTCGGTCAGATACGCCGGCTCATTGCGCCCGTTTTTCGGCTTCGGTCGCAGAGTTCGCGGCAGCAGGTACGGCGCGTCGCTTTCCAGCATCAGGCGTCCGCGCTTGATCTCCTTGACCAATGGATGCAAATGCGTTCCCCGGCGCTCGTCGCAGATCCAGCCGGTGATGCCGATGTGCAGGTCCAGATCCAGGTAACTGAACAGGGCTTTTTGCTCGCCGGTGAAGCAGTGCACCACGGCGGCAGGCAGTTGATCGCGGAAGTCCCGGAGGATTTCCAGCAAGCGCTGACTGGCGTCACGCTCGTGCAGAAACACCGGCAACTGCAGTTCTACCGCCAGCGCCAGATGTTCTTCGAGAACTTTCTCCTGTTGCGGGCGCGGCGAGAAATCGCGGTTGAAGTCCAGCCCGCACTCACCCACGGCAACCACGTTTGGCTCTTGCAGCAGACTGCGCAAACGGCGCGCACTGTCCGCGTTCCAGTCGCTGGCCGAATGCGGGTGAATGCCGGCGGTGGCGAACAGTCGCTGGCCACTTTCATCCAGTTGCCGGCACAGTTCCAGCGCCTGCTCGCTGCCCTCGACGCTGGTGCCGGTCAGCACCAGTTGGCAGACCCCGGCGGCGTAGGCGCGATCAAGCACCGCCTGATGTTTTTCGGCGAAACCGGGGTTGGTCAGGTTGACGCCGATATCGATGAGTTGCATGGTTCTACCTCGGGCCGAAGGCCGGAAAGCATACCAGAGCTGTAGATTTATAAGAAAAGCCAAGAACTACAACGAGTTATAGCTGTCTTTTGATGCCGCGACGCAGCTCGGGTTGGCAGAAATGCCATCCCTGTGCCAGTCTCTCGCACTTTGCCAGCGCTCAAGGCGCTCTGTTTTCGTCGGTGTTTTCGACCGTTCAGCGGTGAAAACACCCCGTATTCTTTCCGGAGAGTGGATGCATCGTCCCTCGGTTTTGCTCCTGTTGTGTGCGTCGCTGCTGCTGCCGATAACGGCGGTTGCGCGCTTGCCCGGGCCACTGCAAGCCGTACCGGCCGCCAAGGTCCGCGACCTGACGGAAATTCGCGGCAGCCGCGTGCTGCGCGTGCTAGTCAATCAGAGCCGCAACAGCTCCGGGGAAGTCCAGGGCCAGGCCATCGGCATCGAATACCATCGCCTGCGCGCATTCGAGCAATACCTCAACGGCCACGCCCGCGATGGTCAGGAAATCACCCTCAAGATCATTCCAAAAGCCAAGGATCAACTGCTCGGCGCCTTGCAGCGCGGCGAAGGTGATCTGGTGGCGCCCGGCGAACTGCTCGATCTGCAACCCGGCCACGCGGTCGCCAGCAGTGAGCCGATCGCCAGCAACGTGCCGCTGGTACTGGTCGGCATCAAGGGCGAGCGCCGTTACACCAAGGTTGAACAGCTTTCCGGCAAGACCCTGGCCTTGCCGACCGGCAGTGCGGCGGGGGAGGCGGTCAGCCAGCTCAACCAGAAACTGGCCCTGCACAAACTGGCGCCGATCAAGATCGAATGGGTCGATCCGACGCTGGCGGTCGAAGACGTGCTGGAGATGGTGCAGGGCGGGATTTTTCACCTGACCATCGTCGAGCAACCGATTGCAGAGCGCTGGGGCAAGATCCTGCCCAAGCTGCGTTTCGACCGGCAGTTGATGATCAGCGAGCCGGGTGAGGAATACTGGTTCGTGCGCCGCGATGCCTCGATGCTGCGAGCGAGCATCGATCGCTTCCTGGTCGGCTACAAGAAGCCGGCGAACGAGGATGCAGAGTTTCTGCGGATCTATCGACGGCTCTACCAAGTGCACTATCCGTTGGCCAAGGCTGACCGCCAGCGTCTGGAAAAACTGCGCCCGACCCTGCAAAAACACGCCGACGCGCAAAGCATGGACTGGCTGAATCTGGCGGCGCTGGCCTTCAAGGAGTCAGCCCTGCAGCCCACCGCCCGCAGCGGCAGCGGCCCGACTGGGTTGATGCAGATCACCCCGTCGGCGGCGCAGCGGGTCGGTGTGAACAACATCCAGAATCTCGATGCGAACGTGCAGGCCGGGGCCAAGTACCTGGCGATGATCCGTCGCAAGTTTTTCAACAGTCCGAAACTCAACGAGCGCGAGCGCATGGCCTTCACTCTGGCGGCTTACAACATCGGCCCGGAGCGGGTACAAGGCATGCGCGCCGAAGCACGGCGCCGTGGCCTGAATCCGAACCAGTGGTTCTTTCAGGTCGAGCGCATCGCCATGGAACAGGTGGGCATGGGTCCCGTCAGCTATGTTAATAGCGTGAACAAGTACTACCTGGCGTACGACCGTGAGCGGGAGTCGTTGGAGCCCCGGGGCCAGAAAGTCGCCTCACGGAAGTAATCGAATAATTTGATTGTTATGGCGGAATAATTGCGCTTTTAACATGAATTTAACTGATTAATATAGCGGCCAATCCCAACACACTTATCGCAAAACAAGGAATGCCCCATGAGCTCTCTGATCAACAAGGTTCTGTTCACCCGCGCCGGTTACGGCCTGACCATTCTGCGCATCGCGGTCGGCGTGATCTTCGCCGCCCACGGTTCGCAAAAGCTGTTTGGTCTGTTCGGCGGTTACGGTCTGGCGGGCACCGCGCAATACATGGACAGCCTCGGTCTGCACCCGGGTTACCTGATGGCTACGCTGGCTGGCGGCACCGAGTTCTTCGCTGGTCTGGCGCTGATCATCGGCCTGCTGGTGCGCCCGGCAGCCTTGGGTCTGACCTTCCTGTCGCTGGTGGCGATCTTCACTGTTCACATCAGCAACGGTCTGTTCATGGCGAACAACGGTTACGAGTTCGCCCTGGCGCTGCTTGGTGGCAGTCTTGCGGTGATGATCGAAGGTGCCGGCAAGCTGTCGGTGGATCGCGCCATCGCCGGTTGAGCGCTCTGGATCAAGCAAAAGGCCCGCATTGTGCGGGCCTTTTTTGTTGCGGCTGATTCTTGACACTCGTCGGTCACGTTCTCTAGGATGTTGCTCATGCGCCGATTTAAACAGCTACTTGCGGGGCGCCAGGTGACTTCAACAGTTGCCGTCAGAAGCCGGAACAGGGCTTCGAAATACCGCTAAAGCGCTGGTTCGGTGTTGCCTCTCACCTGCCATGCAGACTTTTGAGGCAGAGACACGACACGATGAATGCACTACGCCCTCCAGCACGTCCCGCGCCGATCACGGCACATATCACCCAGCGCAATCCAAAAATCCTGCTTGGCGGCAAACACCAGCCGACGCTGTTGCGTTATCTCGATGGCTGGCCACGTCGCAGCGGCGGGCCTGCCGCGTTCCTGATCCAGTTTGTCGAAGACGGCGAGTCACTGGCGCGTTTTGCCAGCGACAGTTTCGATCTGGCGGTGATTCAAGCGCCGAGCGCGGAAGACGCGCCAGAAATGATCAAACAACTGACCCGCGTCGCGCGGCAGGGGCTGATCACCCGTCGCTGAAACGGATTACGGGTAATCGATCGCCACGATATAGACAAACTGCTCACCGGTTGGCGTCTGCACCCGGACTTCGGCGTCCAGCGCCTTGCCGATCAAGGCGCGGGCCAACGGTGAGTCGATGCTGATCAGACCCAGTTTCAGATCCAGTTCATCCGGGCCGACGATGCGGTAGCGCGATTGCTTGCCGTCTTCGTCTTCGATGGTCACCCAGGCGCCAAAGTAGACCTTGTTCGGATCGCTGGGTTTTTCGCTGACGACCTTCAAGGCCTCGAGACGTTTGGTGAGAAAACGCACGCGGCTGTCGATCTCGCGCAGCATCTTTTTGCCGTAGGTGTACTCGGCGTTTTCCGAACGATCACCCTGCGCCGCCGCCTCGCTGACCGCTTGCGTCACCTGCGGACGGCGCACATGCCACAGCTCATGGAATTCGGCGCGCATCCGCGCTTCACCTTCAGGGGTGATCAGCGCGGTGCCGGCGGTGCGGGGAGGGCGATAACGGCTCATGGCAACTTCTTGTGGTGACGAAGGCTGGAGTCTATCAACCCTCGCGCAGGACTGTCAGCGGACTCGCATTCAATGCCCGACGGGTGCCGAACACGCCGGCACCACCAATCAGTGCGGCGCCAATCAATGGCAACACCAGCAGCCACGGGTGCGGATGCCACGGCAGATCGAACGCGTAGCGATACAACACCAGACTCACCACTTCCGAGCCGATGGCCGCCAGCAGGCCGCTGACCGCACCAAGCAAACCGAACTCGATCCGCCGGGCCTTGACCAGCAATTGCCGTTGCGCGCCCAGTGCTCGCAATAACGCGCCTTGGCGAATGCGCTCATCCAGCGTTGCCTGCAAGCCGGAGAACAGCACGGCCATCCCCGCCGCCAAGACAAACAACAACACGTACTCCACTGCCAGGGTGACCTGGGCGAGGATGCTGCGCAGTTGTTCCAGCAGCGCTTCGACCTGAAGAATGGTCACCGCCGGAAAGGCTCGCGACAGCTCGACAATCTGCTGATCGTGACCGGGTGCCAGATAGAAACTGGTCAGGTAGGTGGCCGGCAGATCTCTCAGCGTGCCGGGCTGGAAGATCATGAAGAAGTTCGGCTGGAAATTGTCCCAGTTGATCTCGCGCAGGCTGGTGACCTTCGCCTCACGATTGACCCCGCCGACGCTGAACACCATGTGATCGCCGAGTTTGAGCTTGAGGCTTTCGGCGACTTTGCCTTCCACCGATACACCCGGAACTTCGTCCGACGGTTGATCCTTCCACCACTCACCGGAGGTGATCTTGTTGCCCGCCGGCAGATCGGCCGCCCAGGTCAGGCTCAGGTCGCGCTGTACCGCGCGGTCACCGGCCGAATCCTTGCTGACGATCTGTTGCACCGGTTCACCGTTGATGCTGATCAGCCGTCCCGGCACCACCGGGTACAGCGGCGCCGCTTGCGCGGACACATTGACCAGATGATCGGTGAAGGCCTGCTTATCGGCGGGCAGAATGTTCAGGGCAAAATAGTTCGGAGCGTTTTTCGGCAACTGGTTTTGCCAGGTATCGAGCAGTTCGCCACGCAGCAGGGCGATCAATGCCATCGACAACAGGATCAAGCCGAACGCCAGCGCCTGCCCGGCTGCTGCCAGCGGATGACGCAGCAACTGACCCAGGCCGAGGCGCCACGGCAGCGGCGCACGGGCGAGCATCCGGCGCAGACTGTTGAGCAGCAACAGCAGCAAGCCACCCAGCACCAGCGCCGCGACCACACCACCGCCGAGCAGGGCGAAGGTCAGCAGCAGATCGAGACTCAGACGCCACATGATCAGGCCCAGTGCACCCAGCGCCGCGCCATAGACCATCCACGTGCTCGACGGAATCGGTAGCATGTCACGGCGCAATACGCGCAACGGTGGCACCCGCCCCAGTGCGGCAAGCGGCGGCAGGGCGAACCCGGCCAGCGCCACCAGTCCTGTGCCGATCCCGGCGAGCGCCGGAAACAGGCCGCCCGGTGGCACATCAGCGGGTAGCAGATCATGCAGCAGCGCGAACAGTCCCAGTTGCGCAAGCCAGCCAAGCACAGCGCCACTGAGGGCGGCAAACAGGCCCAGTACGGTCAGTTGAATGCTGAACAGCGCCATGGTTTCCCGGCGCGACAGACCGAGGCAACGCAGCAGCGCACTGGCATCGAAGCGGCGGCTGGCAAAGCGGTTCGCCGACAACGCCACCGCAACGCCGGCGAGCAATACTGCAACCAGACTGGCCATGTTCAGATAACGCTCGGCCTTGCCCAGCGCGCCGCCAATCTGCCGGTTACCGTCGCGGGCATCCTGAATTCGCTGGTTGGCGGCCAGTCCCGGCTTGAGCAGTTGTCGATAGGTTTCCAGCGCCTGTGGCTCGCCGCGCCACAGTTCTCGATAGCTCACGCGACTGCCGGGCTGCACCACGCCAGTGGCAGCGAGGTCGTCGAGGTTGATCATCACCCGAGGCGTGAGGCTGTAGAAGTTGCCGGCGCGATCCGGTTCGTAGGTCAGCACGCGGGTCAGCTTCAGGGTTTTCATGCCGACGTCGATGCTGTCGCCGATCTTCAGATCCAGCGCCGTCAGCAGGCGTGCTTCCACCCAGGCTTCGCCGGGTTGCGGTTCACCGCCCGGTGTTTCAGCGGCAAACGGGGCCGGGGCGCTTTTCAGTTCGCCACGCAGTGGGTAGGCGCGATCGACGGCTTTGATGCTCGATAACTGAATGCCGTTGTCAGTGGCAATGACGCTGGAAAACTCCACCACCTGTGCATGGTTCAGGCGCAACTCGGTGCCGCTGCGAATCTGTTCGTCGCGTGCCGGCGAGCTGCCTTCGAGCACCAGATCGGCGCCAAGAAACTCGGTGGCGCGCAGCATCATCGCGCCGTTGAGGCGGGCGCCGAAGTAGCCGATGG
>NZ_QAIK01000180.1:43518-67821 GCF_003061005.1 Pseudomonas sp. HMWF021 | reverse complement strand
ACGGCAAACGTGCCATCAAGGCTCCAGAGGGGCGACCAGCAGCCCGGCTTCAAGTCGGATCAGGCGCCGGCAGCGATGGGCCAGGCGTTCGTCGTGGGTCACCAGCACCAGGGTGGTGCCGCGTTCCTTGTTCAATTCGAACAGCAAGTCGCTGATGCGCTCGCCGGTGTGGCTGTCGAGGTTGCCGGTGGGTTCGTCGGCGAACAGCACGTCCGGTTCGGCGGCGAAGGCCCGGGCGATTGCCACACGTTGCTGCTCACCACCGGAGAGTTGGCGCGGCGAATGCGTCAGGCGCTGACCGAGGCCGACCCGTTGCAGCAACTCGGTCGCACGCTCGCGGGCGTCTTTGCGGCCATCGAGTTCCAGCGGCAGCATGACGTTTTCCAGCGCGTTGAGGCTGTCGAGCAACTGGAAGGATTGAAAGACGAAACCCACGTGTTCGGCGCGGATGCGCGCGCGCTGGTCTTCGTCGAGATTGCTCAGGCCCTGGCCGGCGAGGGTGACTTCGCCGCTGCTCGGCAAATCGAGGCCGGCCAGCAGGCCGAGCAGGGTGGATTTGCCTGAACCGGACGCGCCGACGATGGCCAGGCTGTCGCCCTTGTTCAGTTCCAGGCTGAGTTCGTGCAGGATAGTCAGTTCACCTTCCGCGCTGGGAACCACTTTGCTGAGGTTCTTCGCGGTGAGAATGCTTGCGCCCATGGAGAATCCGATGCGTGTGTGGTTTTTGAGTGCTGGCCTGGCCTTGATGTGCATGGCCCAGAACGCAGCGGCGGGTACTGTCCTGATCGTTGGCGATAGTATCAGCGCCGGTTTCGGACTGGATACCCGCCTGGGGTGGGTATCGTTGCTCGAGCAACGGCTCAAGGCTGAAGGTTTTGACGACAAAGTGGTCAATGCCTCCATCAGCGGCGACACCAGTGCAGGAGGCCAGGCGCGCCTGCCGGCGCTGCTTGCAGAGCATAAACCGGAACTGGTGATCCTTGAGCTGGGAGGCAATGACGGCCTGCGCGGGATGCCGCCAACGCAATTGCAACAAAACCTTGCGGCGATGATCGACAGCTCGCGCCAGAGCGGTGCCAAGGTCTTGCTGCTGGGCATGCAACTGCCGCCCAACTACGGCAAGCGTTACACCGATGCCTTTGCCGAGGTCTACGGCAAACTCGCCGACGACAAAAAGATCCCGCTGGTGCCGTTTTTCCTCGACGGTGTGGGCGGTCATCCCGATCTGATGCAGGCCGATGGTCTGCACCCGGCGGCCGGGGCTCAGGGCAAGTTGCTGGAAAATGTCTGGCCGACGCTAAAACCGCTGTTATGAGGCTTTTCTCGTGGCAGGCTTTCGGCTAATGTGGCGCCCCCTTATTTGGAGCCCCCGATGCCGCGTCCTGCCTGGTCCCTGTTTGCCTACCAACTGATCGAGCCTGACGAACAGCTGGATCTGTTCGCCTGCCAGGAAGTGCGGGTGCATCTGGTGACGCGTCAGCTGGAACTCGGTGGTTCGGCGGATCGCACGTTGTGCGGCAGTCTGCTGCCGGCACAACCGCGCTGGTCGAGTGTGGATCGCCGGGTATTTCAGGATCAACGTCTGTGTTCGTTGTGCCGGGCGATTCTCGAGTCGCAGAAGCGCGGCACCTCGCCGATCTGGCCTGAGTTGCGTTTCGAGCTTTAAGATCAACAGATCGCAGCCTGCGGCAGCTCCTACATGAAGACTTCCGGCGGTCCATCGGCGTATCTCCCCGAATTCCCGAGGTGCGGTGTACAATCGCGTCCTTATACCCTTGTTGATCATGCGAAGGATTTTCCGGATGTTGCCGCGCTTTCCTGCCGTCACCCGCTGCCTGTCACTTGCCGCCCTGTGTGTGGCCGGTCCCGTTGCTGCATTGGAGTTTCCCCTGCCACCACCCGGTGAGGACGTCATCGGCCAGGTGCAGGTGATCAAGGCCAAGTACGAAGATACCTTTGCCGACCTGGGCACCACCTACGATCTGGGCTATTCGGAGATGGTCGCGGCCAACCCGGGTGTCGATGCCTGGCTGCCGGGCGCTGGGACTGAAATCGTTCTGCCGACCCGCTTCATTCTGCCGCCGGGTCCGCGCGAAGGCATCGTGATCAACCTGGCCGAATACCGTCTCTACTATTTCCCGAAAGGCCGGAACGTGGTTTACACCTTCCCGCTGGGTATCGGTCGTGAAGGTTGGGGCTCGCCGATTGCGCACACCACCATCACCGCGAAGACGCCGAACCCGACCTGGACCCCTCCGGCGTCGATCAAGGCCGAGCACGCCGCCGACGGTGATCCGCTGCCGAACGTGGTGCCGGCAGGCCCTGACAACCCGCTGGGTCCGTTCAAGTTCACCTTGGGCACCCCGGGCTACCTGATCCACGGCTCGAACAAGAAGTTCGGTATCGGCATGCGCACCAGCCACGGTTGCTTCCGCATGTTCAACAACAACGTGCTGGAAATGGCCGGCATGGTGCCGGTGGGGACTTCGGTGCGAATCCTCAACGATGCGTACAAGATCGGTCGCAGCGGCGGCAAGGTTTATCTGGAGGCGCACACGCCGATCGACGACAAGGGCAACCCGTCGGTGGTCGACAAGCACACGGCGGTGATCAACGCGATGCTCAAGCGTGAAGACATCACCAACAACCTGCGCGTCAATTGGGATGTAGTGCGTGATGTAGTGGCGGCTGAGGACGGCTTGCCAACTGAAATCGGCACGCCGACTACCTCGGCGCCGATTGTCTCGAGCGCACCGATCGACTTGCAGCAGTAAGGACGATCCGAACCCGCCGACGCGCGCTGCGTCGGCGGGTTTTTTATTGCCCGGACAAAAGCTGCGGCAATAAAAAAGCCGACCCAAAAAATGGGTCGGCTTGATAACAATCCCGAGGGATTATTACTTGCGGCTAGCTTTGTCCAGCATACGCAGAGCACGCTCGTTAGCTTCGTCAGCAGTCTGTTGTGCTTTTTGAGCAGCAGCCAGAGCTTCATCAGCTTTACGGTATGCTTCGTCTGCACGAGCTTGAGCGCGAGCAGCTGCGTCTTCAGTAGCGGTCAGACGTGCTTCGGTTTCTTTCGATGCGCTGCTGCAACCGGTAGCCAGAACTGCGGCCAGAGCCAGAGCAGAGAATTTCAGAACGTTGTTCATCGTGTTCCCCTTCAAGGACTTTCAATTAAGTGGCTTTCTCCTCCGATTGAGGAAATAGCCGGCGTACATACTACCCATTACTTGTAGTAAGTAAACTGACGTAGCGCAAGAAGCAAAAAAAATTGTAGGCGTTGATTCTTTTTCGAGCAACTTTTAACTGGCCTGTATAAAAAATATCCAGCTGCAAGCCCCGGCTTGAGCGAGTTATTGAGAAAAAGTTCCCTTTGCCTCGTGTTGTTTTCTACGCCTTGCACCAAGTCTGGCTAGATGAATTCGTCTACACTTTTGTTCCGGTTTTGCATGACGCTTCACATATCTTTGTCTCTCTTGAGGTGACTTTAAACAAGACGCTGCGTCTTAAGTCTCGACATTCGGCAATGTTCATGTGAGCGCTGCGGGAAGATCTTCCCCGCGCCTGCTGCTGCGCCCATCGGAGTTACCCGGTCAACGAGCATGATGACGAGCGCACCTTGAGCATTTTCGTCAATGGTGCCTACTATTTATTACGTGCTCGGTTGCGCGAGATCGGTGTGGTTTTTCTCGGTGTCCGTCAGGCACGGGGTGGCGTAGATGTTCCTTCGCCGGAAAAACATCGGTAAGGTAGGGGTCAGAATCAAAGACCCGCGAGGAGTAGTGATGAGCGAGGCGTTGTCCATCCACCATGACCAGGCTGGTCATCAGTTCGAGACCAATGTGGACGGTCATCGTGCCTACCTGACCTATATGGATCTGGGAAAACAGACTCTGGATATCTACCGCACGTTCGTGCCCAACGCCCTGCGTGGCCGAGGTATCGCAGCAGCGCTGACCGAAAGTGCACTGCAGTACGCCGAAGAGATGGGCTACACGGTGATCCCGTCATGCTCTTACGTCGAACGTTACATGGAGCGCCATCAGAAGCGCGCTGCGAAAATCTGATAAACCCTACATAAAAAAACGCCGGGCAATGCCCGGCGTTTTTTTATGCCTGCGAAACGCTGATCAGCTGCGCTGGCGCTTGGGCAGAACATCCTTGAGCTTGGCGTGCATGCTGCGCAGGGTGTTCTCGGTGGCGGCCCAGTCGATGCACGCGTCGGTGATCGACACGCCGTATTGCAGGTCGGCGAGGTCTTTCGGGATCGCCTGGCAGCCCCAGTTCAGATGACTTTCGACCATCAGGCCGATGATCGACTGGTTGCCTTCGAGGATCTGGTTGGCGACGTTCTCCATCACCAGCGGTTGCAGGGCCGGGTCCTTGTTGGAGTTGGCGTGGCTGCAATCGACCATGATGTTCGGCTTGATCTTCGCCTTGTTCAGCGCCTGCTCGCACAGGGCGACGCTGACCGAATCGTAGTTCGGCTTGCCGTTGCCGCCACGCAGCACCACGTGACCGTAGGCGTTGCCCTTGGTGGTGACGATCGACACGCCACCTTCCTGGTTGATCCCCAGGAAACGGTGCGGGCTGGAAACCGACTGCAGGGCGTTGATCGCCACGGTCAGTCCGCCATCGGTGCCGTTCTTGAAGCCGACGGCCGAGGACAGGCCGGAAGCCATTTCACGGTGAGTCTGGGATTCGGTGGTACGTGCGCCGATGGCCGACCAGCTGATCAGGTCCTGCAGGTACTGCGGGGAGATCGGGTCGAGGGCTTCGGTGGCGGTCGGCAGGCCTTTCTCGGCCAGATCCAGCAGCAACTGGCGGCCGATGTGCAGACCGTCCTGAATCTTGAACGAGTCATCCAGGTACGGATCGTTGATCAGGCCTTTCCAGCCGACGGTGGTCCGCGGCTTTTCGAAATACACGCGCATGACCAAATACAGGGTGTCGGAGACTTCCGCCGCCAGCGCCTTGAGGCGGTCGGCGTATTCGTGGGCAGCCTTGATGTCGTGGATCGAGCACGGGCCGATCACTACGAACAGACGGTGGTCGGTGCCATCAAGAATGTTGCGAATGACTTCGCGGCCCTTGGTGACGGTGCGCAGGGCAGCGTCGCTCAGAGGGATATCACGCTTGAGCTGATCGGGAGTGATCAGAGTCTCGTTAGAGGCGACGTTTAGGTCGTTGATCGGTAAATCAGCCATCGTTTACTCGTCAGGTCACGGGTGCCGGCCGCCAGCGATCCCCGCGCGGCGGAGCACAGCAGATTTAAGCGCGTCGGGGAGCCGAACCTTAGCGCGTCAGACGCGGCTCGACAATGGGCAAACGCCGCTTTAATCCAGCACTGGCTGGGCAAAAGCCTTGCGCACGCTGTCGTTGGAGAACTCGTCGGCGTGTTGTTCGACCCATTGCAGGGCCAGCGCCTGAATATCCTGCAGGTCGTCGTGGGCATCGTTCATACGGCAGTAGCGTTCGATCTGGCACACCTGTTCGCCCATCCGGGCGCTGAACAGCGTCTGCTCATCGGTGAACGCAATGCCCACCAGATAGCCCTTTTTGCGCCGCAGGCACCACGCCACATAGCCCGGATAACAGATATCGGCATTGAGCGTCGGCATGCGCACTTGCAACGCCGTGCCATGGCGCCAGGCACGGTGATAATTGCAAGCGATGCCGCCGAGGCTGATAGTGTGCAGCTGTTGCCTGGAAATACACTCGGGCTTGAGCAAGGTTAATTCAACCGGTACTTCTTCCGGATGAGGAATGAAACGTCCCATGAGCACAGACTCCCTGTGTCGGCCATTTGACATTGTTTCCCCCAGTATAGTGGTCGAATCCGAGCTGACCGATTTCGACGCCGACCAGCGGTTGCTGGCGATGAGCGGCGTTTCACTGGTGATTTTCACCAGTGTCGGCTGTTCCAGTTGCCGGTTTGCCCGCGAAGTTCTGCCAGGGTTTGAGCTGGCGGTCGATCGCTTGTGCTGGATCGATGCCGGCAACAACGGCGGATTGGTGGAGCGCTATCAGGTCTTTCATTTGCCGGCGCTGTTTGTGGTGCGCGACGGCGAGTTCTTTGGCGCATTGCATACACGCCTGAGCGCCGCTGCGCTGAACGCGGCAGTGGCGCAGGCGCTGGGTCGAATTGCAGAGGAGTTGCCGTAGATGGTGGGAGCAGACAACAAACCGGTGATCGGGATCATCGGCACCGGCGCAATTGGCGGGTTCTACGGTTTGATGCTGGCGCGAGCCGGTTTCGATGTGCACTTTTTACTGCGCAGTGAATTCGCCGCAGTGGCCGAGCGCGGTTTGCAGGTCGACAGCGCCGTTCACGGCGAGCTGACACTGAACCCGACGCAGGCCTACTCCAGGGCCGAGGATATGCCGGCCTGCGACTGGCTGCTGGTCGGCGCCAAGACCACCAGCAGCGCCGGGCTGGCTCCGGCAATCATCGCGGCGGCCAAACCCGACGCGAAAGTGCTGGTGCTGCAAAACGGCCTCGATGTCGAACAAAACCTGCGCGAGCTGTTGCCCGACTCCCTGCATCTGCTCGGCGGTCTGTGTCTGGTCTGCGTGCATCGCGAAGGCCCGGGGCACATCACTCATCAGGCACTGGGGGCGGTGAACGTCGGCTATCACAGCGGCCCGGCGGCGGACGACGCGACGCGCATAGCGATCGTTGAGGATGGCTGCGGACTGTTCCGTACAGCGGGCATCGACTCGCAGGTGATGCCTAACCTGCATCAGGCACGCTGGCAGAAACTGGTCTGGAATATTCCCTACAACGGCCTCTCGGTGTTGCTCGGTGCCGGCACTTCACCGCTGATGGCCGATGCTGACAGTCGCGCACTGATCCAGGCGCTGATGGCCGACGTGGTGCAGGGCGCCAGGGCCTGTGGTCATGAAATACCGCCCGGTTACGCCGAATACCTGTTCATGATGACCGAAAAGATGCCCGACTATTGGCCGAGCATGTACCACGATTTCCTGCACAAGCGGCCGCTTGAGCTGGAAGCGATTTATGCCCGGCCATTGGCCGCCGCGAAAGCGGCAGGGTGTGAGTTACCGCGGATCGAGGCGCTGTATCGCACGTTGAGTTTTATCGACCGGCGCAACACCTGAGTCGGTTTTTGCGCAGTTGGGGGAAAGCATGGCCAAGAACATCGATGACAAACTGGTGCTGGCGATTTCGTCTCGCGCCCTGTTCGACCTGAGCGAGAGTCACAAGGTTTATCTGGCGAGCGGCGTCGAAGCCTATCGGCAATACCAGATCGAGCACGAAGACGAGATTCTCGCGCCCGGTGATGCCTTTGCGCTGGTGGAAAAACTGCTGAGCCTCAACAGTCGCCTCGACCGCGCCCGGGTCGAGGTGATTCTGGTTTCGCGCAACAGCGCCGACACCGGTCTGCGCGCCTTCAACTCGATTCACCACTATGGGCTGGACATCTCGCGGGCGGCCTTCGTCGGCGGGCGCAGTCCGTATCCGTACCTCAAAGCCTTTGGCTGCGACCTGTTTCTGTCCACGCATGCCGAGGATGTTCGCGCCGCACTGGACGCCGGATTTGCCGCAGCGACAATCCTCTCCGGTGGCGCCAGTCGTGCCGCCAGTGATGAGCTGCGCATTGCTTTCGACGGCGACGCGGTGCTGTTTTCCGACGAGTCCGAGCGCATTTATCAATCGGGCGGGCTGCTGGCGTTTCAAGCCAAGGAGCGTGAGTCGGCGCGCGAGCCATTGCGCGGTGGGCCGTTCAAGGGATTTCTGGCGGCGCTCAACGCGCTGCAACGCGAATTCCCAGAGGACGACTGCCCGATCCGCACGGCGCTGGTCACCGCGCGTTCGGCACCGGCCCATGAACGGGTAATTCGCACGTTGCGTGAGTGGGACATCCGTCTCGACGAGTCGCTGTTTCTCGGCGGGCTGACCAAGTCGGCGTTTCTTGAAGCTTTCGCCGCCGATGTGTTTTTCGACGACCAGACCGGCCACTGCGAAGCCGCTCGCGAGGTGGTCGCCACCGGTCACGTACCGCACGGCATCAGCAACGAACCATCGATCTAAAGCCCCTGTGCTTCAAGACGTTGCGTCGCACGTCGTACTCGCCGAGGCGCTGCTAAGCTGAATCAAATCTCCGCCATGTTGGCACGAGAGGAGGTCATATGATTCGTTCGATGCTGTATGCCACTGACCTCGGTCTGTACGCACCTTTGGTGATGCAGCATGCCCTGGCACTGGCGCGGACGTTCAATGCCGACCTGTATGTGGTGCATGCAGTGGAACCCATGGGGCTGTTTGCCGAATCGGTGTTGCAAAGTTATCTCGACGAGCAGGCATTGAACGAATTTCACAGCCAGGGTCTGAAAACTGTCATCGCCAATATCGAGCAACGGGTGCTGGACAGTTTTCGCGAAGAGTTGGGGGAGGATGGGGAGCAGGATCTGCAGCGGATTCGCGCAGTACGGGTACTGCAAGGCGATCCGGCGCAGGTGATTCTCGACCAGGTGCAGAAACTCTCTGTGGATTTGCTGATCGTAGGCACTCACAGCCACGGCGTCGGGGCGCAAACACCGATGGGGCGCACGGCGACCCGGGTCCTGCAATTGGCCAAGGTGCCGGTTTATCTGGTGCCGTTGGTGGAGCGGCGGCGGCGGGAGGATCGCTGAAGCGGGAATAATGGCGTTTTGATAAAAAAGTTCTAGATTTATTCATCAAACCATTAATATAGTTATATACCGTCGCTGATGCCCGTGGCGTCTACCTGCTTTGAGGGATACATATGAAGCTTCAACAATTGCGCTACATCTGGGAAGTGGCGCACCACGACCTCAACGTTTCCGCTACAGCCCAAAGCCTTTACACCTCGCAACCGGGCATCAGTAAACAGATCCGCCTGCTGGAAGACGAATTGGGCGTTGAAGTGTTTGCCCGCAGCGGCAAGCACCTGACCCGCGTCACCCCGGCCGGCGAACGCATCATCACCACCGCCGGCGAAATCCTGCGCAAGGTCGAAAGCATCAAGCAGATTGCCCAGGAATTCTCCAACGAGAAGAAAGGCACCCTGTCGATCGCCACCACCCACACTCAGGCGCGTTATGCATTGCCGCCGGTGATCAGCAATTTCATCAAGCAATACCCGGACGTGGCGCTGCACATGCATCAGGGTTCGCCGATGCAGATCGCCGAAATGGCCGCTGACGGCACCGTCGATTTTGCCATCGCCACCGAAGCGCTGGAGCTGTTCGGTGATCTGGTGATGATGCCGTGCTATCGCTGGAACCGCTGCGTGGTCGTGCCGCAGGGCCACCCGCTGACCAAGCTGCCGAAGCTGACCCTCGAAGCGCTGGCCGAATACCCGATCGTGACCTACGTGTTCGGTTTCACCGGCCGTTCGAAACTCGACGAAGCCTTCAGCCATCGCGGCCTGACGCCGAAAGTGGTGTTCACCGCGGCCGACGCCGACGTGATCAAAACCTACGTGCGGTTGGGCCTGGGTGTCGGCATCGTCGCCAAAATGGCGGTCGATACCAAGCTGGATAACGACCTGGTGGTGCTGGATGCCAGCGAACTGTTCGAGTCGAGCATCACCAAGATCGGTTTCCGTCGCGGCACCTTCCTGCGGGGTTTCATGTGCGACTTCATCGAGAAGTTCGCTCCACACCTGACTCGCGAAGTGATGGCCAAAGCCATTCAGTGCCACAACAAGCAGGAGCTGGAAGAGCTGTTCGACGGCGTCGAACTGCCGGTCCACTGAGACCCTGTCTCAAAGCACCTCGGTGACAGCGAACTGTTGCCGGGTGCCTGCTACCAGAATCTCCACCTCATCGCCCTCGAACTTGCCCAGCAGGCTTTTGCCCAGCGGTGAGCGAGGGGTGATGACGGTAATCGGCTGACCCACCACATCGACTTTCAGGCCTGCCGCATCCGGCGCCAGGAACAGCCATTGCTCGCGGCCCCTTTCATCCTCCAGGCCGAGCAGGGCGCCGATCTCGATGCCGCGATTTTCGTCGTAGGCACGCAGCGTCAGGTTCTGGCACAGCGCCAGTGACTGACGGATTTCCTCAACCCGTTTCGCCTGACCTGCCGCCAGATAAGACGCCTCTAGCCCGAGCGTGTCGTACTTGTTCTCGGCGATGTTCTCTTCGTGGGTCGCGGTTTCGTAAGCGGTCTGCGCGGCGCGCTCGGCGATGTCGAGGTCGACGCGCAATTTGTCGAGGATCAGCTGGTGGACGGTGTGCTTGTTCATGATCAATCGCAGAATTGCAAAACGTTGGCGCGACTCTTTTCGCTCGGCGCGGTCTGGTTCTGTTGCAGCCAGAACTGGCACTTGGGGTTCGACTGGTTGCGCGTGCTGCTGCGAGCCTGATCGAGGCGATTCTGCTGCTCGTTCTTGCGCAGGTTTTCCTCATATTGGTCGAACAATGGACTCTGCGGCGGAATATCCGGTTGTACCTGAACGGCCGCTGGCGGCTGGGCCAGTTGTTGCACCGCTTGCGCAACAGGTGCCAATTGTTCGGTGAACACCAGACGCGCGAGCAGCCAGCAGGTCAGGGCGATGGCCAGAAAGCCCAGCCACATGCCCAGGGCAATACTGCCGGTCAGTTGCAGCGCGCTAAGCTGAACTGGCAACGGACGACGCGGGTTGGGGCGATAGGGCATGACTGCCTCCTGGCGGATGATTGCGGGCAAGTGGCGATTGTCGCACGAAGATTAATCGCCGTCGGCTCTTCTGCGCGAAGTCATTTATGCGGACAATCAGCGCTTTTGCCAACGGGAGTCTTGCATGTCGGTATCGGAAACCCGCTGGGATATCTTTTGCACCGTGGTCGACAACTATGGCGACATCGGCGTGACCTGGCGTCTGGCCCGGCAACTGGTGGCCGAGCATGGCGTGACGGTGCGCCTGTGGGTCGATGACCTGCGCGCCTTCGAGCGAATCTGCCCTGAAATCGACGTCCACCTTGCGCAGCAATCGCAGCAAGGGGTCGAGGTGCGGCACTGGCCGAGCGACTGGCCGCAGACCTCGGCGGCGGACGTGGTGATCGCCGCGTTCGCTTGTCAGTTGCCAACCGCTTACATGGACGCCATGGCCGAACGGCAACAGCCACCGCTGTGGATGAACCTCGATTACCTCAGCGCCGAAGACTGGGTCAGCGGTTGCCACGGTTTGCCCTCGGTGAAGTACAAGTCCGTACAGAAGTTTTTCTTCTTTCCCGGGTTTCAGCCGGAGACCGGAGGCTTGCTGCGTGAACGCGGTTTGCTTGAGCGACGTCGCGCGTTTCAGGCGGATGACCAGGCGCAGCGTCAGTTTCTGCAAAGTCTGGGAATCGAGCGCGCGCCCGGCGCACAGCTGATTTCGTTGTTTGCCTACGAGAACGCCGGTCTCGCCAGTTGGCTGGATGTGCTGGCCGCCGATGACGCGCCCACCCATCTGCTGGTGCCGGAAGGGCGGATTCTCGGTGATGTTGCACGTTGGCTCGGGGTCGACTCGCTGGCGGTGGGCGATCTGAACGTGCGCCAGGCACTGACAGTGCAGGTGCTGCCGTTCGTCCGTCAGGATCAATATGATCAACTTTTGTGGTGCTGCGACTTCAATGCGGTGCGCGGGGAAGATTCGTTCGTGCGTGCGCAATGGGCCGGGCGGCCGATGCTCTGGCACATCTATCAGCAGGACGAAGACATTCATCTGGACAAGCTCGACGCCTTTCTTGCGCTCTACACGAAAGGACTTTCGCCGGCCGCAGCCGAGGCGATGAGCGGTCTGTGGCGAGCATGGAGTGCCGGACAGCCGATCGGCGAGCATTGGTCAGAAGCCCGTAAACACTGGGCACAATTGCAGGAAAACGCCGAGGCGTGGTGTCTGGAACAAGGCTTGCAGGCGGATCTTGCCACGGCGCTGGTAAGGTTTTACCTAAATTGGATATGATACGCGGCCTAGATTTTTGTAAATCCCATCCAAATTCGGATATTCGCAATGAAAACTGGTAAAGAACTCAAACCCGGTACCGTGATCCGTATCGACAACGATCCTTGGCTGGTTCAGAAAGCTGAATTCACCAAGTCGGGCCGTAACAGCGCGATCATGAAGACCAAGCTGAAGAACCTGCTGACCGGTTACAAGACCGAAACCGTTTACGGTGCGGACGACAAGCTGGACGACGTGATCCTGGATCGCAAGGAAGCCACCCTGTCTTTCATCAGCGGTGACACCTACACGTTCATGGACACCACTGACTACACCATGTACGAACTGAACGCCGAAGACATCGAAAGCGTTCTGCCTTTCGTTGAAGAAGGCATGACCGACGTTTGCGAAGCCGTGTTCTTCGAAGAGCGTCTGGTTTCCGTAGAGCTGCCGACCACTATCGTGCGCGTAGTTGACTACACCGAAGGTTCGGCTCGCGGCGACACTTCCGGCAAAGTAATGAAGCCAGCCAAGCTGGCCAACGGTACTGAGCTGCAAGTTGCTGACTTCATCGAAATCGGTGACAAGATCGAAATCGACACCCGCGAAGGCGGTTCCTACAAAGGCCGTGCCAAATAAGCACTGTTTTTCGCGGAAAGAAAAAGCCCGACCATCGAGTCGGGCTTTTTTGTGCCTGCGATTCCTTTGCGCCGCGGATCCCCTGTAGGAGTGAGCCTGCTCGCGATGGCGTCAGTGCAGCCAACATCTTCGGTGACTGATCCAGCGCTATCGCGAGCAGGCTCACTCCTACATAGGGTTTGTGTGTGCTTTTCAGACGGTGGTGTGCAGGCGCACTTCTACATTGCCACGGGTCGCGTTGGAGTACGGGCAAACCTGATGCGCCGCTTCCACCAGGCTCTGTGCATCCGCCTGTTCCAGGCCCGGCAGGCTGATGTGCAGGTCAATGTCCAGACCGAAACCGCCGGGAATTTGTCCGATGCCCACGTGGGCGGTGATCGAGGCGTCGTCCGGGATTTTGCGTTTGGTCTGGCTGGCGACGAATTTCAGAGCGCCGATGAAGCAGGCGGAGTACCCGGCAGCGAACAGTTGCTCAGGGTTGGTCGCTGCACCGCCCGCGCCACCGAGTTCTTTCGGAGTGGCGAGTTTGACGTCGAGGATGTTGTCGCTGGAGATCGCACGACCGTCACGGCCGCCAGTGGAGGTTGCGATTGCGGTGTAGAGAGTTTGCATGGTGTGGGCCTCGTTCAATTTGCTTGTTTGCGCTAATTGTTTGCGCGCTAAGTAAGTGCGAGATAAATGTAGCTCGCCAATGTTTGGTGCGCAAGATAATTTTTTGAGAAAGCTGAATCTCGGTCCTTTAAAGGCACTGTCGATCAGCTTGAAAGTGGAGATTTAGAGCGGATGGTGGGAGCGCGGGCTGAAGAATATTTTTCCTGGTGAGCCGATCCTTTGTAGGAGTGAGCCTGCTCGCGATAGCGGTGGAGCAGGCAATACGGGGGCCGACTGAACCACCGCTATCGCGAGCAGGCTCACTCCTACAAGGGGGCAGCGCTGTTATCCGGTCAGGCTTTCTTGCAGATGGCTGCGCAGGGCTTGCAGCTCAGATTGAAGATTCTGCAGGCGTTCGAGGGTGAATCCGCTGGCGCCGAGAATGCATTGGGGAATGCTGTTGGCCCGGTCACGCAAGGCCCGACCCTGCGCGGTCAACTCGACAATCACCACCCGCTCATCCTCGCGGCTGCGCGTTCTGCTCAGCAGGCCTTCACCCTCCAGACGCTTGAGCAGTGGCGTCAGCGAGCCCGGATCAGTCAGTAAGCGCGTGCTGATTTCACCCACGGTCAAACCATCCTTTTCCCACAGCACCATCATCGCCAGATACTGCGGGTAAGTCAGGCCCAGCGCTTGCAACAGCGGCTTGTAGACCTTGGTCATCATCAGCGAGGTGGAGTGCAGGGCGAAGCAGGCCTGATTGTCCAGCAGCAGGTGATCGCAGTTGTCAGCAGTTTCGTGTTCGGTGGTCATGTCGAAGCCTTGATCGGTGATGGGCTTGAATCTAGCGTTCGAATGTTTAATGCGCCAGATAATTATCCAGATCTAGTGCCGACCCAGATCCCGCTGCAGCGCCAGATCCCAAGGCGGCACGGGGCTGAAGCGCGTCTTCAGGTATTCCAGGAGCAAACGGCTGCGCGAGTGGGTCTGTTGCTCCATTCGCAGTGCGTAGATACCGGTGGATTCCGCTTTCGGCAGGCCGTTCTGGCAAAACAGCGGCAGCAGTTCGCCGCGCAGTAAATACTCACTGGCCAGCCAGGTCGGCAGATGCGCGATGCCCAGCCCGGCCAGTGCGCCGCAGGCCAGGGCCTCGGCGTTGTTGGCACTCATGCGGATGCGCGACGGGCGATGCAGTTGCAGGTGTCCGTCCAGTTCGAATCGCCAGGCAAAGGGCGGGGCGAGGCCTTCCCAGTCCAGTCCGTCATGTTCACTCAGTTGCCCGGGATGGTTGGGTGTCCCACGGCGCTTGAGGTAGTCGGGGCTGGCACAGGCGATGCGCACCATGCTCGCCAAAGGCGTGGCGACCAGCCGGGTATCGGCCATTTGCCCGGCGCGCAGCACCAGATCGACCTTGCCCAGATTCGAGCCGTGCATGTCGATAAAACTGTCGATCAGGTGCAGCTGCACGTCGAGTCCCGGGTACAGCACCAGAAAATCGGCGATCACCGGAGCCAGATGCCGGCGACCAAACGCGGCCGGGGCGTCGATGCGGATCAAGCCTTCCGGCGCACTGCTCAACGACACCGCTTCGGCGCGGGCCAATTGCAGCTCGTTGACGATGCGTCGCGCCCGTTCGGCAAACGCCAGCCCGGCCTGGGTTGCCCGCACAGCGTGGGTGCTGCGGATGAACAACTGGCTACCAACTGCGTTTTCCAGGCTGTCGATGCGCCGCGCAACGGCAGAAGGTGTCAGCGGATGCCGGCGCGACGCCGCGGAAAAACTGCCGCTTTCCAGAACATCGAGAAACAGCCCGAGCTGGTCGGTCAATACATTGGGGTTCATGGACGTTCAGTGCTTGTGCGGAATTGGCATAGCCATTGTGCGTTGCTGTGCGTTTCCCCGCCAGCGCCGACTGCGTAGGATGAATCGCCTGACGGATGAGGAAAGTGCTGTGATCGAGTTTCTGTTGTACCTGCTGTTTGGCGCCGCCCTTGGCACATTGGGCGGCATTTTCGGCATTGGTGGCGGATTGATCGCCATTCCGCTGCTGGGCGTCTGGTTTGGCCTCGATCAGCAGATCGCCCAAGGCACGGCGTTGGTGATGGTGGTGCCGAACGTGATGCTGGCGCTGTGGCGCTATCACCAGCGCAATCGCATCGAGCTGCGTCATGCGCTGCCATTGGCAGTCATGGGTTTCTGTTTCGCCTGGATCGGCTCGATCTGGGCGGTGGGCATCGACGCGCAGACCATGCGCATCGGCTTCGTCGCGTTCCTCATGGCGCTTTCGGCGTACAACCTGCTGAAGATGTTTGGCAAAAAAAACGCCGTTACCTCCGAGATGCGTTACTCATGGCCTTGGCTCGGCGTTCTCGGCGCAGCGTCCGGGACCATGGGTGGTTTATTCGGTGTCGGCGGGGCAGTGGTGGCGACGCCGGTGCTGACCAGTCTGTTTGGCACCAGTCAGGTGGTCGCTCAAGGTCTGTCGCTGGCACTGGCGTTACCCAGCACCGGTGTGACGCTGGTGACCTACGCGGTGCATCACGAAGTGGACTGGATGATCGGCCTGCCGCTGGCCATCGGCGGTCTGGCCAGCATCAGTTGGGGGGTGAAAGTCGCCCACGCCATGCCCGAGCGGCTCTTGCGCGGGCTGTTTTGCGGCTTTCTGGTGCTGTGCGCGGTGATGCTCGCGTTTAAAGTTTGAAGCCTTCGACGATGTGCTCGGCCAGGCATTCGGTGATCGGCGACGGATTGTTCAGGTTGCGGATCAGCATGATGCTGGCCTCGGGCAGCAGCGGCAGGTCCTCGGCGGCGCCAAGAATGCGCATGTCCGGGGTGATCAGGCTTTCCAGTTGCGCGGTGATCGCAAGCCCCGCGCTCACCACCGCCATCAGTGCCGACAGGCTGGTGCTGTTATAGGCGATGCGGTATTCGCGGCCCATTGCGTCCAGCGCATTACACGCCCACAAACGGCAGAAACAATCACTGTTGAACATCGCCAGCGGCAGCGGCGTCTGCTCGTGGGCGCTGAAATTTTGCGCCTCGGCCCAGACGAAACGCTCCTTGCGCAGCAACTGACCGATCTCGTTGCCCGGCTCGCGGGTGACGATCGACAGGTCCAGATCAGTGCGCTGCAACAACTGCTTGCTGGATTCGCAGTGCACTTCGATCTGGATCAGCGGGTAGAACTGAGCGAACCGCGACAGGATCCCCGGCAGAAACCGCATCACATAATCGTCCGGCGTGCCGATGCGCACGGTGCCGACCATGTGCGGCTCGCGAAGCGTATTGAATACTTCGCTGTGCAGTTTCAGGATGCGCCGCGCGTAGCCCAGCAACACCTGACCCTCAGCAGTCAGTCGCACCTGACGGCCATCGCGCTCGAACAACTGGCGTTGCAGCACGTCTTCCTCCAGACGTTTCATCTGCATGCTGACGGCCGATTGTGTGCGATTGACCATCTCGCCCGCGCGAGTGAAACCGCCCTGATCGGCAATGGCGACGAAGGTGCGCAAAACATCGGTATCGATACTGGGGTATGCCGACAATTCATCAATCTCCGAGATGCATGACATCAGAAACATTCGTTGGATTGATCTTAGCTCCGGGGCGAGACTTTAGTCATCCCACATGGAGGGCAACACGATGAAAGGTCAACACAAGGTCTATGTCAGTGATGAAAAAGTGCCGGTTCATCTGATTTCGGATTTGCTGCACAAGTTTAGCCGCTGGTACGAATTGCACCGGGAAAGGGAGTTGCTCGCCAGTCTGAGCGACGAAGCGCTGAAGGATATTGGCGTCAGCCGGGCCGACGTCGAACACGAGGCCATCCGGCCGTTCTGGGACGATCCGATGCATAAATGATGAGGGCATCGCTACACAAACCCCTTTTGACTGAGGTAGGTTGCGAGCAGACAAGGAGATGCTCATGCCCGCGACTCTGGCCTTTTCCCTTAAACAGGCGCGACGTCTGGCGCTGGCTGCCCAAGGATTCAACGGGCGCCAGCCGCCGACCGTCAAGGCGCCGCACCTCAACCGGCTGATCGAACGGTTGGGGCTATTGCAGATCGATTCCGTCAACGCCGTGGTGCGCTCGCACTACCTGCCGCTGTTTTCCCGTCTGGGTTCCTATTCTTCCTCTTTGCTCGACCAGGCTGCCTGGAGTTCGGGGCGCCGGCGCACGCTGTTCGAATACTGGGGCCATGAAGCGTCGCTGCTGCCGCTGTCGATGTATCCGTTGCTGGGGTGGCGGATGCAGCGGGCCAGAAACGGCAGAGACATTTATCAGCAACTGGCGAAGTTTGGTCTTGAGCAGCAGGACGTTGTACGTCGGGTCTTAAGCGCGGTGGAAGAGCAAGGCGCTTTGGGCGCCGGCAGCCTGTCGACCCGCGAGGACAAGGCCGGCCAGTGGTGGGACTGGAGCGCGGAAAAGCATGCGCTGGAATGGTTGTTTGCCGCCGGTGAAGTGACCGTGGCGGGCCGCCGGGGTTTTGAGCGTTTGTATGATTTGCCGGAGCGGGTCATTCCGGCGTCGGTTCTGCAGCAGCCGCTGCCGGATGAAGCCCAGGCGCAGCGCGGATTGCTGCTGCATGCGGCTCAGGCATTGGGTGTCGGCACTGAAAAAGACCTGCGCGATTACTTTCGCCTGAATCCTGCGGATGCGCGGCCGCGTCTGGCAGAGCTGGTCGAGGACGGGCAGTTGCAGACCTGTGAAGTCGCTGGCTGGCGGCAGATCGCCTATTGCCTGCCGGAGCCCAAGGTGCCACGCAAAGTCGTCGCCAGTGCGCTGTTGTCGCCGTTCGATTCGCTGATCTGGGAGCGCAGTCGCACCGAGCGGTTGTTCGATTTCCGCTATCGGCTGGAGATTTATACGCCGCAGGACAAGCGGATTTTCGGCTATTACGTGCTGCCGTTTCTGCACAACGAGCGGATTGCCGCGCGGGTCGATCTGCGCGCCGAGCGGGCGGCGGGGCGTCTGGCGGTGCATGCGGTGCACGAGGAAGAGCCGGGGCTGGATGATGAGGGGATGTTGGCGCTGGCGCTGAATTTGCGGCAGATGGCCGATTGGCTGGGGCTTGCGCGGGTGCAGCTTAATTGCCAGCGCGAGAGTGCGGGGCGGTTGCGGCTGGCATTGGCGCAGATCTGTTGTGACTGAGCGGGCCCCTTCGCGAGCAGGCTCGCTCCCACATGGGTTTCGCGTACAACGCGGTTCCTTGTAGGAGCTGCCGCAGGCTGCGATCTCTTGATCCTGATCTTAAAAAAAAAATCAAAAGATCGCAGCCTGCGGCAGCTCCTACAGGGGGCGAGGTCAACCCATGCCTGCTGGCGATGGGAGCGGGCGGTTTAGCGGCGAACCTGCTTCAGGGTTTCAGCAATCAAAAACGCCAGCTCCAGCGACTGATCGGCATTCATCCGCGGGTCGCAGTGGGTGTGGTAGCGGTCCGATAGCCCGTCTTCTGTAATCGGCCGCGCACCGCCGATGCACTCGGTGACATTCTGCCCGGTCATCTCGATGTGAATCCCACCGGCATAAGTGCCCTCGGCTTCGTGCACCTGGAAGAACTGTTTCACTTCGCCAAGGATCTGCGCGAAGTCGCGGGTCTTGTAGCCGCTGCTGGCCTTGATGGTGTTGCCGTGCATCGGGTCGGAGCTCCACAGCACCTGCTTGCCTTCACGCTGCACCGCGCGGATCAGCACCGGCAGGTGATCGCCGACCTTGTTCGCACCCATCCGCGCGATCAGGTTCAGACGGCCCGGATCATTGTCCGGGTTGAGCACATCGATCAGGCGGATCAGATCATCCGGGTTCATGCTCGGGCCGACTTTCACCCCGATCGGGTTGTTTACCCCGCGCAGAAATTCAACGTGGGCGCCGTCGAGCTGACGGGTGCGGTCGCCGATCCACAGCATGTGCGCCGAGCAATCGTAGTAATCGTTGGTCAGGCTGTCGCGACGCACGAAGGCTTCTTCGTAATTCAGCAGCAGCGCTTCGTGGGCGGTGAAGAAACTGGTTTCGCGCAGTTGCGGCGAACTGTCCATGCCGCAGGCGCGCATGAACGCCAGGGTCTCATCGATGCGGTCGGCGAGGTGGCTGTATTTCTCGGCCAGCGCCGAGTTGGCAATGAAGTCCAGGTTCCACTTGTGCACCTGATGCAGGTCGGCAAAACCGCCCTGGGCGAAGGCGCGCAACAGGTTCAGGGTGGCGGTGGACTGGTGATACGACTGCAGCAGGCGCTCCGGATCCGGCACGCGGCTTTTTTCGTCGAAACCGATGCCGTTGACGATGTCGCCACGGTAGGCGGGCAGGGTCACGCCGTCGATGGTTTCGTCGTTGGCCGAGCGCGGCTTGGCGAACTGGCCGGCCATGCGTCCGACCTTGACCACCGGGCAGCCGGCCGCGAAGGTCATGACGATTGCCATCTGCAGTAGCACCTTGAAGGTGTCGCGAATTTTCGCTGCGGAGAACTCGGCGAAGCTTTCCGCACAATCGCCGCCCTGCAGCAGGAACGCCCGGCCCTGAGTCACTTCGGCAAACTGGCGACGCAACTCGCGCGCTTCGCCGGCGAACACCAGCGGCGGATAGCTGGCCAGGGTCTGCTCGACCTGGCGCAGATGCGCAGCGTCAGGGTATTGGGGTTGTTGCTGGATCGGCAGGGCGCGCCAGCTGTCAGGGCTCCACGGTTGGCTCATCACGGTCTCTAATTGGTTCTACGCACGGGAAGCCCATGGTAGCAGCAATTAGTGCGTGACCTGCTCCCGCCCCATCATCGACAATCGCCGCTTTGCCACGGCGCCTGAGCGGTGCCATCGCGTCACCGCGCCCGGTGACCATCAGGAGACGAAATGACTGAGGAGCGCGTCGAGCTGTTGCTCGCCGAGGTACAGGATGAGTTCGGCGTGATTCGCGTGCTGGAAGTGGCCGATTACCGCTTTCTGGAGTTCGGCGATGCCATCGAACAGAGCTGCGTGTTCACTGCCGATCCGAGCTGGCTCGAATACGACTACACCCGGGCGATGCTGATTGGCGCGCTGTGCCACGAACAACCGGAGAGCGCGCTGTTTCTTGGCCTCGGTGCCGGCACGCTGACCCAGGCCTGCCTCAAGTTCCTGCCGCTGGAAGACGTCGAAGCCATCGAACTGCGCCCGGACGTGCCGCGCCTGGCCATCGAATACCTGGGGCTGGATGACGATCCGCGTTTGTACATTCGTGTCGGCGATGCGCTGGAACTGCTGCCGACGGCCGAGCCTGCAGATCTGATCTTTGTCGACCTCTACACCGACGTCGGTCCGGGTGTCGGGCATCTGGCCTGGAGCTTTCTTGGTGACTGTCAGAAGCGCCTGAATCCGGGCGGCTGGCTGGTGATCAACCAGTGGGCCACCGATGATGGCAAGCCGTTGGGCGCAGCGTTGCTGCGCGGGCTTTATCACCGGCATTACTGGGAGCTGCCGGTGAAGGAGGGCAATGTGATTCTGATTGTGCCGGCGGATCTCGATCAGGAGCTGGACATGCAGGCACTGACCGCCCGCGCCGAAGCGCTGGCGCCGCGGTTGGGGTATTCGTTGCAGTCGTTGATCAAGGCCATTCGCCCGGCGACCTGAGTTGTCAGTGATGCCCTTGTTGGCCGTTCTGGCCCTATCGCGAGCAGGCTCACTCCTACATTGGAATGCGTCTTCCCTGTAGGAGTGAGCCTGCTCGCGATGGCGCCCTGACAGGCGCCATAATTCTCAGATCCCTTTGAAGATGCCCGGGCGCCGCTCCACCAGTGACCTCACCCCCTCCTTGGCATCCTCACTCCCCAGCAACTTCTTCACCAGCGCCGGCAACCCCTGCGCGGCCGCTGTCTCACCTTCATACCGCGCCTGTCGTGCCGACAGCAATGTCGCCTGCACCCCCAGCGGCGCCTGCCGGGCAATTCGCTCGGCCAACTCAATCGCGCGGGGCAACAGATCCTCGCTGGCCATCACTTCCTGCACCAGACCCAATCGCAGCGCATCATGCGCATCGAACTCATCACCGGTCAGCAGCCAGCGCATGGCATTGCCCCATCCCGCCACTTGATGAAAACGTAAAGTCGCGCCACCAAAAGGAAAAATCCCACGCTGCACTTCCATTTGTGCGAAGCGGGTATTGCTTGCGCACAGGTTGATATCGGCGGCCAGCATCAACTCGATGCCGATGGTCAGGCAGTAGCCCTGCGCGGCGACAATCACCGGTTTGCTCACTCGCGGTCCGACGAAAACACCCCACGGGTCGCAACCACCGGTCGGAACCTGCCAGCCTTCGGCAAGCGCAGAGCTCGCATTCAGTAAATCCAGACCGGCGGTAAAGTGTTCGCCATGCCCGAACACCACGGCTACTCGCGCCTCGCTGTCGGCCTCGAACTCACCGTAGGCCAGGCTCAGCTCGTTGAGCAGATCGAGGTCGAACGCGTTGCGTTTGGCGGCCCGGTCCAGGCCGATCAGGTGGACATGACCACGACGTTCACGGCTGACGCGGCCGGGGCAGGGCTGATTCATGGGGAAATCCTCGAGCGGGAAGGGCGGGTGCAGCGACGGTATGCCGCACATCGGTGAATCGTTTAAGCGTCATCACCCGCAGGGCCGGGCCTTTGCAAAATAGACCTTCGCACGATTATCCGCAAAACCCCGTTACACAGCGGTGACACAGCGATTCAGCTGATAAAAAAAGCTCCCTTTTCGGGCAAATTCCGGTATAGTGCGCGCCGGCCTTTAACCGGGCCGCGTTTAGGTAGCGCAATTCCCCGAAGCCAGCTTCGGCTGCACGTCCGCACTGCGGGCTCTTCCTTGACGATTCTTTTTCATTCATACGTTTTCGCAAATCCCCGCCGACAAAGCTGCCAGGGCGACTCTTGAGTCTCAACACGGCATGTGCAGCTTTGGAGCATGGGTCTTTGCGGATGCACTTAGAGGCAGACCCATGACCCAGGAAATCGGCGGCTTCGCCGCTCTTGAACTTCATCCCAATATTGTCGCTGCAGTAGTCGCTACCGGCTATGAAGAGCCTTCGGCCATTCAGCAGCAGTCGATCCCGATCATCCTCGCCGGTCACGATATGATTGGTCAGGCGCAAACCGGTACCGGTAAAACCGCTGCCTTTGCCCTGCCTATCCTGCACCGCATTGATCCGTCCAAGCGCGAGCCGCAAGCTCTGATCCTGGCCCCAACTCGTGAGTTGGCGCTACAAGTTGCAACCGCTTTCGAAACCTACGCCAAGCAAATGCCGGGCGTAACTGTTGTGGCTGTCTACGGCGGCGCGCCGATGGGCCCACAACTGAAAGCAATCCGTAATGGCGCACAGATCGTTGTCGCCACTCCGGGCCGTCTGTGCGACCACCTGCGTCGTGACGAAAAAGTCCTCGCTACCGTGAACCACCTGGTTCTGGACGAGGCGGACGAAATGCTCAAACTGGGCTTCATGGACGACCTGGAAGTCATCTTCAAGGCCATGCCGGAAACCCGTCAGACCGTATTGTTCTCGGCGACCCTGCCGCAGTCGATCCGTGCCATCGCCGAACGCCATCTGCGCGATCCGAAGCACGTGAAGATCCAGAGCAAGACCCAGACCGTTACCGCGATCGAGCAGGCTCACCTGCTGGTTCACGCTGACCAGAAGACCTCTGCCGTTCTCAGCTTGCTGGAAGTGGAAGACTTCGACGCTCTGATCATGTTCGTGCGCACCAAGCAAGCGACCCTGGATCTGGCCAGTGCCCTGGACGCCAAAGGCTACAAAGCCGCTGCGCTGAACGGTGACATCGCCCAGAACCAGCGTGAGCGCGTCATCGACTCGCTCAAGGATGGCCGTCTGGACATCGTTGTCGCGACCGACGTGGCTGCCCGTGGTCTGGACGTTCCGCGCATCACCCACGTGTTCAACGTGGACATGCCGTACGATCCGGAATCCTACGTGCACCGTATCGGCCGTACCGGCCGTGCCGGTCGCGAAGGTCGTGCGCTGCTGCTGGTGACTCCACGTGAGCGCCGCATGTTGCAAGTGATCGAGCGTGTCACCGGTCAGAAAGTTGCCGAAGTGCGTCTGCCGGACGCTCAGGCTGTTCTCGATGCGCGCATCAAGAAACTGACCAACAGCCTGTCGCCGCTGGTGGCTGATGCCGAGTCGACTCACGGCGAACTGCTGGATCGTCTGACTGCCGACATCGGTTGCACTCCACGTGCACTGGCCGCTGCTCTGCTGCGCAAGGCCACCAATGGTCAGGCGCTGAACCTGGCAGCGATCGAGAAGGAACGTCCACTGGTGCCGAACAACGCACCGCGTGGCGACCGTCCTGAGCGTTCCGGTGATCGTCCTGATCGTGGTGACCGCGAGCGTCGCGCGCCGATGCCTTTGGGCGAAGGTCGTGCCCGTTGCCGTACCGCGCTGGGTGCGCGTGACGGTATCGCCGCCAAGAACCTGCTGGGCGCCATCCTCAACGAAGGGGGTCTGGCCCGCGAAGCGATCGGTCGCATCCAGGTGCGTGACAGCTTCAGCCTCGTCGAGCTGCCGGAAGATGGTCTGGACAAACTCCTGACCAAGCTGAAGGACACTCGCGTTGCTGGCAAGCAGCTGAAACTGCGTCGCTACCGCGAAGATTGATCTGCCCTTGGGCTGATTGATCGCACATGAAAAATCCCCGACTGGTTCGGGGATTTTTTTTGCCTGTCTTTCAAGATCAAAAGATCGCAGTCTGCGGCAGCTCCTACAGGAGGAATGCATTCCAGATGCAGGAGCTGCCGCAGGCTGCGATCTTTTGATCTGCCTTTAACCGAAACGATAGATATCCATACCCAGCGCACCCATCGTGAATCCTCGGTGCGCGACGCTGAACTCGCCCCCCGCACCCCGTGCGAAATACAACGGCAACAAATGCTCGTCACTCGGATGGCTGCGCACCGCATTCGGCGCTTGCTGACGGTAGTCGTGCAGAGCCGCTTCGTCGTTGGCTGCAAGCTTGTCGATGACCCAGTCGCGAAAATCCCTGGCCCATGGCTCGACACTGTCCGGGCCGGCATGCCAGTCCAGTTCACGCAGGTTATGGGTGATGCTGCCGGAGCCGATCAGCAAAACGCCCTGCTCGCGCAGACTCGCCAGCGCTTGCCCGACACGGGTTTGCAGTGCCGGGCCGCCGCGGGTCGGCAGCGACACCTGCACCACCGGAATGTC
>NZ_QAIK01000180.1:0-43508 GCF_003061005.1 Pseudomonas sp. HMWF021 | reverse complement strand
GATCGAGGCGTGCCGGCAGATCAGCAGCGTTCAGCAATTGGGCAACCTCGGTCGCCAGTTGCGGATCGCCCGGTGCCGGGTACTGCACTTCGAAAAGGGCGCGCGGGAAGCCGCCGAAGTCGTGCCAGGTTTCTGGACGAGGGTTGCTGCTGACCAGCAACTCCTGGCTTTCCCAATGCGCGGAGACAATCACGATGGCTTTCGGCCGCGGCAGTTCGGCAGCCAGGCGCGCCAGAGCCGGGCCACTGGCACCGGGCTCCAGGGCCAGCATTGGTGAGCCGTGGGAGATAAACAGGCTGGGAAACATGGAAAGGTTCCTGAGCGGTAAGATGGCCTCATCTTCAGTCAGATCATTGATCTAAATCTAATATAAGTTTTAACGCCTTTTGATCGAATTTTTTGGGGTGATGCATGCAGCCTGAGTTTTGGCACAAGAAGTGGGAATCCAATCAGATCGGCTTTCATCTGCCTGAGGTGAACCCGTATCTGCAGCGGCACTGGGCAGTACCGGCAACGGCGCGAGTGCTCGTGCCGTTGTGTGGGAAAAGTCTGGATTTGGCGTGGCTGGCCGGGCGCGGTCATCAGGTGCTCGGGATCGAACTGTCGGAAAAGGCCGTCGAGGACTTTTTCAATGAGCATCAGGTGCAGCCGCAGATCAGCCAGAAGGGTGCGTTCAAGGTCTATCGCGGTGATGCCATCGAGTTGTGGTGCGGCGACTTTTTTGCGCTGACAGCAAGCGATGTAGCCGATTGCACCGCGTTATACGACCGCGCCGCGCTGATCGCCTTGCCAGCGCCGATGCGTGAACGTTATGCGGCGCATCTTCAGCAGATCCTGGCGCAGGGTGTGCAAGGGCTGCTGATTACCCTGGATTACGATCAGGCGCAGATGCCAGGGCCACCGTTTGCGGTGGGGGATGATGAAGTGCAGCGGTTGTTGGGGCATGCCTCGCAGGTGCAGCAGCTGGAAGAGCAGGATGTGCTGGGGGAGAGCTGGAAGTTTCTGCAGGCGGGGGTGACGCGGTTGGAGGAGCGGGTGTATCGGGTTTCTGGCCGATAGGTTTCTATTGGCAGGGCCGGCCTCATCGCTGGCAAGCCAGCTCCCACAGTGATCCGTGTTGTATCAGAGATTCAGAGAACACCACAAAACCCTGTGGGAGCTGGCTTGCCAGCGAAGACGGCAGAACAGGCAACCCATAATCCAGACCATAAAAAAGGCCCGCATCACTGCGGGCCTTTTCAGGGTCACACCGGTCGAATCAACCGCGACGACGCAGCGCGTCGATACGCTCTTCCAGCGGCGGGTGGCTCATGAACATGCGGGCAAAGCCCTGTTTGATGCCACCGTTGATGCCGAAGGCATTCAGGGTGTCCGGCATGTGCACCGGCAGGCCCTGTTCGGCACGCAGGCGTTGCAGGGCGCCGATCATCGCGTTGGTGCCGGCCAGGCGCGCGCCGGCTTCGTCGGCACGGAATTCGCGTTTGCGCGAGAACCACATGACGATGGCGCTGGCGAGGATGCCCAGTACCAGCTCGGCGAAGATCGTCGCCACGTAGTAGGCGATGCCCTGGCCTTCTTCGTTCTTGAAGATCACCTTGTCGACGAAGTTGCCGATGATCCGTGCAAAGAACATCACGAAGGTGTTCACCACGCCCTGAATCAGCGCCAGGGTGACCATATCGCCATTGGCTACGTGGCCGATTTCGTGGGCCAGCACGGCTTTTACTTCATCCGGCGAAAAACGCTCGAGCAGGCCCTGGCTGACCGCGACCAGCGCGTCGTTCTTGTTCCAGCCGGTGGCGAAGGCGTTCGCTTCGTAGGCCGGAAAAATACCGACTTCGGGCATCTTGATCCCGGCTTCGCGGGACAGTTGCTCGACGGTTTGCAGCAGCCATTGCTCATGCCGGGTGCGTGGCTGGCTGATGATCTGGGTGCCGGTGCTCATCTTCGCCATCCACTTGGAGATGAACAGCGAGAACAGCGAACCGGCGAAACCAAAGACCGCACAGAAAACCAGCAGCTGACTGAGGTTGAGGTCAACCCCGTTGGCCGCCATGAACCCGTTGAAGCCGAACAGGCTCAGGGTGATGCTGGCTATCAGCACGACCGCCAGGTTAGTGGCCAAAAACAGCAGGATGCGCATCATGGTTGTAGAAATCTCCTCATGCTAAAGATGTAGCGTACTGCGGGGTATATAAGGTGCGACACCGGGCGATTCAACCGGGTGACTATTTCAAACTGTGTCCTACAGCGGATTCCGAGGTTCGCAGGTCGCGCTCCGAGACCAAAACCGCAGGCGTAACCGTCAGCCGCCGCCCGCCGCTACTACGCCAGAGGCGTGTAGGCCAGACGAATCGCAAGTGTAGAAGGCGCAGAAAGGCGGGGAGAGCAGAAGTGTTGCTGAATCAGACAGTGCGCAACGTTCGGGCCGTTGCGCACCTGCGAACGGTTACTGGCGGTACGACTTGAGGAAGTTGCCGATGCGCCCGATGGCCATTTCCAGGTCATCGATGCGTGGCAGGGTCACCACCCTGAAGTGATCCGGCCACGGCCAGTTGAACGCTGTGCCTTGCACCACCAGCAGCTTTTCGGAAAGCAGCAGGTCGAGGACGAATTTCTCGTCGTTGTGGATCGGGCAGACCTTCGGGTCGATCCGTGGGAACGCATACAGCGCGCCCATCGGCTTTACGCAGCTGACGCCCGGAATATCGTTGAGCAACTCCCAGGTGCGGTTGCGCTGCTCCAGCAGGCGGCCCTGCGGCAGCACCAGATCGTTGATGCTCTGATAACCGCCGAGGGCGGTCTGGATCGCATGCTGGCTCGGCACGTTGGCACACAGGCGCATGTTGGCCAGCATGTCGATGCCTTCGATGTAGCTCTGGGCATTGTGTTTCGGCCCGGAGATGGCGATCCAGCCCGAGCGGAAACCGGCCACGCGGTAGGATTTCGACAGGCCGTTGAAGGTCAGGCAAAGCAGGTCCGGGGCCAGCGAAGCGGTGCAGATGTGCACGGCATCGTCGTACAGGATCTTGTCGTAGATCTCGTCGGAGAACACCACCAGGTTGTGCGTGCGGGCGATTTCCAGCATGCCCAGCAGCACTTCCTTCGAATACACCGCGCCGGTCGGGTTGTTCGGGTTGATGATCACCATGGCTTTGGTGTTCGGAGTGATCTTGGCCTTGATGTCGGCCAGATCAGGGAACCAGTCGGCACCTTCGTCGCACAGATAGTGCACGGCATTGCCGCCGGCCAGGCTTACTGCCGCAGTCCACAGCGGGTAGTCCGGCGCCGGCACCAGCACTTCGTCACCGTTGTTGAGCAGCGCCTGCAGCGACATCACGATCAGTTCGGACACGCCGTTGCCCAGGTAGATGTCTTCGATGCCGACACCTTCGACATTTTTTTGCTGGTAGTACTGCATGACCGCTTTGCGAGCGCTGAACAGGCCTTTGGAGTCGCTGTAGCCTTGCGCTGTCGGCAGGTTGCGGATCACATCCTGAAGAATTTCGTCCGGTGCTTCGAAACCAAACGGGGCCGGGTTGCCGATGTTCAGCTTGAGGATGCGCTGGCCTTCCTCCTCCAGACGTTTGGCGTGCTTGAGCACCGGGCCGCGAATGTCGTAGCAGACGTTGGCGAGCTTGTTCGATTTGCTGAACTGCATGGCGATGTGATCCCGAAAATGAACGATCCAGACGGCGGATGGACAACCGTACTGGGATTCCTGCGTCCTCGCACAGGCGGAGTCTTGCGCCGCGGCGCCGAGAATCCGTTTGAATGCGCCCGGTCTGGCTGCCAGACTGGCGTGTGACGAGGCGCAATCATACGTGCCACCCGATCCGTGGAAAAGGTACAGATCGGGCTTTTTCAGCCGTTGAGGTGTGATGATGGAAAAGTTGGAAAAAACCCTGGAAGAATGGCGTGCGATGCTCGACCCCGAGCAGTACAACGTATGTCGCCTGAGCGCCACCGAGCGACCGTTCTCTGGCAAATACAACGACACCAAGACTGACGGTGTCTATCACTGCGTCTGCTGCAACGAGCCGCTGTTCGACTCCAGGACCAAATTCGATTCCGGCTGCGGCTGGCCGAGCTTCTACGCGCCGATCGGCGAGAGCGCCATGACGGAAATCCGTGATACCAGCCACGGCATGATCCGCACCGAGGTCAAATGCGCCCGCTGCGACGCGCATCTGGGCCACGTCTTTCCTGACGGCCCGCCACCGACCGGCCTGCGGTACTGCATCAACTCGGTGTGCCTGAATCTCGAGCCGCGCGAATGAACTGTTCGCTAGACCGGCTCGCTTGATTCACCCCCTGTAGGAGCTGCCGAAGGCTGCGATCTTTTGATCTTGAAAATCAAAAGATCGTCCGAACGCGGCCCGAACCTTCGGCAGCTCCTACAGGGGGGATTTGCAATTAATTAAATTGCACGCAATTTAATTGCTCGCTATGTTTGGCCTTTCCCGATAACCCGTGGAGCCGTCTCATGAGCGACAACCTGCTGAATATCCCTGTCACGACCATCAAGGGTGAGCAAAAGACCCTGGCCGATTTCGCCGGCAAAGCGGTACTGGTAGTCAACACCGCCAGCAAGTGCGGTTTCACCCCGCAATACAAAGGCCTGGAAGAACTGTGGCAGACCTACAAGGATCAGGGCCTGGTGGTACTGGGTTTCCCGTGCAATCAATTCGGCAAACAGGAGCCGGGCAACGAGGGCGCGATCAGTGAGTTCTGCGAGCTGAACTATGGCGTGAGTTTCCCGCTGTTCAAGAAGATCGACGTCAATGGCAGTGACGCGCACCCGCTGTTCGTGCAACTGAAAAAACGCGCCCCGGGTCTGCTTGGTTCCCAGGGCATCAAGTGGAACTTCACCAAGTTCCTGATCGGCAAGGATGGGCAACTGGTCAAGCGTTTCGCCCCGACCACCAAGCCGCAGGAACTGAGCGGCGAGATCGAAGCCCTGCTCAAATGAACAAACTGCCCGTCGATTCGCTGAAGCTCGACAATCAGTTGTGCTTCAAGCTGTATGCCGCGTCCCGGGCGGTGATTCGCGCCTACAAGCCGATGCTCGACCAGCTTGGCCTGACCTACCCGCAATACCTGGCGATGCTGGTGCTGTGGGAATGGCAGGACAGTGCGCCGCAGCAACCGACAGTCAAGGCGCTGGGCGAGCGGCTGGCGCTGGATTCCGGCACTCTGACGCCATTGCTCAAGCGCCTGGAGCAATTGCGCCTGGTGCAGCGTCAGCGCTCGGCGCGCGATGAGCGTGAAGTTCATCTGAGCCTGACGGCGAATGGCCGGACGTTGCGCGAGCAGGTCGGGCCGCTCAAGGCCCGGCTGTTGTGCGACAGCGGGGTGGACCTCGATCGGCTCAGCGATTTGCGCAACGGCCTCGACCACTTGCTGGGGCAGATCAAAGCGCTGTCGTAGTCGGAATCCACTGGTCGAGCAGGGCCGCGAGTTCTTCGCGACGGAAGGGCTTGGCCAGATAATCGCTCATGCCGGCCGCACGGCAGCGCTCACGTTCTTCGGACATGGCGTTGGCGGTCAGCGCGACGATGGGCAGGTGTGGCCAGCGCCCGCTCTGACGGATCTGCCGGCTCGCTTCGTAGCCATCCATCACCGGCATGTTGCAGTCCATCAGTACCAGATCGAATTCATCATGCTCCAGTTGATCCAGCGCCTCGGCGCCGTGGGCAGCGACCACCACATCGCAACCGAGCTTGCCGAGCATGCCTTTGGCCACCAACTGGTTGACCGGGTTGTCTTCCACCAGCAATACCCGTCCGCGTCGCAGGGAAGGTGCGGCTTCAAGGCGCTCATCGTTGATCGTGGCGTTGTCCGGTTGCAGGGTGCGGCGCAGATTCTGATACAGCGCATTGCGCGCCAGAGGCCGCGCCTGCTGTTGCAGCGGTGCCAGGGCTGCCGCCTGTTCGCTGGGCATGAAACTGCCGTAAGCGGTCACCAGCAGGATCGGTGCCTTGAGCGTAGGTCTGAGGCCGAACAGGCACTCAGGGCAGTCGGTAATCAACACGTCAGGGTCAAGCCCCAGCAGCGAATCATCAATGGTGCGTTGTTCATACTCCAGCCCCCAGACTGGCAGCAACTGCTTGAGCAACTCCGCCAGACCGCTGCTGACCGCAGTGATCGCCAGGACTTTGCCACGCAACGGTGCCGGAGTGACCGCCGGGGTGTGGCACGGTAACGGCAGTTCGGCGCAGAACTGACTGCCGAAACCGGTTTCCGAACTGATGGTCAGGCGTCCCTGCATGGCTTCGCAGAGGTTGTAGGTCAACGCCAGACCGAGGCCGGTTCCGCCATATTGACGGGTGATGCCCGCACCGGCCTGGGTGAACGGCTGAAAGATCTTCACCTGGGCATCCTGAGCGATGCCGATTCCGGTGTCGCAGACTTCGATGCGTACACCGCCTCTGGCGGTAGAAAGGCGCACATCGACCCGACCGAACCGGGTGAATTTGAGCGCGTTGGACAGCAGATTGCTGACGATCTGTCGTACGCGGGTCGGGTCTCCCAGTACGAGTGCCGGGAAGTGTGGATCGATCAGGCACGTCAGTTCGACACTCGGTGCCGCGTTCTGCGACAGCAGGTTGGCGGTGTCTTCGATCAGCGAACCAAGGTCGAACGGGATGTGTTCGAGCTCAAGCTGCCCTGCATCGAATTTCGACAGATCGAGAATATCGTTGAGCAATTCCACCAGCACTTTGCCCGAGTCGTGGGCAATCGACAGTTGTTGCTGCTGTTCGGCGTTGAGCGGCCCGTCCAGAGACAGGGCGATCATCCCCAGCAAACCGTTGAGCGGGGTGCGAATCTCGTGGCTCATGTTGGCGAGGAACGCCGAGCGCGCTTCGGCCATGTCCAGTGCGGTGCTACGGGCGACCTCCAGTTCCTCGTTGGACTGACTGAGCCGGGCGTTTATCGCCTTGAGCTCGGCCGTGCGTGCCGAGACGATATGTTCCAGTTGTCCGAGATAGTCGGTGAGACGGTTTTCGGCGTTGCGCCGTTGCTGGATTTCCGTGGCGATGTTTTCGAACTGCTGGTTGGCGACGCTGACCAGCACACCGATTTCGTCATTGGCGTGGCCGCTCGGACATTCAAGCGTGGTCGGCTCGGCACTGCGCGGATCGCGCCCGCTGAGTTCGCGGATCACCCGCACCAGGGGTTTGGTCAGCATCACGTAGAACAGCGCCAGCAGGATCCCGGTGAGGATCAGGCTGCGGGCAAAACCGTTGAGCAGGGTGACTTCGGCGCGGCGCAGGAAGCGGCTGCCGAATGCATAGGTGTCGACCTCCAGACTCAGAACGCCCAGCGATTCGTCGGGCAAGTGATCGAGGTACAGGCGGTCCTGGAACTCGCGCTTGGCGCCGAACAGGAAATCGCTGATAAGCCGGTATCCGCTGTGCAGTTCCGGTCGCCTGACGCTGGCCAGCACGTTCTGGTTGTTATCGGTCAGTTGTGCAGAAATGATCGCCGGCGAACGCAACAGGCCCAGGGTCAGTTCCTGAGCCAGTTCCGCGTCGATGTTGTAGGCGATGCGTGACGCCGGATTGTGGCTGATTTCCAGCAAAGACAGGATTTCACGGTTGATGGAAGCGTCTTCGCTGGCATAATCGATGCCGATTTGCAGCAGGCTGAGCAGCGTGCCCAGAATGAACCCGACCAGCACAGTGAATCTGGCTTGCTTGTAAGACAGCCGGTGGGTGAATTTGATATCCATGGGGTGTTGAACCACTTCCGTTTCCCTTCGCTGCTCAAGCATAGTCGATCATGTATGGATACCGAGGTTCCCGAATCGCCTTGTAACAAGGCTCGAAGCGGGGATTGAGTTCTTTCTGTCGTCGCTGGATCGACATCATCACTGTGAACGTGCCCGAGGAGAAGACGTGGATTCCCGATTGAATGCTTTTCTTGAACGTGCCGAGTCGGTTCTGGCGCGGATCGAACCCCTGCTGCCGGCACCGCGTCCGTTGATCGACTGGAACACCTGCCTGGCCGCGCGCTGGCAGCGTGACGGGCGCAGCGGCTACTTGCTGCCGCTGGAAGTCAGCCTCGACATGCGCCTGTCCGACCTGATCGGCGTCGATCGGCAACTGGAGCAACTGGGGCGCAACACCCAGCAGTTCCTCGACGGCATGCCGGCCAACCACGCGCTGCTCTGGGGCTCGCGCGGCACCGGTAAATCTTCGCTGGTGCGGGCGCTGCTGGCCGAACACGCCAAGGCGGGTCTGCGCCTGATCGAGATCGAGCGCGATCACCTGGCCGACCTGCCACGGGTTGTGGAGCAGATCGCCAAACTGCCACAACGTTTCGTGCTGTTTTGCGACGATCTGTCGTTCGAGTCCGGCGAAGGCGATTACCGCGTGCTGAAAAGCGTGCTCGACGGCTCCCTGGAACAGGCCCCGGACAACGTTCTGCTGTACGCCACCTCCAACCGTCGCCACCTGGTGCCGGAAAAGGAAAGCGACAACGAAAACTGGAAACGCGTCGACGGCGAACTGCACCCGAGTGAAGCGGTGGAAGACAAGATCGCGCTCTCGGACCGTTTCGGCCTGTGGCTGTCGTTTTATCCGTTTACCCAGGAACACTTCCTCAACGTCGTCGAACACTGGATCGGCCAGTTGGCCGCCAAGGCCGGCCTGAGCTGGCAGCGCGATGAAGCGCTGGACATTCTCGCCGTGCGCTGGGCCACCGGGCGCGGCAATCGCAACGGACGTTGCGCGTACCAATTCGCCCGTTACTGGGTGGGACTGAAACTGCTGGAGCACAAGGCATGATTGATTTGCAACAAAGCGGCCAGGGCCTCGACGGCTATGGCATGTTGGCGGCACAGCTGGAATCGCTGCTGGCGGACGAGCGCGACTTCATCGCCAACGCCGCGCAGTTTTCGGCCTTTCTGTTCAACCAGCTCGAGGACTTGAACTGGGCCGGTTTCTACCTCAATCGCAATGAAGAACTGGTACTTGGCCCGTTTCAGGGACAGATTGCCTGCGTACGCATTCCGTTCGGTCGCGGTGTCTGCGGCGCGGCGGCGGCTAGCCTGCAGACTCAGCGCGTCGAGGATGTGCATGCGTTCCCGGGGCACATCGCCTGCGACAGCGCTTCCAACAGCGAACTGGTAGTGCCGCTGGTCAAGGACGGCCGGCTGATCGGCGTACTCGATCTCGACAGCCCGAAACTGGCGCGTTTCGGCATCGACGATCAGGCCGGTATCGAGCAACTGGCGGCGATCTTCCTGCGTCTGACCGACTGCTGATCAGGCGCTCAGGCCAGCCTTGCGCAGCAGGCTGGCCGGGTCCACCGCATCGATCTGCCGCGGGTCGAGAAACCGCGTGGCGTACTGCATGTAAACCCCGTCGTTGATGAACAGCGCAAACAGCTCGGCGTCGATGTGCGACTCGCGGGACATGGTGGCCATGATCCCCAGCGCCTCGCTCAAGGATTTGGCTTTCTTGTACGGTCGATCCGCCGCTGTCAGCGCCTCGAAAATATCGGCAATCGCCATCATTCTTGCCGGCAGGCTCATGTCCTCGCGCTTAAGGCGTTTGGGGTAGCCGCTGCCATCCATTTTTTCGTGATGCCCGCCGGCTATTTCCGCAACGTTGTTCAGGTGCCCGGGGAAGGGCAGGTGGCTGAGCATCAGGATCGTCTGCACCATGTGGTGATTGATGATGTAGCGCTCCTCGCGGGTCAGCGTGCCCCGGGCAATGCTCAGGTTGTAGCGTTCGCCGCGATTGTATTTGTAGCGCGGCACATCCAGTTTGAACCCCCAGGGATTGTCTTCCGGAATCAGTTCGCTGTCGGCACGTTCGATCAGGTGTTCGGGCTTGTCCGCCAGCAGTGGCTCGCTGACCGGCAGATTTGGCGCCGGCGTTTGCGCCTGACGCCGGTTTTCCTCCCATGACACCCCCAGTCGATCATCGAGGGTGCGCGTCCAGCGGCGTTCGGCGATGCGCTCAAGACGCTGCAGATCGGCTGGCGCCATCGCCTCACCGCCCAGATTGCAGCGCGCGACAAAGGCAAAGTCGTCGTCCAGTTGCATCAGCGTGGCGTTGCGTCGTTCGCTCAGTTGCGCTTCGTCGCCGCCCATCGCCAGTGCCTGCCAGTAACTGATCCAGGCGTCGCGCTTGAGCACCTCGAAGCGGGTGCGGATTTCGTGGATGCGGTCATTCAGGGTTTCCAGTTTGGTGGCCTTGTCGACGACATATTCCGGCGTGGTGACCTTGCCGCAATCGTGCAGCCACGCCGCAATGTGCAGGGCCTCCCATTCATCTTCATTGGGTTGATAGCTCTGGAACGCCGGCGCCTGACTGGCGGCGGCCGCCTGCGCGAGCATCAGGGTCAATTCCGGCACACGCTGGCAGTGGCCGCCGGTGTACGGGTTCTTGGCGTCGATGGCACCGGCCAGCAACTGGATGAACGCGTCGAGCAACTGCTTCTGCTTCGCTTGCAGGCGCTGACTTTCGATACTCACCGCCGCCGCGCCGGACACTGCCTGGAGGAAGGCGATGCGGTCCGGGCGCAGTTTTTCCAGATCCTGAGCGCTGCCGCTGTCGTTGATCAGCAGCATCAGCAGGCCAATGGTTTCGTTGTGCCGATTGCGCAGGCGGATACCGATCAGGTGGATGCGCGGCGACGCCATTGCCAGCAGCACTTTCTGCAAGTCCCCGGCCTGTTCGAAACCAAGGCTGCTGACCACATTGTCTGCGTTGATCAGTTGCCGGAACCATGCGGGCCCCTGATCGGCCACGAGATCCCGGCCCAGCACATCAAACTCGCCCGGCTCCTTCGAGGCGCCATCAATCACCAGTCCGTAGGGTTCCATCCGGTTGCCATCGCTTTCGCGCAGATAGATCAACCCGGCCTGCGCCTGGGCAATCTGCACCGTTTCGAACAGCACGCGTTGCAACAAAGGTGCGAAGCGGGTTTCGGCGCACAGGCTGTCGGTGATGCGGAAGAAGCTCGCCAGCGTGTCCTTCATGCGCGCCATTGACAGGCTCAACTGGTCGACCTCAAGCACCGGGGAGCGACGGGTGACGGGAAAATTGAAATCGAAACTGCGGATTGCATCGGCCTCCTTGACCAGCGCATGCAACGGCTTGACCAGTGTGCGCGAGATCACCCAGCCCAGCGGCAGGCACAGCAGCAAGGTCGCCAGAGTGATCAATGCCCCTTGCCAGCGCAGGCGATAAGCATCGATGAGCAACTCGTCCTCCGGCACCAGCAGGGCCATTTGCAGTCCCTTCGGTCCGCCCTCCTGCAGGCTGCTCCGGGCGACGATCCATTGCCGGTCATCGACCTTCAGCCGTTTGCCCTGATGCGTGCCGGACAGCAAGGCATGCAGGTTCGGACTCAGATCTGCCGCACGAGCCAGGCGCGCTGTGCTGTCGTCGACGATCAGACGGCTGCTGTCGGGATAGGCCACCGCGTTGCCGTCGGCGTCGAACAGGACGATTTCGGTGGATGGCGTCACGACGTGTTTGGTCAGGGTCGCCGAGAGCGCCGCGAGGGTCAGGTCAGCCCCGATCACGGCCGTGTCGCCGCTACGCCGGGCGAGGGTGGTGCCGACGTCGTGGGTGGAGAAAAACACGTAAGGCGCGGTGGTGATCTGATCACCCTGCGCAAGGGCGTTGGCGTACCAGGCCCGACTGCGCGGATCGTAGCTGTCGTCGGAATTGGCCTGGCGGCTGATCGGTGCCAGCGCCTGATCGAAGAACAGTGATTGTGAAACGGTCTTGCCGCTGCTGTCGTGCTCGATGCTCCACACTTGATAGGCCGCAGCATCGGGTGCGCTGACGAGTGCTTTCAACGCGGCGGTGCGCAGGGGGCGAACCATGAAAAAGTCGCCATTGCCATACCCGAGGTACAGCGAGGCGAGATCGGGATTGTCTGTCAGCGACTGAGTGAACGGCTTGAGCAGGACCAGCCGTTGTTGCAGGCTGGATGCACGTGCGGCGGGATCAAGCACGAGCAGGCTGAGCAAGTGCCGGATCGGTTCGTAGGTCGCGTGCAGGTCCACGCGTACATCCTGCTCGATGCGGTTGAACAGGTTTTCACTGCTCGAGAGAATGATGCGGGTGGTCTGGTGATAATTGAACAACCCCAGAACTATCCCGGTCAGCACCAGCAGGAAGGTGAACATCACGCTGATATGGACGTGCAGGGGGAACCGGCGTTGATCGGGGCGCAGTGGGCTGGGCATTGCGGACTCTCCATAGGGTAAACACACTGCTCAGCGCCAAGCATAGTTAAGGCTCGGTCATTTTGCCTTTGGCCTCCCGCTGCAGTTGTTGGCGCAGTGCCTGTTCCAGATCGAGCATTGCGGCGTCGGTGGCTTCGCAGCAACGGGCAATCACAGGCGCAGGGGAGGCGTCGGTGCAGGCCAGTTCCAGCGCATCGCAACAGGCGATCAGGCGCGTGGCCTGGGCAATCCGCGCCGCCCCTTTGATCTTGTGTGCAACCAGCGCCAGCGCGTGACGATCAGACTGAGGCGACAAGGCCAGCAGTTCCTGACGGTCGAGTTGACTACTGTTGAGCAATTGCGTGAGCAGACGCTCGGTCTGGACCGGATGTCCGCCAGTCAACTGATGCATACCCTGAAGGTTGAAAACCGGGGCATGGCAGACAGGCTGCCGGGCGTTGACCCATTCGCTCAGGGCGCTGAGGCTCAGCGGCTTGAACAGGCAGTCGTCCATGCCGGCCTGCTTGCAGCGCTGGATCTCCTCGGGTTGTGCATTGGCCGTGAAACCGAGCACCGTGCAACGTGCGCGACCCGTTTGCTTTTCGTGCTGACGAATTGCCTGGGTCAGTTCATAGCCGTTCATCAGCGGCATATTGCAGTCGGCGATCACCAGGTCGAATTCGTCGGCCTGCCATTTTTCGAAGGCACTGCGTCCTTCCTCGGCAAGGCTGAAGCGGTGTCCGAGAAACTCCAGTTGCTGGCACATCAACAGACGGTTGGCCGGGTGATCGTCAACCACCAGGATATTCAGTGGCGCGGCCGAAACCTGAATGTCTGGTTCGGTCTTCGAGGTACTCACCTCGCTGGGCAGCGTTTGCAGTGGTAGCGACAGGCAGACCTGAGTACCTATCCCGGGCTGGCTGCTCAGTTGCAACTGGCCGCCCATCATTTCACAGAGATTGCGGCTGATGACCAACCCCAGTCCTGCTCCGCCCCTGGCCTGCTGACGGCCGCTTTCAGCTTGGGCGAAGGGTTCGAACAAACGCTGTTGATCTTCGGCGCTGATGCCTACGCCGGTATCCTGAATCGTCAGCTGAATGATCGGACACTCGGCCGTGCCGGGAAGAACGTGGAGGCTGACCCGTACTTGCCCTTGCTCGGTGAACTTGATTGCGTTGCTGATCAGATTGGACAGGATCTGCTTGAAGCGTAACGGGTCCAGTTGAACGTCGACATCCAGCCCGGCGGGCGTAACGGTGAGCGGCAGGCCGAGCTTTTTCTGGCGCGCCAGACCCTCGAAAATACGCACCACCGAGGTCACGGTTTCGACCAGATTGACCCGTTCCGTACTCAGGCTCAGGTGTCCGGATTCGATGCGGGCGATATCGAGGATATCGCCGATCAAACCCAGCAGGTCCCTGGCCGAGTGGTAGGCGGTTTCTATCGAGGTGCGATCCGGATGCTGGCCGCTCATTCGTTTGAGTGTCAGTTCCAGCATGCCGATCACGGCGTTCATCGGGGTGCGGATTTCGTGGCTCATGGTTGCCAGGAAAGTGCTTTTGGCGCGGTTGGCGTCGTCCGCCTGCTCCTTGGCCAGACGTAACTCATCGAACAGTTGGCGGCGTTCACTGATGTCGATCCAGCCACCGATGATCCCTTGAACGTCGCCGCTGAAGTCGCGGTACGGCAGGATCCAGTGGTAGATCGTCAGCCGACGGTTACCGATGTGCAAGGGGCGGTCGAGCACCAGTGGCGTGCCTTCGGCAATCACGCGCTGATAGTCGGCTTCGAATGCGCGGGCTTCGAAAGCGTTGCTCAATGCGCCCTGCATGACACTCTTGCCGATCACATCTTCGTGTCGGGCATTGAACGTCTGCAGGTAGCTGTCGTTGCAACTTTGCAGCACGCCTTGGCGGTCGCGCACATAGATCGGGTGGGGCGTGCCGTTGACCAGTGAACTCATGAACTCGAACTGATCGCTCAAAGCGCGCTCGGCTGCTTTGCGCTGCTTGATCTGGCGGCGCATGTAGGCGTTCCAGAAAAGCGATAGCAGCAGAAGCAGGCACGCAGCGGCAATGACTTGGTAGAACAGGCGCTGGTAGTGATGCCAGTTGCTTTGTGCTGCGGTGGAAAAGCCTCGCCAGCGGTTGTTGATCACGCCGAGTTCTTCCGGGGTGATGCTCAGCAGCGCCTTGTCGAGGATCGACCCCAGTTCGGTGTTCCCCCTCGCGGTTGCCAGCGAAAAGGCTGCCTGACGCGTACCGAGGGTGGTGGTGATCTGTAGCGGATGGTCGAAGATCCGTGACGCGATCAGATAGTTGGCGATGACCAGTGAGCTGACGGCGCCGTCGGCCTTGCCTTCTGCGAGCAAGGTCGCGGCACTGAAGGTGTCGGGGGTCTCGATAAGGTGGATGAAAGGAAACTCGCGGCGCAGATAATCGCCCAGCGGACTGCCACGGGCGATCGCCAGGTTTTTTTCCCTGAGCTGTGTCAGATGGGTCGGGCTGTCGGTGGATTTACGCGTCAACAGCACGTAGGAGTTTTCCAGATAGGGACGGCTGAACTGCAGGCTTTGCTCACGTTGCGGGGTTGGCAGCAGTGCGGCGATGAGATCAGCCTGATCATGATTGATCTGTTCAATCATTTCGCCGTCGCTGCGGCTGCGGCGGATTTCGAAGCGCAATCCGGTACGCAGGCGCAGTATTTCGAGCAGGTCGGCAGTAATACCGCGGAAGTTTCCGTCGTTGTCGAAGAACGTCAGTGGCGCGAAGGCTTCGTTCACCACCACTCGTATCACCGGGTGCTGCTGCAGCCATTGTTCTTCGTGTCGGGTCAGTTGCAGTTTCTGATCGGTGAGCAGAATGTCGCTACCGGCACTCCAGCGCTTGGCGATGCTGTCGCGTTCGCTGGTGGGGATGCCGTCTAGCACGCTGTTGATGATGCCGAGCAAGGGCTGGTTGTCTGCGCGCACCGCAAAACTGAAACCTTGAGTTTCCTGTTTGCCGAAATTGGCCATGCGAATGTTGTTCAGGTAACCCTTGTTGATCATGTAATGGGTGGAAATGGTGTCGCCAAGGAACACATCGGCCTGATCGAACGCCACCGCATTGATTGCATTCTGGTAGGAGGGATAGGACGTGATGATGGCTTTGGGGTAAAGCGCCTTGACTTCATTCAGCGGCAGATAGTGGTAGACCATGCTCAGGCGCAAACCGGCCAGGCCATCGGTGAGCGAGCGTGTCTCGTCCTGACGGGTGACCAGCACCGGCTGGTCGATGGCGTACGGAGCGGAAAGCCTGATGTCGGGCTCGCTGGCTTCGAAACTGTTCGCCGTACCGAGCAGGTCGATCCGGCCCTCGAGCAACGCCCGCAAAGCGGCATCGCGTGAGGCAAAGCGCTGGATACGGATCGGCAGGCCGATGGCCCGGCTGAGGAGGCCGGCGTAGTCGGCGGTGAAACCTTCGTAGTCCTGACCGCTGGCAGTCATGTCGAAGGGCGGATAGTCGGGGGCGGAGGTGCCCAGTACCAATTGGCTGCGGTTTTCCAGCCATTGCTGTTGTTCGGGAATCAGGGCAACGTTGAGCGCATCCTGGCTCGAACGGCTGCGCAACGTATAGTCTTTTGGTGCAGCAGCAGCCGTGACCTGCGTGACCAGGCACAGAATCATGCTCAAACCGGCGAAACAGGCTTTCAGACAACTGGGCATCCTGGCTCTCACACTAGTGCGTTACGTTTGGCCATCTCGATAAGTTCTACCAATGATCTGGCTTTGAGTTTTTGCATCAGGCGTTTCTTGTAAGTGCTGACTGTTTTGTTGCTCAGAAACATGCCCTTGGCGATTTCCTTGTTGGTGCGACCCTGTGCAAACAACTGCAAGACCATAAGTTCGCGGTCATTTACCGATTTGAATAATTCAAGTTCGGCATAACGCACGTCATCGCTGCGCACGGGGTTCAATGCCTGGCTGGGGAAATAGTTGTAACCGGAAAGAACCGCCTTGATCGCACTGACCAGTTCGCTCAGGTCTTCTTCCTTGCAAACATAACCGGATGCACCGGATTGCATGCAGCGAATGCCGAACAGGGTCGGGCATTGTGCAGTCAATACCAGTGTCTTGAGCGGAGTGCTCATGGCATTGAAGCGGGCCAGCACCTCCAGCCCGTCGAGCTTGGGGATGCTGATGTCGAGAATGATCAGGTCGGGCATGCATTCGCGGACCATCTGCATGGCATCGACCCCATTATCGGTTTCGCCGACGACCTTGTAGCCTTCATGTTCGAGCAGCATTCGGACGGCAAGCCGGATGACGGGGTGATCATCGACAATAAAAACGGAGTTCATAATCAAATCCCATACGTGCGCGAATAAAGCGCGCACCTTAGCTTAGAAGTGCGGGCGCTCGCATGAGCTGACATGGCCTTGGCAGCAATATAGGACTATTCCTACAAACTTAAAGGATTTTGACTACGGTCTAACTAGGAGGGACGTAAGGAAGTTCTGTGCTTGTTTGTTTAATTGATGTTTTAGTTTGTTTGGAGGAGGCTGCTTCTGCCGTTAATGGGTTTGGCTGTCAACAAGTGTTAAACAATATGTTTATCTTGTTGCAGCCGCTGAGCTTGATCCGGCTTTAACCTGTGGCGTCACGAATACCTCACCGGGCAGCGGTTCTGACCCGGATGAGGCAAATGTCGTCAGTGACTGGAACGACCGGTCATTTCCAGCGCCATTTCGCTGGCGTAACTGTCGGTCATGCCGGCGATGAAGTCGATCATGCGCAGGAACGATGTATGCAGCGGGCCGTGGGGATCCGGCGCGTTGTTGCCCAGCAGATCGAGTATGCGCCGGCTCTTGAACGACGGCGTGCGTCCATTGTGTTGCTCCAGTGCCGCGCCGCAGAACGCGTTCAGGAGGATTTCCAGCGTGGTGTAGGCGCCAATCTCGTGCAGGGTCTTGCGCTTGTCCTGGAAGATTTTCTTGCGAGCGATGTCCTTGGCGTTCAACACGCAGCGTTTTGCCGGGCCGTGCATATGTTCCACCAGATCGCCGTGCAGGGTGCCGCAGAGCAACGCGTCCTGTTGCTCGACAAATGCCCGCGCTGCAGCGTTGGTCAGATGTTCGATGGCCTTGCCACGCAGAATGGCCAGTTTGCGCCGACGCGAGTCCTGCGGTCCGAGCTGGCGGTAGGTTTCCGGCAAGTCGTCACCGACCAGACCGAGCAGCAGCGACTCGACCTCGGCGTATTCGAGCAAATCCATCTCGAGGCCGTCCTCCAGATCGATCAACGCATAGCAAATGTCATCCGCGGCCTCCATGAGATACACCAACGGATGCCGAGCCCAGCGTTGATCTTCCAGTTGCGGCAGGCCGAGCTTGTGGGCGATTTGCTCAAGCAGCGGCAGTTCGCTCTGGTAACAGCCGAACTTGTGCTTTTTATAGCCGAGCGAATCGGCGTGGCGGGCCGTCCACGGGTACTTGAGATAGGTGCCCAGGGTGGCGTAGGTCAGTCGGGTGCCGCCATCGAACTGGTGATACTCAAGCTGAGTGAGGACCCGAAAGCCCTGGGCGTTGCCTTCGAAATTGAGGAAGTCACCGCGTTCGGTCTCGCTCATTCCGTCGAGCCAGCCGCGCCCGGCGGCCTGTTGAAACCAGTGACGAATCGCGTCTTCACCGGAATGCCCGAACGGCGGATTGCCGATGTCATGGGCCAGACAGGCCGACTGCACAACCATGCCCAGATCGCTGGGGTCGCACCAGTCGGGCAGGGCGCTGCGCAGGGTCTCGCCCACGCGCATGCCCAGCGAACGGCCAACACAACTGACTTCGAGCGAGTGGGTCAGGCGCGTGTGGATGTGATCGTTGCTCGACACCGGATGCACCTGGGTCTTGCGCCCGAGGCGGCGGAAGGCGCCAGAGAAAATGATGCGGTCATGGTCTTTGTGAAAGGGGCTGCGGCCGAGTTCCTGCGGGCTGTGCAGCGGTTTTCCAAGGCGTTCGCGGTTGAGCAGGGTTTGCCAATCCAAGGCTGATTCTCTCCGTCGGGTGACTGGTGCCTTAGCTTCCCGGTTCGCGCCTCGGGCTGCAAGCGGAACTACAGCCCGGCCGCGTCAATATCGATCAACAGCAGGCGCTCGCCGTTATCGAAAAACTGGCCGGCGGTCAGGCAGTACTGGTTGCTGGTCGCATCGCGGTATGTGCTGGACAGAGTCAGCCGCCGCTCTTCCCAGCCTTCGGCCAGCAGATGATAGAAGTACGGGCGCCATGACCAGTTGTGTCCCAGGTATCGATTGTCGGCAACCCAGCCATGCGGGCGCCATTCAAGATTGGGTGTCAGTTGGGTGCCATGCCGATCGCATTGATAGAAGCGCAATAGCCAGGGAAAAGCTCCCGGTTGCGGCAGCGCGCTCAACGGCGCATGCGCTTGTGCCCAGGCTTGCAGGATCGTCATGAGCTCGGCCAGTTGCTGGCGCATTTGCATCAGGCGTGCGTGTTCGGCGAGTTTCTGATTCACGTAACGCTGGCGCAATTTCGCGAAACGCTGGACGAAAGCATCAGCGGGATAGAACGCCTCCTGTGCGCGGGCGAACAGAAACCACTGGACGTAGCGCGAGCCGCACTCAAGGGCGAAATCCAATTGCGCTTCGGTTTCGACCCCTTCGGCGATGATCCAGCAGCCCGTCTTCTCCGCCATCTGCGCCAGCGCCTTGACCACATCGCTGCTGGGGCCGCCGAGTGCGGCGGCCTGGAACAAGCGCATATCGAGTTTGAGTATGTCCGGTTGCAGCGCAAGCACCCGGTCGAGATGCGAGTAGCCGGCACCAAAATCGTCGATGGCGATCCTTGCCCCCACCTGGCGATAACGCGCCACCACTTCAGCCAGACGCTGGCCATTACCGCCCAGTTCGGTGATCTCGAACACGATGCGTCGCGGATCGACGCCGTGTCGCGTCATCTGCTGGAGGCTGGGCAAAGCCTGATCGCTGCGCAGTCGGCTGATCCAGCGCGGCGACATGTTCAGGCTCAGGAACCAGTCGTGCGGGGCTTCCTGCAAGCGGCTCAGGGCATTGTCGCGAATCTGGCGATCGAGACGGCGCAGGGCAACGGCGGGTGTGCGTGGGTCAGCGAACAACGGCCCGACCGAGTTCAGTTGGCCATCGGCCTGACGCAGACGACCCAAGGCTTCGACGCCGGCAATCCGCCCCGTGGCGGTATCGATGAAGGGCTGGAAGCAGGCGAGCGGTTGCCCGTCGATCACGGGGCCTCCTTAGTGGGCGGGTTCGGGTTCAATCCCGTCCGGCGGACAGGCGCACGGGATTGAATCTGCAGATAAGCAGATTCAATCCCGCGGATATTGCAAGAATGCAGCCAGAAGCGTGGGCTCAGCGTTTGGGCGAGCTTTGCATGACCAGTTTGATCAAGGGACCAAGGCTTGTGCCCAGGCGGATCAGACGGGTCAAACCGCCAACACCACCGCTCTTGGCTCCTTTGCCGGTCAGAAAGCCCAGCAACGTCACCGCCGCCATCCCCCACAGCGGCGCATGTTTGACGCCGAAGCCGCCTTGCAGGTTCTGGGTCATGCCGCGCATACGATGCAACGGCGCCAGCACCTGACCGGTTTCATGGCGAATTTCCTGACGGTGCATTTCCATGCGCAAGCGGATCAAGGCCTTGCGCATTTCCCGACGCGAGCTGTTATGTGGCAGTTCAGGCAGGCTCATGGCAGCAGGCGCTCCCGGTCGTTAGCCAGCTCTTCCAGGGTGCCATGGAAGGGCGAGGATTCATCGAAGACCGCTGCCTTCAGGCGCAATCCACAGAAGGCGGCCGCCAGGGTGTAGAACACGCACAGGCCGATGATCGCGGCCAGACGGTAGGTGTCCCAGAACACGATCAGCACCAGAGTCGACAGACCGACCAGCAACAGCAGCGCAAACACCAGTGCCAGCCCTGCGAACAGCAACAGGCTGACGGTGCGTGCCTTCTGCTCTTGCAACTCAATGCCGAACAACTCGACATGACTGTGCAGCAAGCCAAGGACTGCGGCGCCCAGACGCCGCGTGGAAGATGCAGTGCCCGACGCCGGGCCATGTTCGCCGATCGACATGATCAGCGCCGGGTGGCCAGCAGGCCAATCAGAAAACCTACACCGGCGGCGATACCCACCGACTGCCAAGGGTTGGCCGACACGTAGTCTTCGGTGGCGGCCACTGCAGCCTGGCCACGGTCGCGGATCGTGTCTTCGGTAAGCTTCAGGGTTTCCCGTGCGCGCAGCAGGCTGTCGTGGATCTGTTCGCGCAATTCATCGGCCTGATCGCCTGCCAGAGTGGCGGTGTGCTCGAGCAACCTTTCGGTGTCGGCGACCAGGGTCTGGAAGTCGTTCATGAGGATTTCTTGAGCAGTCTTTGCCTTGATGCTGGCCATGGGTGGATCTCCGTAAGTGACATCTGAAGCGTTCGAGTATGAGCCTTGCGCGAAGGTTCAGTACAAATGACTGGTACAGCTTTTGCTATGTCGTGGTGCGTCCTGCTGCCGCCGTGCGCTGTTGGCGGGCGTGCATGCAGCAAAACCTTAACTCAAATAATCCTGGTTCGTGTCAGGACATCAACCATGTGCGCCAAATCGGTTCGTCGCAGTTGCAGTGCGGGGGCGGACGGGGCGCAACTTGGTGCATGAATTGTTCGCGCGAACCGCTTTGGTGCCTTTTTAGCCTTCAGGTCTGCCTCTTTATGGAAAATCTGCAAAGCGCTGTGGACACGCTGGTTCACAGCTCCAACACGTTGTTCATTCTGATCGGTGCGGTGATGGTGCTGGCGATGCACGCCGGTTTCGCCTTCCTTGAAGTCGGCACGGTTCGCCAGAAAAACCAGGTCAATGCGCTGTCGAAAATTCTCAGCGACTTTGCCGTTTCGACTCTGGCCTATTTCTTTATAGGCTATTGGATCTCCTACGGGGTGACCTTCATGCAACCGGCGGCGGTGCTGAGTGCTGATCACGGTTATGGGCTGGTGAAGTTTTTCTTTCTGCTGACCTTTGCCGCAGCGATCCCGGCGATCATCTCCGGCGGCATTGCCGAGCGCGCTCGGTTCGTTCCGCAATTGTGTGCGACGGCGCTGATCGTGGCGTTCATCTACCCGTTTTTCGAGGGCATGATCTGGAATGGCAACTTCGGTCTGCAAGCCTGGCTGACGGCACGCTTTGGCGCGGCGTTCCATGACTTCGCAGGTTCGGTGGTGGTGCACGCCATGGGCGGCTGGCTGGCGCTGGCGGCGGTGCTGCTGCTCGGTCCGCGCAACGGGCGTTATCGCGACGGGCGTCTGGTGGCGTTCGCGCCGTCGAGCATTCCGTTTCTGGCGCTGGGTTCGTGGATTCTGATTGTCGGCTGGTTCGGCTTCAACGTGATGAGCGCGCAGACCTTGCAGGGCGTCAGCGGGCTGGTGGCGGTCAACTCGTTGATGGCCATGGTCGGTGGCACGGTGGCGGCGTTGATTGTCGGGCGCAATGACCCGGGCTTCCTGCACAACGGCCCGCTGGCCGGGCTGGTGGCGATCTGCGCCGGTTCCGATCTGATGCATCCGGTCGGTGCCCTGGTGACCGGCGCGATTGCCGGCGCGCTGTTTGTCTGGTGCTTTACCGCAGCACAAGTCAAATGGCGTATCGATGATGTGCTCGGCGTCTGGCCGCTGCACGGTTTGTGCGGTGTGTGGGGCGGCATTGCCTGCGGCATCTTCGGCCAGACTGCGCTGGGTGGCCTCGGCGGTGTCAGCCTGATCAGCCAGTTGATCGGCACTGCGCTCGGAGTGCTGGTGGCGTTGCTGGGTGGTTTTGCCGTATACGGCGTGATCAAAGCGTTGCACGGCCTGCGCCTGAGTCAGGAGCAAGAGTATTACGGCGCCGACCTGTCGCTGCACAAGATCGGCGCGGTGAGTCAGGATTAAGCTTCCTGGTCTTCGGCGCCAGGGTAGAAACCGTGCAGCAGGCGATAACGGTCGATGCGCACCTGATCGATTTTTTCCTGCACCTGATGGGCCGGCAAGCCGAGCATGATCAGCGCGTGGGAGGCGAGCATCAGGCTCGATTCCAACAGCTCCGGCACCACTTCGGTGGCGCCGGCGGCCTTGAGTTCGGCCCATTGGCTGTCGTCGCGGGTTCGTACCAGAATCGGGATGTGCATATTGAGCCGGCGCGCTTCCTTGAGAATCCGCAGGCTGACATCGCTCTGATCCACGGCGATCACCAGCAATCTGGCGCGCAACAACCCGACCGCCGTCAGCAAATCGCCTCGTGAGGAATCGCCGTAATGCACATCGCTTTCGCTGCAAGCGGCTTCCTGCACGCGCACCGGATCATTATCCAGAGCGATGTAAGGTTGGCTGGCATTGCGCATGAAACGGCCGATGGATTGGCCGACACGGCCGTAGCCGCAGATCACCACGTGTTGATTCAGCCCGGCGTTGAGGGCGCTGATTTCCTCGATTTGCGCCTCCTGGTTCGGCTTGCGATGCAGGCTTGCGGCAATGCGTGGCGCGGCGCGCAACAGCAGTGGCGTCAGCAGCATCGAACAGAAGGTGGCCGCGAGCAGCAGGGCGCCCAACTCGTCAGGCAACATGCGGTTTTGCTGCATCTGCGCCATCAACGCGAAGCAGAATTCCCCGCCCTGCGCCAAGGCCAGGCCGCTGCGCCAGGCCGTTTCGTGATCGCTGCCGCGCCACTTCACCAACAGCGCGACGACAATGCCTTTGATCAGCATCAGACCAAGGGTCAGGCCGAGAATCAGCAAGCTGTGACTGACGAACAGTTGCAGGTCGATCAGCATGCCGATGCTGACGAAAAACACCCCGAGCAGGATGTCGCGAAAGGGCCGGATGTCGGCTTCGATCTGATGGCGATAGTGGCTCTCGCCCAGCAGCATCCCGGCCAGAAAAGCACCGAGGGCAGGGGACAGGCCCAGCAGGTGGGTCAACCATGCGGTGAGCAGCACAATGACCAGCGCCAGCAGCACGAACAGCTCCGCCGAACGTGAGGCAGCCACTTCATGGAACAGCCGTGGCAACAACCAGCGACTGGCCAGCAACAGACCGAAAAACAGCACCACGGTCTTCACCAGCGTCAATGGCAAGGCCCAGTACCAGGCTTGCGTGCTGCTGCCGGCGAACACCGGCACCAGGGTCAGCAGCAACACCGCGACCACGTCCTGAAACAGCAACACCCCGACCGCATTCTGCCCGTGACTGCTGAACACTTCGCCCAGGCTGCTCAACTCCTTGGTGACAATCGCCGTCGACGACAGCGACAGCCCGGCGCCAAGCAACAGGGCCGGGGCCAGCGGCATGCCCAGCAGTATCAGCACCAGCCCGAGCAATCCGGTGCTGAGCAACACTTGCTGGCTGCCCAGGCGAAACACCACTTTGCGCAGCGCGATCATTTTCGACAGGGAAAACTCCAGACCCAGCGAGAACAGCAGAAACACTACCCCCAGCTCGGCCACGTCGGGCAGGTGTTCGCTCTCGTTGACCCAGTTGAATGCGGTCGGTCCCACCATCAGGCCCACACAGAGATAGCCCAGCACCGGCGGCAGGCGCAGGCGGCGGAACAGGGCAATCATCACCAGGGATGAGGCGAGGATGATCAACAGGTTGGCAAACACAAGGCACTCCGATGTCAGGTTCAGGCTTCTCAAGCGTAGAGGCAAAAAGTCCGGGAGCATCGCCTGACTGGGTTTTTTGCGGGCTGATTTGCGTCAGGGTTTTGCATGCTCGTTGCCATGCAAGGGCCTGTGGGCTGCCGTGGCTCGACGGGTTTTCGAGGCAGGCCTAGAATGAGTGCTCATTTTTCCGGTTGAGCGATCATGCTTCCTGAATGTCAGTTGTTCGGCACCTTGGGATGCCATCTGTGCGAGGTGGCAGAAGCCGAGTTGATGCCGTTTGTCGAGCACGGCCTGCTGGTGGAACTGGTGGATATTGCTGACGATGAATCCTGGTTCGAGGCTTACAGCCTGCGGATTCCGGTACTGCGTCGAATTGACACCGGCGCGGAGCTGAGCTGGCCTTTCAGTGCCGATCAGGTCGTGGCCTTCCTGCGCTGAATGGGTCATCCACTGGTCGTGAGCGGCCATCCTCCCGTTGGCACTCTGCGGATTATTCGTTTACTGTATGCGCATACAGTAATTGGGTTGGCCTGCTGCTTTTGATGACTTGAGCAGGTGAATCCGGCAGTCAGAGGGACGAACCGTGGTCAATGTCGAACAGTTGAAGAACAGCGTGAACCGGATGTCGGTTGACGTGGTGCGCGAGGCGGTCCTCGAGTTGCGTCTGGACGGGCTGGTCACGGAGGGCAAGACGCCGTTCAACAAACTGCATTTCAACACCTGTTTTGCCGAGATCGAAGCGCTGTTCCAGCGCGCCGGTTATCACAAACAGCTGGACGTGGTCGGCTATCAGGGCCTGTTGTACGCCTTGTATGACCCGGGGCGCTGGGAGGCGGTCGATGTGCTGCGCTGGCTGAAGGAGTTCACCGAAGCCGCTGCACTCAAGTCTGTACCGGCCTGAATCGGGCGGCAGATTCTGCGCTAGGTTCGCCTCGCTCAGTGTTGGATAATGCCGGCCTGCATCGAGGGTTCGAATTTCCGTATGTCCACTCCATCATTTTCTGCTGCACAGAATCAGGCCAGCACCCTTTACTTGCCGCCTGGCACATGGCCGACCGTGCTCGATTGCCTGTGTCAGCATTTCCGCGCAATCAGTCGCGAGCAGTGGCTGGACCGGATCGCCCGAGGGCGGGTGCTGGACGGTCAGGGCCAGCCGATCGCGGTGGATCTGCCGTACAAGGAAGGCCTGCGCATTCACTACTTCCGTGAAGTGCCAGATGAGAAGCCGATTCCGGTGCTTGAGTCGATTCTGTATGCGGATGAGCATCTGGTGGTGGCGGACAAACCGCATTTTCTGCCGGTCACGCCAGCCGGTGAGTACGTCGAGCAGACGTTACTGCGTCGCCTGATCCGTCGCCTCGATAATCCGCATCTGGTGCCATTGCACCGCATCGACCGGCACACCGCCGGGCTGGTGATCTTCTCGGCCAACCCACAAACCCGTTCGGCTTATCAGTCGCTGTTTCCGACCCGGCAGATCGACAAACGCTATGAGGCGATCGCCCGTGCGCTGCCGGATCTGGAGTTTCCCTTGGTACACAAAAGTCGTCTGATCGACGGCGAACCGTTCTTCCGCATGCAGGAAGGGCCGGGGGTTGCCAATACCGAAACCGCTGTGGAAGTCCGGGAGAAGAACGGCGATCTTTGGCGCTACGGCCTGTACCCGGTGACTGGCAAGAAACACCAGTTGCGGGTGCACATGACCGCGCTGGGGGCGAGTATCTGCAACGATCCGTTTTATCCGGACGTGTTGAAAGACGTCGAGGACGACTACGCCAATCCGCTGAAGCTGCTGGCGCAGGGGCTGCGGTTTATCGACCCGGTGACCGGTGAGCAACGCGAGTTCGAGAGCAGGATCACCTTGCAGTGGTGACGCCACTGATTTTCCAGCGCCCATGAAAAAGCCCGCATGAATGCGGGCTTTTTCGTATCCGGTGTCGACCTGGAGCTTACAGCTCTTTAACGGTACGAACCTGATCCTTGTTGATGCGGGTCTCTTTGCCGTCCAGTTGCTTGAACTCATAGAACCCCGAATCTTCGTCATATTTCGGGGTGTCGACGGCCTGGATTTCGCGACCGTCATTCAAGGTGATCACTGTTGGCGACGAGCAACCAGCGAGGGTTGCCAGGCCCAGTGCGAGCATGAAAGTGGCGAGGGTCCGTTGAGTCATGGGTGTGTCTCCGAATGGGAATACTTTTGGTTACTGAGCTTGAGACGTATACAAGGCGTGAGAGTTCCTTGAATGCTGTCAGTCTGACACAGTGTTATGCGCATTTAACAGTTCGGGGGTGTTCAGGTTGGCCAGTCGCGGGTCATTGTCCGGACATTGCAGGGCAGTCGCACCGAGATTGCGCATGATCCGGCCAGGGCTGCGTTCACCGGCGTTCCAGGCGTCCTCGAACGTGGGCAGAAGCGCGACGGGGATCACGCAAAGCAGGGGTTCCCAGTGGTCGTCGTGACGCAACATTAAAGGTTTTTCAGGAAACTGGCTGGCGGTTTCACGCATGTCCTGCAACAGCGCTGCGTCGATTCGCGGCACATCGCAAGGCAAGACCAGCAGGTGTGGCCGGCGGGCGGCCGTGAGACCGGCGAGGATGCCGGCGAGCGGACCGGGGAAGTCGCTCTGTCCATCGCTCACCAATTGGTCGGCGTAGGCGGCATAACGCTCGCGATTGCGGTTGCAGGAGATTATCAGGTCGTCGGTCAGCGGTCGCACCTTGCGCTGCAAGTGTGCAATCAACGGCTCGCCCTGCCATTCGATCAGCCCCTTGTCCTGGCCGCCCATGCGCTGGCCGCGTCCGCCTGCCAGGAGCAGAATGGAACAGGGGGGCAGTGGCGTACTCGTGATCATCTCGGCTCTCCGGCAGGGCGGCGAAAAATTCAGGCGCTGTGATATAACACCGGGCTGTTTCTTCTACAACTGGACGAGCCTGATGAAAGCCAAGGCCGATGTACCTTTTGCGCCGCTGAACATTGCGGTGCTGACTGTCAGTGATACCCGAACACTGGAAACCGACACCTCAGGCCAGGTCTTCGTAGACCGCTTGACTGCTGCTGGCCACTACCTGGCCGAACGGGTTCTGCTCAAAGATGACTTGTACAAGATCCGCGCGCAAGTTGCCCACTGGATTGCCGAGGACGTGGTGCAGGTTGTGCTGATTACCGGCGGCACAGGCTTCACCGGACGTGACAGCACGCCGGAGGCTGTCGCTTGCCTGCTCGACAAACAGGTCGACGGTTTTGGTGAGCTGTTCAGGCAGATTTCCGTGGCCGATATCGGCACTTCGACCGTGCAGTCGCGGGCACTGGCCGGTCTGGCCAACGGTACGCTGGTCTGCTGTCTGCCGGGTTCGACCAATGCGGTACGCACCGGTTGGGACGGTATTCTGGCCGAACAACTGGATTCGCGGCACCGTCCATGCAACTTCGTTGCTCATTTGAAGCAGGCGGCTCCTTGTGAATCCCGTGGGTAAGCCGGGCAAGACCGGCAGCCTCATGCCGGTCGAAGAAGCCTTGGCGCGCCTGCTGCAGATGGCCGAGGCCACGCCCATTCTCGAGCGCGAATATTTGCCCCTGGCGCAAGTTGACGGGCGAGTGTTGGCGCAGGATCTGGTATCGACGCTGGACCTGCCGCCCTGGCCCAACAGTGCCATGGATGGCTATGCGCTGAACCTCGCCGACTGGACCGGCGAGCCGATGCCGGTCAGCCAGAAAGTGTTCGCCGGTCAGTCGCCTGAGCCGCTGAAACCTGGAACCTGCGCACGAATTTTCACCGGGGCGCCCGTCCCGGCGGGTGCCGACTGTGTCGAAATGCAGGAAAACGCCGAGATTCTGGCCGATGGCAGCGTGAAGTTCATCGAGCCCATGTCCATTGGGCAGAACATTCGCCCGCAAGGCCAGGAAACAACCCCAGGTGAGTTGATACTGCCTGCCGGAACCCGATTGGGGCCGATCGAGCAGGGGTTGGCGGCGTCGTTGGGTTGCGCCGGACTGACCGTCGTACGCAAGGTGCGGGTGGCGGTGTTGTCCACGGGGGATGAACTGGTCGAGCCGGGTCAGGCATTGGGGCCGGGACAGATCTACAACAGCAATCGCGTGCTGCTGTGCAGCTGGTTACAGCGTTTGGGTTGCGAAGTGGTCGACGCCGGCATTCTTCCCGATGATTTATCCAGGACCCGTCAGCGGCTCGGCGAACTGCAGGATGTCGACCTGATTCTATCCACGGGTGGGGTGTCGGTAGGTGAGGCTGATTTCCTTGGTATCGCCTTGCGCGAAGAAGGTGAGCTGACCCTGTGGAAGCTTGCCATCAAACCAGGAAAACCATTGACGTTCGGGCATTTTCGCAATGTTCCGGTGATCGGACTTCCCGGTAACCCGGCGTCAACCCTGGTGACCTTTGCACTGCTGACTCGTCCATACCTTTTGCGGCGGCAAGGCGTGCAGGCTGTGGAGCCTTTGAAGTTCCGTGTGCCGGCGGGATTCGACTGGCCACAGGCAGGTAATCGTCGCGAATACCTGCGTGGTCGTCTTGAGCAGGGGCGGGCTACGATTTATCGCAACCAGAGTTCCGGCGTCCTGCGCAGTGCTGCCTGGGCCGATGGCCTGGTGGAGGTAATGGAGGGCCGCACACTGGTTGTCGGGGAAGACGTCATGTTCATACCGTTAAGCGATCTGCTGGATTGACTCCCGGATCCGTAGCGAGGATGCCTGCAGGCATCCTCGCCATGCCCTGGGCATCAATGGCTCAGTAAAGCCACCATTTGATCGAACCGACTGTTGGCTACCCAACCGAGCAGCCCCATTGCGACGGCCGTCGCACCGGCGGCATAGGCAAGTCGGTGCTTGATGGTTTTGACGTCGCTCCTGATTTCATCCATGTCCCTTCGGATGTACTTGAGGTGGGTTTCCAGCTCGGTAACACGAGGTTCCATTTCTGATTCTCCGGTGGTCTTGGCGCTGCTTTTGAAATCGGACTTTTTATAGGCGCGCTTTTCGGCCTGCGGTGGAACAGGGCTCACCGGCGCCCTGGCTTCATGGTTCAGCATGATGGCTCCCGGTACTGCACCCAGCCGGACAACCAACACCTTGCCTTGCGCTCACTTTCGCGCTTGACGTGAATCCGCTCATTACCTGCACATCCTTGTGTTGCCTCGTTGATTGATACTGCCCACACAAGGTGTACCAATGCCAGAACCAGGTCAATTAAGCCGATTCATCAAGATTCGTAGGAAAGGTCTGCGTGTTGTAGATCCCCGCTCATCTGTATCGAATTTATTCAAATCTTTGCGACTTTTTTGCAAGTGCGCGCGGTCAACATGTCTCATATCGATTCAAACTGCGGAGTAACCGTTATGAGTGAACGCAAGGCGCTGTTGATTCTGCATGGCAAGCAGGCACTCAACGAAGCAGTTCGCGCCGCTGTGGAACATAAGCGCGAGCAGGGGTGGGAACTGGCGGTGCGTCTGACCTGGGAGGCGGGGGATGCCCAGCGCATTGTCGAGGAGGCCCTGGCAGCCGGATTCAAGCAGATCATCGCCGGTGGCGGGGATGGCACGTTGCGCGACATTGCCCAGGCACTCGCTGCGCGTCCTGGCGAAGCCAGTCTGGTGCTCCTGCCGCTGGGCACCGCCAACGATTTTTCCCGTGCTGCGGGCATTTCGCTGGAACCGGCCGAGGCGCTGGATTTGCTGGATACGCCTGCACATGCCATCGATCTGGGCGAGGTGGGCGGACAGATTTTTCTCAACATGGCCACTGGGGGCTTTGGCAGTAATGTCACCGCCAATACGTCGGAAGATCTGAAAAAAGTCCTGGGCGGCGCGGCTTATCTCTTCACCGGATTGTCACGCTTCAGCGAGCTGCATGCAGCCTATGGCGAGTTGCAGGGGCCGGATTTTCACTGGAGCGGTGATTTGCTGGCGCTGGGCATCGGCAATGGTCGGCAGGCGGGTGGCGGACACGTGCTGTGTCCGCAGGCGCTGGTCGATGACGGTTTGCTGGATATCAGTATTCTCCCGGCACCGCAGGAGCTGGTCGGCACGCTCAAGAACCTGCTGAGCGATGGGTTCGGGATCGACAACATGTTCGTCCGCAACCGCTTGCCGTGGGTCGAGATCAAGGTCGCTGAAGGGCTGTGCATCAATCTGGATGGCGAACCGCTGGAAGGTGACAGTCTGCGATTCGAGGCGCGGCCGGGTGCGTTGTCAGTGCACTTGCCGGCGGGCTCACCGTTGCTGGGGAGGGCGCCGTCGATCAGTCGTCCAGGCTGATGATCTGCTCGCGTACTGCAAACAGTACCAGGCCCGCCACATCGTAGATCTGCAAGCGCTTCATGATCTGCGAGCGGTGGGTTTCGACGGTCTTGATGCTCAGGCCCAGGCCGTTGGCAATTTCCCGGGTGGATTTGCCGCGTACGATCAACCGCAGGATTTCCAGCTGACGTGCTGTCAGGTTGTGGGAGTCGGTTGCTTCCGTATGGCTTTTCTGTGTGCGGATCAGTGCCTGGTTGATTACCGTATGGGCAATCGCCGGGCTCAGGTAGCGTTCGTTGTTGCGCAGGGCTTCGAGGGCATGCTCAAGCTCGGTGGCCGTGGTGTCCTTGAGCAGATAACCGTACGCTCCGGACTCCAGCGCCTGCATGATCAGCGCCGGGTCGGTGTGCATCGACAGAATCAGCACCTTGCTCTGCGGTCGCACGCGCTTGAGCCGTTGCAGGGCTTCCAGGCCACCGGTTTCCTTCATCGAGATATCCAGCAAGACGATATCAGGCGCCAGTTGCTCGACCATTTCGAGCAGTTGCGAGCCGTCACTGGCTTCGCCAACGACCGCGTAGCCGGGAATATCGAGCACCAGAGCGCGCACGCCGGCCCTGATCAGCGAGTGGTCATCCACCAGAAGTAAGTTACAAGTCAACGCATAACCTTATTCGTACTGGCCCGCTCGAGTGCACGGGGCGCCCAGGGGAATAGTGCTTCGATTTGAGTGCCTTTGCCCGGCTCGCTGATGACATTCAGCGTGCCGCCCAATTGTTCGATTCTTTCGGCCATTCCGGCCATGCCGCGTTGTCCTTCCCGGCCCGGATCGACGGCGGGCGCAAACCCTTGGCCATCGTCACTGATCAACAGCGTCAGGCCTTGCGGCAGGCGTTGCACACGGATCAGCAGGTTGCTGGCCTGCGCGTGTCGCAGAATGTTGGTAACCGCTTCCTGGGTGATGCGAAAGGCGGCAACCGCCATCTCTTCCGGGATGCCGTTGAGCCGTTGCTGACAATCGAGGCTCCAGTGCACTGGCGTGTTGGCCAGGGTCTTGAGCAGATGCGCACGCAGACTGGCTTCCAGCCCGAGACTGGTCAGTTGTCGCGGATTGAGAATGGCCGAAACGTCGCGCACCTTGTTCAGGGTTTCTTCAAGGGTGTCGCAGAGTGTCGAGCATTGCTCTTGCAGATCCTGTGGCAGACGCCTCTTCAACCATTCGCTTTGCAGCTTGGCGGCGGTCAGCAACTGACCGATGTCGTCGTGCAGTTCGCGGCTGAGCCGGTGCCGTTCGTTTTCCTGGACTTCCAGCAAACGGTCGGCGAGTTCCTGGGGCTGGAACTTGATAGATTTGCGCGAAAGGCGATATTGCACCCAGACACAAGCGGTGGCAGCGATGTTCAGCAGCAGCAGGCCCAGTGACAGTGGCGCCGACAAACCGTAGGTCAGCAGGCTGCCGACGGCGGCGATGACACTCAATATGAGTGTGAACCGGCGTGCATTTTCCCGGGAGGGTGGCCATGTGGTGATTGACTTGAGGCTGGCGTACATAGCGGATGGAGCCAATGGATGTTCGCTGCGGGTAGACCGGCCGGTGGCTGGCGGGTCTCTGTCTGAAAATGCTGTCAATTATGTTATTGATTTTAACGAGGCTCAGCGAACGCTATTTGATCATCAACTTTGGATGATGATGGTCATTGAATCACTGTGCCATTAATTGAGAGCAACTAACGGCCGGCATAATACCACTTAAGATACCGTTGGTCGCGTTGCCATATATGTCCATTGAGTCAGGAAAGACGCCATGTTGGACTCGAGTTCCATAATGGAAAAAGTCGGTTTAGTGTGCTCGACAGATATCGATGTCGCCCGAAGTTCAACGTTAACAGACACAGGCAAACCCTGAGGCCACGGGAAAATATTCGCAGGTGTCAGGGTGAGATTATTTAATTCGCTTTGTCGCTGGCAGGTATGAACTATTCAATTGCGACATTCTATGATTCGGATCTACCGCCTCGATTGGCGTATTGATCGCTGCCAATCAAGCCTGGCGCTCGGAATAGGTCAATAGCGCAAGTGACTGAGTCGAGAGTGGCGGCTGAAAGCGGCCTTGGCCAACCTGGAACGCGAAGGCTTCGATCAGCGAAGTCTGCTCGCTGTCATCAAGGCTCAATTGACCGGTGTTGTGATCGACCAGTTCGATCTGCCAGGCCATCAGGGTGAAACAGTCTTTGAGCGCTTCCAATGCCGGTGCGTGCAGGTCGATAGGTTCCGGCGCATGGTCGAGCAGACTATGAATGTGCAGGGAAAACTCGGAAATCGCCTCCAGTGCCAACGCTTCAGCGCGGCCCGCGAGCTTGAGCAGAGTGCTGCGCATGCAGTCGATCGCATCCTTGTCGTTGCTGATCAATTGCAGATGGCTCAGGCATTCCTCGGACTTGGCCAGCAGTTGTTCAGCCTCGACGAGAAATTCGGGAAAGCGTTGTGCCCAGTCTTTGCGGTCGATTGGCATGCTTATCTCCACAGCGTCATGTCTGATGAGGGAATGCCGTGTGTGTCGACGATCATGAACCGTCGGCAGATCGCGCCCCGCCGCACAAGTGCACTGGCCGAGGTTTTCCAGAGGGTGTGTTTCCACTGAACTGCGATCGCACACAATAGCCTGACTCCGTTCATGCAATGAGAATGGCGTCACATTAATGGCTATTGGAAATTGCGAACATCAGGTTGGGCCTGATTGATACTAGGGGATTCCCTTACACGCGGGAACCTGTGGCGCTAACTGTGGTCGCGCCAGGAAAGAATGTAGCAGATGAAATTGCCGAGCCAGTAAAGCATGATGTTAATGTGACATCAATGCCTGTGTATGGCATTTTGAGGGTGATTTCTATGGGGATCAAGAATCGCCATAAACAGCCGATAACCCCCAATAGTGAATTTATCAGCACAAGCCCAGGAGTCATTGATGGCCGGCATTCTCGACACGGTAGACCAACGCACGCAACTGGTGGGTGAGAATCGCCTGGAAATTCTCATGTTTCGACTGGCCGGACGCCAATTGTTCGCGATCAACGTGTTCAAGGTTCAGGAAGTTCTGCAACTGCCCAAGCTGACCCTGATGCCCCAGCGCCACCCGTTTGTCTGCGGTGTGGTCAACCTGCGTGGGCAGACGCTGCCGGTGATCGACCTGTCCCAGGCAATCGGTATGCGACCGCTGGTGCCGGGCCCCAACAGCACCATTATCGTCACCGAGTACAACCGCTCGGTGCAGGCTTTCCTGGTCGGTGGCGTAGACCGCATCGTCAACATGAACTGGGAAGCCATTTTGCCGCCGCCGACCAGCGCCGGCCGCCAGCATTATCTGACCGCGATCAGCAAGGTCGACGAGCAGTTGGTGGAAATCATCGACGTCGAGAAAGTCCTCGCCGAAATCGTCCCGTACAACGCCAAGGTTTCGCGCGACAAGCTCGACGATCCGGTACTGGAGCGTGCCCGTGGCCGCGAAGTGCTGCTGGTGGACGACTCCAACGTAGCGCTCTCGCAATTGCGCGACACCCTCGGCCAGCTCGGCGTGAAAATGCACATCGCCAGCGATGGTCTGAAAGCGCTGAACATGCTCAAGGCCTGGGCCGATACCGGCGTGAACATGACCGACAAGCTGCTGATGGTGTTCACCGACGCGGAAATGCCAGAGATGGACGGTTATCGCCTGACCACCGAGATCCGCAACGATCCACGCCTGCGTGGCCTGTACGTGGTGCTGCACACTTCGCTGTCCGGCAGCTTCAACGATTCGATGGTGAAGAAAGTCGGCTGTGACAATTTCCTCTCCAAGTTCCAGCCGGACAAACTGGTCGACGTGGTGCGCCAGCGTCTGATGCTCGATGAAGTGCCTGCCTGACCACAAAACCACACCGCCCCTGTAGGAGCTGTCGAGTGAAACGAGGCTGCGATCTTTTGATCCTTAAAGTCAACGGCAAAAGATCGCAGCGTGCCGCAGCTCCTACCTTGTCGTGCAGTGCTCGAACTCAGGCTTTGATTCGCAGATAAAGCTCGTATAGGGTGGCATTTTTGCCCATCAGGAAGCTGGACATGCTGCGTCTGAGCGCGCTTTATCGTTACCCGTTGAAATCCGGCAAGCCCGAGATTCTGCAGTCGATTGGCCTGGACAAGCTGGGCCTTGAAGGGGACCGACGCTGGATGCTCGTGGATGAAGCCAGTGGTCGCTTCCTGACCCAGCGGGCCGAGGCGAAGATGAGCCAGTTGTCGGCACTGTGGAATGCGCAGGGTGGTCTGACCCTCAGTGCGCCGCAGCAGGCAGCGCTGGATATCCCGTTGCCCGGGGATGAGGCCGAACTGCGCGGCGTGACGATCTGGCGCGACACGCTACGGGTTCCGGACGCTGGTGACGAAGCGGCCCGTTGGGTCAGCGATTTCATTGGCAAGCCGACCCGGCTGGTGCAGGTGCCGCTTGATCGCGCGCGCATGACGCAGGCCGGTTATGGCCGTGAAGACGATCAGGTGGCGTTCGCCGACGGGTTCCCGTTGTTGTTGATCGGCGAGGCATCGCTGCAGGATCTGGTGCAAAAGGTCGGGCGGCCGCTGGAGATGTTGCGCTTTCGACCGAATCTGGTGATCGAAGGCAGTACGGCGTTTGCCGAAGATGGCTGGAAGCGTATTCGCATCGGCGATGTCGAGTTTCGGGTGGTCAAACCGTGCTCGCGCTGCATCCTGACCACCATCGATCCGCAGACCGGTGAACGCAGTGCCGACCGCGAACCGCTGGCAACCCTGCAGAAATACCGTGCCCAGGCCGATGGTGCGATGTTCGGCCAGAACCTGGTCAACGACAGCAATGGGCGTCTGGAAGTCGGTATGGCGGTGGAAATCCTCGAATAACCGATGCCGCAAATGAAAATGCCCGTGTCCATGGACACGGGCATTTTTTTGCGCTGGGAAAAGCCGTTGCTTTAGCCGCGGTATTCGCACAGGTAAGCAGTCTCAACGGCGACTTTCAGCTGGAACTTGCTGTTGGCCGGCACGTTGAACTGGCTGCCGGCGGCGAAAGTTTCCCAGTCGCTGCTGTCCGGCAGTTTGACGGTCAGCGCACCGGAGACCACATGCATGATCTCGCGCTGAGCGGTGCCGAATTCGTATTCGCCCGGGGCCATGACGCCGATGGTCGCCGGACCTTCAGCGGTGCCAAAAGCGATGGACTTGACGGTGCCGTCGAAGTACTCGTTGACTTTGAACATGGGCGATTCCTCTCGAATAGGGCTTAAAAGGGTTAAAAAGGGCCGGCCAGTATGCACAAGGCTCCTGGCGCCGTCACCTGCCCGGAGCGTGTCCGGTGAGTTCTCGCTCTGACTTCACAGTGGCAGCACCAACGGCAGTAATCGCGCGGTGTTGCGCGCATCTTCCAGCGCCCGATGCTGCTGACCGCTGAACTGCATGCCGGCCAGTTGCAACGCACCGTTCAGCCCCAGCGGCCGCTCCAGGCGGCGGGCCTTGGCGAAGCGCTGCTTGAGATTCATGTGCGGCACCCGGCTCAACGCGCTGTCGAGTTGCAGGCGCTGCCATTCCTGAAGCAACTGCTTGCGGTCGTAGTCACCCCAGCTGACCCAGCCCTCGAGCCGTGGCTGGTGCTGCCCAAGCCAGCGTTCAAACGCCGGCCAGACTTCGCTCAATGGCTGTGCGGCGTCGATGTTGGCCTGGGTGATGTGCGTGAGTTCACGACAAAACGGCGTCAGCAACGGCCGCCGGGTCGGTTTGACGAACCGCTGAAAGTGATCCTGCTCGCGACCGGCACGATCGACCAGCGTCGCGCCGATTTCGATGATTTCCATTTCCGTAACCGGCCAGCCACCTTCATCAGTGGTGGCTTCCAGATCAATGACCAGCCAATGGGGCATCGCAGGTTTCCTGATTTACGCGTCCTGATAGATCAGAGCGTAGTCAAACCTTGCGTTTGCGCCTGGCGACTCACTCGACCTGCAACAGAACCTGACGATTCTTTACCTGATCGCCGACCTTGACCTGCACCCGCTTGAGCACGCCGTCGATACCGGCCTTGAGCGGGTGCTCCATTTTCATTGCCTCCAGCACCACCAGCAACTGCCCCTTGCTGACCGGGCTGCCTTCGCTGACCAGCACGTCGACGATGGCACCGTCCATCGGCGCCTTGAGCGTGCCGGAGCTGACGCTGCTCTGACTGCTGATCAGCGCATGAGTTCGGTCCTCAAGGCGCAGGCTGCCGGGATGGGTGAACAGCCACAGTGCTTCGCCATCGATCCGCCAGGCGTGGCGCTGGCGCAAGCCGTCGATTTCCAGCGTCACCGAGCGCTCGTCGCCATCGATGACTTTCAGTTCCAGCGCGCGCTCCATGGTGTTCACGGTGAAGAGGCCGTTGATGCCCGCAAGCAAGCGTACGCTCCAGTCCTGTTGTTCAAGGCCCAGGCGGTAATCGAGCGGTACGCCGGCATTGTTGCGCCAGCCTTTGAGCGATGCACGATGCGCCTGTGCGCCGGCCTGATAGAACAGCACGGCGGCAATCGCCAGTTCCTCGGCGCCGGGTGCGTAAGTGTGTAAACAGGGGTGGTCAGTGAAATGCTGCGCGATGAACGCGGTGCTGAATTCGCCGCTGATGAACTGCGGATGCTGCAGCAGGCTGACCAGCAAACGCTGGTTGCTCTGGACGCCGAGCAGCACGCTGTCCTGCACCGCGCGCAACAGCTTGCGCCGTGCCTCTTCGCGGGTGGCGCCATGGGCTATCAGTTTGCCCAGCATCGGGTCGTAGAACGGGCTGATCGATTGACCTTCGCGCAAACCATGATCGATTCGCGCACCCGGACTCAAGGCCGGTTCCCAGGCCTGGACGCGGCCGGTTTGTGGCAGAAAATCCTGCGTCGGATCTTCGGCATACAAACGCACTTCCATGGCATGGCCATCCAGCGTGACCTGATCCTGGGTCAGTGGCAGCGGCTGCCCCTCGGCGACCGCCAGTTGCCAGGCGACCAGATCCTGCCCGGTGATCAGTTCGGTCACCGGGTGTTCGACCTGCAGACGGGTATTCATTTCCAGAAAATAGAACTGCCCTCGGGCATCGAGCAGAAACTCGACGGTGCCGGCACCTACATAATTCACCGCCCGGCCAGCCTTGAGCGCTGCTTCGCCCATGGCCTGACGCAGCTCGCGGGTCATCACCGGGCAGGGCGCTTCCTCGATGACTTTCTGGTGCCGGCGCTGCACCGAGCAATCGCGTTCGCCGAGGTAGATCAGGTTGCCATGGTGGTCACCGAATAACTGCACCTCGACGTGGCGTGGTTCGATCAGCGCCTGCTCGAGGATCAGTTCGTCACTGCCGAAACCGTTCAGCGCCTCCGAGCGCGCCGTGCGCAATTGCGCTGGTAAATCTTCGCTGCTGTGCACCAGACGCATGCCACGTCCGCCGCCGCCGGCACTGGCCTTGATCATCAGCGGATAACCGATGCGCTCGGCTTCGCGCAGCAAGGTGGCATCGTCCTGCTCGGCACCTTGATAGCCGGCAATGCACGGCACGCCGGCATCGAGCATGGCGATTTTCGACAGGCGTTTGCTGCCCATCAGTTCGATCGCCTCGGCACTCGGGCCGATAAAAGTCAGGCCGGCCTCAGCGCAGGCGCGGGCGAATCCGGCATTCTCCGAGAGGAAGCCATAGCCGGGGTGGATCGCATCGGCACCGCTGCGCCGGGCGGCGTCGAGGATCGCCGGGATGTTCAGGTAAGACTGCTGCACTGGAGCCGGGCCGATGTTCACGGCTTGATCAGCCATTTGCACGTGCAGGGCATCGGCGTCGGCATCGCTGAACACGGCGACGGTGCGGTAGCCGAGGGCCTGGGCGGTGCGCTGGATGCGGCAGGCGATTTCACCACGGTTGGCGATCAGGATTTTGTGGATGGTGGGCATGGTTGTTCCCTCGGAATTTGCGATGTCGGTGCTGGCCTCTTCGCGAGCAAGCCCGCTCCCACAGACGGAACGCGTTCCAAATGTGGGAGCGGGCTTGCCCGCGAAGCTTTTAAGGGGCCCACCCAGGTTTACGCTTTTGCACGAAAGCCATGGTGCCCTCGATCCCTTCTTCGCCCGTCACCGCCTCGCTAAACATCTGCGCAGCCTGATCCAGCAATTCACTCGACGGCTGCCCGGCACTGGCGAGCAGCAGTTTTTTCGTCGCCGCGTTCGCTTCCGGTGCGCAGCACAGCACATGATCGAGCACTTCATCGAGGCGCTCGGCCAGTGCCTGCGGATCCTGCTCGACAAAATGCACCAGCCCCAGCCGCCGCGCCTGATGGCCATCGAAGCGCGCCGCAGTCAGCGCCAGACGGCGGGTTTCGGTCAGGCCGATGCGCTGCACCACGAACGGAGCGATCTGTGCCGGCAGCAAGCCAAGGCTGGTTTCCGGCAGACCGAACTGCGCTTGATGATCGGCCATTGCGATATCGCTGACGCATGCCAGGCCCAGTCCACCGCCCAGCACCGCGCCTTGCAACACGCAGATCAGCACTTGCGGCGCGTGCTGCGCTTCTTGCAGCAAGGCACCGAACGCGCGGTTCAGATCGCGATAGGCATCGGCGCCCCGGGCACGGGCGTTGGCCATGTCCTTGATGTCGCCACCGGCAGAGAAATGCCCGCCGGCACCACTAAGCACCAGGGCGCGAACCCTGCGCTCATCGCGCACCGCCGCCAATACCGCACGCAGTTCGGCGACCATTTGCAGGCTCATCGCATTGCGGCTGTCCGGGCGATTGAGGGTGATGTGCAGCACACCGCCGTGCTGTTCCAGCAACAGCGTCTGGCAATCGGGCAGGGGGCTCATTTCTTTTTCCCCGGCAGGATGCCCATCAGTTTGCAGATGATGCCGAGCATGATTTCGTCAGCGCCGCCGCCAATCGATACCAGCCGCACGTCGCGATAGGCGCGGGCCACCGGGTTGTCCCACATGAAGCCCATGCCGCCCCAGTATTGCAGGCAGCTGTCGCTGACTTCACGACCGAGGCGTCCGGCCTTGAGTTTGGCCATCGACGCCAGGCGCGTGACGTCCTGGCCTTTCACATACTGCTCGGTGGCCTGATAGACCAGTGCGCGCAGGCATTCGATTTCGGTCTGCAATTCGGCGAGGCGAAAGTGGATCACCTGATTGTCGATCAGCGCGTTGCCGAAGGTCTTGCGTTCCTTGCAGTACTCGATGGTGCTGTCGACGCAATATTCCAGGGCCTTGATCATGTTTGCCGCGCCGAACAGGCGCTCTTCCTGGAACTGCAGCATCTGCATCATGAAGCCGGCGCCTTCGTGGCCGATGCGGTTGCGCTGCGGCACACGCACGTTGTCGAAAAACACCTGGGCGGTTTCCGAACTGCGCATGCCGAGCTTGTCCAGGTGCGAACTGAGGCTGATCCCCGGCGTGTTCATCGGCACCATGATCAGCGACTTGTTGATGTGCGGCTTGTCGTCCGAAGTGTTGGCCAGCAGGCAGATGAAATCGGCGCTGGGCGAGTTGGTGATCCACATCTTGCTGCCGTTGATCACGTAGTCGTCGCCGTCCTTGCGCGCCGTGGTCTTGAGCCCGGCGACGTCGGAACCGGCACCGACCTCCGAAACCCCGATGCAGCCCACCTGCTCGCCGGTGATGGCCGGGCGCAGAAATTCGTCGCGCAACTCATCGGAGCCGAAGCGGGCCAGCGCCGGGGTGCACATGTCGGTCTGCACGCCGATCGACATCGGAATGCCGCCGCAATGAATGGTGCCGAACTCTTCGGCGGCGACAATCGAGTAGCTGTAGTCGAGGCCCATGCCGCCGAATTTTTCCGGTTTGGAAATACCCAGCAGACCGAGGTCGCCGGCCTTGCGGAAAATCTCGTGGATCGGAAATCGTCCGGCCTTTTCCCATTCTTCGACGTGCGGATTGATCTCGTGTTCGACGAATTGGCGGACGGTGCGGCGCAGTGCTTCGTGTTCCGGGGTGAAGATCATTTTTATTGTTCTCCTTGGGATCCGTGGCGGTCAGAAGCGGCTGACGCCGAAGCTGTTGGGTTGCAGCGTGCGGATGTCGGCTTCGTGGCAGATATCCAGCAGGTAACCGAGCAAGGTGCGGGTTTCGCGTGGGTCAATCAGGCCGTCGTCCCATAGATTGGCGCTGCCGTAAAGCGCGGTGGACTGACTGTCGAGTTTCTGCGCGGTGACCTGTTCGAGCATGTCGAGCATCTTCGGGTCCGGCACCAGTCCCTCCTTGAGCTGTTTGGCCTCGGTGACGATGCGCAGCACCTTGCCGGCCTGTGCGCCGCCCATCACCGCCGTGCGGCTGTTGGGCCAGGCGAAGATGAACCGCGGATCGAGACCGCGCCCGCACATCGCATAGTTGCCGGCACCGTAGGAGCCACCGACCACAATCGTCAGTTTAGGCACGCGCGCATTGGCCACCGCTTGAATCAGTTTCGAACCGTGTTTGATCACGCCTTGCTGCTCGGACTCGGTGCCGACCATGAAGCCGGTGGTGTTGTGGAAGAACAGCAAAGGCGTCTGGCTCTGATCGCACAGCTGAATGAATTGGGCCGCTTTGCTCGCACCGGCCGGGGTGATCGGGCCGTTGTTGCCGATCAGGCCACAGGCGCGGCCGTGGATTTTCAGTTGCCCGCACACGGTCTGCTGGTCGAACTCGCCCTTGAATTCGAGGAACTCAGATTCGTCGGCAATCCGCGCAATGATCTCGCGCACGTCGTAGGGTTTTTTCGGATCGTCGGGAATAAGCCCTAGCAGTTCGTCGATCGGGTAGAGCGGCTCTTTGTATTGCGGCTCCGGCAGCCACGGCAGCTGTTCGTTCCACGGCAGCATGCGCAGGATTTCGCGCACCAGTCGCACGCCATCAGCATCGTTCTCGGCCATGTACTCGGCGGTGCCGGCGACCTGCGCGTGCATCTCGGCGCCGCCCAGTTCCTCATCGGTGGCGACTTCGCCGGTTGCAGCCTTGAGCAGCGGCGGCCCGGCAAGAAACAGCTTGGCTTTGCCGCGCACCACCACCACGTAATCCGACAACCCCGGCTGATAGGCGCCACCTGCGGTGGCCGAGCCGTGCACCACGGTGATCTGCGGCAGACCCATGGCCGACATCCGCGCCTGATTGGCGAAGCTGCGCGCACCCTCAACGAAAATTTCAGCGGCATAGTTGAGGTTGGCGCCGCCGCTTTCGGCGAGGGTGATCACCGGCAGTTTGTTGTCTTGGGCGATCTGCTGCAGACGCAGGGATTTTTTCAGGCCGGTGGGGGAAATGGTGCCGCCCTTGATCGCACTGTTGTTGGCCACCACCATTGCCCGAATGCCGGACACATAACCGATGCCGGCGATCAGGCCGCCGCCGGCGGCGCTGCCGTCCTTGTCGTCGTGCAGTTTGTAGCCGGCCAGGCTCGCCAGTTCGAGGAACGGTGCGCCGGGGTCGAGCAACAGGTTCAGGCGTTCGCGGGGCAGCAGTTGCCCGCGCTTGTCGAATTTTGCCTTGGCTTCGGCAGCCTTGTTCAGCAGGTTCTGTTCCAGTTGCTGGACGTGCTCGATGGCCGTGAGCATCGCCGCGCGGTTGCGGGCGAAGGCTTCGCTGTGCGGATCGAGTTCGGACTGGATCTGCGGCATGGCTTACTCCTTGTCCTTGAGCACGTCGGGCAGGTACGCCCGATGGAAACCGTTGAACGACTCGCTGTGGCTTGCCTTGTGCAACGGCCATGCGCGGCTGCCGAGACTGGCGGCGCCATCGATTTTCAAGGTGCTGCCACTGATGAATGCCGCCGCCGGGCTGAGCAGGAAAACAATCGCTGCACTGACCTCCGATTCGGTGCCGATGCGTTTGAGCGGCACGTGTTCGCGCAGGGTCGGGATCACCGCTTTGAACGCGCCTTCATAAGTGTCCATGCCACTGGAGGCGATCCAGCCCGGTGCCACTGCATTGACCCGCACCCCGGCATAACCCCATTCGAACGCGGCGGTTTTGGTGAAATTGTCCATCCCCGAACGTGCCGCACCCGAGTGACCCATGCCGGGCATGCCGCCCCACATGTCGGCGAGCATGTTGACGATGCTGCCGCCGTGCTTGCTCATCGACTGGTTGAACACTTCCCGGGCCATCAGAAAACCACCGACCAGATTGGTGCGCAGTACGGTTTCGAAACCTTTCTGATTGATCGAGGCCAATGGCGATGGGTACTGGCCGCCGGCATTGTTGACCAGACCGTGGATCGGCCCGTGTTCGGCGATCAGTTCGGCAACCAGTGCCTTTACCGCGTCTTCGTCGCGGATGTCGCAGGCTTGCCAGTGAGCGCGGCCACCGTCCTCGGCGATTTCGGCGGCAACCTTTTGCAGTTTTTCCGGCTTGCGCCCGACCAGCAGCACATTGGCTCCGAGCGCTGCCAGTTCATGGGCGGTGCAGCGGCCGATGCCACTGCCGCCACCGGTGACGATGAGGGTCTGGCCGCTGAACAGATCGGCTTTGAAAATCGATGCGTAAGCCATGAAGCCCAACCTCTAGTCGAGTTGTTCGGCGATGCTCTGCGGCACCGGGATCTGGATTTCCAGCAATTGCTGGGCGAAAGCCTTGCCCTGTGGATCGATACGCAGACTTGCCACACCACCGCCACCGAGAGCGTTTTCCAGCAGGAAATTCAGGCTGTGGGTGCCGGGCAGATACCAGCGTTCGACCCGACCGTGAATTGGATCGAGCACATGGCGCATCCAGTCGACGATCACCGCCGGGGTCAGCGCTTCGGCGATCCACGGCAGGTAGTCGGGCCGACGCGGCAGGACGCCGATGTTGCTGTGGTTGCCCTTGTCACCGGAGCGCGCCACCGCCAGTTTGACCAGCGGCACACTGGCGTCGGCGCGGCCCTGGGGCTTGGGGGGCTGCTCGGGGGTTGGCAGGTCGTGGCTGTCGAGCGGGGTGTGCGCGGGCAGGGCGCAGGGATGTTGTTCGCCGGCCATGGCGACTTGCAGGGTGCAGGCGGTTTTATCGATCAGGAACGAGAACAGGCGGATCAAGGGATACACCGTCGGCCGCCCGCCGACGATGCCGGTCAGCCCCGGCGCCATGCCGGTGGCGGCCTGGGCGATTTCCCGGGAGAACAGGATCAATGCTTGTTTCTGTGGATGGCGCACGGCGAGTTTGATCACCACCTCGCGGCTGTCGCGACGCTGGCCGTGCGGGCCGTAGGTGGCTTCGCTGCCGAGCAGTTCGATGTTGACTTCGCTGTAGGGTGGCCAGTTGCGTTGGCTGAACATTTCCGAGGTCTTGTCGATGATTGCCTGACTGACGCACTGCGCGCCGCATTCGATGATGTGCCCGGCCAGCGCGGCCTGGGCCAGTTTGTCGTAGTCGTGCCACGCCCAGCCGAATTCATGCACCAGCGCCGCGCT
>NZ_QAIK01000035.1 GCF_003061005.1 Pseudomonas sp. HMWF021 | reverse complement strand
CGCCGCGATGCGCCCCTGCACAACAAAGTACTGGAACTGCCGCCTGGTCCCCGCAAACCCTCGCATCGCAAACTCTATTACACAGCCCTCGTTGGCTGGCTAGGTACGCTGCTCGCGTTTACTTCGGTGAGTGGAGTCATGCCCGCCCAGCTAGCCATCATGACGTGGCGAGGCGGAGAGAGCGACGAAGAGGCATTCGGGGCTATCGCCCTCTGCTTATTGATAATGTGCCTCTACCTAGCGCCAGTCCTCGTCTTTTATTTGACAAACGGCAATGCGATACAGCGCACCGGCCGAGCCGCACTGGTGCTACTCGGGTGCATCTTCGTCAATGCCATGCTGTTGCCGGCCCTCTTGGACCTATGGGTCTATTCCGCCGCCAATCTGATCAAAATCAGGGACAATACCGAGCTGAGCTATGTGTTGAACGAAAAGGATTATCCGAAGGAGGTATTCAATAGCGCCCCGTGGCAACTGGAGAGCTACGAGGGGCCGAATGGTTTGTACAGCGTTAGGGCGTTTCGTCAGTTCCGCTTCGGCGACACTTTGTTAATCTGTCCCGCTAGCTATCGAAATATCGCTTTGAAAGAGATCGGCAGCTACGCACACCGCTGTATTGCGCTGTCTGAGACCAAGGTGCATGTAGCCGCTCCTGTATTAAGCAAGGATGACGCGACGGTAGCCAAGCCGAGTTGATCCTGCCCATGCCTACCCACGTTCCGGTGTTGATTGAATACCGGAACTGGAAAATATAAATCTGTCCCCTTTCATCCGTCCCCTTTCATCCTTTCGAATTCCTCAGGGGCCCCCTCGACTTCTGGGATGAATGCAAAGCGTGATAGCTTTCCGCCCTAACAAAGGAACTGGAGGCCATATGGAATCAGCACGCGATAGATACACGAGGGAGATGGTTGAGGGAGAAGACCTGTGGATGCTTCCCCAGGTGGATAAATATGGCTACGAATGTGGAGGTTGTGGAATCCCAGTATTTCCGACCTCCTACGATCAAGCAAATCTTCAAAGACCTCACTTCAAAAAGCAGCAGAACACCCCGCACAAAGATGGTTGCAATATCGATGGTGATGAGAAAACCGTCGCACGTGGTAAGAAAGGAAGCGTACGCAATGAGCTCGAAACTAGCCCGGACCTTTCGCCGTCTAGACTCGTACTGATAGATGAACGACCGGCCGTCGATCCTGACCGCAAGCCTTCCTCCGAGCAAACCTCAACCGTAAGGGACATCAAACGCTCTGACGACGAAGGGTTAGTGAGACCCAAAGGTCGGCGGGCAGCGAACAGCATCCGTCCTATTTGCAGAGCTTTCATTAGGTTTCCATTTGACCGGACT
>NZ_QAIK01000179.1:23064-40163 GCF_003061005.1 Pseudomonas sp. HMWF021 | reverse complement strand
CTAATTGCCCGTGAGGCTTGACCATATAACACCCAAGCAATCTGAATGCTCGAAAGAGACCAGATTGCGGTGTGTGAAGACGCAATGAACCGAAAGTTTGCGATGCTCACAAACACCTGTATCACATACCCGATTTGCTGAAGCGAGGCCAACCGGTCGCGAGTCAGTACCCGAATTTCTTGACGACCATAGAGCGTTGGAACCACCTGATCCCATCCCGAACTCAGAAGTGAAACGATGCATCGCCGATGGTAGTGTGGGGTTTCCCCATGTGAGAGTAGGTCATCGTCAAGATTAAATTCCGAAACCCCAATTGCGAAAGCAGTTGGGGTTTTGTTTTGCCCGCAGGAAAGTATTTTTACTTAGCCAGCGAACAATTTTGCACAGTTATTTTCGAATCAGAACACTAGAATAGCCCCACCTTTTTCGGAGCCAGAGCCTTTATGTCAGATCCGGTTGACGCCCAAGGGCTGTCAGATTTACCGCTGGAAGACCTGGTGGCCTGTCACGAGTGCGACCTGCTGATGCGCAAGCCCAAGCTTGCCGATGGCGAGAAAGCGCTCTGCCCGCGCTGCGGTTACGAGTTGTACGCCCACCGCCATAACGTGGTGCAGCGCAGCCTTGCCTTGGTGATCGCAGCATTATTGCTGTACATCCCGGCAAACTTTTTACCCATCATGCAACTCAATATCCTCGGACAATCTTCGCAGGATACGGTCTGGAGCGGCGTGCTCGGTTTGTTCAATACGGACATGCAGGGCGTTTCGATCGTTGTATTCCTGTGCAGTATGGCTATTCCGTTGCTGAAGTTGCTGTGCCAGTTATTCGTTTTGTTGACGATTCGATTCAACGTCGGACGCAGTTACGGCTTGCTGCTCTACCGCATTTATCACCACCTCAAAGACTGGGGAATGCTCGAGGTTTACCTGATGGGCGTCCTCGTGGCGATCGTCAAACTGGCCGACATGGCGGCCATCACCGTCGGCCTCGGTCTGGCGTGTTTCATCGGCTTGTTGTTGGTCCAGGTCTGGCTGGAAGTGGTGATGTCACCGCACCAGATCTGGCAGGCATTATCAGGAGAGGATGCCCATGCGGGCGATTGATGCGGGCATTCTGATCTGTACCGAATGCCATGAATTGAACAGACAGGAGGAGGGCGCTGACGAGCAGACCTGCACGCGCTGTGGCGCGCTGGTTCACGCTCGCCGGCCCAACAGCTTGGTCCGAACCTGGGCCCTGCTGATCACGGCTGCGATTATCTACATTCCGGCCAACGTGTTGCCGATCATGACCGTCAGCTCTTTGGGTCAGGGCGACCCGAGCACGATCATGTCCGGCGTGATCCAGTTGGTGCAGCACGGCATGATCCCGATTGCCGCCGTGGTGTTCATCGCCAGTATTCTGGTGCCGACCTTCAAACTGGTGGGCATCGCGTTGCTGCTGTTTTCGGTGCAGCGACGCCAGCCATTGTCTGCACGGCAGCGGATCTGGATGTACCGCTTCATCGAGTTCATCGGTCGCTGGTCGATGCTCGATATCTTTGTGATCGCCATTCTGGTGGCGGTCGTCAACTTCGGCCGGCTTGCCAGTGTCGAAGCCAATCTTGGCGCCATCGCTTTCGCCAGTGTGGTGATTCTGACGATGCTTGCCGCAGTAACTTTCGATCCCCGACTGATTTGGGATAACACGGAGTCGGACGACGACCATGACTGATTTGCCTGTAGCGAAAACCCGACCGGCCTCCAACTGGTCTGCCATCTGGGTATTACCCCTGATTGCCCTGATCATCGGCGGCTGGCTGGGCTGGCGTGCCTACAACGAAACCGGCATCGAGATTCAGGTGCGATTCGAAAGCGGTGAAGGCATCCAGGCCAACAAGACCGAAGTGGTCTACAAGGGCATGCCGGTGGGTAAGGTGAAGACGCTCAAGCTTGATGACGAGGGCAACTCCAAAGGCGTGATTGCTACGGTCGAGATGAACAAGGACGTCGAGCAATACCTCAAGACCAGTACGCGTTTCTGGCTGGTAAAACCGAGCGTGACGCTGGCTGGTATCACCGGTCTGGAAACCCTGGTTTCCGGTAACTACGTGGCCATCAGTCCCGGCGAAGGCGAGCCGACCCGCAAGTTCAAGGCACTGGCCGAAGAGCCGCCGCTGTCGGACTCCAAGCCTGGCCTGCACCTGACCATCAAGGCTGATCGCCTGGGTTCGTTGAACCGCGGCAGTCCGGTGTTCTACAAACAGATCAAAGTCGGTCAGATCAAAAGCTACGTGCTGTCTGAAGACCAGAGCACCGTTGAGCTCAAAGTGTTCATCGAGCCGACCTACGCCAAACTGGTGCGCAAACATACGCGTTTCTGGAACGCCAGCGGCATCAGCATCGACGCCAACCTGTCCGGAGTAAAGGTACGCAGTGAGTCTCTGGCGAGCATCGTCGCCGGTGGTATTGCCTTCGCCACACCGGAGAATCGCAAGGACAGTCCGCCCACCGATCCAAGCCTGCCGTTCCGTCTGTATGAGGACTTCGACGCCGCCGCTGCCGGCATCCGGGTCAAGGTCAAACTCAGTGACTTCGAAGGTCTGCAGGCCGGCCGTACGCCGGTGATGTACAAAGGCATTCAGGTCGGCAACATGAAAGCGTTGAAAATCGATTCGGATCTGAACAGCGCCACGGCCGAGCTGACGCTGGATCCTCTGGCCGAAGACTATCTGGTCGAAGGCACGCAGTTCTGGGTGGTCAAACCGTCGATTTCCCTGGCCGGTATCACCGGGCTCGAAGCGTTGGTGAAAGGTAACTACATCGCCGTGCGTCCGGGAGACAAGGGTGCTGCGCCGAAACGCGAATTCGAGGCGCGGCCAAAAGCGCCGCCGCTGGATTTGCGTTCGCCGGGTCTGCACCTGGTGCTGTTCACCGATGTTCTCGGTTCGATCGAAGTCGGCAGTCCGATTCTGTACAAGCAGGTCAAGGTCGGTTCGGTACAGAGCTATCAGTTCTCCAAGACCAAGAAGCAAATCGTCATCGGCGTGCATATCGAGAAGGAATACGAAAACCTGGTCAACGCGTCGACACGCTTCTGGAATGTCAGCGGTATTACCCTCACTGGTGGTCTGACCGGCGGGATTCAGGTCAAGAGCGAGTCGTTGCAGACGTTGATGGCCGGCGGCATTGCCTTCGAAACACCGCAAGCCAAGGCGCCGTTGCAAAAACGTATTCCACGCTTCCGCCTGTTCGCCAACCATGATGAAGCCAATCAGAAAGGCACGCTGGTGACGATCAAGGTTGATCGCGCCGACGGGTTGCGCCCGGGCACACCGATTCGTTTCAAAGGGCTGGATGTCGGCAAGATTGAAGACGTCGATCTGACGGACGATCTGCAAGCCGTGATGATTACCGCGCGGATCACAGAAGTGCCGGAGCGCATTGCCCGGGTCGGCAGTCAGTTCTGGGTGGTCAAGCCGGAGTTGGGGCTGATCAAGACCCAGAATCTGGAAACCCTGGTCACCGGGCAGTATGTGGAAGTATTGCCGGCGGCAAAAAACCTCGGCCCGCAGAAGAACTTCATCGCACTGGCCAGTGCGCCGGAGGTGGTCAAGCAAGAGGCCGGTTTGAGTCTGGTATTGAGCGCGGCCCGCCGTGGTTCGTTGAAACCCGGCGTACCGGTGACGTACCGCGAAATCACTGTGGGCAAAGTCACGGGCTATGAGCTGGGTCAGACCGCAGATCGTGTCTTGGTGCACATTCTGATCGAGCCGAAATACGCGCCGCTGGTGCGCAGCGGCAGCCGATTCTGGAACACCAGCGGTGTCGGTTTCGACATCGGCTTGTTCAATGGTCTGACGGTGCGCACGGAGTCGCTGGAGACGGCGATTCAGGGGGGCATCGCCTTCGCCACGCCGGACGGCGAGCGCATGGGCACCCCGGCCCGGCCTGAGCAGACGTTCCCGTTATTCGACAAGTTCGAGGATGAGTGGCTGAACTGGGCGCCGAAGATTTCGCTCGGTAAGTAATCCGGAGTTTATGTGGCGTCTGCAAAGACGCCTTCGCTGGCAAGCCAGCTCCCACAGGGTTTTATGTCGTATACGGAATTTGTGTTTAGCGCAAAAACCTGTGGGAGCTGGCTTGCCAGCGATGAGGTCCTTCAAGTCAGCACAAACCCCAAAGCCATAAAAAAGGGCCGCGATCCCATCAGATCGCGGCCCTTTTTTTGCCTTCAGCTAACGCCGGTCAAACCTCATCCAGCTCCGGCTCATCGGCTTGCACATTGACGGTGGCCTTCACCACATCGTGCCGGCGGATGTACTTCCAGTCCGCCTCGTCGATGTAGATCCCGGCCGGGCCGCTGCCGCCTTCCAGGTCGATGGCGACACTGGCGCAGACCTGCGGCTTCACACTCGCCAGAATCGGCACGAAGCCCAGTTGCAGGCTGGTTTCCAGCAGCGCGGCCTGGTTCTTCTCGTCGATGTCCGCCGCCTCGTCGAGGTAGTAAGGCAGGCGCACGCGACCGGCCAGATCACGGTCCATCAAGTGCAGCAACAAGTACATGTTGGTCAGCGCCTTGATGGTCATGGTGGTGCCGTTGGAGGCCGCGCCGTCGATGTCGGTGTGAATCACCGGCTGACCGTTGACCTTGGTGATCTCGAACGCGAGTTCGAACAAGTCCTTGAGGCCGAGCTGGTTGTGGTTCGCCGCCACCAGCCGCGCCAGGTATTCCTTGGCCTCTTCGTTCTTGTTGTCCTGTTCCGCGCTCTGGCTCAGATCGAACACCGACAGGGTTTCGCCTTCTTCGTACTGACCGGCGCTGTGGATAATCTGGTCGATGTGCTTGAGCGCTTCCTTGTTCGGCGCCAGGACGATGCGGAAGCTCTGCAGGTTCGATACCTGACGCTTGTTGATCTCGCGGTTGAACAGCGCCAATTGATGCTCGAGGCTGTCGTAGTCACTGCGGATGTTGCGCAGGGTACGGGCGATATCGGTGACCGCCGCACGCCGCGCCTTGCCCAGCGTCAGGGCTTCATCGGTACGGTGTGCGTAAGCGTTGATCAGCAGCGACAGACGGCGCTCCATGTCGTCTTCGCTGTCGAACTTGGCCACACCTTTGAGGCGCACCTGCGCGTATAGCGCTTCGATCTGCCCGTCGGCGCGCAGCAAGCCCTGCCAGCTGTCCTGATAGTCGTTGAGCAGCGGCAGCAGGTTGTCCATCGAGTCGTCGACCGGATCCATGAACGGCGTACCGAACGGCAGATCCGCCGGCAGCAACTGACGGCGGCGCAGGGCGTCGTCGAGGGTGCGTTGTTTGGCTTCCATGTCGGCGATCTGCCGGCCGACCAGTTGCAGCTTGGCCGACAGTTGCTGGACGCGCTCGGTGAACGCATCGCTGGAGCGCTTGAGTTCATCCTGCGCGGCTTCCATCTGCGCCAGTTGCTCAAGCTTGTCGCCTTCTTCCGCGCTCAGCGTCTGGGTGCGACGGAAGTCTTCCAGGGCTTTCTGCGCATCCAGCACCTGCTGGTACAGCGCTTCGGTCTGGGTCTTGCTCGCGGCGCGGTCGGCAGCCACGGCTTGCTGGGTTTTGAGTTGCTTGAGTTCTTTTTCCAGACGTTCTTTCTGGTCACGCAGCGCGGCGCGGTCAGCCAGCGCTTGCAGCGCCGGCGGCTCGATGTGCGAGATGTCGATCGACAGGCCCGGCACTTCGAAGCGCTCGCCCTTGAAGCCGTCGAGGATCAGCTCGACCGATTTGACCCACTCACCAGCTTCGTCGAGGGTGATGCCGTGCTCGCCCAGCGGCAAACTGAACAGCGCGCTGTTGAACAGGCGCATCAGGCGTTCGACGTCCTGTTGCGAAAACTCCTCACGCAGGCGGGCGTAGCTGTTGTTGTCGGCGTGATCGAGTTGCTGTTTCACCGACTTCAGGCGTTTTTCCAGGTCGCGCAGACGCTCTTCCAGATCCTCGGCGCTGAACTGCCGGGACTGTGCCAGCGCACCGGCCAATTCATCGTGGGCATCTTTGGCCGCGAGCAATTGTTGCTCCAGCACTTTGACGTCATCGACCAGGGCGAAGCGGTTCTTCAGCACCGACAACTCACCGAGCCAGCGCTGGATGCCGGAGATTTCCCGCTCCAGACGCATCAGTTCCTGCGTGCCGCCGCGCTGATCGTTTTGCAGGTCATCCTGCTCGCGACGGTAGTGCTCGGCCTGAATGGTCAGCTCTTCCTTGCGCGCCGTGGCGTAGTCCGACCAGGTGCCGAGCAACGAGTCGAGCAGCGGCGACAGGCGATGCAGTTTGCCGCGCAGCACGTCGCGTTGTTTCACGCCGTTGGCCAAGGCTTCGACCAGCGGGCCGGCGGCGACCAGCGAGTTGTAGTCCTGCTCCATCCGGCGCACATCGCGGAAGGCTTCTTCGCACGCGGCGATGTAGTCGACGCTGCCGGAACGCAGGCTGTGTTCGAAGGCATCGAGGAACAGTTGCTTCAACTTGGCCGCAGTGATTTCACGCATGTGCAGCAGGTTGATGAACAGCGCGCGGAAGGTCTTCAGGCTCTGCTCGCTGGTGGAGCGCAGCGGGATCAGGGTCAAGTCCAGCGGGATCGAGGTGTGCCCGCCCACCAGCAAGCGACGCAGTTCGTCCGGCTTGAGTTCGTAGGCTTTGAGGCCTTCTTTCTCAAGGTTGCTGAACAGCTCTTTCTGACGCAGGCAGGTGTCGTTCTTCTGGTAATGCGCCAGATCGAGCTTGCCGGCATAGGCGAAGAACTGGTGACCGAAACCGCCGCCCGGGCCGCGACCGACCACGCCGATCACGTGCGGGCCGTGGGGCAGATTGACTTCGACAAGGATGTAACTGGTGTCGGAGGCAAAGTAGAAACGCCGCGATTGTTCCAGGCTGTACTTGCCGAAACTCATGTCCGACATGCGCGCCAGAATCGGGAATTGCAGAGCGTTGATCGACGCCGATTTACCGAGGTTGTTCGCACCGTAAACCGACAGCGGTTCTTCCAGCGGGAACAGGCCGAGGCTGTAACCGGCGGTGTTCAAAAGGGCAAAGCGGCGGATGCCGTAGCGTTCCTGGCTCATGCGTCGGACTCCTGTTCTTCGGCAATGGCGCGGGCCAGTGCGTCTTCTTCGCTCTCTTCTTCAAATTCGGAGAGATCGAGCGGATCGTCGGTCTCGAGGAATTTCGCTTCGGCTTCTTCGTCGATCAGCACCGGTGCCGGCAGCGGCAGTACGCTGTGCACGCTGGCCGCCAGATCGCGGTCCTGCTGCACCGACAGGCACACGTCGAGGAAGCGGTGCATCGGCGGCAGGAAGCGGTACACGCCGTTTTCTTCGCCGGCGAAACCCAGTTGAGTCATGCGGCGCATGATCTTTTCTTCGAGTTCTTCGACGGTCTGCACTTCGGCCTGGATGAACAGGTCGCGGTATTTTTCCAGCAGCGATGGCAGCTCTTCGCGGCCGAGGCTGCCGCCGTCGAGCACGGCGATCGGATCTCGACCCTGATCGGCCAGATGCTCGACGAGGATGAAGGTGAACAGCGCCAGACGCTGGGCCGTCTTGTTCACCGCTGCTGCGGCCATGTCCGGCACGAAGTAGTAGAAGCCACGGGTGTCGCAGACCAGTTCGAACCCCAGCGCCTTGAACAGCGTGCGGTATTGATCCTGGAAGTTCGACAGTTGCGCGTACAGTTCCGGGTCGCGGCGGCTGACGTGATAGCCCTTGAACAGCTCACGGAAGATCGGCGCCAGTTGGGACAGTTCGGATAGATCAAGATGCATTGGGGATGCTCGCAGAATCCTCGGCGGCGGCAGGGTCGCGGGCCGAGAGCAGGGCGAAGGAGCGCAGGCTGACCTGATGCTCGTGAGTGTGGTATTCGCGGCGTTCCAGACGCTCGCGGGTGAAGCGTTTTTCCCGCGACAGGCGCGAGAACCAGTAGAGCAATTCGTCGGTGGCGCCGTCCGGTTCCTGCTCCAGCAGCCAGGTCATCAGATCCGGCATCGGCAGGGACTCTTCGCAGCGCTCGACCATTTCGCGCACGGTGCGCGGTGCACGCGGGGCGTCGCCGGATTTCTGAGTCTTGTGCGCCTTGGGGAAACGCGCCGGTTTCGGTTCGAAACGCGCCAGGGCGTAGACGTAGGCCTCGACCTGACTGGCGCTGCCGAGGAAGGTGCTTTGCGGCCGGGTGAACAGCGGCATCGCCGCCTGCGGCACGGCATCGATGCCTTTGCGACGAATGGCCGCCAGCGCCAGTGCGGCGCCACGGGTCACGGCGTTGTGCCGGCGCGCTTCTTCACGCAGCGGCAGCAGCAGTTCGCGGGCGTGGCGCAGGGTCAACTGGGCGCTGGTCTGCATTTCGAGGATGCGCGCGTGGGTGCGCAGCAGCATGTCGTCATCGACCAGATGGCCGAGGCGCTGCTGTTCGCTGAGCATCTTCAGCAGCACGGTTTCGACCTTGCGCACGCCTTGTTCGAAGGCGCCGTCGGCGTTCACCAGATCGATCATCGGCTCGACGTATTCGTCCCAGGTCGCCAGCACTTCGGCGTAACGCTGACGCAACGGAATCTGCCGGTCGCTGGTCTTGGCCCGTTCGGCCACGGCCACCAGTGCCTGTTCATCGTTGTCGAGCTTTTTCAGCACGTCACGCACGCGCATGTCGAGCAGACGCAGCTGACGGGCGAGGTCGTGGCCGTCGCGAATCTCGAACGCGTCCTGAATGTAGCCGGCCAGACGTTCGAGGTGGCGCAGATAGGCTTCGATTTCCAGGCACAGGCCCAGGCGGTGCTCACGGCGCAGGTAGGCGAGGAAATCGTGGATCTGCGCGTTGAGCTCGAAACGGTTCGGGCTTTTCGCCACAGGAATCAGGATATCGAGACGAATCCACACGTCGAGCAGGCTGGTGATGTCCTGCGGCGTGCTGTCCAGTTGTTGGGCGGCCAGTTGCGTGCGCAGTTCGTTGAGGCTCAGGGTGCCCTGGTCGAAGTGCTCGCACAGTGGCTCCAGAAGTGCCCAGTGTTCAGCGAGGGCGCGCAAGACGCGCTTGGGTTCGATCATCGGAATGGCCGGCTGGTTGGCGATTAAAAGCCGCGATTGTACTGCATCACGAGGGATGCGATTCACTCTCGGGACGGGCTGTCGCATTTTCTCAGGGAGCGAGCCCAGGTAAAGGCTATCGATCAACAGCAAGCGATCTTGAACGAAGGGCGGTAGAATCAGCCCACTTTCAGTTATCCACAAGTGGCCGACCCTTTGCTTATCGAGTCCCGCCGCCGCGCCTATTTGAACGCCATGCAGGTGGTCAACTGGCTGCCGCGCACCGAATTGCCTTTCGCCGCCCCGTCGCGGCCCGAGCTGCTGGACATGTCCGAGCCTGAGCCAGAGGTCGTGGCGATGCCGGTCGCTCAGGCCCAAGCCCCGGTGCAGACTGCTCCGCGCCCGGTCGAACGGCCGAAGATCGAAGTGCCGCGCCCTTCGCTTGCCAGTACCCGCAATGGCGCCAAACCGGTGGAGGAAGTCGAAGAGGCGCCGGTCGTCGTCAAACCTGCACCGGTACCGCCACCGCGTTTCGCCCTGCAATTGCTGCGCGCCGGAGCCTGCCTGCTGCTGGTGGAGTTACCCACAGGCGAGGCGTTCCAGAGCCGCGATCCGGCTTATCTGCTGCTTAAAGACATGCTGCGCGCCGCCGGTCTGCCGGATGCGCCGCAAATCGTCGGCGAACCGGTGCGCTGGCCATGGTTGAATCGCGGCACCATGGACCAAGGCCCGGAGGCAGCGCGCGACTTTGTGCAGGGCTTCCTTTCGGTGCAAATGGAGGCGGCACCTTGCGCCTGCCTGTGGCTGATCGGCCTGCCGGCGGTGCGCTTTGCCGGTGAAGCGGATGCTGCAGCGTTCAATAGTGAGTTGCAGATCGAAGGCCTTGGCCTGGCCTGGGCCATTCCCGGTCTGGAATTGTTAATGGAAGAGCCACAGCGCAAGGCCGCTGTGTGGCAAGCCATGCGTCGGCTGATGGCGCGCTGGAAACCATCGAATGAGTGAAGCTGTATCGTTCCGCCCGATGACCGAGGCGGACCTGGACGCGGTATTGAAGATCGAATACGCCGCGTACAGCCATCCCTGGACGCGCGGGATTTTTCTCGACGGGCTGGGCAAGTATCAAATCTGGCTGATGTTCGAAGGCCAGCAGCAGGTCGGCCACGGGGTGGTGCAGATCATTCTGGATGAGGCGCACCTGCTGAACATCACGGTCAAACCGGAGAATCAGGGGCGTGGGCTGGGGCTGACGCTGCTCGAGTATCTGATGTCGCGGGCGTATGCGGCGTCTGCCCGGGAATGCTTCTTGGAAGTACGTGACAGCAATACCGCAGCGTTCAAGCTCTATGAGCGCTATGGCTTCAATGAGATCGGCCGGCGCCGGGATTATTATCCGGCGGTGGGTGGGCGTGAAGACGCCGTGGTCATGGCCTGCACGTTGGTCGACTGAACACCTGTAGGAGCTGCCGAAGGCTGCGATCTTTTGATGTTGTTTTTAGAAGCAAGATCAAAAGATCGCAGCCTGCGGCAGCTCCTACAGTGAGTCGCGTCACATCAGGCGATCAGCGGTTGCCATCCAGCGGATCGCGCCGCGCCAGCTCCGCCTCATCCAGGCCATTGCCGCCGCCAATGTCGTCTTCATCGACAATGCTCAGATCCCAATCCGCCTGATTGCCTTCGCCAGCTTCCTCGGCATCCCGGGCGCCGTCTTCATGAATCAGCGTTTCCGGGCTCAGGTCATCATCGGTGGGTTCATGGTCAGCGGTCGATGCGCCGGTAAACCCGGCTTCACGTACCCTTTCGTTGGGCATTAACTGCTCGCGTTCACGCTCCGGGATCTCGTCGCCGATTTTCGCGCTGGGTTCGTCTTCATCGAAATCCAGCTCATGCACCGAGCCCATGCGGTCTTCGTTATCATCGATGGGTTCCGGTTGCACCGCATCGTACGGACGTCGTGAATCAGTCATGGCAAATCCTCATACTGTGGGCCTTACTGAGTGGACTCACCGGGCACACGAGAATTCCAAAGAAAACACCGGCGATTCTCGCGTGACCCCGACCGGCGGTCGTCTGTCATACCAGCGCATCTTTCTTGAGGCCTTAACCATGCACGACTTACAAGACCTGATTGATAACAACGAGCGTTGGGCTGACGCGATCACCAAGGAAGACCCGGATTTCTTCGCCAAGCTGGCGCGCCAGCAGACCCCTGAATATCTGTGGATCGGTTGTTCCGACGCACGTGTACCGGCCAACGAGATCGTCGGCATGTTGCCGGGTGATCTGTTCGTACACCGCAACGTCGCCAACGTGGTGCTGCACACCGATCTCAATTGCCTGTCGGTGATCCAGTACGCAGTCGACGTGCTCAAGGTCAAACACATCCTCGTCACCGGACACTACGGTTGCGGCGGCGTGCGCGCCTCGATGCAGGATCGCCAGTTCGGCCTGATCGACGGCTGGCTGCGCTCGATCCGCGATCTGTATTACGAAAAACGTGAAGAGCTGGCCAAGCTGCCGACCGAAGAAGAACAGGTCGACCGCCTCTGCGAACTCAACGTCGTCCAGCAAGTAGCCAACGTCGCCCACACCAGCATCATCCAGAACGCCTGGCATCGCGGGCAGAGCCTGTCGATTCACGGTTGCATCTATGGCATCAAGGACGGTCGCTGGAAAAGCCTGAACACCACCATCAGCGGTTTCGAGCAACTGCCGCCGCAATACCGTCTGCGTCCGGTCGAAGCGTTGTAATCGCGCTCAGCGTGGGTGCCGCCACCGCTGCAAAAAGCGCTGGCCCTCGATCGTGGGTGGTTCATCGTAACCGGTAATCCACCCACGACAGCGCGGCGAGCCGCAGGTGCAGGCGAACTGCTGCAGCAAGCGGTCTTCAGTGGCGGCGAAATCGATGCTCAGGTGTTCACCGGGTTGAATATCGCGTAATGCCCATAACCACAGCTCGCTCATGTCCAGAAATACGTTTGGATCGCAGGCATGTTCGAGCAGCCCGCAAAAGCGCGGGTCGTAGATGTGGATGCCGTTCAGTAACTGTCGGGTCTGGCGACAGCGGTAGGGCAGCAGTTGTCCGGAAATGCGGCACATCCGGGTTGTGCGCAGGAAAACCCGACGCGCCACCACTGCCGCACGTTCCTGTCCGTCCTGAAGGATTTCGAAATCGACGGTGGATGGAAAACCCAGGCGCACCGGCAAACCGGCAAACGGGTAGATGCCCGGTGCGTCGCGTGGAATCTGGTGCCGATGGGGCTGATTGTTCATCGCGATCCCTGTCGTAAATGTTGCGGCTTCGTCTGGTAGTTGCTGCAACAATGTTTGGATCCAATCCTCTCGCGTGCGCACCTGAACGTCTACTGTCAGATCTGACAGGCGTAATTGGCTGCTTCCCGCGTCAGCATTGACTGACACGGGAAGTCTTTTCAGTACATCAGAGGTGAGGCGCGGGAACGGCAGTGGCCGGCAATTCACCCTGAAGCTGCTGCAACTGAGCCTTGATCGGTGTGGTCGTGCACTTGGCGGCGGCCTGGGCCGGGGTCAGGTTGCGGATCGAGGTGTAGAACAGCTCGCAGGTCTTGACCTTCTGCGTCACCTGCCAGGTCTGGGTGCAGCTGTTGAGCAGGGTTTTCGGATCGGTGCCCGGTTTACTGCCCATCCCGGCCTGCCAGCAGGCCGCGCTCAAGTCCTGGCCCATGACTTTCAAACCGGCGGCATCGGCCTTGGCTTCATCACCGTCGTAGCTCGCCGGGTCAGCGGCGTACCAGATGTAGCTCGGATGGTTCGAACCCAGTACCGGCACGTTCACTCCCGCACTCGGGCTGATGGTCGCCAGGCCCAGCACGCCAACGGTTGGCCCGTATTGCTGCTTGATCCAGTTACGTACCGGCGCACCGAAGGCAACCATCGGCAGGGTGGTGCCGGCACTGGTCTGGCTGAACTGCTTGACCAGTGTGGTCTGGTAATCCTTGAAGTAGTCGTAGACCCCTTCCAGGTCGCTGCCTGCGTTGGAGGGCGCTGCGATTGGCGCGATGTCGATAATGGTCTGATAGGCCGGCGTCTGGTCGGCCGGAATCCCGTTATCGGTCAGCAGCGCAGCCCAGCGATCGGTGGTGTTGGAGCGCAGATAATCCTGAGCCTGAGTCAGCGAGTAATCCGGCGGAAAATGCAGCAGCTCGACGCTCTTGCGGTTTTCCAGCGCCATGCCCAGCGGCAGGAACAGATACCAGCTGTACGCCCACTTGCCGTCGGCGTTGAGCTTGCTGGCGCCGGTGTAGGCCAGATCGCCGGCATCGAGCAGCGCCGACAGCGGCTTGTCGTAGCCCTTCGGTACGCCGCTGATCTCGGCGTAAATCTGCCCGTTATCGTTCTTCACCAGCACTTTGGCATTGCCATAGCCGTCGCGTTGCACGCTCTGGCTCAGGTAATGGGCGACGGTCTGCTCCAGCGACCAGTTGCGATAGCAGATCACGTTGCAGTTGTTGGGGTAGGCGAAGAGGCGGGTGACGCGTTCGGTGCTGCCCAGCTTCAGATCGACATCGGCGTGGGCCGCCGCGCTCAGGGTGAGCGCGGCGAGGGTTACGGCTGCGGAGGTCAGTCCTGCGAGTTTGAACATGCTCAGATCCTTTTCAGCGTGGGTTCCCCGGGATTTCGGGGCGCTTCATATTGGATCAGCCGTGTTGCACAGAGAAGCCGTCATTCACGGATTTTTGCGTCAGCCCGCAGAACCGGGTTTTCAGGCCTGAAACTGCAGAGCGTTGGTCAGATCGCCCATGGGTTTCTGGCCCCGTGCGCTCATCGCTTCATCGCGCTGCTTGAGACCATCGAGGGTTTCGAGCTGAAACACTCGGGTAATCAAGCGCAGGATCGACGCCGTGTCGTAGACCGTGTGATCCACCGTGCCTTTGCGGGCGAACGGCGACACCACCAGCGCGGGCACCCGTGAACCCGGGCCCCAGCGATCGCCTTTGGGCGGTGCCACGTGGTCCCACCAGCCGCCGTTTTCATCGACGGTGACGATCACCACCATGTTTTTCCACTGCGGACTTTCGCGCAGCACTTTCAAGGCGCGGACGATGTGCCGGTCACCGGAGGCAACGTCGGCATAGCCGGCGTGCATGTTCAGGTTGCCCTGAGGTTTGTAGAAACTCACCGCCGGCAACTTGCCGGCCTCGGCATCGGCGAAGAATTTGTTGGTACTCGACTCGTCACCCAAACCGGCGTCGCGCAGGCGTTTGTTGCGCTCTTGCGGGTTTTCCGGACCTTGCTGCTTGAAGTAGTTGAACGGCTGGTGGTGATACTGGAAGTTGGGGATCTTCGGAATCCCGCCGGAATCCTTGTACTGATCCAGCGTCGCCTGCCACGCGCCGGCGTACCAGGCCCAGTCGACGTTCTTCTTCGACAGTTTGTCGCCGATGTGTTCGTGGGTCTGCGGCACCATCACGTTGGGCAGATCCGGCTTGGAGTAGGCCGGACGTTCCGGGTCGCGAATCCACGTCGGCCAGTACGGTGGGGCAAGGGTGTTCACACCAAAACCGTCCGGGGTCAGCGCGCTCGGGCCGAACTGTGGCGGGCCGGTCATGGCACTGGCCGGCGATTGTTCCAGTGGTTTGAGGCGCGGATCAGCGGGGTCAGCGCTTTGCAGTGTGGCGATCTGCGATTTGGCCACCGAATTGGCCGCGTCCGGATAGAACGGCGCGGTGGCGCTGATCAGATACTGGTGGTTGAGGAAAGAGCCGCCAAAGGCACCCTGAAAGAAGTTGTCGCACAGCACGAATTCTTGCGCCACATCCCACAGGCGCAGCGAGTAACGACTCTGCGCGTAGTGGCCCATGGTCAACCCACCGGAGTCGGCCCAGGCGACGAAGCCGTCGTTCTTGCCGCCATTGATCTGCATCTGGTTCTGATAGAACACGTGCCACAAATCGCGGGTGACCAGACCGAACGGCAGGTCTTCGCCATTCGGGCCTTTAAGGGCGAACGGTGCGTTGGGCAGGTTTTCCTGAAACTGCGTGGCGGCGGGGTAGGTCACGCCATCGAGGGTTTGCGGGCCGATCTGCAGCACGCCACCCCAGACGGGCGGCAGCGCCTGCAACAGACTGCCGTCGCGATCATGTTGCTGGTAATCGGCAGGCTTGAGCGACGACAGCGGTTTCTCGACACCGGGGAAATCACCGAACAGGTTGTTGAAGCTGCGGTTCTCGGCGTAGATCACCACCACGGTTTTCACCTGCTCGCGCAGGGCCTTGTCCAGCTCGGCTGGCGTCAGCGGTCGCTCGGCCGGTTTGCCCGGTCGATCGACGGCGCTGCCACAACCGGCCAGCGTGGCGCCCACACCGAGGACCGCAACACCGCCGAGGAAGCGGCGGCGGCTGGTGTCGCTGGGGGTGTCGGATTCTGGCGAGGTGGGTTCTTTGTCGTTCGTCTCGTCGTTCATGTCGCGCCCGTTTTGCTTAAATGTTTCAGTATGTTTCGGCGGACGCTAACAAGGGAATGTGACGGTTGGGTGACAAAATGGAGCGGTGTCTACGATCCTTCGGCACTGCTAGACTGCTGCAATATTGAAACCGGCCTGAGTGAACCATGAAGCCTTCCATTGCACTTGATCTGCAACGAGCTGCCGTCCGAGAGGTTGTCGGCAGATTCCGTGTGACCAATCCGCGTGTGTTTGGCTCGACGGTGCTGGGTACTGATATGGAAGGCAGTGACCTTGATCTGTTGGTCGATCCATTGCCCGGTGCCACCTTGTTTGATCTCGGCGGGCTTCAGGTTGAGCTTGAAGATTTGCTGGGCGTTACCGTCGACCTGCTGACGCCGGGAGACCTTCCGCTGAAGTTTCGTCAGCAGGTACTTGAACAGGCCCGGCCCGTATGATCGAGAACCGGCTTGCTCATGGCTATTTCATCAATCTGGATGTCGTCTGGGATACGGTTCAGGTTGCTCTGCCTGAGCTGCTAAGAGTCCTGCCCTGCGAGCAACATTGATTGCACCTGCCCTGAGGCAGGTGCACCTCTTCATTTACGGCATCACCGGCGGCGTATACGCCAATGTCGTCCCCAGCACCCACAGCAGGAACAGCACCAGCGGCGTGTGCACCAGCAATTGCACGAACGAGAAGCCGATCAGGTCCCGCGCCTTCAAGCCGAGTACACCCAGCAGCGGCAGCATGTAGAACGGGTTGATCAGGTTCGGCAGCGCTTCGGCGGCGTTGTAGATCTGCACCGCCCAGCCGAGGTGGTATTGCAGATCGTTGGCCACTTGCATCACGTACGGCGCTTCGATGATCCACTTGCCGCCGCCGGACGGGATGAAGAAACCGAGAATCGCCGAATACACGCCCATCAGCAACGCGTAGGTGTCGTGCGAGGCGATGCTGACGAAGAAGGTCGAGATGTGATGGGCCAGCGTCTGCGCATCGGCGCCTTTGACCGTGGTCAGCAGCGCGGCAATCGAGCCGTACAGCGGGAACTGGATCAGCACACCGGTGGTGGTCGGCACCGCGCGGGCCACCGCATCGAGGAAGCTGCGCGGGCGCCAGTGCAGCAGGGCGCCGAGCATGATGAACAGGAAGTTATAGGTGTTGAGCCCGGAAATCGCGGTGATCGCCGGCTTGGTCGAGAACTCGTGGAACAGCCAGCCGGCCGCCAGCAGCACCAGCAAGATGATCAGCAGCGGACTGTGTTCCAGCCATTCGCCCGGGCGGGTGCGTGGTTGCAGCGGTGGCAGATTGAACGCCGGATCGATGCCGCAATCCTTGGCATCACGCGCAGAGTTCGGGCCGGGCGCAGTGGCGTAGGCAACGATGATCGAAATCACGATCAGCGCCAGCAGCATCGCGCCGGACTGCCAGAGGAAAATGGTCTGCGTGAACGGAATCACCCCGGTGATCGACAGAATCGCCGGCGGCAGGCTGGCCGGATTGGCCTGCAATTGCGCCGCCGATGACGACAGCCCCAGTGCCCACACCGCGCCAAGGCCCAGATACGCCGCCGCACCGGCCGCGCGGTAATCCATTTTCAGATCGGTGCGGCGGGCGAGGGCGCGCACCAGCAAACCGCCGAACACCAGCGACAGGCCCCA
>NZ_QAIK01000179.1:20857-23054 GCF_003061005.1 Pseudomonas sp. HMWF021 | reverse complement strand
ATCGAGATCAATGCGACCCAGGCTACGGCGGAACGGCCGTTTTTCGGGATGCGCGCCAGTTTGTCGATCAGTCTGACGGCGGGTGGCGAGCTGGCGACCACATAACCGCCAATCACCACGAAGGCCATTTGCATGGTGAACGGGATCAGGCTCCAGAACCCGTCGCCGAACGCCATCGCGGCATCGGTGGGTTTGGCGCCCATGGCCAGCGTGGCCAACGCGACGATGATCACCGCCAGTGCGGCAAACACCCAGGAGTCGGGGAACCAGCGTTCGGCAAAGCTTGAACAGCGCAAGGCAAAGCGCGCGGAGCGGCTATCTTCGATATCAACGGCCACAGGGAGTACCTCGATTTTTATGGTTATTTTTGATCCAGCAGGCGAAACACACATCTCCTGTAGGAGTGAGCCTGCTCGCGATAGCGTCGGCACTTTCAACATAGAGGTGACAGACACACCGCTATCGCGAGCAGGCTCACTCCTACAAGGTTCCCGGCTCGGCTCACCTGGCAGGACAGGCATTAACAGTAATTCAACTGCCGATGCTTTGTGAGCAGGTTTTGCAAAACCATGACTATGGTCTAACGGGTTGTCCCCAGGCGGATTTGCGTAGACCATGAGCGCCTTGGTTTTTTGCCTGCCAGAGTTCTTTGCCATGACTGCCCAATCCACTGCCCGACCGGCGCCGTTCAGCCGTTCCGACTACAAGACCCTCGGCCTTGCGGCCCTCGGCGGGGCGCTGGAGATCTACGATTTCATCATTTTCGTGTTCTTCGCCCTGACCCTCAGCCAGTTGTTCTTCCCGCCGGAAATGCCCGAATGGCTGCGTCTGCTGCAAAGCTTCGGGATCTTCGTCACCGGTTACCTGGCGCGCCCGCTGGGCGGAATTCTGATGGCGCATTTCGCCGATCGTCTGGGCCGCAAAAAGGTCTTCAGCCTGAGCATCCTGATGATGGCGCTGCCGTGCCTGCTGATCGGGATCATGCCGACTTATGCACAGATCGGTTATTTCGCGCCGCTGCTGTTGCTGGCGCTGCGCATCCTGCAGGGCGCAGCGGTCGGTGGCGAGGTGCCGAGCGCCTGGGTGTTTGTCGCCGAGCACGCGCCCACCGGGCATCGCGGTTATGCATTGGGCTTTCTGCAGGCCGGGCTGACCTTCGGTTACCTGATCGGCGCGCTGACCGCCACGTTCCTCGCACAAGTGTTCACCCCGGCAGAAATTCTCGACTACGCCTGGCGTTATCCGTTCCTGCTGGGGGGTGTGTTCGGCGTGATCGGTGTCTATCTGCGCCGCTGGTTGAGCGAAACCCCGGTGTTCATGGCCATGGAAGCGCAGCGTGAAGCGCGGGTCGAACTGCCGCTGCGCACGGTGCTGCGCGAGCATCGTCTGGCAATGTTGCCGGCGATGCTGTTGACCTGCGTGCTGACCTCGGCAGTGGTGGTGTTCGTGGTCATTACGCCGACCATGATGCAGAAAACCTTCGGCATGACCGCCAGCCACACCTTCGCCCTCAGTGCGCTGGGCATTGTCTTCCTCAACACTGGATGCGTGATTGCAGGTCTGTTGGTCGATCGCCTCGGTGCCTGGCGCACGGTCATGCTGTATAGCCTGCTGCTGCCCTTGGGCATTGGTGTGCTTTATAGCTGTCTGATCATCGGCGGCAATTGGGTCGGGCTGGCGTATGCCATCGCCGGTCTGGCCTGCGGTGTGGTCGGCGCGGTGCCGTCGGTGATGGTCGGATTGTTTCCGGCGCGGATTCGCGTGTCGGGCATTTCCTTCACCTACAACATTGCCTACGCCGCGTGGGCGAGTATCACACCGCTGTTGCTGATCGGTCTGATGCCGTGGAGCCCGTGGATCTGCGTGATGTTCTGTGCGGTGATGGGGGCGGTTGGCATCGTCAGCGCGGCGTACTTCGGTGTGCGCATGCCCGGTGTCGGACGCCAATCCGTGGCGCCCTGTTCCTGAGGATTTTCAGGTCAGCCAGTGCCACCACAGCAACGTCCCGACCAGTCCCACCACCGAGACAATGGTTTGCAGGATCGACCAGACCCAGATTGTCTGTTTGAGCTGCAAGCCAAAGTATTCGCGAACCATCCAGAAGCCGGCGTCGTTCACGTGGCAGAAGAACACTGAGCCGGCACCAATCGCCAGCGCCACCAGCGAACTTTGCGTCGCGGCGAGCCCCGCCATCATC
>NZ_QAIK01000179.1:18229-20847 GCF_003061005.1 Pseudomonas sp. HMWF021 | reverse complement strand
CGTCGTGGTCGCGACGGTCGCCGAGCCGGTGGCCTGACGCAATGCCACGGCAATCAGCCACGCCAGCAGCAGATACGGCATGTGCGCGCCTTCGGCGACTTTGCTGATGGTCTGGCTGACACCGGCATCCAGCAAGGTCTGTTTCAAGCCGCCACCGGCACCGATGGTCAGCAGCAGCACGGCAATCGGCGCGAGGCTTTTGCGCAGCGTACCGCCGACTTGCTCACGCGGCATGCCGTTGGCCCAGCCGAGGCAGATCACCGCCGCCATCACCGCAATGCCCAGCGCCACCAACGGTTCGCCGAGGAACTTCAGGGTCAGGGCGACGCTGCTTTCCGGGCTCATCGCAACTTTCGCCAGGGTGCTACCGAGCATCAGCAGCACCGGCAGCAGAATGATCAGCAGCGACATGCCGAAACTCGGCTGGCGCGGCGCTTTCGGCGGGGCGCTGAACAGTGCGCCCAGCTCTGCCGGCTCATCGACGTGCATGCGTTTCGACAGCCAGTTGCCGTAGATCGGTCCGGCCAGAATCACTGCCGGAATCGCAATGCTGAAGCCCAGCAACATGGTCAGCCCAAGGTCGGCATGCAACGCACTGACCGCGATCAGCGGCCCGGGATGCGGAGGCATCAAGGCATGCAGGGTGGTCATCCCGGCCAGCGCCGGAATGGCGATTTTCAACAATGGCTGACCCGAGCGGCGGGCCATGACGAAGATGATCGGCACCATCATCACCAGCCCCACTTCGAAGAACAGCGGCAAGCCGATCACCATCGCCACCAGCGCCATGACCCACGGCAAGGACTTGCCTTTGCCCAGCCCGAGCAGGGTCGAGGCGATACGGTCGGCAGCACCGGACTCGGCCATCAGTGCGCCGAGCATCGAGCCCAGGGCAATGATGATCCCGGCTTCACCGAGAATCGCCCCGGCGCCTTTGCTGAAGGCCTTGGCGACATCTTCCGGCGGCAAACCGGCGCCGACACCGGCAATGAAGGTGCCGATCAGGATCGATAGAAACGGCGGGAGTTTAGTCGCGCTGATCAGCACGATGATGGTGGCAATCGCCACCAGACAGCAAAGTATCAGGCGGGTGTCATGCACCATCCAGGCAGCGGTCGATAAATCCAAAACGGCACTCCTTATCGGGCGGATACCTGCAACATGTTGTTGCAATTTTCCCTGAGAATACCTGAAGTGGCCGGGCCAGAGCGGCGGCTTTTGTAACCGTGTTGCGGGGTGACGGTTTAGACCAATGGCCTATTGAGATTATTTTTGACTGACCGGTCTCAATCGCTCTTCAGAAAAGATTTCCAAGGCCGATGGTTAAGCTGCATCCTGCTTTCTACCCTGCCTATCGGTACTTCCCCATGTTCAACAAACGCCTCAAGCAAGAGCTGGCCACTCTTCGTGAAGAACTTTCCAGCCTGCTGCAAGTGAAGGAAAGCCTGGAAAGCGAGATGCTGGTGCTGACCCTGGAACCCGATGGCCGGATTCAGTCGGTCAATCAGAACTTCCTGGCCGAGATGCTCTACAAGAGCCAGGATCTGGTGGGGCGCGCCATTGAAGACATCGTTCCGGCGCACGTGAAGGCCGATGACTTTCATCACCGTTTCAAGGCTGCCCTGACCCGTGGCGAGCATTTCGCTGGCGCCGTGCGCCTGCTGCGCGGTAATGGTGAAGAAGCGTGGCTGCGCTCCATCGTGCAACCGGTGCGCGCTTCGGACGGGCGGATCAAGCATTTTTCGATCTTCTCCAGTGACCTGACCCGCACCATTGAAGCTTCGCGCGAACACGAAAACCTGATCGGCGCGCTGGTGCGTTCGACGGCGGTGATCGAGTTCGACCTCAATGGCAACGTGCTCAATGCCAACGAGCGCTTTCTGCAGGGCATGGGTTACAGCCTGGCGCAGATCAAAGGCAAACATCACCGGATGTTCTGCACACCGGAGGAGTACAACAGCGCCGAGTACCAGAACTTCTGGCGGCGTCTGAACAACGGCGAGTTTGTCGCCGACCGCTTCAAGCGGGTCGACAGCCATGGTCGTACGGTGTGGCTGGAGGCGTCCTACAACCCGGTGGTCGATGCCAACAACAAACTGTACAAAGTGGTGAAGTTCGCCACGGTGATTACCGATCAGGTCAATCGCGAACAAGCGGTTGCCGACGCGGCCAGCATTGCCTACAGCACTTCGCAGCAAACCGACAGCACCGCGCAACGTGGCACCACGGTGGTCACCGAGGCAGTGAATGTGATGCGTGATCTGTCGCGCCACATGCAGGCCGCCGGTGAGGGCATCGAGGCGCTGAACGAGCAGTCACAGGTGATCGGTACCATCGTCAAAACCATCAGCGGCATTGCCGAACAGACCAACCTGCTGGCGCTCAACGCCGCCATCGAAGCGGCTCGTGCCGGCGAGCAGGGCCGGGGCTTTGCGGTGGTGGCCGACGAGGTGCGGCAACTGGCATCGCGCACCAGTCAGGCGACCGAAGAGATCGTCACCGTGGTGCGGCAGAACCAGGAGATGGCACGCAACGCCGTGGCCCTGATGACCGATGGCAAGCTGCAGGCCGAACAGGGGCTGGCGCTGGCGGCGGAGGCGGGCACGGTGATCGTCGAG
>NZ_QAIK01000179.1:14879-18219 GCF_003061005.1 Pseudomonas sp. HMWF021 | reverse complement strand
ATCCAGGACGGCGCGCAGAAAGTGGTGGATGCGGTCGGCCAGTTCGCCAATCAGCTCTCCAACTGATTCCCCCGCCAATCCCTGTAGGAGTTGCCGAGTGCAACGAGGCTGCGATCTTTTGATGTTGATTTCAAGGATCAACGTCAAGATCAAAAGATCGCAGCGTGCCGCAGCTCCTACAGGTTTTCACCCGCCGCTGGCGCTACAATCGGCTCCTTTTCCCCCGGAGCAGATCCCCATGAGCGCCTCCCACCGCCGCCCGGTTCCCCTGAACAAAGCCTACCGTCTGCTCAATCACGGGCCGACCGTGCTGGTCAGCGCCGCCCATGACGGTCAGCGCAACATCATGGCCGCCGCCTGGGCGATGCCGCTGGATTTCGAACCGCCCAAAGTTGCGGTCGTCCTCGACAAGTCCACCTGGACCCGCCAGTTGCTCGAAGCGTCCGGCACTTTTGTGCTCAACGTGCCGTGTGTCAATCAGGCTGACATCGTGCAAACCGTCGGCAATACCTCGGGGCTGGAGATCCGGCAGAATCAGGGGCAGGACAAGTTTCAGGCTTACGGCCTGCAGACCTTCGCCGGTGAAACCGTTGAGGCGCCGTTGCTCGAAGGCTGCGTGGCCTGGCTCGAATGCCGCTTGCTGCCCGAACCGCGTAACCACGAGCAATACGACCTGTTCCTCGCCGAAGTCATCGCCGCGCAGGCCGATGAGCGTGTGTTCAGCGATGGCCGCTGGCATTTCGACGGGCACGACGGCTTGCGCACGCTGCACCACGTGGCCGGCGGGCATTTCCTGACGATTGGCGATGCGGTGGACGGTAAAACCCTGCCGTTGTGATATTTGTCTGATGGAAAACCTGCGTCGGATGTAGCAAGGTGTGGGGCATTGTCGAACCAATCAGGCGCTCGCCCCATGGACCTTTCGCTTTCTGGCTACCTCGCCCCGTTGTTGTCGCTGGCGCTGTTGTGGACGGTCGCGGTGGTCACCCCCGGCCCGAACTTCTTCAACATCGCCCAACTGGCGGTCAGCCGCTCGCGTCGTCACGGGGTGGTTGCGGCGCTCGGCGTCGCCAGCGGAACCGTGTTGTGGGGCCTGGCCGGCGGTTTGGGGATTCAGACTCTGTTCAGCGCGGCACCGACGCTGTACCTGAGCTTCAAGATCGCCGGTGGCTGCTACCTGATCTGGCTCGGACTCAAGCAGTTCAAACGCAAGGCGCCGATTGCCCCCGGCACGCTGGATGAGTCGCAGCAAACCTTGCTCGGCGCTTACGGGCGAGGCTTGCTGGGCAACATGACCAACCCCAAATCGGCACTGTTCGTCGCCACCATCTTCGCCACCGCGATGCCGGCCCATGTACCGCCACTGTTGTTGGCGCTGGCGGTGCTGACCATGGCGACGCTGTCGTTCAGCTGGTATTGCAGCGTCGCACTGTTCTTCGCCAGCCGCCGGATCGCCAGTGTTTACGAGCGTTCACGGCAATGGCTGGATCGTTTGGCCGGTGGTTGTTATCTGCTGTTTGGAGCGCATCTGGTGGCTAATCGCTGAGCCGTAGTTCCTGGATGGGAAAACTGTCTGGCCTCGTAAGCTTCGATAAGGCTGATCATGACGTCGAAGTGATCACCTTCAGGGGTATTCGGTACTGGCTCGTTGTCGAAAAGTGCAGACAAGTTTTTGAGCGCCGCACGATAGTCTTCTTCGTTATGAATTGGGCGTGCGTTCATGGATTACTTCACTTCAAAGGGGGGGCGGCCTCTAGGTCAACAGGACCCGCCAGGTCTATTCTGGACAACGCCAGGAATTAAGAATCCGATGCCTGCCCGGCATCGGATTTTTTATGCATTGCGATAACTACGCGACCGGCTGAACGTTATCCAGCGCCTGATTCACCGCCAGTTCAGTCAGCATGACGATTTGCGCGATGCCCAGCGCGGTCTTGCGGTGCGAGGTATCAAGCATGGCGGCGAAGTTGTTGAGCATCTCGGTGACCGAACCCAACGTTTCGCTGGCATTGGCCAGCAGGGACTCGGTGTCGTACGCCGGGTTGGCGAGGTACATCGGTTCGTAGGGGCGATCGGACGGCATGAGGTTAGCGGTCGGTTTCAGGTAGTGGTCGAGGGCGCGGTCGGCCGCTTCGTGGAGCTTTTTACTGTCGATGGAGGCGTAGGGGGAGGTTGGATCGGTGTTTGTTTCGGGGGGATTGGGTGTTGGCTTTTTCATGGCATATCTCTCTCTAGGAAGGTTGCTGCTGGCCCATTCGGTTTCCAAGCGAATGGGTGGCAGCTGTACGCAGGCTGGAAACCCGGGTAGAGAGCGACCCCGGCAGACCCAAAGGTCTCCCGCGCACAGCCGCCATAACGGAGTGCACACCATGAAGGTGCGCAAGGATACGTTATGAATGGCGCTTGTGCGCTCTCAAACCTCACGGGTTTCCAGGCCCGGTCACTGAATTGGCAGCGACGAGCACAGCCTAGAGAGCGGACGTCCGACGGACAACCTGAAAACCTTGTGGGACGGTTCTGCGTTTGCCTGGCCGTTATTAAACATCCTGATTTGAAATACGCAGTGTGTTGAAACAAAAGGCCTGCCTTGCGGCAGGCCTTTATTCAACCCTTGTCGCCTCAATCCCCCAGCGCTTCGCCTTCACGCCGTGGATCCGCGCCACCTTCCAGCGAGGCTTTCCCCTGCGCATCCTTGACCCGCACGATCGCCTGCGTGCCGCTGGTCATGTCGATTTCATTCACAACATGTCCCTTGTCCTTCAACGCCTGAATCAGCGCCGGGCTGAACTGGCCTTGTTCCAGTTCGGTCGGGCCGTTGCGGCTGCCGAAGTTGGGCAGGCTGATGGCGCGTTGCGGGTCGAGGTTCCAGTCGAGCAGGCCGACGGTGGTTTTCGCCACGTATTCGATGATCTGCGAGCCGCCCGGCGAGCCGACGCTGGCGAGGAATTCGCCGCTTTTTCTATCAAAGATCAGGGTTGGCGCCATCGACGAGCGAGGTCGTTTGCCGGGTTCGACGCGGTTGGCGACTTTCTGCCCGTTCTCTTCGGGGATGAACGAGAAGTCGGTCATCTGGTTATTCAGCAAAAAGCCCTGAACCATCAGGTGCGAACCGAACGCCGCTTCGATGGTGGTGGTCATCGACACCGCGCCACCGAGGTCATCCACCGCCACCACTTGCGAGGTGGAGATGCGCAACGGCGAGCGATCCGGCGCGTAGGCCACCTGCACGCCCGGCGGTGTGCCCGGTTGGGCGCTGCCCATGCTGCGTTCGCCGATCAGGCTGGCGCGGCTGGCGAGGTAACCCGGGTCGACCAGGCCTTTGACCGGCACCGGCACGAAG
>NZ_QAIK01000179.1:13907-14854 GCF_003061005.1 Pseudomonas sp. HMWF021 | reverse complement strand
CGGCCACGTATTGCGCGCGGTCGGCGTAGGCCAGGCGTTCGGCTTCGGCGATCAGGTGCACCGCTTGGGGCGTCGGTTCGATGCCGGCGGGTTTGTCGGTTTTCACCGGTTTGAGTGGCGTCAGCGACAGGCGCGGGTCGCGGGTTTCCAGCGCCTGCAAAGTGCCGAGAATCTGCGCCACGGCGATCCCGCCCGACGACGGCGGCGGCATGCCGCAGACCTGCCAGCGTTTGTAGTCGGTACACAGCGGTGCGCGTTCCTTGGCCTGATAACGCTGCAGATCATTCAACGACAGGCTGCCGGGGTTGGCGTGACCCTGCACCTTGGCGACGATCTCTTCGGCAATCGGGCCTTTGTACAGCGCGTCCGGGCCTTCGTTGGCGATGCGCTTGAGCACGGCGGCCAGCGCCGGGTTCTGCAGACGCGTGCCGACCGCTTTGACGCTGCCGTCGCTGTTGAGAAAGTACGCGGCCATGTCCGGCGATTTATGGATCACCGGGTCGGATTCCAGCAGCGAGTGCAGGCGCGGCGAAATCGCAAAACCCTGCTCGGCGAGTTTGATCGCCGGTTCGAACAGCGTGGCCCACGGCAGACGACCGTGTTGCTTGTGCGCCATTTCCAGCGCACGCAACACGCCGGGCGTGCCCACCGAGCGCCCGCCGATCTGCGCCTGCGGGAATGGCATCGGTTTGCCGTCGGCCTGCAGGAACAGCTTCTCGGTGGCACCCGCCGGTGCGGTTTCGCGACCGTCGTAGGTGCGCACCTGTTTGCCGTCCCACAACACGATCATCGCACCGCCGCCGATCCCGGAGGATTGCGGCTCGACCAGGGTCAGCACCGCCTGCATCGCAATCGCTGCATCAATCGCCGAACCACCCTTGCGCAGCATCTCGCGCCCGGCCTCGGCGGCCAGCGGGTTGGCGGCAGCGGCCATGTGTTTGCTGGCG
>NZ_QAIK01000179.1:0-13897 GCF_003061005.1 Pseudomonas sp. HMWF021 | reverse complement strand
TGGCAAGGTCGAGGAGGGCGGGGCGTTGCACGCGGTGAGGGTCAGGGCGCTGATGATCAGCGTCAGGGTAGGCAGGCGAAAGCGGCTCAGGGGCAGGGCTGGAAACACGTGGTGCTCTCCGTCCGTGGGGTGAAAGGTCTGACGGACTTTATCGACCGGTCGGTCGCGACGCAAACCGGCGGGCATTTTTGTCTTTCTTTTCGGGGCGGATATTCGCTAGGGTCGATCTCAATCAATCAAGCGCAAACATTCCCCTGTAGGAGTGAGCCTGCTCGCGATAGCGTCAGCACATTCAACATCATTGCTGACGGATAAACCGCTATCGCGAGCAGGCTCACTCCTACAAAGGTCAAGCCATAAAAATCACAAGAGGCGGATATGCACAGCGAGTTTCCCACCGAGTCCAGTTACGGTCATCAACGCGAACGGTTTCTCCACGCCGCGACAGTCTCCGGAGCCACGCTCACCTCCTACGCACACCCACGTTGCGGCCCCTTCGGCGAACCCTTGAGCACCGACGTCGCGGTGCTCGGTGATCCGCGGGCCAAGCGCCGGCTGCTGGCGCTTAGCGGCACTCACGGGGTCGAAGGCTATTACGGCTCGGATGGCCAGATCGACTGGCTGAAGACCTTCGTGCCCGGCTCGCTGCCCAAGGATGTCGCGGTAGTGATGATTCACCTGATCAACCCGTGGGGCACCGCGTGGCTGCGGCGGGTCAACGAAGACAACATCGACCTCAACCGCAATCATCTGGATTTCACCAGGCCGTTGCCGGATAACCGCGCTTACGCGGCATTGCACGAGATTTACGCCTGCACCGATTTGCACGGCCCCGAGCGCGCGCGGGCCAATGCCTTGCTCGACGCGCAGATTGCCGAACACGGTTGGCCGGCGGTGATGTCGATTGTCGAGGGCGGTCAGCATAGCCATCCCGATGGATTGTTTTACGGGGGCCGCGCGCCGAGCTGGTCGAATCGCACGTTGCATCAGATCATCGACGCACATGTGGCTGGCGCTGAAACCGTCATGTGCTTCGACCTGCACACCGGGGCAGGCGAGTACGGGCATCCGATGTTGCTCACCATCACCCAGGCGCCTTATCCGGCACTCGCGCAGGCACAGACGATTTATGGCCCATGGCTTTACACGCTGCACACCGGCGCCGACACCTTGAGCGAAACCGGTGTGGCAGCGACGGCGACCGGGTACACCTCACAGGCGCTGCTCAATGCGTTGCCCGACGTGCAACTGATGCCATTCGTGATCGAATGCGGAACGTATCCGGGGCCAGACGTGCATCGGTATTTGCGCGATGATCACTGGCTCCATTTGCATGGTGATCCGCTGGGTGCGACAGGGCGGGCTATCAAATTGAATCTGCTGGAGCAGTTTTATCCGGCAGATCCGGACTGGCGGGCGATGGTGGGGCTGCGAACTCGGCAGATCTGGGTGAAGGGGCTGATGGCCCTGTCGGCAGAGCAGCCTGAATAGGTCAGGCCTGGCAGTGTGGTGAGGGGATTTATCCCCGATGGACTGCGCAGCAGGCCCGTTCGGTTTTACTGGGGAAAAGGGTGCTGCGCACCCTATCGGGGATAAATCCCCTCGCCACAGGGTGGTCTTTTTTTTGGGGATGAAGGTGTTTATTGCTTGAAGCCGGGTAGTCCATTTTCAGCACGCCACTTTTTAATGGTTTTGGTCACGCCTTCTGCTGAATCGTCGGCGTCGTCCTCAGGGTAGAAAATCAAGTCAGATCCCTTCGGATGTCCACAAATTGAGTTGAAGTGAAGTACAAGCCTGCCTTCTTCTTCCTCGCTCTCATCATTTCCCATGATGCGCTCAAGCAGGTTGAGGAATTCTTGCTCCTTGTAATCCGAGAAACTATTTTTAGTAGACATTTTCATTCCGTGTGAATCTCTATGTGTCGCTTCGGGGTCATCACAGCGAGGTTGTCCACATCATAAACAGCACCTCCATGCCGGATATGCTCGATGCGATGTGGTCCGTTTTTGGCTTTCTTGAATATCTATATGGTTGAAGGGAGTGATGGCCCTGTCGGCAGAGCTACCTAAACAGGTCAGGTTTGGCAGTGTGGTGAGGGGATTTATCCCCGATGGACTGCGCAGCAGTCCCATTCGGTTTTAATAGGGAAAAGGGTTGCTGCGCACCCTATCGGGGATAAATCCCCTCGCCACGGGTTCGGTGTGTCTCGAGGGATAAAAAACGCTTATTGCTTAAATCCGGGCAGACCATTAGCAGCACGCCATGCTGCAACTGTACGAGCTATACCAGCGGACGACGTGTCCGCTCCGGGTTCTGGATAGTAAATAAGGTCCATCCCGCTTGGATGGCCAACAATCGAGTTGAAGTGCCGCACTAAGACATCTGCACGCTCATCCGTGGGCGCTTTGTCTTCTTTTCTGATCTCGTCCACGAATTCAACGAAGTCATGTTCGGTGTAGTCCGCGACGCTGCGTTTGATGATCATATTTTGGGTTCGACATCTATTGCTTGAAGCCCGGAAGTCCATTAGTGGCACGCCACTCCTTTACAGTCTTCGCAATGCCCTCAGCAGAGCTGTTTGCTCCTGGCTCGGGATAAAAAATCAGGTCGGTTCCATCCGGGTGACCGGTTAGCGTTCTGAACTGCGCCAGCAGTTCACCAAGCTCCGTATCCGATCCACATTTGTTGGTTGCACGTATTTTTTCAATGAAGCGGATAAATTCGGCTTCTGTGTATTCGGATATTTTTACCATGTGCGTTCACTACTTTTTGTGCTGGCTGATGTGATTTCTAGGGGTGTTGATGCGGAGGTTGTCTATGTCGTACACAGCGCCGCCGTCTACGATCCGCTCGACGTGGTGTATTTCAAATACGCCTCGTGTGCCAACGGCCTCTCTATCTCGAACGGCGGGAGCATTGCCTGACACTAAACGATCTTGGGCATCCACATTGAACTGATTAAACAGGGCTGGATCATCCCGCACGGCCTGCCAGAATGCTTTCCGAAATGCATCGAAGCTTGAAAACTCCTTCCCCCTGAGCCTATCCGCAATCCGTGTCGGAATCGGCGCACCGATCCCCGTTCCCGCTCCAGCAAGCCATACCCCCGAAACATCCTCACCAACCCCCGTCACCGTCCCCGGCATCAGTCTGGCCGGCCTCGAAAACACCACATAAAGCGACTTCAGCCCGGTGTCCGCCGGGAACACCAGAATACAATCCTCGGCGGTAATGTCCTCGCCGGGCAGGCCTTCTATCTGGGTGTCAGTGTTCTCGGGAATCGGGTGGACAAGGATCGTGTTCAGTTGCTCGCCGTGTTCCGGGTAAACCAGCGGCGGCATTGAACCGAGTGGCCCGCGTTGTGGCGTCCACAGAATCGTGATGCCGTTGAGCCTGGCCTCCATGGCCGTCTTGTCGCTGTTCCACTCGACTTTGACGGTGCGCACCGAGTCATCGCCCGAGGCGCTGGAGTGGATGCCGTAAACCTGCATGACGCCTTGGGCATCGCGCCGAAACTGGAAGCGCACGCGAGTGCTGGCGCGGCTCATGCTGCGCAGCTGTTCGTCGGTGTGCAATGTGCCGTCGCCCATGCGGGTCGGCAGCATCCCGAGGACGAACACGCTGGCCGGGCCGCCTGCGCCACGGATGGCCCAGTTGAGGCGTTGTTGCAGAATCCCGCCGCCGGCCATGCGCCCCAATGCCAGGTCAGCGCCAAGTGCGGTCGCTACTGCAGTGCTGGCTGATGGAAAGAGCATGGCTCCGGCGACCATGATCTTGCCGAAATTTGAGGCGGGCTCTGTTGCAGTGCCTGCGTCCGTTCGGCACCAGTTACCTGGCGTGCAGGACTTGGCGAACACCTGATCTTCGCGGGGCTTGGGCGTTGGCCATTCATCCTTTTCGATGTACACCGGCTCCGGTGCTGCAGGCGCAGGCCACCAACCCCATGAAGCGTCACCGTAGTGGCGGTCTTCAAACCAGTCGTCATCGAAGTGGGATTTGAGTCGAGCCATGCCAACTCCCTGTATGGCTTTGAAACGAGCCAAGGGAGCTTGTCGGTCAACGGGGAATTCGGGCAAACCGATGGGGTGGGTTTCAGGCGCGAGGTTTTACGAAAAATCCAGTTCTTACTTCGCTCGCACCTTTTTCCTGCAGTGCTTTCCCGGTTTTTTGACGTGTGATCAACCTTGGTCAAGGCCAATCAGGAGTTATGGGGAAGGGAGTGGCAGGATGGAGAGGGGCTGCTTTGCAGCCATCGGGGATAAATCCCCTCGCCACAGGATGTGGTTTTTTCGAGGCATAAAAAAAAGGCCTACCTTTCGGTAAGCCGTTTTTAGTACTTGGTGGCTACACAGGGACTTGAACCCCGGACCCCAGCATTATGAATGCTATGCTCTAACCAACTGAGCTATGTAGCCAAGTGGCGCGCATTATTCCCCTGAAATGGAAAAGCGTCAAGCGTAAATTTAAAAATTTTTTCTACGCTTTCAACCGTTTATCAAAATCATGGGCCGAGCAGTGGTGAAGGGCAGCGTTCGAACCAGCGGCTGGCCTGTTCATAGGCGTGGGCCAGTTGAAGGACAGCGAAGTCGGCGTGGTGCTTGCCGATGATCTGCAACCCCATCGGCAAACCGTTCGAATTGAATCCCGCCTGCACACTGGCGACCGGGCAACCCGATAGCGTGCCCGGAATCACCACCTCCATCCAGCGATGATAGGTGTCCATCGCCACGCCTTCGATTGCCTTGGGCCACGGCTGGGTTTTATCGAACGGGAAGACTTGAGCGCTGGGCAGCAGCAAATAGTCGTAGTGTTCGAACAGCCGCGAAATCGCCCGATACCAGTCGCTGCGCACCACCGAGGCAGCGAACACTTCGCTGGCCGACAGCTTCAAGCCGTTTTCCACTTCCCAGATTGCCTCCGGTTTCAACAGCTCGCGTTTCTGTGGGTCGGCATAAGTTGCGCCCATCGACCCCGCGACCATCCAGTGCCGTAACGTCCGCCAACTGCTCCACAGCCGCTCAGGCGCGAAACCCGGCTCAATCGACTCAACGTGGCAACCGAGGCTTTCAAAGTCGGCAAAGGTCTTCTCGCACAGCGACAGAACGCCGTTCTCCATCGGCAGATAACCGTTGAAATCCCCCAGCCATCCCAACCGCGTGCCTTTGAAGTCACGCTCCAGCGGCGCCGCAAAGGCCACACCGGATTCGCAGATCGACAGTGGCGCCCGCGCATCGCCCCCGGCCTGCACCGACAACAGCAACGCCGCATCCCTCACGCTGCGCGCCATCGGCCCTTCATAACCGAGTTGATCGAAGAACAGATCGGCACTGTCATCAAACGGCACCCGACCCTGAGAAGGCCGAAACCCGAAGATATTGTTGAACGCTGCCGGGTTGCGCAGCGAACCCATCATGTCGCTGCCATCGGCCACCGGTACCAGATGCATCGCCAGTGCCGCCGCTGCGCCGCCACTGCTGCCGCCTGCGGTTTTGCTCGGGTCATAAGCGCAGCCCGTCGCACCGAACAGCGGGTTGTAACTCTGCGAACCGAGTCCGAATTCCGGGGTGTTGGTCTTGCCGATGATGATCGCGCCGGCGGCCTTGATCCGCTCGACCATGATGCCGTCGCGCTCGGGGATAAAGTCCTTGAACAACGGTGAGCCAAGCGTGGTGCGGATGCCCTGGGTCAGCGACAGATCCTTGATCGCGTGGGGCAGGCCGTGCATCCAGCCACGGTATTCACCGCGCGCCAGTTCGGCATCGCGTTCATCGGCTTGGGCCAGCAGAACATCGGGCGCCTGCAGGCTGATCAGCGCATTGACCTGCGGGTTGAAACGTTCGATATGGGCAAGATAAGTCTGCATCACTTCGCGGCAGGAAACCTGGCGCAGGCGGATGCGTTCGGCGAGCGCGTGGGCCTGCAGCAGGACCAGTTCGCTGATGTTATTGGAATTCATGACAACGGCGCCTTTCGGACGGCTGGAGAAACGCCCCGGCCGCATGCCGGGGCGGGCAGGGATCAACGCATCAGGTTGGTCCAGAGACGGTCAGCGAGACGGATCGCGCCTTCGCCGCAGGTCTTGCTGAACACCACGTGGGTGCCCTCGGGAATGTGCAGTTCCGGCGCGTCCTTGAGCGCCGCATCGAGGAACGGTTCGACGCCTTTGATCGGGCTCTGGTGCTTGAGGAAGTTCTGGGTCATCGCCGAGTTTTCCGGCTGGCTGAGGAACGCAATGAACGCCTTGGCATTTGCCGGATTCTTGCTGCCGGTAGGGATGACCATGTTGTCGACCCAGGCCAGCACGCCTTCTTTCGGGTACAGGTATTTCAGGCTCGGTTTCATCTCGCGGGCACGCATCGACGAGCCGCCCCAGAACATCGACATGTCGATTTCACCCGAGGCGAGGTTCTCGCGGATCGAGCCGGCCTTGGAACTGTATGTCTTCACGAACGGCTTCTGCGCCTTGAGCAGCGTGAGGATCTGCTGCATCTGTTTCGGGTCTTCGCTGCACAGCGGAATGTTCAGGTACAGGCTGGCCATGTCGACCATGTCGCTGACCGAATCGAACATGTTGATTCGCCCCTGCAACTCGGCTGGCGGCTCGTACAAAACCTTGTAGCTGTCGGCAGGGCCTTTGTAGCGCGCACTGTCGAGGACCACGCTGGTGGTGCCCCAGATGAACGGCACCGAATACGCGCCCTCCGGGTCCCAGCTCGGTTTTTTCAGGTTATCCACGACGCTGGCGTAGTACGGTTCCTTGACCGGGTCGAAACGCTCCAGGAGGTTTTCCTTGATCAGGATCGGGATGAACTGGTGCGACGGAATCGCCACGTCATACCCGGCGCCACCCTGTTTCAGTTTCGCCAGCAGGGTCTCGTTGGAGTCGTAGGAATCGACGGTGACTTCGATGCCTGTCTGCTTCTGGAACTTGGCGAGAATCTCCGGCGAGAAGTAGCCGCTCCAGCTCACCACGTTGAGTTTTTCCGCAGCCTGAACGCTGCCGGTCATCGCCAGCGGCACAGTCAGGAACAACGCAGTGCCGACGCTTTTCATCCACTTGCTCATGCTATTTCCCCACAGTTCTTGGAAGGTTCAGGCGTTCTTTTTGCCCAGCAGGTAAGAGAGGCTCACAAACAGCACCGAGACGCCCAGGATCAGGGTCGACACGGCGTTGACGTCGGGTGTCACGCCCATGCGCAGCAGGCCGAAGATGAAGATCGGCAGGGTCGTGGTGCCGGCCTGGGAGACCATCATCGAGATCACGAAGTTATCCAGCGAGACGATGAAGGCCAGCATCAGCCCGGAGAAAATCCCCGGCATCAGCAGCGGCAAGGTCACTTTGCGAAAGGTCCGCCACGGGCCGGCATAGAGGTCGGCCGAAGCTTGCTCCAGCGACAGATCCATATCGTTGAGGCGCGCACGGATCGGCAGGTAGGCGAACGGAATGCAGAACACCGTATGGGCGATGATCAGGTTGCCGTAACCCAGCGACAGGCCAATGGTCGAGAACAGTGCCAGCGTCGCCACACCGACGACAATTTCCGGCAGCACCAGCGGCAGCATGATCGCGCCCATCGACAGTTGCAGTCCCTTGAACTTGGCCCCCCGTGAGGTGCCGAGGGCGGCGAGGGTGGCAATTGCCGTGGCGATCATGCTTGCGCAAACCGCGATCAACAGGCTGTTGCCAGCGGCCTGGCGCAAGGCCTGATTGGCGAACGCGGCGCGATACCAGTCGAGGCTGAAACCGGTCCACACCGTCGCCGACTGGTTGGCGTTGAACGAGAACACCACCAGCACCACGATTGGCGCGTACAGGTACAGATAGAACAGGAAACTGAAGCCGCCGAAACCGGGAAAGTCCTGCACGCCCAGCCCTTTGCGTTTGAATAGCGCGAGCATCACGCACCTCCTTTGGCGATGCGCTGGCGCTCGGCGCGCAGGGCATACACAGTCAGCACCAGCATCACCGCGGCCATCAGCACCAGCGACAGGGCTGCGCCGAACGGCCAGTTACGTGCATCGCTGAACTGCCGGAAAATCAGATTGCCGAGCATCATTCGCGTGCCGCCTCCGAGCAGTTCCGGGGCGATCATCGCGCCCAGGCAAGGCACGAAAGTGAGGATGGCGCCGGCGAGAATTCCCGGTTTGGCAATCGGCAACACCACTTTGCGCAAAGTGCGCACGCGACCGGCATACAGATCCTGAGCGGCTTCGAGCAGGCGAATGTCCATCTTTTCCAGCGTCGCGTAGATCGGCAACACCACGAACGGCGCGTAGGTATAAACCAGCCCCAGCAGCACTGCGCCGTCGGTGTACAACAACTGCAACGGCTCATGGATGACGCCCATACCCATCAGGCTGTTGTTGATTACTCCGGTGTTGCGCAGCAGCAGAATCCACGCATAAGTGCGGATCAGCAGGTTGGCCCAGAACGGCACGGTGATCAGAAAGATCAGCAAGCCACGCCGGTGCGCCGGCTGCATCGCCAGCCACACCGCCACCGGGAAACCGATCAGCAGGGTAATAACGGTGGTCAGGCCGGCAATGCCGACCGAGCGCAGGGCGATGATCAGGTAGGAATCGGCAAAGGCCAGGCTGTCGTCCATCTGGCGTTCGAACAGCAACGAGGTGTAGGCATCGGTGCTGAAGACTTTATTGACCCCGCCGTAGGGGTTGGCTTCCATCAGCGAATAGCCGATGACGATCAGGATCGGCACCAGCAGAAACAGGCCAATGGCGACCAGCGCCGGGCTGACCCCGAGGAAACTCTGGAAGGCCTTGCGGCGCTCCAGCGTGTTGGCAATCGGTAAGGCGTGCATGGCAACTCCTCGGGCTCAATCGTGCAGGACGCTGGCGCTTCCCCGGTCAAACAACAGACCGGCCTGACTGCCGACGGCAAAGCGCAGGCTCTGGTCGACGCAGTTGGGCGTGCGCACGGTGAGACGCGAGCCGTCGCTGAGGCTGACCTGATATTGCAGATCGGTGCCCAGGTAGATCTGCGCTTCGGTCCGGCACGGCAGCGCGGCTTCGGTCGCGGCGGGCACCAGATGCAGGCGCTCGGGGCGCACCGACAAGGTCACGCTGGCGCCGACCGCCACGTCGCTGCACGCTTGCGCCGGCAGCGGATGCCCGGCCGGCCCGGCAAACCAGGCCATGCCGTCCTCGATCTTCGTCACCGTGCCCTGGATGAAGTTGGTCTCGCCGATGAAGTCGGCCACGAAGCGATTGCGCGGGCGTTCGTAGATGTCTTCCGGGCGGCCGACCTGCTGCACTTCGCCTTCGGACAACACGGCGATGCGGTCGGACATGGTCAGCGCTTCTTCCTGGTCGTGAGTGACGAAGATGAAGGTGATGCCGGTCTTGGCCTGTATGGTTTTCAGCTCTTCGCGCATGGCCTGGCGCAGCTTGAGGTCGAGGGCCGACAGTGGCTCATCCAGCAGCAGGACTTTCGGGTGTGGTGCCAGCGCACGGGCCAGCGCCACACGTTGTTGCTGGCCGCCGGACAGCTGCGCCGGTTTGCGATTGGCGAAGCGTTCCATCTGCACCAGCGCGAGCATCTCGCGTACCCGCTCGGCGATCTGCGTTTTGCTCAAGACCTTGCTCATCGGGTGGGATTCGAGGCCGAAGGCCAGGTTCTCGGCGATGGTCATGTGCGGGAACAGTGCGTAATGCTGGAACACCGTGTTGACCGGACGCTGGAATGGCGGGCGGTCGGCGATGTTTTCGCCGTACAGCAGGATTTCGCCTTCGGTGGGAAACTCGAAGCCGGCGATCATCCGCAGCAGGGTGGTTTTGCCGCAGCCTGAAGGGCCGAGCAGGGTGAAGAATTCGTTGTCGCGAATGTCCAGGTCGATGTTTTTCAACGCCACCGGACCGGTGTTCGGGTCACCGTAAACCTTGCGCACCGAGCGGATCGACACCGCCAGTGTTTGCAGCGAATGCAGGGCATTCATGCGTTACCTCCGATTCCCCCATCGCCTGCGATTGCGCTGCGAATCAGCGAAGTCGTCGGGCCATGGATATTATTTTTCTGGGCAGGATCGAGATTGCGTACGGGGTGAAACCAGCTGTTTTTTTGTTCTGCTGTGGCTCGATTATCAGCCAGGGGTTGCGCGGGGCGACACTTCAATTTAAACATGGCAGCTGTTAGTTAATTTAACAGCCATAGGTGCCAGGAATCATGCCCGACCACCGTTTGCCGCCGCTCAACGCGGTGCGTGCGTTCGATGCCGCCGCGCGTTTGGGCAGCTACGTCGAAGCCTCGAATGCCCTGCACGTGACTCAGCCGGCGATTGGTCGGCATGTGAAGTTGCTCGAGGACTGGCTGGGCATTCAGTTGTTCGAGCGCACTTCGCGCGGGGTCAACCTGACGCCGGCAGGGGAGAAGTACCACCGCAAGATCAGCGCCGCGTTGCAGTTGATCATCGAGGCCGGCAAAGAGGCGCAGCCCAAGGATGCCGAGCGCTGGTTGCGGATCATGGTGGTGCCGGGGTTTGCCAAGCGCTGGCTCATGCCGCGCATCGAAGCGATGCGCCATTTGCGGCCGGGTTTGAAGTTCGCCATCGAGCCGAACTCGACCTTCACCGAAGTCGACGGCAAGAGCGCCGATCTGGGCATCGTCTACGGCCTCGACGGGCAATACGCCGACTCGCGGGAGGCATTGATCTGCCCGCGCGTGTTTCCAATCTGTACCCCGCACTATCTCGCCAGTATCGGGCCTGTGACTGACCCGGCGGATCTGGTTCGGCATGAACTGATCCACGTCGATGACGGCGAATGGTGGAACCTGTGGTTCGCCGCCCACGAGCTGGATATTCACCTCAACTCCGACATGCTTTACGTCAACAACGATCACGCGCTGTCGGTGGCCGAGAGTGGGCAGGGCATTGCGCTGGCCAATGAGGTGCTGGTTCGCGAAGAACTCAAGTCCGGCAAACTGGTGCGCGCGGTGGACGCGCAGGTCAAGCTGGAAAGCTATCGGGTGCTCACGCCGTCCGCCGAACTGTCGGCGGATGTGGCGTGGTTTATTCAATGGCTCAAGTCAGAGCTGGAAGCGGACTTCCCCGAAGCGCGGATCAACTGAGGCGAAAGCGTGCGGTGTTGTCGCTCAGGGCCTTGCTGCCCTGACTCAAGGTGTCCGCCGCCAGATTCACTGCGCGGGCACCTTCAAGCAGACGCACCGCGGCCTGATCGACCTGCTGGATATTGCCGCTGACTTCATCGGCGGTGCTTGCCTGTTCTTCCACGGCGGTTGCGATTTGCGCGAGGGTGTCAGTGACACTCTGTACCGCGCTGGCGATTTCGCCGAGACGTTCACCAAGACCGGTCACGGCTGCGGCATCCGATTGCGCCTGGCCGCAGGCGGCTTCCATCAGGCTGACCGCTTCGTTGACCGTAGCGCGGAGGCTGTCGACGGTGCCGGCAATCTGCGCAGTGGACGATTGCGTGCGCTGTGACAGGCTGCGCACTTCATCGGCGACCACGGCAAACCCGCGTCCCTGTTCGCCGGCGCGTGCCGCCTCGATCGCAGCGTTGAGCGCCAGCAAGTTCGTCTGCTCGGCGACGCCACGAATGGTGTCGACCACCAATTGAATCTGCTGGCCCTGTTCGCTGACTCGACCGAGCGCGGCGGCGGTGTCGTTCAGGCGTTGATTGAGCTGCTGAATGCTCGCCGTGGTGCGCTGGCTGTCGCGGCTGCTGTCGGCGGCGATGCGCCGGGTGTGCTGGGCGCTGCCCGAAGCCTGTTCGCAACTCTGCGCCACACCTTGCGACGTGGCGGCCAGTTGCGTGGCGGCAGCGGCGATCTGGCTGATCTGCAATTGCTGCGCCTCGACTTCGCTGAGCGCGCCGCTGGAGTGGTCATTGAGGCTGCGCACCGCGTGGCTCAGTTGCGAGGTTTCGTGATCGACCCCGAGCATGCTGGCGCGCAGTTGCACCACGGCAACGTTGAGCGCGGTGCTGATCGCCGCCAGCTCATCGCGGCCCACCACCGGCACTTGCAAGCTCAGGTTGCCGTCACGCAGGGCTTCGGCGAGCAGGGTGATGCCGCTGGCGCTGCGCCGGATCGAAGCCTGCAGGCAGACGAACAGGTACAACGCCGCCAGCAGCAAGCAACCGAACACCGCGGCGACCACGATGAACTGGCGAATCGCCGAAGCGTGGTAGGCGTCCAGACGCTGATCCAGCGACAGCAGTGATTGCTGGCGCAACGAGGCGAGGTCGCCCAGCAGGGCGTCGAGGCTGCGTTCGAAGTCTTCGGGCTTGAGCGTGATGCTGCCGCCGAATACGCCGTCATCCAGCACTTTCAACCCGGCATCGAGGCGCTTGAGACTGTCGTGATACTGACCGGCCCAGGTTTGCAGATCGCTCGGCAGACGCGCTTCGAGCAGGCCGGCGGTTTTGACAAGCTGCTCGCGGGCGTCGCCGATGCGGCCACGCAAGTCACGCAGCTGCAAGCGGCTTTGCAGGGTGAATTGTCCCGAGACCACCGAAGCCTGACCGACGGCGGCGAGGCGACCCACCCGCTCGATCAGGTCCGGCGCGTGCTGCGTGGAGATCTGCGTCAGCAAGTAAGTTTCCAGCCACGGCGCGAGGGTCAGGCGATTGTCCATGACGATCTGCTCACGCAAGGCTTGCAGGGCGCTGAGGGCGTTGGTGAAGCGATCGTAACCGTCCGGCCACCAGCCGACGCTGCTCAGACTTTTCGAATCCAGACCGCCGAGTGCGGTTTGCAGGGCTTGATAGCGAGCTAGGGTTTCGCCTTCGGCACCTGCATTTTTCAGCGCGTTGCCCAGGTCGGTGGTGGCTTGCACGACAGCAGGCTGGATCTTGTCGAACGCTGCCATGGCGGCGAGGGTCGCCGGGGTCGGCTGGCGATTGGTTTCGGTGGCGCGCCAACGGGCGGCGCGGTCACGCTGGGCGGCGAGCAGGTTGTCCAGCGCATCGAGGCTGAGCAACTGCCGCACGCCGGCACGCTCGCCGGAAATCAGGTTGAGCCTGTCGCGATAGTCCTGGCCGATCATCAACAGGCTGCCGGCCAGCGGCAGAATGAACAGCAGAAACAACAGCTGGAATTTACGTGCGAAGCCAAACCGCCCCAGCAATTTGATCCCCGGTGAAAGGAAAGCCTGCATGCCTCATGACTCCTCTGGACACCACGCACCGATGGCGTGCATCGCGGTCGTGCAACCCGGATGTCGTGCCCTGCTAAAAGGCCTCGAAAGTTCACTCTCGCCCGCTCTGTAGGCCGGCTCTGTAGCGAAACTTCCCATTCTCGGCAGCCTTTGTAAGGCCACCGCGTTCGAGGGGAGAAGCAAGGCAAGATTCAGACCATGGCGTTGCGCTATCACCTGTGGGATCGCCTATCCCCTGTAGGAGCTGCCGCAGGCTGCGATCTTTTGATCTTGCCCTTTTAAAAAAAAATCAAAAGATCGCAGCCTTCGGCAGCTCCTACAGGGATTGATGAGTTATCGAACTGGACGTTAGTTAGCTGGCTAAGGGGATGGCGCTGGCGCACCGAAAAATGGCACATTGGCGCACCTGCCCGCGTGCACCCATCTGCTGTACGGAAACTTCCATGGCTATCAGCAACGCTCAGACCGCCGCTGCCTCGGCGCCCGCTGCTCCGCAAAGCAGCCCACTGGTGATGCGTATCATCGGCGCGGTGGCGCTGGCGCATTTGATCAACGACCTGATTCAGTCGGTGCTGCCGTCGATCTATCCGATGCTTAAAGCCAACTATGGCTTGAGCTTCACCCAGGTCGGCCTGATCACGCTGACCTTCCAATTGACCGCATCGCTGCTGCAGCCGTGGGTCGGTTATCACACTGACCGCCATCCGAAACCGTGGCTGTTGCCGGCGGGATCGATCTGCACGCTGATTGGCATCGTGATGATG
>NZ_QAIK01000178.1 GCF_003061005.1 Pseudomonas sp. HMWF021 | reverse complement strand
GGGTGGATTTCAGCCCGAGCTTTCACGCGGCGGTGACCACGGTTGCGCATCGCCCGGATCATCTGCAAGTCGACGCGGCAATCCAAAAGAAGAATATCGGTGTGCTTGCCGGGCTGATCTTCGATTTGGGTGGATTAGAGGCTTTTGTTCCTTTGACGCTGCTCGAGTCCGTCGAGTATGCCGGTAGCCGTAGTGAAGGCGATCCAGCGGTGGATCTTGCGCTTCTGGTGGGGGAAGAGCCCGAGAAGGTGCTAGTGATCCGCAAGGCCCTGATCGACCAGATCGACAGTTTCCTCAGTGGTTGCCAGAAGCTCTCGGCTCGCCTGGGGGAGAACGGTGCATTGCCACCCGCTCAAGTGACCGCCGCGCTGACCCAAGGCGATCCGGTCTCGGCCTTCCGTACCTTTTACCAATGGCAGAAACAGATGGTCGCCAACGATGAAGTAGTTGACCAGTCTGCCTACACATCGATTCTTTCCACATTTGGCCTCAAATCCGCCTGAAACAGGAGATCACGACATGGAAATTTTTCTGTACGCATTCAGCGTCATGTACAGCCCCGGCCCGGTCAATGTGATGGGCCTGAATGCCGGACTCACCGGACAGTTTCGCCGCACGGTCGGATTCTTCATCGGCGTAGGCTGCGCGATGTTCGCGTTATTCCTCGTTTTTGGTTACACCGGCGAGGCGCTGATTTCTCGCTCCGTACTGCCCTACCTGGCGCTCATCGGCGGGCTTTATACCTTGTACCTGGCGTTCAAGGTCTTCACTTCAAAAGTGGTTCTGCCCGGCAAGACCGAGGAGACGCAGTCGGCGGACAAACCACTGACATTCTGGAACGGCTTTCTGATCCAGGCGTTGAATCCAAAAGGGATGATGGTGGTTCTGCCCATCACGACGGTGATGTTCCCGGCTGCCCATGTCACGGGTGCCAGTATCGCGGTGGTATCCACCATGATCGCACTGGGCGGTGCAGGAGCCCCTGGTATCTATTCGCTGCTGGGCGCTGTTCTGGGCAAGCGCATCACCAAAGAGTCCTACTTCAATTTCTTCAATCGGCTGATGGGTATCGCTCTGGCGATCTGCGCGGCTTTCATGCTCTACGACTTCTACGTTCATGCTCAAGGACTCTGATATGCGCGAGCAACAGCCTGTGATCAATTGGGATAGCGTCCCGCGAGAGCAATTGGGCGACTTGATAGTCCGGCAGATTGTCAGCGGTGATGAGCTGATGATGGTCAAGCTGACGATGAAGGCCGGTGCCGTCGTCAAGCATCACAGCCATCCCAATGAACAGATGACCTATATCCTCAAAGGCAAAATCCGCTTCACACACGGGCTGCAGATGGAACAGAGCACAACATTGTGTGCGGGGGACGTATTGCACTTTCCAGCCAATGTACCGCACGCAGCGGAGTGCCTGGAGGACACGATCGACCTCGATGTGTTTACGCCACCGCGCCGCGACTGGTTGACCGCGAATGGAAACGACTATTTCGAGCGGCCGGTCGAGGCGAACGATGCGTAACCCAACCTCGACCAGATGGCTGCAGAGAACTGTCCAGCCGGCAGCTCACAGTCGATTGCTGTGTTTTCCGTTCGGCGGCGGCAGCGCCTCGTTCTATAGAGACTGGCAAGCAATGCTGGGTCCGAAAGTTGAAGTATGCGCGATTCAACTGCCGGGACGGGAAGCACGTTTTGGCGAGTCGTTCATCACGGATATCAATGATCTTTTGCCGCCATTGGTGCACGCTGCCAGCGACCTGTTCGATCTGCCTTTGCACCTCTTTGGTTACAGCCTGGGTGCTGGCATCGCGCATAAATTCGCGACTTACTGCGATTCTCTCTATCCCAATGCGCGGATAGTTTCGCTTACGGCCTGTGCGAGCTCGGCAGCTCCCGCACATCGATTGCGCTCATCAACCATGAACGATGAGCAGTTCATGGCGTACATCATGGGGCTCGGTGGTCTTCCCGATGAAGTTGCGGCTAACCCGGGTTTGCGTGCGATCGCTCTGAGGACCTTGCGCAGCGACTTCGCGCTTTCTGAAAGCATAAATCTCGCTGACGCTGATCCGGTTTCAATACCGGTTCTCGCGATCGGCGGCGATGCCGACCCTTCTGTGCCGATTTCCGGTCTACAGGCATGGTCTGGCAAGACCACGGGACATTGTTTCCACCAAGTGTTCCCCGGCGATCACTTTTTCGTTCGTCAAAACCTGCCGGAAGTCATGGACAGCCTGCGAGATTTTATCGCCTTGTAATTCGACTGGATCGCCTTTGAAATGGATTTCATTAACGTGTTTCTCAACATCACCACGGGTGCATCGTTGATTCTGATGATGCCTGGCCCTACCAACACCTTGCTGATGACATCCGGTTATACCTGTGGCCCAGCCAAAACGTTGCCGCTGATCGCCACTGAAGCTTTTGGCTACAGCATTGCAATCAGCGCTTGGGGCTTCGTACTCATAGCCTTGTCCGCTCGGTATCCGGGCATCGGTACAGCAGTGAAGATACTGTGCGCGGCTTATCTGGCTTACCTGGCCGTGCGCATTGCCTCAACGAAACTGCTGGCAAGTGAGTCCCGGCGCCCGGCAGTAAGTTCCAGATCGCTGTTGACCGCGACGCTGCTCAACCCCAAGGCGCTACTGTTTGCTTCTGCGGTGTTCCCACGGGAAGTTTATGGAACTGCGGAACTCTACAGCTGGGCACTGCTGTCTTTCGTCCTCATCGTGGTACCGATCGGGCTCGCCTGGGCCTGGCTGGGACAGGTCGTGCGGACAGCTCCAAGTCACGCCATGCAGCTCTGGGTACCCAAGCTGATCGGGCTTTGCCTGCTGTCCTTTTCCATCTACCTGACCTGCTCGGCATTAAAATGAAAACTGACGACGCGATGAGAGTGATCTTTCGTTCCCACGGCTCCCCTTCCGTACTTGAGCACCAGTCGTTAGCGATCAACCCGTTAGGACCGGGGCAGGTAAGAATCCGAAATCACGCGATTGGTGTGAATTTCATCGACACCTATTTTCGTTCCGGCTTGTATCCCCCTCCAGCGTTGCCTTCGGGATTGGGGACCGAGGGGGCTGGCACAGTGATCGAATGCGCAGAGGATGTGACGCAATTCCGGATTGGCGACAGGGTTGCTTACGTTCAATCGTCACTGGGTGCATATGCTACGCAACACTGTGTGGATCAAGGCCGGCTCGTTCACCTGCCAGACGATATCAGTTTCAAAACCGCCGCCGGCGGATTGCTGAAAGGCCTCACAACGATTTGCTTATTCAATCGGGTCAGTCAGCCGAAAAGCGGCGATACGGTTCTTTTTCATGCCGCGGCTGGCGGCGTGGGTCTACTGGCATGCCAGTACGCCAGGCGCAAAGGTATCCGCCTGATCGGAGTCGTCTCAACTGAAGCCAAGGCCGAGTTGGCGCGTTCGGCAGGAGCATGGGCGACGATTCTCGCTACAGACGACGTCGCCGCCCAGACACGGCAGCTAACAGGCGCAAAGGGGGTGAAATTCGTCTACGACTCCGTCGGGCGTGCTACCTGGCAAGCCTCACTGAATGCCACTGCTGCGTGCGGACACCTCATCAGTTTTGGCAACTCATCGGGGCCGGTTGAAAATGTGGCATTGGCGCAGCTGGCACGGGCGGGATCACTTACAGTCAGTCGTCCCATCCTGTTCGACTACATCAGCGATTCTGCGGAATTGCGAAGCTATGCGCAGGAGTTTTTCCAATGCGTGCGAGAAGGGATCAAGGTTCAAGTAGGTGCAACCTTGTCGCTTTCGCAAGCCGAACGAGCACACGAGTTGTTGGAAAGTCGACACACGACTGGATCCATAGTACTCATACCCTAGATGAAAGTTCTGGATTGGAGAGCAGTCAGCTCTTCAAAAAAAGGGAACGCGGTGCTAGCTTCTTGAAAGCTGGGAATGCTTATTATCCTGCCAATTGACAGACGTTAGACCATCTAGCTAAGGATCAGCACTATGTCAGGAATATTCAGAAGCCAGGTGAGTCGGCCATGATTGAGCTTCCATCCCCGAAGGATTGGGTACGACATTCGCCTCACACCTCAAAACTCGAGCGACTGGAAGCATTTTTCAGCGCGCACGGTTTTGACCCGCATCGGCATGACACCTATGCCATTGGCCGGACACTTTCGGGCGTGCAAAGCTTTCGCTATCGAGGGGAGAACCGGAACAGCTTGCCAGGGGAAACCCTCGTCCTGCATCCAGATGAAGAGCACGACGGCCATGCCGGCAGCGATTCGGGTTTTCGTTATCGGATGTTGTATATCACTCCGGAGCTGGCTCAGCAGGTGCTGCACGGTAAACCCTTGCCCTTCCTGAAGGGAGGCATTTCCAATGATCCCCGGTTTGCAGCTGCAACTGACAACATACTTTCTGCGCTGGATGATCCTCTTGATCCGCTGGAGGAAGACGACGCCATCTTTCAACTCTTCACCACGCTGCAGGCCGTATGTGGTGAACGTGCCGCTACCGGTGCCAATTGCTTCACCGCTGCTGACAGAGCGCGTGAGTATATGAACGATAACCTGCAGCAGCCTGTCAGCCTGGACGACCTGGCTGAGTGCACCGGTCGAGACAAGTGGAGCCTGTCCAAAGATTATCGGGTTTATTTCGGCACCAGCCCTCACCGCTATTTGACGATGCGACGTTTGGACCGAGTGAAAGCAGCAATTTTTGCCGGTAAAACGCTAGTGGAAGCTTCGGTGGAGGCAGGCTTTTTTGATCAAAGCCACATGACCAAGCATTTCAAAAAGGCATTTGGAGTATCACCGGCGCGCTGGTGCCGCTCAAGGGATAGAGATTTGATTTAACGGGCGGCGTAAAGACGTAGTTATCTTTGGTAGATAACAATCGGATTAAAAATTACATCTGATACTACGTCGCAGTCCTGGCACCGTTGCCTGTAATGCTGAAGTTAGAAATATGAATTGACCTGCGGATTTCGACAGCCTCAGGTCTTTCAATACGCTTTCTGAAAACATCAATAGTCTAAAAGTTCTTCTACACTTCGGTGATTGCGGAAGGCTTTGCTACATCCGACGAAATCCCTGACTGACCTACCGCTAAACAATCCGGTTCGCCAAGTATCACGATGTTCAACTATTCGCGGAAATTAAGATGCTCAAACTTATCATCCGAGACACCCATAAAAAAAGTGACTACTTCTTTCTTGCATTGGCAATTGGAGTAGGCGGATCAGCGGGTTACGTAGTCTCAGGATTTGCTCCTGTGATCGCCGTACCCTTCACCCTGTTGGCGGTCGTGTTCTTGTATTCCACCTGGCGTCAGCCGAAACGCGTTCAGTCTCATTGATTACGTCATGTCATTCCTGGTTGTTGAAGGATGGAGTTTGAGCCAGTGTCGCGATGGCCCATCCACCCGGCGAGTCCGGCAGGTTTTTCTCATTTGCTTTGTAATCCCCACCGGCGAGCGCACATAGAAGATCGAATTTCTGTCAGCGGTGGCCTTTTTATGGGGCAGAACGAAAGCCTGCGCAGCACCTGCATTGATTACCTGCAGACGCCGCGCTGGCGGCGACCTGTTGATTATCACTCGGACGCTGCCGTGACACTTTCCAATCGATACCCATACCCGTAAATCGTCAACAACTGCCAACCTCGATCCGCCGTCAGCCCCAGTTTGTTACGCAGGCGATAGATGTGCGTATCCAGCGGCCGAGACGATGCCACTTCTTCATGCGGCCAGAAGCGTTCGTATAAATACTCCCGCGATAATGGCCGTCCCAGGTTACTGAACAGGCAGCGCGCCAGGCGGTATTCACGCTCGGTCATGACGACTGCCCTGCCCTCACGGGTGACGCTCAGTTCCGCATCGTCGAACGTCAGATCATTGAAGCTCAGCACGTCGGCGGCGCTACTGCGTTGCTGGCTATGCCGGCGCAGTACGGCGGCGACTCGTGCTTTCAACTCATTGGGGCGGAACGGTTTGCTGACGTAATCGTCGGCACCGGCGTTCAGGGCCTGAACGATGTCGCTTTCGCCATCGCGACTGGTCAACATGATCGCGGCGGGCGGCGATTCCATGTGTTCGCGGGTCCAGCGCAGCAGGGCCAGGCCGGTCAGGTCGGGCAGTTGCCAGTCGAGGATCAGCAGATCGAAGGTGTCCCGACGCAATTGGCGCAGCAGGTCCTCACCCCTTTCAAAGCTGTGCAGCGACCACGGCTGGTCTCCCACCTCAGCCATCTGCTGCAGGGTTTGCTCGACCCGGCGCAGTTCGACGGGTTCATCGTCCAGTATCGCAACGCGCATACGCGTGGGTTCCTTGTTGCTTGGGCAGTGGCCGACAACCATAACGGTCTGGCCTGTGCGGTAAAAGTAAGCCGTCCATCATCGGTCGACGTCCGCTATGATTCTTCGGATCTACGTCTCAGACCTGTGGTCCATGAAACCATTCACTGCCCCCCCCGCCTGTTTGCCATGAATAGTCCGCGTCGGCGTGAAAGCCGCGAGCCGAGTCAGGTTCAGCGCCTGTTTCGGCGTCTGGTGCGCGAGTGGTTGTGGATAAGTCTAGTGCTGTTGCCGCTGACCGCCTTGTTGTCGTATCGCGCCCAGATCAACTTGCACGATCTGACACCGGGTTTAAGCGCATTACTCTCGGTGGTTCTGGTCGCGGGCGTCCTCGGATGGCTACTGTGGCGCCCGCGGTGGGCGATTTGGGTCACTTTGGGTGGTGTGGCCTGCGTGCTGCTGACCAGTGCCGGGCTGGCAGAAATCCGCTACTGGTGGTCACCGACCCCTGCGGCGCTCGGGATGTTGTTCGGTTACCTTATCTGGAACTGGCGGCGCTTGAGCGTAGTGCTGACGTACTTTGGCTGGGAGCTGGCGCGGCTGGACCGCGAACCAAAGGTATTCCCGGAACGGCGCCGCGCGCGATTCACCAGCGCCGACCAGTTGCAGGGCCAGATCATGGCGCTGGAACAAGCCATGAGTCGCACGCGCGATACCCGGCGTTTTATCGCTGACGGACTGGAATACCTGCCGGTGGCGACGCTGATCAGCGATCCCAAGGGGCAGATTCTGCTGGGCAATCGCAAGGCCCGCGTGTTGTTCGATCACCCGTTGGTCGGCGACGATGTGCTCGAGCAACTGGCCCGTCTCGGTTATCCGGAATTATCCACAGAACCGCGTCCCTCGTTATCAGCCCTGACCCTGCTCGAGTTTCGCGATCACAAGGAGCGCAGCCTGCGTCTTGAACGCGCGGCTTTGCTGCCGGTGGACGGCGATACACCCATCGGCTGGCTGCTGAGCCTCACCGACCTGAGTGCCGAACGTGCCGCCGAAGAACAGCGCGGGGTTCTGCTGCGTTTCCTCTCCCACGATTTGCGTGCTCCGCATTCGGCAATCCTCGCCTTGCTTGACGTGCATCGCCATCAAGCCGGGGCGGATTCGCCGTTGTTCGAGCAGATCGAGCGCCAGGTGCGCCGCGCGCTGGAACTGACTGACGGTTTCGTGTTGCTGGCGCGGGCGGAATCCGAGGCTTACCAATTCCAGCCCAGTCTGTTTGCGATGCTGGTGCTGGACGTGCTGGATCAGGCGCTGCCTATCGCCCAGCAGAAAAACATCAAACTGCGTCATGAGATGGACGAGCAATCGCAAGAGCGCCTGATCAACGCCGATCAGGGATTGTTGACCCGCGCGTTGTTCAATCTGCTGGAGAACGCGATCAAGTACAGCCCGGCGGATACCACAATCGCGTTGAGGGTCAGTTGCCAGGCCGATTGGTTATGCTGTGAGTTGACCGATCAGGGTAAAGGCATTGCCGCCGCAGAACTGCCGGACCTGTTCACTCAGTACCGACGCTTTTCATCGGCGCAGGGAATCGATGGCGTCGGTCTGGGGCTGTCGATGGTCAAGGCGGTGGTCGATCATCATGGTGGCAGCATCGAATGTCATAGCATCGTCAATCAGGGCACGACGTTCAGGCTCCGGCTACCGCTGATTGCGGAGTGAACAGGCACAAAAAAACCGGCTATATGAGCCGGTTTTTTTACTTCCGAAAAAAACTTATGCACCTTTTACGGTGTTTTATGAGCTTGAGAAATATATAAGTAAATCAATCGGTTACTTTCAATATTCAGGCTTTTTCAACAAAACCGTACACAGGTTATCCACAAAATCTCAGACAGCCACCTGATCATTCGCGGCAGGTGCCTGCGGTGCTGGTGGCAGCGAACCCATTTCGCGCTGAGTCTGCTCGTTCCATGCTTGTACCCGGTCATTCAGCTCGGCGATGGCGCGCGGGCCAGTGCCTTCGGCATACATTGGCTCGCCGATGACTACGGTGATCACGCCCGGCGTCTTGCCCCAGCCGATTTTTGGCCAGAATTTGCCGGCATTGTGTGCAATCGGCAGTACCGGAAGCGCCGCATTCACCGCCAACGCGCTGCCACTGCGGGAGAACTTGCCAATGGTGCCGTGAGGAACGCGGGTGCCTTCAGGGAAGATCAAGACCCAGACGTTGTCCTTGAGCAACTCATCGCCTTTGGCCGCCACTTGCTTGAGCGCGGCTTTCGGGTTGTCGCGGTCAATCGCGATTGGCCGCAGCATGGCCATGGCCCAGCCGAAAAACGGCACGTACAGCAATTCACGCTTGAGCACCTGACTCAAGGGCGAGAAATAAGCGGAGAGAAAGAATGTCTCCCAGGTGCTCTGGTGATTCGACTGAATCACGCAGGGCCGGTCCGGCACGTTTTCCGCGCCTTTGACTTCGTAACGAATGCCGAGAAACACCTTGGTCAACCACAAGGCGCAACGGCACCAGTACACGTTGATGAAACGATAACGCGCCTTGAACGGCAGAAAGGGCGCGATAAAAAAGCTCAGGCTGCACCACAGCAAGGCAGTGGTGCCCAGCAGCAGGTAAAAGAGAAAAATTCTGATGGCCTGCAGTATCGACATGGCGACGTTTACCGTTACGGGCAATGCCCGACTGTTCAAGCGCACTCCCGATCAATCCCTGGTCAGGAACTTCAGAAGCACTCTAGTTGTGGATAAATTCTGCGGCAATCGCCGCCAGATCGTCAAAAATCAGGGTACCGACCGGAAGGGTCTTGCCCAGAGTTTTTTCGCCTTTCCCGGTCTTTACCAAAACGGGCTGTGAATCGACGGCTTTGGCGGCCTCCAGGTCACCAAGACTGTCGCCGACGAACCAGACATTCGTCAGCGCGACGTTGTAATGCTGCGCGATGGTTTTCAACATCCCCGGTTTCGGCTTGCGGCAGTCGCAACCCTCGTCCGGCCCATGCGGGCAGTACACGATCAGCCCGACTTCACCGCCCTGCTCCGCCACCAGCGTGCGCAGGCGCGCGTGCATGGCGTCGAGGGTGGCGAGGTCGTAATAGCCGCGAGCAATGCCCGACTGGTTGGTGGCGACCGCCACCGTCCAGCCGGCCTTGCTCAACTGCGCAATCGCCTCGATCGAGCCCGGCAGCGGAATCCACTCCTCCACCGACTTGATGTAAGCGTCGGAGTCGTAATTGATCACTCCGTCCCGATCGAGTATCAGCAGTTTCAACAGCAGTCCCTCAACCCAGCAGCGAAATGTCGGCAACCCCGAGGAACAGGCCACGCAGACGCGCCAGCAGCGCGTAGCGGTTGGCCCGCACATTGGCGTCTTCGGCATTGACCATCACCGCGTCGAAGAACGCGTCCACCGGCTCGCGCAATGCCGCCAGGCGCGCCAGCGATTCGTTGTACTGACGCGCCGCTGCCATTGGCTGCACCGCCTGATCCGCTTGCTGGATCGCCGAGTACAGCGAGAACTCGTTGGCATTGTCAAAATATTTGGCCTGGACGTCGGTCGGCACCGAGCCTTCAACCTTGCTCAGCAGGTTCGACACACGCTTGTTCACTGCCGCCAGCGCTGCCGCTTCCGGCAATTTACGGAAGGCCTGCACCGCTTGCACGCGCTGGTCGAAGTCCAGCGCCGAACCCGGCTTCAGGGCACGAACCGACAGATAAGTGGCGACATCGACGCCTTCGTCTTCGTAACGCGCACGCAGGCGGTCGAAGATGAATTCCAGTACCGAATCGTTCAGACCGGCAGCCTTGACCTTGGCACCGAACGCCGTCACGGCGAAAGCCACGGCGTCGTTCAGATCCAGATCCAGTTGTTTCTCGATCAGGATACGCAGCACACCCAGTGCCGCACGGCGCAGGGCATACGGGTCCTTGCTGCCGGTCGGCAGCATGCCGATACCGAAGATACCGACCAGGGTGTCGAGCTTGTCGGCGATCGCAACGGCTGCACCGGTCAGGGTCGCCGGCAGTTCAGCACCGGCACCGCGTGGCATGTACTGCTCGTTCAGCGCCAGCGCAACGTCTTCCGGCTCGCCGTCATTGAGGGCGTAGTAGTAGCCGGCGACACCTTGCATCTCCGGGAACTCGCCGACCATTTCGGTCGCCAGGTCACACTTCGACAGCAGGCCGGCGCGGGCCGCCCACGAAGCGTTGCCGCCAATGCGTGCGGCGATGTATGCGGCCAGTCTGGAAACGCGCTCGGCCTTGTCGTAGACGCTGCCGAGTTTTTCCTGGAACACCACGTTCTGCAGGCGCAGGTTGAAGTCTTCGAGTTTCTGCTTCTTGTCTTGCTTGAAGAAGAACTCGGCGTCGGTCAGGCGTGGGCGAACCACTTTCTCGTTACCGGCGATGATCTGCTGCGGGTCTTTGGATTCGATGTTGGCGACGGTGATGAACCGTGGCAGCAACTTGCCGTCGGCGTCCAGCAGGCAGAAGTACTTCTGGTTGTCCTGCATGGTGGTGATCAGCGCTTCCTGCGGCACGTCGAGGAAACGTTCCTCGAACGAGCACACCAGTGGCACCGGCCATTCAACCAGTGCGGTCACTTCATCGAGCAGCGCCGGCGGCACGATCGCCGTGCCCTCCTGACGGGTCGCCAGTTCTTCGGTGCGCTTGCTGATGATCTCGCGACGCTCGTTGGCATCGGCCAGAACATAGGCAGCACGCAGGTCGGCCAGGTAGCTGGCCGGCGAACCGATGCGCACGCTTTCCGGGTGGTGGAAGCGGTGACCACGGGAGTCACGACCGGCCTTCTGCGCAAGGATGGTGCAGTCGATGACCTGGTCACCGAGCAGCATCACCAGCCACTGGGTCGGACGCACGAACTCTTCCTTGCGCGCACCCCAACGCATGCGTTTCGGGATCGGCAGGTCGTTCAGCGAATCTTCGACGATGGTCGGCAGCAGGCTCGCGGTCGGCTTGCCGGCGATGTTCTGGCTGTAGCGCAGTTTCGGACCGCTCTGGTCGATTTCGCTCAGCTCGACGCCGCACTTCTTGGCGAAGCCCAGGGCTGCCTGGGTCGGGTTGCCTTCGGCATCGAAGGCAGCCTGACGCGGCGGGCCGTCGAGGTTGATGCTGCGATCCGGCTGCTGGGTGGCCAGCGCGGTGATCAGCACGGCCAGACGACGCGGCGCGGCATAGACGGTTTTGCTTTCGTAGCTCAGGCCGGCAGCTTGCAGGCCCTTGTCGATACCGGCGAGGAACGCTTCAGCCAGGGTGTTCAGGGCTTTTGGCGGCAGTTCTTCGGTGCCCAGTTCAACCAGAAAATCTTGCGCACTCATTGTGCAGCCTCCAGCTTGGCCAGTACTTCGTCACGCAGGTCCGGGGTCGCCATCGGGAAGCCCAGCTTGGCGCGAGCCAGCAGGTAGGCTTGCGCAACGGAACGCGCCAGGGTGCGTACGCGCAGAATGTATTGCTGACGCGCGGTCACCGAGATCGCCCGGCGCGCATCCAGCAGGTTGAAGGTGTGCGAGGCCTTCAACACCATTTCGTAGCTTGGCAACGGCAGCGGCTGGTCGAGTTCGATCAGGCGCTTGGCTTCGCTTTCATAGAAGTCGAACAGTTCGAACAGTTTGTCGACGTTGGCGTGTTCGAAGTTGTAGGTGGACTGCTCCACCTCGTTCTGGTGGAACACGTCGCCGTAGGTCACCTTGCCGAACGGGCCGTCAGCCCACACCAGGTCGTAGACCGAATCCACACCCTGCAGGTACATGGCCAGACGCTCCAGACCGTATGTGATCTCGCCGGTCACCGGGTAGCACTCGATGCCGCCAGCCTGCTGGAAGTAGGTGAACTGAGTCACTTCCATGCCGTTGAGCCAGACTTCCCAGCCCAGACCCCAGGCGCCGAGGGTCGGCGATTCCCAGTTGTCTTCGACGAAGCGGATGTCGTGGACCAGCGGGTCCAGGCCGACATGCTTGAGCGAGCCCAGGTACAGTTCCTGGAAGTTGTCCGGGTTCGGCTTCAGCACGACCTGGAACTGATAGTAGTGCTGCAGACGGTTCGGGTTTTCCCCGTAGCGGCCGTCAGTCGGACGGCGGCTTGGCTGCACGTACGCGGCGTTCCAGGTTTCCGGGCCGATGGCGCGCAGGAATGTCGCGGTGTGGAAAGTGCCGGCGCCTACTTCCATATCGTAGGGCTGAAGTACCACACAACCTTGCTCGGCCCAGTATTGCTGGAGCGCGAGGATCAAGTCTTGGAAGGTACGCACGGCTGGCGTAGGCTGGCTCACGAAATTCACCTGTTTCTTGGGCTGCGATTTAAAGAGCGGGAGTATACCCGATTCAGTCGCACCTCCACCCCCTGGAGCCTTATGCCACGCTGCTTTTGGTGTACCGAAGATCCGCTGTACATGGCTTATCACGATCAGGAGTGGGGCACGCCGCTACGCGATGCGCAGGGTTTGTTCGAGTTGCTTTTGCTCGAAGGGTTCCAGGCCGGGCTGTCGTGGATCACCGTGCTGCGCAAGCGCGAGCGCTACCGCGAGGTGTTGTATGGCTTTGACGTGCAGCGTGTGGCACAGATGAGCGACGCGGAAATCGCCGAACTGATGCTCGATCCCGGCATCATTCGCAACCGCCTCAAACTCAATGCCGCCCGGCGCAATGCCCAGGCCTGGCTGGCGCTGGAGGACCCGGTGGCGTTCCTCTGGTCGTTCGTCGGCGGCCAACCGATCATCAATCATTTCAAGGACCGCAGCGAGGTTCCGGCGATCACCTCCGAAGCGCTGGCGATGAGCAAGGCCCTGAAAAAGGCCGGTTTCACCTTCGTCGGCCCGACCATTTGCTACGCACTGATGCAGGCCTCGGGCATGGTCATGGATCACACCCAGGACTGTGACCGCTACGCGCAGCTCGCCAACGGCGGTTAGAATGGCCGCCTCGCGCACCGCACAACATCAGGAGTGACCTGTGGAAAAGTTTAAAGGCGCCTTGCTGGTAGGCGCTCTGCGGCTGTTTGCCCTGCTGCCATGGCGGGCCGTGCAGGCCGTGGGTTCGGCGATCGGCTGGATCATGTGGAAAACCCCCAACCGCTCCCGCGACGTGGTGCGGATCAACCTTTCCAAATGTTTTCCACAGATGGACCCGGCCGAACGTGAGCGTCTGGTCGGTCAGAGCCTGAAAGATATCGGCAAATCCCTCACCGAAAGCGCCTGCGCGTGGATCTGGCCGGCGCAGCGCTCCATCGATCTGGTGCGCGAAGTCGAAGGCCTCGACATCCTCAAGGAGGCGCTGGCCTCGGGCAAAGGCGTGGTCGGCATCACCAGTCACTTGGGCAACTGGGAAGTGCTCAACCACTTCTATTGCAGCCAGTGCAAACCGATCATTTTCTACCGCCCGCCGAAGCTCAAGGCGGTGGATGAATTGCTGCGCAAGCAACGCGTGCAACTGGGCAACAAAGTCGCTGCTTCCACCAAGGAAGGCATCCTCAGTGTCATCAAAGAAGTGCGCAAAGGTGGTGCAGTGGGCATTCCCGCTGACCCGGAACCGGCCGAATCCGCCGGGATTTTCGTGCCGTTCTTCGCCACTCAGGCACTGACCAGCAAATTCGTGCCGAACATGCTCGCCGGCGGCAAAGCGGTCGGCGTGTTCCTGCATGCCCTGCGCCTGCCGGACGGTTCCGGCTACAAAGTGATCCTCGAAGCTGCGCCCGAAGCCATGTACAGCACCGATACCGAGGAATCCTGCGCGGCCATGAGCAAAGTGGTTGAACGCTACGTTGCCGCCTATCCAAGCCAATACATGTGGAGCATGAAGCGCTTCAAGAAACGTCCACCGGGCGAAGCGCGCTGGTACTGAGCAAGTTGGCACACTCTGTGGATAACCCGTAGGAGCTGCCGCAGGCTGCGATCTTTTGATTTGCTCCTGCGGCTTATCCACAACCTCGTTCACTCAAGGGCGCACAAAGATGTCCGAACAACGCAAATCCTTCCGCATCAAGATCACCCACGACAGCTTTGGCGAATGCCTGGGCCAGACGCGCAATCTGACGCCCACCGGGGTCTATGTGCAGCATCCGCGCCTGGCGTCATTGCCCAAGGGCGCGGTGGTTTATGGCCAGGTGCAGGATTTACCCACAGGCGCGCCACGGGTGCGGATGGAAGTGGTGACGGTGGACGCCGAGGGCATCGGCCTGCGTTATCTCTAGCTTATTGCGCCTGACGGTCGAGTTTCTTCAGAAACACCGTCATTTCCTTTTCAGCCTGCTTGTCGCCATGGGCGCGGGCAGCCTCCAGTCCCTGTTCCCACGCCTGCCGCGCGGCGGCGTGATCGCCCAACGCCAGTTGCGCCTTGCCCAATAGCTTCCACGCCGCCGAGTACTTCGGATCGAAGCCGACACAGCGCTGGAAATGCTCGGCGGCCTTGGCGTTCTCCCCCAGATCCAGATAACCCTTGCCCAGGCCGAAGCGCAGCAAGGAGTTATCCACACCCTTGGCGAGCATTTTTTCCAGGGATTCGAGCATCGGTGGAGTCCTTTTCTAGTGCGTCAGAAAGATCTGCGGTGCCTCCATCGCTGGCAAGCCAGCTCCCACAAGGACCTCGGGGGCACATCACATTTGTGAACAACCGAAAAACCTGTGGGAGCTGGCTTGCCAGCGATGGGGCCAATGAAGGCACCGCTCATTCAGGATCAGAAGAAGCTGAGACCCACATGAAACAGCTTCTCCACATCGCGAATATGCTTTTTATCCACAAGGAACAGAATCACATGGTCGCCGGTTTCGATCACCGTGTCGTCGTGGGCGATGATCACTTCTTCGTTGCGGATGATCGCGCCAATCGTGCTGCCCGGTGGCAGGCCGATTTTCTCGATCGGCCGGCCGATGACCTTGCTCGACTTCGCATCACCGTGGGCAATCGCCTCGATGGCCTCCGCCGCGCCCCGGCGCAGTGAGTGCACGCTGACGATATCGCCACGCCGTACGTGGGCAAGCAAGGTGCCGATGGTCGCCAGTTGCGGGCTGATGGCGATGTCGATGTCGCCGCCCTGAATCAGGTCGACGTACGCCGGATTGTTGATGATCGTCATCACCTTCTTCGCGCCCAAGCGTTTGGCCAGCAGCGACGACATGATGTTGGCTTCGTCGTCGTTGGTCAGCGCAAGGAAGATATCGGCGTCGGCGATGTTCTCTTCCAGCAGCAGATCACGGTCCGATGCGCTGCCCTGCAGCACCACGGTGCTGTCGAGGGTGTCGGAGAGATAGCGGCAGCGCGCCGGGTTCATCTCGATGATCTTTACCTGATAACGGCTTTCGATGGCCTCCGCCAGACGCTCGCCGATCTGCCCGCCACCGGCGATGACGATGCGTTTGTAGGTTTCATCCAGACGGCGCATTTCGCTCATCACCGCGCGAATATTCTCACGGGCGGCGATGAAGAAGACTTCGTCGTCAGCCTCGATCACCGTATCGCCCTGCGGGAGAATCGGCCGGTCGCGGCGAAAGATCGCGGCGACGCGGGTTTCGACATTCGGCATGTGCTCGCGCAACTGGCGCAGTTGTTGGCCCACCAGCGGCCCGCCGTAATAGGCGCGCACCGCCACCAGTTGCGCCTGGCCTTCGGCGAAGTCGATCACTTGCAGCGCGCCCGGATGCTGGATCAGGCGCTTGATGTAGTTGGTCACCACTTGCTCGGGGCTGATCAGCACGTCGACCGGAATCGCTTCGTTCTGAAACAGCTGTTCCTCGCGATTGAGGTAGGACGCTTCGCGCACCCGGGCGATTTTGGTCGGGGTGTGGAACAGGGTGTGCGCGACCTGGCAGGCGACCATGTTGGTCTCGTCGCTGTTGGTCACCGCCACCAGCATGTCGGCATCGTCGGCGCCGGCCTGACGCAGCACCGACGGCAGCGAGCCGCGGCCCTGAATGGTGCGGATGTCGAGACGGTCGCCGAGGTCGCGCAGGCGTTCGCCGTCGGTGTCGACCACGGTGATGTCGTTGGCTTCGCTCGCCAGGTGTTCAGCCAGCGAACCGCCGACCTGCCCCGCACCGAGGATGATGATTTTCATCCAGTCACTCCATTGAATCCGTTTAGCCGCGCGCGGCAGCGATCTTGATCAGCTTGGCGTAGTAGAACCCGTCATGCCCGCCCTGCTGGGCCAGCAATTGGCGACCGTGAGGCTGTTTGATCCCGGCGGTGGTCGCCAGATCCAGTTCGCGGGCACCGGGCGTGCGCTCAAGAAACGCGGCGATGACTTCGGTGTTCTCGGTCGGCAGCGTCGAGCAGGTGGCGTAAAGCAGGATGCCGCCGACTTCGAGGGTTTTCCACAGGGCGTCGAGCAGTTCGCCTTGCAGTTGCGCGAG
>NZ_QAIK01000177.1 GCF_003061005.1 Pseudomonas sp. HMWF021 | reverse complement strand
GGCGGTGGGGATTCACGGGTGTGCGCGTTGCCGATCACCGATTGCACCCGGCGGTTGACCGAGACGCTGGTGTGCTTGCGCGAGCAGAGTTCGCGGCGGGTGGTGGCAACATTTCTCGATATGGGTCGCGAGAGCCTCAACTGACAACCCCTGTAGGAGCTGCCGAAGGCTGCGATCTTTTGATTTTGCTTTCAAAACAAGATCAAAAGATCGCAGCCTTCGGCAGCTCCTACAAGGGGATATGGGCATGGCGCAATACCAGTGGATGAAGGCACCCCGGTGTGTCGTGAGGCGGTGGGGATTCACGGGTGTGCGCGTTGCCGATCACCGATTGCACCCGGCGGTTGACCGAGACGCTGGTGTGCTTGCGCGAGCAGAGTTCGCGGCGAGTGGTGGCGACGTTTCTCGACATGGTGCGCGAGAGCCTCAACTGACAACCCCTGTAGGAGCTGCCGAAGGCTGCGATCTTTTAATTTTGCTTTTAAAAAACAAGATCAAAAGATCGCAGCCTGCGGCAGCTCCTACAGGGGATAGGGGCATGGCGCAATACCTGCTCGCGAAGGGCCATAACTCGGTGTATCAGGCCGACGCCAGATCGAAGAACGCCTGGATCAGGCGCAACTCCCGCCTCCGTTCCATGCAGCCAATCATGTGCCGATTGACCAGCCCGTCCCCGGCAATCGGAATCGCCACCACCCGCGGGTCATGGCTGACTTCCACCGACGACACCACGCCCACCCCCAGCTCCGCCGCCACCGCTTCAGTCACCGCCTCGCGGCTGTCCAGCTCCAGCAACACCCGTGGATGCACCGCCGCCTGCGCGCAGGCCTGATCGAAGGTGCGCCGGGTAATCGAACTCGGCTCGCGTAACACCATGATCACCTGATCCAGCTCCCTGAGCTTGACCTCCCCGGCCCGCTGCGCCCACGCATGCGCGGCGGGCACCAGTGCGCAGATCCGCGATTCGCTCAAGGCTTGCAGATGCAGGCCCTTGCGCGGTTCGACCTCGGTCAGCACCGCCACGTCGGCATGCTCGGACAACAGCGCGGCGAGGGTTTCCTGCGCATTGCCCAGACGCAGATTCACCGTGATCCCCGGATAGCGCGCACGCAGGCTGGCGAGCATCGGCATGACCATGTGCGGGCCGTCCGCCGCCACTTCGAGGCGCCCGGTGAGCAACTGACGATTGGCTTCGAGCAGGGTCTGCGCTTCCTCGGCCAGACCGAACATCGCGCGGGTGATCGCTGCCAGTTTGGTGCCCTCCTCGGTCAGTTCGACCCGACGCGCGGTGCGCCGTAACAGGGTGATCTGGTAGTGCTCCTCCAGCGCCTTGATGTGTCCGGTGACCGCCGGCTGGCTGATGAACAGGCGCGCGGCGGCGCGAGTGAAACTGCCCTCCCGGGCCACGGCGTCGAAGGCGCGCAGCTGGAACAGGTTCATGAATAACCCTCACTGATGGCTGACATAACAACAAACAATTTGATTGATACACCGCCGAATTGCAACGTATGCCCCGTAGCTTCATCCCACAGCGCTATCGCGAGGACACACGAATGAGTACTGCCGCACCCATCCTGCTCACTCCCGGCCCGTTGACCACCTCGGCCCGCACCCGCCAGGCAATGATGGTCGACTGGGGGTCATGGGATGACCGCTTCAATCTACTGACCGCCAGCCTTTGCGAACAATTGCTGGCGATCATCAACGGCGCCGCCACGCACCACTGCGTGCCATTGCAGGGCAGCGGCACCTTCGCCGTTGAAGCGGCGATCGGTACGCTGGTGCCGCGCGATGGCAAGGTACTGGTGCTGATCAACGGTGCCTACGGCAAGCGTCTGGCGAAGATCTGCGAAGTGCTTGGCCGCTCGTTCAGCACTTTCGAAACCGCTGAGGACGAACCGACCACCGCTGCCGACGTCGACCGCCTGCTGCGCGCCGATGGCGACATCAGCCACGTCGCGCTGATTCATTGCGAAACCAGCACCGGCATCCTCAACCCTTTGCCGGAAATCGCCGAGGTTGTGGCGCAACACGGCAAGCGCCTGATCATCGATGCCATGAGCTCGTTCGGCGCCCTGCCAGTAGACGCGCAAAAAGTGCCGTTCGATGCGTTGATCGCCGCTTCAGGCAAGTGCCTGGAAGGCGTGCCGGGGATGGGTTTTGTCTTCGCTCGCAAAGAATCCCTGGCAGCAGCGGCCGGCAATTCGCACTCGCTGGCGATGGACCTGTATGACCAGCACGCTTACATGCAGAAGACCGGCCAGTGGCGTTTCACCCCGCCGACCCACGTGGTCGCGGCGCTGCACGAAGCGTTGCTGCAATACAACGAAGAAGGTGGCCTGCCGGCGCGCCATGCGCGTTACGCCGCCAACTGTCAGGCGTTGATGGAAGAGATGGGCAAGCTCGGGCTGCGCAGCTTCCTGCCGGCAGCGATCCAAGCGCCGATCATCGCCACCTTCCATGCGCCGACGGATCCGCGCTACCAGTTCAAGGACTTCTACGAACGGGTCAAGGCCAAGGGTTACATCCTCTACCCCGGCAAACTGACCCAGGTCGAAACCTTCCGCGTCGGCTGCATCGGCCACGTTACCCCGGACGAAATGCGCCAGGCGGTGGCGGCCGTGGGTGAAGTGCTGCGCGAGATGGAAGTCCTCGATATCTGAAACACCACGATACCTGTGGGAGCGGGCTTGCCCGCGATAGCGGTCTGACTATCAGCATAGATGTCGACTGAAAGAGCCCCATCGCGGGCAAGCCCGCTCCCACAGGTTCGCCGAACCTTTTGAATTGCATTGCCTACTCAGGAATCGATTGCCATGAACTACGTAAACCCAAGCAAACTGCAAGCCGCCATCCTCGACTGGGCCGGCACCGTGGTGGATTTCGGCTCGTTCGCGCCGACGCAGATTTTCGTCGAAGCCTTTGCCGAATTCGACGTTCAGGTGTCCATCGAAGAGGCCCGTGGCCCGATGGGCATGGGCAAGTGGGACCACATCCGCACCCTGTGCGATCAGCCGCAGGTCGCCGAGCGTTATCGCAAAGCGTTCGGCCGCACCCCGACCGATGACGACGTGACCGCGATCTACAACCGCTTCATGCCCCTGCAGATCGAGAAGATCGCCGAGCACTCGGCGCTGATTCCCGGCGCCCTGGAAACCATTGCCAACCTGCGCCAGCAAGGGATCAAGATCGGCTCCTGCTCCGGCTATCCGAAACAGGTGATGGACAAGGTCGTGGCGCTGGCCGCCACCAACGGCTATGTCGCCGACCACGTGGTCGCCACCGACGAAGTGCCGAACGGTCGCCCATGGCCGGCTCAGGCACTGGCCAACGTGATTGCGCTGGGCATCGATGATGTCGCGGCCTGCGTGAAAATCGACGACACCGTGCCGGGCATCCTCGAAGGCCGTCGCGCCGGGATGTGGACCGTGGCGCTGATCTGCTCCGGCAACGCGCTGGGCCTGGACTACGCCGGCTACCGTGCGCTGGGCAGCGACGAACTGGCCAGCGAACGCAAACGCATCCATGCGCTGTTCGCCGACTCGCGCCCGCACTACATGATCGACACCATCAGCGATCTGCCGGAAGTGATTGCCGACATCAACAAGCGTCTGGCCAACGGCGAGATGCCGCAGTCGAGCTGATCACGCTTTTCGTCAACACAACAAAAAACGCCAGGGCCTTTGCGACTCTGGCGTTTTTTTTGGCTCAAGCCCTGATTCAGCGCATTGAAACTCCGATCAGCCTCAGGCAAATCCGCCAAAGCGGATTACAGTTAAAGCATGCCGTCGCTCAAGAACGGCCTGTAGCGCCCCCCTGATCTGTGAGGAAATACCGTATGCCGTGGACAAGTTCCGAATCCCGCTACAGCACCGTGTCCGTGCTGTTGCACTGGCTGATGCTGCTTCTGTTGATCCTGGTGTACGCCAGCATGGAGCTTCGGGGGATCTTTCCAAAGGGCAGTGGTGGCCGCACGCTGATCCGCGAAGTGCATTACATGCTCGGCCTGACCGTGTTCGTGCTGGTGTGGTTTCGTCTGGTGGCCCGCAGCATCGGCCCCGCACCGAAAATCTTCCCGGCCTCGCCGCAATGGCAGACATTGCTGGCAAGGGTGATGCACTGGCTGTTGTACCTGTTCATGATCAGCATGCCGATCCTTGGCTGGCTGATCACCAGCGCCGAAGGGCATCAGGTGATGTTCTACGGCTTCGATCTGCCGCTGCTGGTCCATGAAGACAAGGCGTTCGCCAAGCAGGTGGAGCACTGGCACGTGTTGATCGGCAATACCGGCTACTGGCTGATCGGCCTGCATGCGCTGGCGGGGCTTTATCACCATTATGTGGTGGGCGATAACACCTTGTTGCGGATGATGCCCAAGCGCGCTCCGCGCTGACGCCAGGTTTTGACCATTGTAGTGAGGGGATTCATCCCCGATGGGCTGCGAAGCGGCCCTAAAACCTGTGCACACGGTGGATCAGACTCAGTGCGTGTCCAATGAGGGGCCGCTGCGCAGCCCATCGGGGATAAATCCCCTCACCACAGGGTTACTCATTCATCCTGTGGTGAATCCGCGGCGCCCCTGTAGGCCGCCGGTATGCACGAAGATCAACCGTGTGCCTGGCTCGAATCCGCCCGCCTCGATCTGCTCCTTGAGCGCTAAAAGCGCCTTGCCGGTATACAAGGATTCCAATGGAATGCCGCTGCACCGTTCAGTGTTGTCGATGAATTCAAGCAACACCGGATCAACCTTGGCGAAACCACCCCGGCTGGCGTCGATCAACGTGTAAAGTGCCGCTTCCAGCCCAGCCTCCCGCACAATTGCCGCCACCTGCGGCGCCACACCATGATCCTCGGGCACCGCCAGCGCGCCATACACCGGATGCGCACCTGCCTCGGCGAGCACCAACCCTGCCAGCGTCGTCCCGGTGCCGCAGGCCAGCCACCAGCCGTGATAATCGCTCCAGCCCAGGTTGCCCAGTTGTGCGCTCACCTGCTCCTTCAACACCTTGCAGCC